>JBDHXF010000031.1:0-43322 GCA_039810585.1 Chlorobiota bacterium
CTATACCTTGGATTATCAACCGTTTGAAGCCGGTGCTGTGACCGCCAAGACAGTTAAATGGAAACTCACGGTTGACGATCCGGATCAAGATGCTCACGCATTGGTTCTGTTTACTGATCGCGCCGGAAATCAAACCTGCGCAGAATTCTTCTATAAGGCAACGTCAGTAACCATTGCACCTACATATTACAACTATGCTTCAGGTGGTCCGATCAAGCCGGGTACGGTAATGACTCATGACTTTGAAGTTGTGAACAACGGTAGCTCCGATGCAAACGTTACACGCTTGGAGTTCCTCCAAGGTGGCGCGACCGTGTTTTCGATCACTCCTCCGGTCAACTTGCCGTTCATGCTTGCCGCTGGAGCTCGTCAGAAGTTTACCGTACAGTATGTCGCAAATAATTCGAACTTCGTATGGGATTCGATCGGCGTTGGCGTCGATACTTGTTACTTCCGTTATCGCACCCGCGTTGAAGCTTCAACGGGAACTCCGATCATCAATGTGAGCGACATCGATTTCGGTGATGTAGTGGTTGGTGATCACCCATCGAAACCGTTCCAAGTTTCAAATCTTGGTGATGTGACACTCAACGTAAGCGGCAACTCCGGAATCGTGGACGTTACCACGAACCCCTCCGGTACCTTTACAACAATCGATGTCCCAAGCACGGCATTTAAGCTTGGAGCTCTGGCTAGTGGTACAGACATTAACCAGTATAATGTGATATTCTCACCTCAAGTTGAAGGACACTTTGAGGCTAAGATCACCTTCTCGAGTGATGCCGGTACCATCGACAGTATTTGCTATATCAAGGGTAATGGTAAGAAACCGGGTCTTGCTTCTATGAGTGTTGACTTTGGGCGTTGCCGCATCGATCGTACCGCCTCCGGTGTGAACGATCCGGTGTATGCTGGCCCCTATACGCTTGATAAGAGCGCTAATACTAAGGCATACGTGATTGTCCGTAACACCGGTTCTGCTGTTGTGACAATTGCTTCGGCAACTATTTCCAGCGGTAATCAAGCGTCATTCGTCATTCCTTCATTAAATCGCTACAACGGATTGGACATCCAACCGGGTGCTGCAGATTCCATGGAAATCAAGTACAATCCAACGCAGCCGGCAAATGATAATTTGACCATTCAATTTATCAGTGCTTCTAACGATACAGCATACTTTAATGCTATCGGCGTAGGTGTCGTACCGAAGGTGAAGATCGATAATGTGGACTTTGGTTCCGTTTCCTTAGGCAACCAAGCAACACCACAAACATTCGCTATTACAAACTTGGGTCCAACTGATTGGCCATACTACGATGTTCTTACCGTAAACGATCTCCAAGACGCAAGTGGTGGAATTTCAGATCAGTACAGCAGTGGCATCTTCGGAAGCCAAGCTATGGCATTCGATCGCGCATCACTCAATCTGCCCATCACCCTGCAACCGGGTGTTTCGTCCAAGGGCTTCAATGCATATTATGCTCCAACGATCGCTGGCAATAATAGCAGTACGGCAACAACGTCGTCGGACGCTTTGTCAGAAGCAACATCAACGTGGAACGGTATTGCTGTCGGTGGCACACTCAAGTACACCGTTACCATTCCTCCGGTGTCGGTTTGCGTTGGTGACTCAATTGCAATTGATGTTGTGATCAACAACACGGGTAGCAGTGCCGCTGGAAATCTACCGATGTATATGGGCAGCTTTAGCGTGAAGAACAACCCGACCGATATCGTCGTTCCGGCTGACTTGAAAGATACCCTTGCTTGTGGCGCAACAACCACGGTAAGAATGTGGTTCAAGCCATCAACACCAGGTCAACATACCTACACCTTCGTGGTGAATGCTCAACCAGGTCCGGTAACCGTATCAACTGATTTCAGCGTAACCGGCTTGCAGTTCCCGTCTGTCTTGCAAGGTCCTGCAACGATGAATCAGAGCATCGCAACAGATGGCAATACACGCTACTTCGACTTCCCTATCACCTTGAACACCGATATCGCCGGAGCCGGTGTCCGTTCGATGTCGTTCAAGATGACGTTCTTCACCAAGTACCTTGGTTTGCGCATGGATCCGAACGACATGACAAAGGCCATGGCCACATTAAGCGGACCTGCTGCTTCCGGTTGGAAAGTTGTTGCTACCCCGACGATCATGGGTGACTCAACCACAATCGATTTCATGCTTAACAGTACGGGCGCTAACACACTTGGTGGCACAGGCACTCTCGTTACCCTTCAATTCCAAATGTTGATCGACGTAACGTTAGATCCAAACTTCCAATCGAAGGGTACCAACGTTGTGATTAGTCCAGCTATGTGTTATAGTGACAACAACTGGGCGAACCTCACCTGCGCTGTGGTTGGTGGCTCAACGACCAACATTACGACGGAAGCAGTTTGTGCATACACATTGGATCACGTCACCATTGGTTTGGGTCAATTCCAACTCAAGAATGTGACGCCGAATCCGGTGAGTTCTTCAGGAACACAAATCAACTTCGGCGTTGGTTACGATTGCCCAACCCGTCTTGATGTAGTGAACTCCAATGGAGAAATCGTTGCCACTTTGGTGAACGAATACATGAAGGGTGGATACTACACACTCAACTTCGTTCCGAACGAGCTTGCAAGCGGATCCTACTTGATTCGTCTCATGGCCGGCGGTAATTCATACACCCAGCACATGCAAATCGTGAAGTAAGATTCGCGCGAATATTCGCACTACCCTGAAGGCCGGCTGATCAACAGCCGGCCTTCTTTTTTTACTCCATAGCGCTTGACAATTCTTAACAATTAGCAGACAACATTTTTATTTTCGCTTCGTTTTTAGAAGCAAATACGCATGTCAAACAAATCATTAGATAGAGGAGTTCGTATGAATCGCAAGTCGGCACTTATCGCTGCATCACTTGTTGGCATTGGTGTCATTGCCGGTGTATTCTTGGTGACTGCTTTTTCCGGAAACTCGATCAGCAAGATGTTTGCCGGAGGTGTGAAAGATATTGGTGCTAAAACGGCCCCCATTAGCTTGGGTGAAAATGTCAAAATGCTGAACGATGCCTTCGTTGCCTCAAGCAAGGCGGTGTCGCCAACAGTGGTATATATCGAAGTCACCACGGAAAAGAAAGTCAGCCCTAACAACCAAATGCAACAGTTCTTCCGTTTCTTTGGCGACCCACGTAACATGCCCAGTCCGGATGGTAGCGACGACGGTGACAATGATGGCAGCGTCGAGCGAGGTAAAGGAAGTGGTTCCGGAGTGATCATCACATCCGACGGTTATATCGTCACGAACAACCACGTGGTGGAAGATGCTAAAAGCGATGGCATTCGGGTTACGCTCAATGATAAACGTGAGTACAAGGCCACCCTTGTAGGCCGCGACCCAATGACTGACCTTGCTGTTATTAAGGTTGATGCAACAGACTTACCGGTTGCTTATCTGGGATCGCAAAACGATATCCAGATTGGCGAATGGGTGATCGCTGTTGGCAGCCCTCTCGGATTACGCTCAACAGTTACCCAAGGTATTGTGAGTGCATTGGGTCGAGGCGGCCTCGGTCTCAACAACGATAAATTTGCAGTCGAGAACTTCATTCAAACCGATGCAGCCATTAACCCCGGAAACAGTGGTGGAGGTTTGTTTACTCTCAATGGCTCCCTCATTGGTATCAACTCAGCCATTGCAACGCGTACAGGGTACTATCAAGGCTATGGATTTGCAATCCCGGTGGATATCGTCAAAGCGGTTGCCATGGACTTGATCAACAACGGAAAAGTGAACCGTGCCTACATCGGCGTAACGATCCAGACGCTCGATGAAAAAACGGCCAGAGGTCTCAAGATGGACAAACCGGAAGGTGTACTCGTTGAGAGTGTGCTAAAGGACTCTCCCGCGGCAAAAGCCGGCTTGCAGTCTGAGGACGTCCTCCTCGAACTAGACGGTGTCAAGCTCAACTCCTCAAATCAGCTGCAGTCGTTGGTTATCGTTCGCAAACCAGGCGAGAAAGTCCACTTGAAGGTTTTCCGAGATGGAAAGACTATGATGCGAGATGTCACCTTGGAAGCACGTGATTCGAAGGACATCGCCTCAAACGACGAGCCGACGAAAGGTGACAAAGAAATGGATAGTAATGAGCCCGTCAATCTGGACAAACTCGGCTTCAGTGTTGCGCCTCTCACAGAAAAAGTGAAGCAGGATAACGACGTGACCAATGGTGTGGTCGTAACGAAAGTTGCTAATTACAGTGAGGCCAACGACCAAGGGCTACGTCAACAGCAGATTATTGTAAGTGTCGATCGCAAACCGGTGACATCAACAACACAACTCAAGGAGATAATCGACTCGAAAAAGCCGGGAGATGTGGTTCTGCTGAAAATCAAAGCAAAGGACCAAACAGCCATCGTGGCTTTGGAGATCCCCAGTAAAAAATAGTTCGTTGAGCTCCGGAGTACTCTAAGCCACAACGTTCGCCTGTGTATGGATGCGTAGGCTGCCTTGCAGCCTACGCATTAATATTTTACAAGAGCGGAAAGCTGCTTGAATTCCGTCGATGCGCTGGTCCGACACAGTTCAAACAGCAGGGACTCACAGCTTGTTAAGATCGCGCCGGATTTGCGCATGCGCTCAACGGCAATATCATGGTCAGAATCCGATCGACTTCCAATGCAGTCCACCACAACCACAACGCTAAACCCAAGTTCCTTAAAATCGAGCACAGATTGCAACACGCACACATGAGATTCCACTCCAAACACAATGAGCGTCGTTCTCTGTGTTTGGCGAATTCTGCTAAGAATCCTATCGTCGTCGGCGCACGAGAAACTGGATTTCACCAAAGCCTCGCCCTCGCAGAGTTCGCGCAAGGCAAGGATAGTAGGTCCTAAGCCTTTGGGATATTGTTCGCTCAAAAGAAGTGGAACCTCAAACAAACTCAAGCCGTTCACGAGTTTGATAATCCCCGACTCAATACGATCGTGTCCGCTAATATGCGGAAAGAGCCTCTCCTGCACATCGATACACATGCCAACACAGTGTTCTCGAAGAATTCTCATAGCACTTATCGAGAAAGACTGAGAATGCGACTTTGCCGATGACCTCCGGCAATCAAGCGATAAAAGTAAATGCCATCACTCACTCTCTTCAACAACTCCGAACCAATTTCCACTTGATGCCATCCGGCTTCCTGGTTGTCGTCAACCAGAATTTGCACACTCTTGCCCATCGCGTCAAAGAGTTCCAGTCGCACACTCGATCCCGAGTCCAATCGGTAACGGACAATCGTTCCTGTACGAACAGGGTTCGGAAAGTTTTGAAGTAGATCAAAGAATGCAGTTGTCGACGTGTCAATACCGTTTGTATCATCCCCTTGACTCGATTCATAAACACCGGCCCCATGTGTTCCGACGAGGACGCGGCCATCTGCAGCTCGAATGTCCAGATCTTCAACAATAACAGTACCCACTGCGCCGGATGATAAAAGCTCCCAAGCACCATCTTTCTTTCCCTTCCATGGTGCCGAGAATATACCGGTACTTGTTCCGGCTAAGAGATACTCGGAATGTTTCTGTGGATCGGTGTAGAATCGAACACAACGAATGGATGGTCCCCACAAGTATCCCGTCGAATCGGCAATGCGGAGCTCGTCCGATATGTTCTGCCAAACTTGTGTAGTCTCATCACATCGGAAAATAGCAGCACAATTGTAATTCGAAATACTTGCTATCAAGCTACCATCTGCGTTGCAATCGATCGACGACGGGAAACCCCGCACAGGAAGAGTTGGCAACTTTTTAACGAATGCGCTATTCCCGACGGTGTTGATGCTATAGATCATACCGTTTGTGCAGGCCACATACATCATGTCCTCGTTCGTAGCACTAAATCCAAGAGTGCAGATGAACGTTGTGTCAGGCAACAATGCATTGACGGAAGTCCACTCCTTCCACACTAAACCGGTATCGTTGCCGAATTCTGACGCTCGTCGAGATTGATCGAAGTGAAACAAATGAGTACCAATTGCATAGACCAAGATTGTGTCCTTACGCACAGGACGGGCGTGCAGACGAAAGGTGGTGACAAAAGGTGTGGCGATTGTATAGCTTCCGCTCGGGGCTTGAAATCCGTAATATATGGGTTGACTATTGGCGTCCACACCAAAGGCATAGATGCTTGAAGCATACTGAGAGGACGCATACACCGTCTCGCCACCCGCACATACTTGATTGCATGTGCCGTCTCCTCCACCACAGAACGTCCATGACGACCCACGACCGGGCCACTTATTGATGTAATTGGAGTTGTCTTGCAGGCTCACACAGACTAAACTATCACGAAGGTCAAACTGATCCTGAGAAACACGATAGCACTGAGTAACATCATATCCATTATTAAGGGTCTTCCAATACGGTTGGAACATCGCCAGTGGTTCCTCGGTGTATGCCATACCACCATCTCCGGCAGCATACAAACGATACGGTGCAGTTGGACTGAACTGCAGACAGTGCAAATCCGGATGGAGAAAACCGGGTTCAACGGTATAGGGATAACCACCCAGGTGAACCCCATCATTTTCATCTTCGCAACCTGACGAGCTTCGATACAAGTCCGTCCCCGCAACAAAAACGGTGTTTTCATCAGTCGGATACACCGCCATACATTGTGCGTATCCTGCAAGCGTGTTGATATGGACAGAATCAAGCCATTGTGATCGCTGCATCCACGACTGATCGGCGAGCCGTCGCGAATCGTATTGCCACAAGAAATGTTGGGAACTGAAGGACTGATATCGCTGAGACGGTATGGTGGGTATCTGCACCATCAAATAGGCAATTGCGGGGTTCGAAGGTGCAAGAGCCAGACACACTCTTCTGGCTCCAGACGGAAAATTGAGTGGGCTGATATTCTGCCACGTTTTTCCGCTATCATCTGAGCGCCATACCCCCGTAAGCTTCGAATTCACACCGGATTCGTCTGCACTATAGGCAGCAAACAGCGTTTTCTGATCCGCACTCATGGCAATCTCCGAACAGAACGGAGGATACATGTTATCGGTGGCAATACGGCTAAATACACCTGCATTAAGTCTGTAGATACCACCATAGCATGCAGCATACAGTTCGGTGCCCACTGTGTCACCGGTTGCCACAAGTCGCCATGTTGCTTGAAAGGGATCAACAAGGGTGTTGGGTTGCAATTTCTGTTCGGGACTGATGCGAGCCCAATGGACGCCGTTGTCAATAGATTTATAAATACCGGAACCCGTGCAAATCGTACGCAGATTGTTCGAAGTTCGGCGCTCCGTCGTTGACAACACTTCCCCGGTTCCTGCGTACCAAATATTGGAGTGCTTTGGATCCTGTGCCAAGCAACTCACGTTCTGAATGTCGTTTAAATCCGATACCCTAGTCCACGTACTCCCGGCATCAAAACTCCGCCACAAACCGCCTGTAGCTCCCCCGGCGATCATAATATTGGGGTGTGCGTAGTCGATGGCGAACGCATCCGTTCTGCCTCCCACATTACCGGGGCCAATGGGATGAAAGATTAGAGCAGGAGTCGTAGAACTTTGAAGGGCAGGCGACTCATTATTCTTGAGCGCCTGTCGGCGCCTCACATATTCTCTGTCTATGGTGCGAGGATTAGCCGGTGCATAGGAATGTTGTGCATCCTGCGTTCGCCATTGCTCGAGCAGTGTCCGATGATACAGCGAGCTCTGTTCATGTTCACGCTCGAGTTCTTCGTCCTGTGCATGACTATTGAACACACACACCATCGCGCTGACGACGAGTACAATGCAGAGTTGCCGTATCATGAGAAGAGCAATCCGTAGATGATTGACTGACCTATCACAGTCCAATTACTGTCCAATTACTGTCCAACTACTGTCGCACGAAACGTGCGGCGAACATCGTATCCAGCTTGTTCGAGTGCATGGCACACTGGAGCATCCCATCGTGCATCACTTCCTCCGGGCAGCGACCATGGTTTGCATCGAGACTGAACTCCGGATGAGACTCGAGAAACCACCGCACGATATCCACTGTTTCTTCCGATTCTGCACTCTGTACTACGTAGATAAGTCGACCGCCTGATTTTACCAACGGGGCAGCCGAGTCCAATGACGCTTTCTGTGCCGCACATGCCTTACGAACGGCATCCAGCTCTATTTTCCATCGCAGCTCCGGTCGTGTATGGATGCACCCCAATCCACTGCACGGAGCATCGACCACTACCACATGTGCCGCCTCATGCGTCATCGATGGAACAATGAGCTCCGTACGTAGGTTCTTGATTCCAAGTCTCTTGCAATCATCCTCCACCGCCTTGCGAGTGGCATCGAAGGGACATGGAAGTGTCAAGGGTGCCTCTGCTGATCCTTCAATGAGCATTACTGGGATGAGAGATTTCTCCGCATTGCCGAGGTACAGGGCAGACTCCTGAGCTTTCAAATCTATGAGGTGAGCAAGATGGACATCCGAGGGTGAACATACACTTGCTCGTCCATCTTGGAGGGCTTCCATGGACCAGACGTTTTGCAGACCATTTACTCGTAACACAGAGTCCAATCCGGGCAATGTTTCCGAGGTGCAATCATGGTCTTTTAACCACTGGTGCAAATCCTCAGCACTTCCCTTTTGAGGATGAGCGTAGAGGTAAATACTCGGTCGCTCGTTGTGCGAGCTCAAGATGCGCTCCGCTTCTTCATCCCCAAACCTTTCACACCAACGCTTCACCATCCACAGAGGGTGCGACAAGGTGACCGCGTAAAACAGCTGGATATTATCATCTTTCGACGGATAGCGAATGCCTTCCACATTCCGAAGAATATTCTTCAACACCCCTGCAATGATGTTTGCCGATTTGTCGTCTTTGATCCTGCGAATGGTCGACGCACACTCGTTCACGGCTGTGCTCGGTGGAATCTTCGAGAGCATGAGAATTTGATAGAGAGCAACCCGCATGGCGTTTTTGACAGGAACCAAGCACTTGGTGAATTCACCGTGGTAAAACCCGGTGAGAACCCAGTCGAGTCGTGCTTGCCAGCGCAATGTTCCGTACACCAACTCAATGAGGAGAGCTCGATCATAGGGCGCCCATTCACTCATGCGTAGCTCGCGATCGATAAGTTTTTCGACCCGATTGTCACTACTCTCGGCTCTACTCAGGATGCGAACTGCCACACCGCGGGGGCCGCTGAAAAGTAACGGAGCGTCGTCACTCGATCCATTGGATGATTCTAATCCGGGTATTTTGTCTGCTTGAAATGCCATTATTCTTAACTTTCGCTTGAAACCGTGATATCGTAGTTTTGTTATTCAAAGCAAGCCCGAAGGCGCCTTGGTAAAAATAACAAAGTCGGTCATACAAGGTTCGTTACTCACCGCTCAATACTCATGACACGATTGCTGATTTTGCTGCTTTGTGTATTCTCTCTTGGTCCTTCCCTGCTGGCATCCGGCACTCCTGAAGAAGAATCACCAATTCTTGCTCTAGACCAAACTCCGGAGCACGTTGGTGGCTTTATCGGACTCGGCGGTCTGTGGCAGAGCGGATCATTCGGTGTGAATTGTAATTGCAATCTCTTTACTCAGGGTGCTGGTTCAGCCTTTTCTCTCGGTGCCTTGTACGAGAACCACACGAAAAGCGAATTGTATTGGGGTGTTCAGGCAGGTTTTGTGTACACGTCGCTCGACGCTCGGTACTTGGTTACGGAGGACACTACCCTACAGTCAATTGATGGTAAAACTAGCTTCCGCAATATCCCCGTCAGTTTTCGCAACACTTCGCACGTCACCATCAGCGCCCTCAGCGTGCATCCCTACGTCAAATGGATGCCGTTGAAACCACGAGTATTCCTGCGGATGGGTGTGAATGCGTCTTTGATCGTTTCCGCTACCAAAGACTTTCACAAGATCCTTCTTAGCTCCGCCGTGACCTTGCCGAACGACGATGTGGTTTCCATCCGCCTTGACCGAGCCGCTATCGAAGCAGCAGGATATACCTTGACCGGCGATAATGAAGTGATTCTTCAAGACGGCTCGATGGCAGATCACAGCAGCCTCGTTCTTAACCTCACTCCTGCATTGGGCTACGAAATGAAAGTCTCAAAATCGATGTTTCTCGTCCCCGTCGTTCAATACAGCTACGGTTTGGGAGCTCTGTCGACACTGGACACCGACTTTCGAGAAAACTACTTCCAATTTCTCATCGAAGTACACTACGCCTTTTAACTGCGAGCCACCCCTGGTTTGCCGCCACATGAACAGCGTTCAGCACCCACGAACTGATTGGCGTAACTCCGTTGTCGTCGATGACGGAAGAACAGCGAAGGATCAAACAATTTTCCGTCTAAGCCGTCATTTTTCGTATATTTGACGTTCGTCAGAATCTACTCTGTCCGCCAACAATACAAGGAATCCATGGTTACGCACATGAACATTGTTAACCCCGTTGAAGTAAAAATGAAGGAATCTGCCCGGGGTTCTCTTTATGAATCCATCGTGGCGATGGGCTTGCGTGCACGTCAGGTGAACGATCAAATCAAGACCCAACTTCAAGCCAAAATGGCTGATATCATCACGGATGGTGACGAAAGTGAAGGAACGAACTTCGATCAACTCGCCGTCAGTCGTGAGTTCGATTCCGTTCCCAAGCCAACATTTATCGCCATGCGTGAGATGTTTGACGACTCGTTGGAATACAACATCCCGGAAGAAAAAGAACAGCAAGAGTAATAACGACATCAACGTCTAAAGCCGTAGTGCATGTGCAGTACGGCTTTTTTTGTTCATGGATCACTGTATGTGAATAGTGTATGACCGGTTCTTCCCCATCCATCGTCCTTGGTATCTGCGGTAGTATCGCAGCCTATAAAACTCCGTATCTGGTTCGATTACTCGACGCGCACGGCTATGCTGTGCACGTGGTGATGACGCCAAGCGCTACCCAGTTTGTAAGCCCACTGGTACTCAACAACCTCAGTCGCAATCCGGTGGTGATCGAGATGTTTGACACGAATACGCAGCGCGATGGCTCGTGGCATATTCACATGGCGCGCGGGGCAGATGCCATGCTGATTGCCCCTGCCTCTGCCAATTCGATTGCCGCGCTGGCTCATGGCTTAAGCAATTCTGCGCTCAGTGCCGTTGCTCTTGCACTACCGGCATCTGTACCTCTTCTCATTGCTCCGGCTATGGACACAGAGATGTGGGACAATCCTGTGACGCAACGGAATCTCGACATCCTACGTTCACGAGGCGCACAGATCATCGATCCTGAAAACGGTCCATTGGCAAGTGGCGCGCGAGGAATGGGACGTCTGGCCGATCTTAACGGAATCGTCAGCGCTATGGAGCGGATTCTAAGTGGAGGGTCATCCTTTGGCGACGTGACGCCGCAAGGCGGCACGAATAATGAACCTCCAGAACAACGCACTCAGGCTGCCGTAGAAGAGGCAGTTCTTAAGAGTAGTCGCCCGCTGCACGATGTCCCGTCGAACATCGCCTTTCAGGTTGAGCTCGAATTAGAAATGCTCAAACAGCAAAGTCCGCTCTCTTGGTGGAAGGGTCGGCGCTTACTCCTTACCGCAGGACCGACACGCGAACGCATTGACGATGTTCGATACGTTTCCAACTACTCCTCCGGAACCATGGGCTATGCGTTGGCACAGCAAGCTGCTGCTGCCGGAGCAATGGTCGAACTCGTGAGCGGCCCCACTGCTCTGCCCACGCCTCCTGGTGTGCAACGGCATGACGTGGAATCCGCATCCGAAATGTTTGCTCAGGTGCAACGAGGAATGCCGGCGTGTGATGTACTCATTTGCTCAGCTGCCGTGGCTGATTACCGCCCTACTCCCCACACAGGCAAGCTCAAGAAAAGCGATCTGGGTGAAACGTGGACAGTAACGATGAAACAAACGGATGATATCCTAGCCTGGGCCGGACATCACCGTGAACACACCCAATTTGTCGTTGGCTTCGCGCTTGAATCCACCGATTTGGAAGTCAATGCGGCATCAAAACTCAAGAGTAAATCGTGTCAGATGATTATCGCCAACTCCGCTCAAGCGGGGATGGCAATGGGCAGCGCCGACAACCAAATCAGCATTTTTCAGTATCATGGCGATGAGCTTCGCGTGCAACACTTACAGCGCATGTCGAAAGCTGAATGTGCACGAGCCATTCTGCTGGCCATCGCGCAGACACAGAGTTCTGCGCCATCATCGTGAGAAGACTTTTTATTCGTGCACGCTTCGCGTACACCCTTACATACCATTGGCAGCAACAGAACCACAGACATGATTACGATTTCACACCTTAGTATACGTTTTGGCGGACATGCATTGTTTGACGATATCACGGCCACTATTGGCACCCGCGATCGTATCGGTCTCGTAGGTCGAAACGGTGCCGGGAAATCGTCGCTGCTCAAACTCCTTGCTCGGATCAACAAGCCTGACGAAGGTGATATCATCACACCCAATGCGTATCGCATCGCGTATTTACCGCAAGATGGAATCAACAGTAGTGACATGTCGGTGTACGACGAAATCGCCCATCACGCCTACACCCGTCACTTGGAACTTGACCGCCTGATTCACAGTATTAGTGACGAGATTTCGTCACGCAGCGACTACGGGAGCGACGCATATGCACAGCTGCTACACGACTTGAGCGACTCAACCGACGAGTTTCATCGCATCGGCGGATCCACTATGCGCGCGGAGATTGAGACGGTCATGTCGGGTTTGGGATTTTCGACCGACGATATGCAGAAGAGCTGCGCCAGTTATAGTGGTGGCTGGCAAATGCGCATTGAACTTGGAAAGATCCTTCTCTCCAAACCGGATTGCATCTTACTTGACGAGCCAACGAATCACTTGGATATCGAGTCCATTCAATGGCTGGAAAATTTCCTGAAGAACTATGAAGGTTCGGTGGTGTTGGTCTCTCACGACCGCGCCTTTCTCGACGCCGTAACAAATCGCACGATCGAAATCACGAACGGCAACATTGAAGATTACCAAGCATCCTACACGAAGTACGTGGACATGCGTGCCGAACGTCGTGCTTTACTTGAGTCGGCCTACGCCAATCAACAACGCGAAATAGCACAGCAGGAACGATTCATCGAACGCTTCCGCTCGAAAGCAACGCTAGCGACACGGGTTCAGTCGCGCATCAAGCTCCTCGATAAAGTGGAACGCATCGAGTTGGAAGAAGAAGACACAAGTTCTATTCACTTTCACTTTCCACCGGCGCCCCGAAGCGGTCGTACCGTGGTCGAGATTATTGGACTGCACAAAGCCTTCGGTGAGAAAACTGTCCTACGCTCCGTCGACCTCGCCTTAGAACGTGGAGAACGTGTAGCTTTTGTCGGGAAAAACGGTGAAGGCAAAACCACGCTTTCGCGCATCATTGCCGGCAAAGAGAGTTACGAAGGACATTTGACCGTAGGCCACAACGTGCAAATCGGATATTTCGAGCAGCACCAGGCAGAATCTCTCGCTTCCGATGCAACTGCCTTCGACATTATCGACTCTGCAGCGAGTGGAGAAATGCGCACTCGGGTGCGCAGTTTACTCGGTGCATTTTTATTCTCCGGTGATGCGGTGTATAAGAAAGTGAAGGTCTTATCCGGCGGTGAGAAATCTCGCTTGGCGATGGCAAAACTCTTACTCGAGCCGTCAAACCTGCTCATTCTTGATGAGCCTACCAATCACTTGGATATGCGAGCGAAGGACGTGCTGAAGCAGGCGCTTCTCAAGTACGACGGGACGCTCATTGTCGTTTCTCACGATCGTGAATTTCTTCAAGGCCTAACCACAAAAGTGGTGGAATTCCGTGGTGGTGGCCTTCGAGAATACACCGGAGATGTGTACGAATACCTGAAAGCCCGACAGATTGAGAATTTGCGTGACCTTGAAAAAAACACAAAGCAAGCAAACGAGCAACCCAAGTCACAAAATCAAAGTGATCGCGAACAGCGTAAAACGAAGGACAAAGAGTTTCGCCGTTTGCAGCGGCGAGTGGAAGAACTCGAAGCCCTGATCGAAACGAACGAAAAGGAGCTAGCAGAGTGCGACGCGAAACTGCAAGACCCTAATTTCTATTCGTCCCCTGAGTCCGCAAAAGTTTTGGCTCGATACACCGATCTTCAATCGCTCATCGAGAAAACAATGTCGGAATGGGAAGAAGCTTCCCAACTCGCAAAAAGCGCTCAACCAGTGGACTAAAGCTCCCTGCGAGTTGATTGGATGTGTCTATAATGTCAAGTCGATGGCTACCGGACAATGGTCAGAACCGGTCACCTGCGGCAAGATTTCCGCATATTTCAAAACCGGCAGAACATCATTCGAGACAAAGTGGTAGTCAATTCTCCAGCCGATGTTCTTTTCACGAGCCCCCGCACGCTGACTCCACCACGAGTAGTGATCACCGCCCTCATGAAACACGCGAAATGTATCGGAGTAGCCTTCTGATACAATGCCGTCGAGCACGGCTCTCTCCACATCAAGAAAGCCGCTTGTTTCTCTGTTCTGTTTCGGCCTGGCAAGATCGATGTCCTTGTGAGCTGTATTGTAATCTCCACAGATAATCAGCTTACGTCCCTGCTTGCGCAGCTCTCGCGCATGAGAAAACAAGGCTGAGTAGAACTCCAGCTTGTAATGCAAGCGAGCAAGCTTGGCGGCATCGCCGTCGGCTTCTTTCTCACTGTATCCTTTGGGGAAGTACACGCCCATCAAGATGAAATCCTCAAAATCCGCCTCGATAAATCTACCCTCAACATCAAATTTTTCAATGCCAAAACCATTGCGCACACTCTTGGGTTTGTGCTTGGTATAGAGTGCAACACCGCTGTAGCCCTTCTTCACCTGATGCGGAAAGTAAAATGCCGAATAGCCCTCTGGCTCGCGCTTGTCCTCATCGATCTGATCCCGATCGGCACGCACTTCCTGCAAACACAGCATATCGGGCTTGTCGCTGTGCAGATAGTCCATAAAGCCTTTCTTATGAACAGCTCGAATGCCGTTCACATTCCACGAAACGATTCTCATTGTTTTTCCTTCGTTGCAGTTTTGGGTAAGGGCATGGAAGCCATGCGGGCAAGAATGAACCCCTTGCGCTTCACAATATACGGAGTGGGCTTCGACGCAGACCAACGGCGTGGGTTAGGAACAATGGCGGCAAGCAGAGCCGCCTCGGAGGCTGTAAGACTCTTTGCAGATTTATGGAAGTAAAATTGAGAGGCAGCCTCTACACCATAGATCCCATCTCCCCACTCAATCACGTTGGCATATACTTCCAGTATACGGCGCTTTCCCCACACCGCCTCAATGAGAACGGTGAAGTACGCCTCCAAACCTTTGCGTATATAGTTTCTTCCTTGCCAGAGAAACACGTTCTTGGCCGTTTGCATTGAGATCGTAGACGCTCCGTAGAGTTTCTTGCCGCCGGAAGCCTTGTTTCGCTCTCGCGCTCGATCGATAGCCTTCCAGTCAAATCCATCGTGCTGAAGAAACTTTCCGTCCTCACCGGACATCAGGGCCTTGAACACGTAGGGCGAAATCTCATCATAACTCTTCCATTGTTTGTTGATTCCCACCGATCGTCCTTCAAACCACCCCTCTACTACTCGCTCAATCATGGTGGGAGTAAAGGGCGGTCGAATAACGGCGTACACAGCCACCATTACAACCGAAATGATGATGAAGCCGACGATTATTCTGGCTATCCATTTAAAGATTTTTTTCCACATTTCCTTAAAATCTTCTGTTATTCAGTTTCAAATCCTAAACGATTAAGTATTTTTGAATCAAATCAACGCAAGAGCTCACAATGAAAGAAACAGACCGCGTTATTTGCAAGCTTCTCGAGCAAAATGCTCGCGTAAGTCTCAGTGAAATTGCCGACACGGTTGGTTTAAGTGTCCCCAGCGTAAGTGAGCATATCAAAAAGTTAGAGGAACAGAGTGTGATTGAGGGCTACTTCGCAAAGATCAGCCCCAAGGCTCTGCAGCTCGATATCACCTGCTTCATTTTTGTTCGCGTAGAGAGCAGTGCCTCCTACGCCTCGTTCATCAGCCAATGCAAGAAGACGACGGAGATACAGGAATGTCACGCCGTAACGGGTGACGCTTCGCATCTGCTGAAAGTCCGAGTCGAGAATACAGCGGCATTGGAGAAACTCTTGTCGCGCATACAGCAGTGGCCGGGAGTGCAGCGAACCCTGACAAATTTAGTCCTTTCAACGCAATTCGAACGATCAGCACTTCTTCAATAACACGGAGTTATGTCCATGACATCGCGGAGTACCAATGGCGTAATTGACGCCGCTAAGAACTGGAGAGCATCGGGTAAACAAACGTCGATGGGTGATCTGCACGACGTCTTTGCCACCGACGTTTTCACCATGGAGGAAATGCGCAAGCGTTGCTCCAAACCTGTGTTCAAATCGTTGCAGGCAACCATTGAACGCGGACAACCACTTGACCCGGCAGTGGCAGACACGGTGGCCCTTGCTATGAAGGAATGGGCAACGGAAAACGGAGCCACACACTATACCCACTGGTTTCAACCACTCACCGGATCAACAGCGGAAAAGCACGAGAGTTTTGTGACGCCAAGTCACGACGGTTCTGCCATCGCCGAGTTTTCGGGCAAAGACCTGATTCAGGGTGAGCCGGACGCATCTTCGTTTCCTAGTGGCGGCCTTCGTGCCACGTTCGAAGCACGTGGTTACACGGCGTGGGATCCTACCTCACCGGCATTTCTGGTACGACATAGTAATGGTGCCGTACTGTGTATTCCCACTGCATTCGCATCGTGGACTGGCGAAGCCATCGACAATAAAATTCCCCTGTTACGCTCCATCGACGCGTTGAACAAACAAGCGTGTCGTGCACTGTCGCTCTTTGGTATGACCACAGTGGGTCGCGCCTATGCCACTCTGGGTTGCGAGCAAGAGTACTTCTTGGTAGACGAAGAGTTCTACTACCGTCGCCCGGATCTGTATTTGAGTGGACGAACCTTATTCGGCACGAAGCCACCACGCGGACAGGAACTTGAGGATCACTATTTCGGATCCATACCGGAGCGCGTGTTGTCGTACATGACAGAAGTCGAGTACAACCTCTACCGCCTCGGAGTGCCGATCAAGACCCGTCACAACGAAGTGGCACCGGGCCAGTTTGAGATCGCTCCGATTTACGAACACGCAAATGTGGCAGCAGATCATCAACAATTGGTGATGCAGATTCTACAATCCACCGCTTCGAAATACGGCCTGGTCTGTCTGCTTCACGAAAAACCCTTTGCAGGCGTCAATGGCAGCGGTAAACACCTGAACTGGTCTATCTCAACGGATACCGGCATGAACCTTCTCGAACCGGGGCAAACTCCGAACGAGAATATGACCTTTCTCTTCTTCTGTGCCGCCGTCATCAAGGCTGTTCACCGGCACCAAGATCTGCTTCGTATAAGCGTTGCATCGGCAGCGAACGACCATCGTTTGGGCGCAAACGAAGCACCGCCGGCAGTGATCTCCATCTTCCTCGGCGATCAACTCACAGACGTCTTCACTCAATTGCAAAAGGGACAGCACAAAAAAGCCAAAGAAGGAGGTTTCCTCGGTTTAGGCACGCAAGTGCTCCCCAAGCTTCCACGTCATGCCGGCGATCGTAATCGTACTTCTCCCTTTGCCTTTACGGGCAATAAGTTTGAATTCCGTGCGGTTGGATCTTCACAAAGCGTGTCCTTCCCTGCCACGGTACTCAATACTATTGTTGCAGAGGCGATCGACGAATTGGCGACGCTTTTGGACAAGGGATTGAAAGCAAAAAAGTCACTCGCCGTTGTTCTCGACTCCATCATCAAGACCGTCATGGACGAGTGCGGAATGATCATTTTCAACGAGGACGGTTACTCGGACGCGTGGCAGGAAGAGGCGAAGAAACGGGGCCTGCTCAATTTGAAGACCACTCTCGATGCTATTGAAGTCCTTCACACGCGCAAAAACGTTCAGCTGTTCAAAAAGTACGGCGTATTAAACGAACGCGAACTGAGCGCTCGCGAAGAGATTTATCACGATCAATACTTCAAGACCATCAACATTGAAGCGGAAACAACAGAGCGCATTGCACGGACACAAATTCTGCCGGCTTGCATCGAGTATCTCAATTCCATCGCAACCGGCTCCACGTCCATAAGCGCACTCGGACAACGATCTGTTGCACTGGATTCCTTACTGGCTGAGAGTGTAAAAAAAGTAGATCAGCTCCACGCAGCTATAGAAGCACTGCGCGTCGTCAACAAAGATCAAGGTGGTCATAGCGTGCACGAAAAAGCACGGCACATGTACACAAAGGTCATACCGGCGATGCAAGCTGTGCGTTCGGCTAGTGACAAGTTGGAGCGCATGATTCCTGAAAAAATGTGGTCCTTCCCCGGCTATCGCGAGATGCTGTGGATAAAGTAAGAATTCCGTCGAACTCTCCTCACGTAATTTTGCAGTTCAATTTCTCTCGGCGCTGCTCTGCAGCGCCGAGAGTCTTGTGAATCTATGATGACTAATTGTAGCGCTCTGTCCGCGTTATCACGCTAACGATCGACACTGCGCGAGCCCCTATCCACCACACGTTCCGCCTACATGCAACAATCCACCCATTCGATCAAACGTGCACTTCTCTCGGTTTCAGATAAAACCGGAATCACCGAATTTGCGTTAGCGCTGCGAGCTATGGGTGTCGAGCTTATCTCGACTGGTGGCACTGCAGCCTTACTGCGTTCAGCCGGGATACCAGTTACGAGCGTGAGCGATATCACAGGATTCCCTGAAGTGATGGACGGGCGGGTAAAAACCTTACACCCAAAAATTCACGGTGGCTTGTTGGCTGTGCTGGATAATGCGGATCATGTCGAGCAGATGAAGACTCATGGCATTGAGTCCATCGACTTACTGGTGATCAATCTCTATCCCTTCGAGCAAACCATGCAGAGGGCTGATGCCAGCGACGAGGAGATCATCGAGAACATTGACATTGGTGGTCCGGCAATGGTTCGCGCTGCGGCAAAGAACTATGAGTGGACAGCTGTATTGGTCAATCCCGATCATTATGCAGAGGTTCTTACGGCTCTGAAGAGTGGTGCCATGAGCATACCGATAGAGTTGAGACGAAGACTGGCGGGAGAAGCGTTTAGTCACACCGCCCACTACGATTCCTTGATCTCGTCCTACTTTGCCAAGGAGCAGCAAGGATTTCCAGCTATCTTAAACCTCTCCGCACGCAAAGAAATGGATCTTCGTTATGGTGAGAATCCTCACCAGCGGGCTGCCTTGTACGGCAATTTCTCAGCATGTTTCGAGCAACTTCACGGCAAAGAACTGTCGTACAACAACATTGTCGACATCGACGCGGCTCAGCAACTCGTCATGGAGTTTCACGATCCAACAGTTGCCATCATTAAGCATACAAATCCCTGCGGAGTAGGAAGCGCTGAGAATGTATCGGTTGCATGGGAAAAGGCGTTTTCAACCGATACCGCCTCACCGTATGGCGGCATTGTGGCTGTCAATCGCGAAGTAGATGGCAGCTTCGCCTCTGTGATTCACGCCATATTTACCGAAGTGATTATTGCGCCATCGTTCAGCGACGAGGCACTGGAATTGCTACGAAAGAAGAAAGACCGTCGCTTGATGATTGCAAATGTCGATGCCATCCGCGCTCAGCAGGGATGGATGTATAAATCGGTGCTTGGCGGACTCATCGCTCAAGACGCTGACGATCAGATGATGGACAAGGAACTCATGAAGGTCGTGTCTGATCGCGAACCATCGGATTCTGAACTCAGTGCAATGATGTACGCTTGGCGTGTATGTAAGCACGTGAAATCGAACGCCATCGTGTACGCTGCAGGCGATAGAACACTTGCCATCGGTGCGGGGCAAATGTCGCGAGTGGATTCTGCACGCATAGCAGCCTTTCGCGCTAAACAGTTCGGACTCAATCTGAACGGCTCTGCCGTCGCATCGGATGCCTATTTCCCATTCGCAGACGGATTGCTTCAATGTGTTGAAGCCGGTGCCACTGCTGTCATTCAACCGGGTGGCTCAATTCGTGACGAAGAAGTGATTAAGGCGGCAAACGAGCACAACATCGCCATGATGTTTACGGGTATGCGACACTTCCGGCACTAAGACGTCTTGCTGCATCTATAAAGAGACCCAACGAGCGGACAGCAAGCTGCGGGTTTCTTTAACGGTCGATGAGTCAATTGTCACTCAGCATTCATTGGTCTTCAAACAGCGTCCGCCTAACTTCCTCAGGTCATGATGTTGAATCGTGGCGCCATCGCGGCGCCGGATCGCCTGGATCGAGTGAGGAAGAAGTACACGAATGCTATCGCAAATTCTGTTTGGTTTTCTGCTTTGTTGTTCACTACTCGAACTCCGAGCGCAAGCCTTAGTTCCGGATCAATCACAGAGTCCGGCGGATTCCATCACGATTAGTATGCTGCGTTCCGACAATCCAATTTTGGATGTTCGAGCGGCATTGTACCCCAGTCCTCTACAACCCTCAGATTCCATTGCTCGTGTAATTCGTGCGATGACAGCTAAGCCGTGTCCTCTGTTGCAGCTAAGCGAGGACTCTGCGTTTAATACAGCATTGTCCTTCGTGCACTCTCGCTGGAAGCACGATCCTCTGCATTCCGTTGCCGACCGTTCCACAACTCCGGAGCTACTCAAGCGAGCGGAACGAGGAGAACGTTTTACGTGTGTTGAGTATGCCAAAGTGCTCTCGGACATTCTGATTGCCAATGGGTTTGTGGCACGAATGGTGGGTCTTAGCCGACGAAATATCTCCAATCCCCTCAGCGGCGCACGACACGTTGGCGTTGAGGTGTGGTCGTGCCACCGCAATAAGTGGATCTATCTCGATCCTCAGTTTGGATTTAGGGTCTTTAGACACGACAGCGCTCTCACTGCCAGAGAACTTCAACTTGCTTTACGGGACAGTGTGAGCGGATTGCATTTCGAAGGAAATGAATTGTGCGACGGTTCACAGCACGAGCTGCGTGACAGTATGATTACTCAGTTTAAGTTGTTTATCCGCATCCACAACGCCTTTCTCGACATCCCTTATCTAATTGATGGTCAGGTAGGATTAGCCATGCTCGTGCCTGACGATCGGAATGAACCTCTTCTCTTTCAGGGTGAGCCGCTCAGTGGTATTGAATACACCAAGGATGCGGCACTGTTCTACGCACCGATGGGACAAGTTCACGCAGAACTTCAATACGATTACCACTCAAATTCCCCACAAAAACCCCTCGAACACCCAAGCTATACACTTCGATGCTCCACGAGCTTCCCCTGGATCCGTCAGTTTGAGTACCACGTAGACAACATGAGTTGGCAAAAAGTTGGCTCCAATGAGCTCAAGTGGCAACTCCACCCCGGAAAAAATGAGATGTACCTTCGGGCTCTGTGTAGTTCGGGATGTTACACGCGCGAGTCGCATCTCAGCGTGTACTTTGGTCTACGCTCTGAGGCTCGAAAAATACGGCGCGAGATACGCGAGCGTGGGGATGTGTTGCGATCGCAATAGTGGAGATACGCGATATATGTTCTTTCACCGATAAAAAAATCCACCGTACCTCTGTGAAGCAGCGGTACATCACTGACTCAGACGAACGACAACTTTTCCAAACTGTTCGTTCGATGCTAAGTGTCGAAAGGCATCGGCCACTTCGTGAAAATCAAACGCCTGATCGACAATTGGAACGATGTGATGAGCAGACACAAAACCGAGCATGTCTTCAAAATCTCGATCGCTTCCCATTGTTGTTCCGATCCAACGAAGTTGTTTCCAAAATATGCGCCGAATTTCCAATGAAGGTGCGGGACCAAGTGTGGCACCGTATGATACGATTCTGCCTCCCGGGCGAAGGATAGTCAAATAGTCGTTGATGTACGGGCCGCCCACACTATCGATAACGCAGTCTACTTCTTGGAATTCCTGAACAAACGATTTCGACCACGATTCGTTCCTTACACTAATTCCGTCGTGGGCTCCGTGCTTCAGAGCTCTCTCTAGTTTGTCATCCGACCTGCTGCTTACAATCACCCGTGCTTCCAAGGCTCGGGCAAATTGAACTACAAACAAAGCAACGCCGCCGCCCACACCAGTCACCAATACACGTTCAGCTCTGCGAAGTGCAGCTTGAGCAACGGTTGCTCGGTAGGCGGTTAACCCAGCCAAGGGCAGCGCTGCGGCCTCTTCTGACGTCAAGTGCTGTGGTTTGTCGTGAAGACGGTGGTACGGAACACACAGGTATTGCGCCAAACCTCCTTGCGATGGCATACCCAGAATTTGATATTCTCCGGATTGTGCTTGTTCATCGTGTCCCCAATTCACATTTGGGTTAACGATAACCTCTCGTTGCAACCATCGCAAGCCCGCTTCATCGCCAACGGCATCCACAATGCCACACACATCGGAACCCAGTACCGCCGGATAACGAATGCCGGCGTATTGTCCACGCTGAATCCAAACGTCACGCCGGTTCAACGCCGTGCTCAATACTCGAAGTCTTGCGAACCCGGCTGTTGGAATTGGTTTGGGTAGTTCAGCAATGGTCGGATCGCTGTCTTTGCCTTGTACGAGTGCAGCCTTCATCATGGGACGGTCTTTCTCACAAACACAAAAATGCGATTGTCGCAGAGCGACAATCGCACAAAACTACTCATGGATAGGCGGAGATGTTTAATGACTACGTGTAATAGTGGTCTTCGAATCGATCGACATAGGAATTTCCATACCCTCTCCCATTGTAATCCGCTGGTCGATTTGCGAATTGCTCTTGATTGCCACCGCAACACCTGTTGCCGTATCGAAGAGGTAAGAACTCTTTACCACACCATCGCCGTCAATACTCACTTCCCGACCCATTTGCTTCATTGTTCCACTGATGATGAACTTTTCAGACTTGACATCAACGCGACCGCAGTGCATACCGAGAGTATCCACTTCACCAAGGTAGGTGCACTTGAGGCTCATCGTGCTCATCACTTTTCCGTTACCGGCATCTACGGTATCGTTGTTACTCACCGTCCAGGTATCACCCTTGCTAAGCGCCTTGTCGGGAAAGCCGACGAATATCCCACGAAGGAGGTTTCTGCCTACGAGTTGCCGGAGGAGCATTTTTTGCTGGTTATCGGTAGCGACCGGTGGAGTGACATCTCGTTTTACGACATGTCCTTTTGAATCCACCGTTAAGGTCTCTTTCGCATCCTTGAACTCGTCGATATGAAAAGTGGTGTCCGGAATCATCATCATCGCCATTCCTTCCGTCTTAATCACGGCATGGTCGTAGTGAACATCAAATGTCGTGGCGCCATCTTTCACATCAGTCGCACGTAAGGTGCTCTGAATAGTGGTGTTGGCATTACTCACGTGATCGGAACCCATCATCGTGGTGGTGGTACTGGCGTTGCTTGAAATAGCGAAGTTAAACGCGTCACCGACCTTAACAGTTACCGATTGCGGGGCTCCCGCTTGCAAAGAGAGCGTGCTCACGATGAGAGTGGCAACGCCGAGGTAGCTCCATTTCATAGTCAATCCTTAAATGTGAAAAGGTAAAGCGGATGTTCAATCGAATGAGAGCGAGCAACGATGTCGATACATCGATTCATCGACGGACGTGTTTGCTTATTCGTTTTCCATTGCCATGCGAGCACGTTTTGTAGCGCGCTGACGTTCTGTAGTATTCAAGATTTTCTTTCGAATACGCAAGGTAAGTGGCGTGACTTCCAGTAACTCGTCATCCTCGATGAACTCGATGTGCTGCTCAAGACTCATGAGTCGTGGCGGAGCAAGACGGATAATCCCGTCCGATCCGCTGGCACGCATATTCGTGAGATGCTTCGCTTTCGAGACGTTCACGGATAAGTCGGAGTCCTTTGCATTCTCGCCAACAACCATTCCTTCGTACACCGGCATGCCCGGCTCGATGAAGAGTACTCCACGTTCCTGAGCACTTTCCAGTGAATAGGCGGTGGCCACTCCATTTTCCATCGATACGAGTGTTCCGCGTAAGCGGGTACTGACATCGCCTTTAAATGCCTGATAGCCCATAAAATTATGGTGCAACAACCCGTCACCGCGTGTGAGTGTCATAAAATCGGTTCTGAAGCCGATAAGACCGCGGGACGGTATGATAAACTCCGCGCGCATCCCGGTACCGGCAGGAGCCATATTCGTCATCTCCGCTTTACGGCGTCCAAGATTCTCAATTACTCCACCAATGCTCACCTCAGAACAATCAACCACAACGTGTTCAAAAGGCTCGAGCAATTGTCCGCCTTCATCACGCTTCATCAGCACTTCCGGTTTCGATACCGCAAATTCGAAACCTTCACGTCGCATCGTTTCAATCAAAATTGCCATTTGTAATTCGCCACGGCCGGACACCTTGAATACGTCGGGCGAGTCAGTCTCTTCCACACGCATCGCGACATTGGTGCGCAACTCACGGAACAAGCGCTCACGCAGTTTGGGAGTGGTAACGTGCTTTCCTTCTTTGCCTGCGAAGGGCGACGTATTCACCATAAAATACATGGCAAGTGTCGGCTCGTCGATTTCCACGTAGGTCAAACGTTCCGGCGCAAGTGGACTGGCAAAGGTGTCGCCAATCTTTACATTTTCGAATCCGGACAGCGAAATAATTTCACCCGCCTCCGCCTCCTCAATCTCCGCTCTGTTGAGTCCTTCAAAAGCGAACATCTTTGTAATCTTTGATTGCATATCCTGGCCATCACGCGGAAGCAACATCACGGCATCACCAGAGCGTACTTTGCCGCGATGGATGCGACCAACTGCAATTCGTCCGATATAATCGTTCCAGTCAAGAGCTGCGATCACCATTTGGAAAGGCTCCTCGGGAGAGTACGGGGGTCCGGGAATAGTTTCGACGATCGTCTCAAACAACGGCGCCAAATCTTCGCTTGGATCATCCAGCGAACGCTTGGCAATTCCAAGTTTCCCAATTGCGTAAATGATGGGAAAATTCAACGCATCGTAATCCGCACCTAATGCAAGGAACAACTCCATGACTTCGTTCAACACTTCTTCCGGTCGCGCATCCGAGCGATCGATCTTGTTGATGATCACGATGGGAGTAAGCTTCATCTCGAAAGCCTTGCGTAACACAAACTTCGTTTGCGGCAAGGGTCCTTCCGCTGCATCCACGAGCAGAACCACTCCATCAACCATGGACAGCACTCGCTCTACTTCTCCGCCAAAGTCGGAGTGACCGGGAGTGTCGACAATATTGATCTTCACATCTCCCCATCGTACAGCCGTGTTCTTGGCCATGATGGTAATTCCCTTTTCACGCTCCAGATCGTTGGAATCCATCACGCGATCGGCGATCACCTGATTCTCTCGAAAGGTTCCTGCTTGACGAAGCATGTGGTCTACCAGGGTTGTCTTACCGTGGTCAACGTGTGCAATAATGGCAACATTTCGAAGATTGGATCTTGTCATACACGTACAGAGTGAACGTTCAAAGTGCTTGGATAGGAGGTGCTTAGCTTCATCCTTGCTTTGCAGCAAAGAATACTAATTTACGGAATAAATGTACGTGGTCGGCTTGGAAGTGTTGCTCAACAGTGTGCTCAGGCAGCGTTCGTTAAGGAATGATGATACGCGCGGCGCTTTGCGCCACGCGAATGATGAAGTCGTACGTTTCCTCGCACATCATGTGACGGACCGGCCCGGTGTGCAAAACACCGAGAGATCGACATTATCGCTTCCAGCTATGTTTGCATACACCGCCCGCTTGCATTCAGCACATTCTTAAGGGACAGACCTGCGTATGGGGAGCCTTGCTTTGGACACTTCACTTCAGTACCTCAAGGGGGTCGGTCCCCGCCGAGCTGAAGTTCTGGCGACTGAGGGCATCCACAATGTTTTTGACCTCTTGTTTTATGCCCCGCATTCCCATATTCATCGCAGTAGCATGCGAAGCCTTTCGCAATTGCGTTCGCATCTGGCGTATTCTTCGGTAAGCTCACTCAGTTCCTCGGAAGGTATCGACGCCTTGAGGACTGAAACCACCGTTGTTGCACACATTCAGAGCATGCAAACGCGAACCATCGGGAAACGCAAATCGATGCTTAGCGTGATATTGACTGACGAGTCTGACGCCAGCGCCGAGGTGGTTTTCTGGAACTACGTCGAATACTACAAGAAGGCACTGAAGCCGGGTGCCTTGTATGCCATAAGCGGCACCGCGGAGATTAATCGCTATGGACGTCTAACCTTCCATCACCCGGAATTCGAACAACTGGAGGACGAAGACGAACTTCTCTACCGGCAAGGAAGGATCTTACCCAAGTACCGCGTCACCAAAGCGATGAAGACCGCCGGTTTGACGATTCGGCATCTGCGACTCATGATGGAGCAGGCCTTGAGCGACATCGGATCCAAGATTCCCGAGTGCTTGCCCGAACATTGGTTGAAGCATTTCGCCTACCCGTCTCGCCACGAAGCTCTTTCGACTCTGCACTTTCCAGAGTCACTTGAGCGCTTGCACTTGGCTCAGCAGAGAATGAAGTTTGAGGAGCTGTTCTACTTTGAGCTCATGCTGGCGATGCATAGTCATGCTTCCGCTATCAAAGACAAAGCGCCTCGCATACAACCACCATCTCCTTCTGCACGGCACGTGCGAGACGCCCTCTCGTTTCAACTCACTGGAGCTCAGAATAGGGTGCTGCATCAGATACTTAAGGACATGGGCTCCGACCAACCCATGAACCGCTTGTTGCAGGGCGATGTCGGTTCCGGTAAAACAATTGTTGCCTTGTTGAGCATGCTCATGGCAGTAGACAACGGCTATCAAGCCTTGCTCCTTGCTCCCACAGAAATCCTGGCCGAGCAACACTATCAGAATATCAAACGCTACTGCGCCGGCTTGGGCACACCGGTGGTACAGATCGTGGGCGGACAATCGAAAAAACAACGTCACGATATTTCCACCACCCTACAAGAACAGGGCGCAGCTCTAATCGTTGGAACACACGCGCTGTTTGGTGGAAGCTCAAAACGCAGTGCCGTTGCTCGAACCCTGCCCTATAAAAATGTCGGATTGATCGTGATTGACGAACAGCATCGCTTCGGTGTCCTCCAACGGGCGCAACTACGATCCTTAGGCATGCAGTCTTTCCCGGAAAATCAACCCTTGGCTCCCCACTTATTACTGATGAGCGCAACTCCGATCCCGCGCACGTTGTCGATGACTGCCTACGGAGATCTCCACCTCTCGGTGATCGACGAATTGCCACCCAATCGTACGCCTGTTAAGACCCATGTTGTGTTCGAATCCAGATTGGCGGAATGTTACGAATTCATCAGAGCACAATTACGAGAGGGACGTCAAGCGTATATCGTTTTTCCTTTGGTGGAGGAATCGGAGAAACTCGATCTGAAAGCCGCAACTCAGGCCTTTGAGGAGCTGCAGCACGGTGACTTCGGAGAGTTTCGATGCACGCTACTGCACGGTCAGATGTTTTGGTACGAAAAGGAAGAGGCGATGCAAGCCTTCCTCCGTAAGGAATTCGACGTACTCGTTGCCACCACCGTCATCGAGGTAGGCATTGACGTTCCCAATGCTTCTGTGATGATGATTCACAATGCAGAGCGCTTCGGTCTCTCGCAATTGCATCAACTTCGCGGCCGGGTTGGCCGAGGAAGTCATGCCTCCTATTGTTTCTTGGCTACAAAAGATCATTTTTCGTTTCTGCTTCGCAGAAAAGAAGCAGACCACAGCGAAAAGTTGTCCGCCGTGGTTCGCTTGCGAACCATGGAGCAAACGAACGACGGATTCCGCATTGCCGAGGTAGATTTGACGCTGCGCGGGCCCGGTGATGTGCTCGGTACGCGACAATCCGGGGTACCAAATTTTCGTTTTGCGGACATCGTTGCCGATGCCGACCTCATCGCCCTGGCTCGTGAACAGGCTTTTGGGCTAGTAAACTCCGACCCACAACTTCGTAAGCCGGAGCACGCTCTCGTTCGAACCGAGTATGCTCGGGTTTCACGAATAGCCGGATCGGTTCCTACAACTGCGTAAGACACGTGTCGGTGTATCCGATAGAGCGGGCGATTGTTATTAGGTTGTTCGCCCGGCTGCATTGAACTGCCCGCAACAACTTCATCCGCTCACTGATACTACATGACATGAAATCAACATCTACTGCGTTGAGATATCTGCTTTTTCTGACGTTTTTCGTTGTCAGCTCCCTTCACCTTTTCGCTCAGAAACCAACACCTAATTTCAGTGCGTCGCCGCTCATCGGCTGTGCGCCGCTGCGAGTGTACTTTAACGACCAGAGCAGTAACGACGTAATCGACTGGGAATGGGATTTTAACAACGACGGAGTCGTAGATGTCACCGGAGATCCCCTCCCCTATTTCACCTACACTACACCCGGAACGTATAGCGTTAAGTTGACTGTTTTCAATTTCTTCGACTCTTCATCTGTGGTGAAGACCAAATATGTAACAGTTACCGCTCCGATATCAATCAGTGTAAGTCCTGCCGCAGCTTGTTTGAACGATTCCGTTCAATTGAAAGCCACGATCAGCGGTGGCTTGAAGCCCTACACCTACTTTTGGTCCTGCTCTACGTATCCGAATATCTCGACCTCGGAATCCCCTACGGTATTTGTTGACACGACCACATCTTGGACTCTGGAGATTGAGGATTCTCTGCAGTGCACTGGTTCGTTCAGCTTCACGCTCAATGCCTTGGTGTCCCCGCAGAAACCAAGCATTATACACAATCTCTCGACTCTTAGCAGTACCGTGACGGAGGCACATTATCAATGGTTTCTCAATGGGATCGCAATCAATGGAGCAACGTCAAAAAGTTATGTCCTCGACACCATCACAATTAAAACAGGGTATGTGCAGGTTAAAGTCACCAATAGTAATGGATGTTCTGCGACATCAGACTCACTGGACGTACAAACATTGACCTCTGTCACACTTGACCAAAGTGATCCCGGTTGGACACTCTATCCCAATCCCACGTCAGGAAATTTTTACATAAGCTATCCATTTTCAAGCACTTCAATAATTTCAGGTGAAGTTTTTTCAGCCCTAGGTTCCGAGCTGCGAACGGCTCAGAACGACGAGCGTAGTGGTCGTCTGGTACTTTCGCTTGAAGGTCTTAACCCTGGGGTCTATATTGTGCGAGTGCGCACCACAAACGCAGTGCACAGCTTTCGAGTGCTGAAAAACTAGGTTGTCCTCCCCCTTTCAATACGGTGAAACAGGCGGGCAACCCCTAGTGTTGTTAACGCCGTATGCATCAGGATTTTCGATCACATAGCGACATAGAGTTATACGAGTTGTTGCGCGACGAGCAAAGCAAAGAAGGTGCATTTGCCGAGTTGTATGCGCGCTACGGACAGCGAGTGTATCTGTATTGTCGTAAGATCCTTGCAGACGATGCCGCCGCAGATGATGTCTTCCAAGATACTTTCATTCGTTTCTTGCGTAGCGTGCAGGACGAGCGCACGATGACGAACGTTGCGGCATTTCTCCTTCGCATTGCCCGAAATCTCTGCTTGAATTGGAAGCGTGATCATCGCGGAAAGACTGTTGAATTCCTTGATATCCATCGTCCAAATCACGATCACCAGGTGGAGTCGCGAGAAATCGCGGATCTCATCACTATGGCGCTGGACTTACTCAGTGAAGAATACCGTGAGGCACTGGTTTTGCAGATGTATCACGGCATGAGTTACGAGGAAATCGGCGAACATATGAACGTCCCGGTCAGTACCGTTCGCAATTGGGTCGTACGATCGAAGAAACGAATGCGGGATATCCTGACACCCTATTTCGATGACAAACCAAGGGATTAGCTCTCTTGGAATTCAGATAAGTACCACGTGATGGTTGGTTTTACACATTAGAACAAACAATAGACACATCGTAGCCGGAATGTTATGAGTACAGAACCGTTCAGTTCATCAGAACTAATCTACCTTTTTCTTGACGGGGAGCACAACGGCGTCGAACGTTCGATGTTGTTCAAGGCACTTGCGCAAGATCAAGACTTACAACATGAGTTTGAGGACGCCTTGCTACTTCGCAATGCCGCACTCCGCGAAAGTGCTGAGGTCATACCTTCGGCAACGCTGTCGCGTTCGTTAATGACACAAGCAGGCTTCGGGGCAGCCGGTGTGGCTGTTGCAGAGGGAGTGTCGAACAGCTGGTTTCAAGGGCTGTTTTCGCACTGGACTAATGTGGCTTTGCTGTGTCTTCTTCCGGTACTTGGTGCTGCCGGAGGGTACTTTGTACACCGTGGCCCCTCAGTAGACGCTGGCTCCGGTATTGCTTCAGTGGCTACGACCGGGTCTTATAGCCCAACTCCTTCCAATCGCCAAGAACCCGTGGCTCAGACTATGGCCAATACTTCGGCAAACGATGAGCCATATGCATCTCTGCGCGCAACCGTTGCGGAAGATCAAAAACTGCTCAGTGCTCTGTCACGTCAACTAAGCGCTACGCAGCAAAGCATAGAGCTTCTGCGCAGAACACGTCGTGATACTGAATTGCAACGTGTTGATCGCACAGCATTGAATACTGACCAGAAGAACACCATTCGATTGCCACTTCACTCTACCGACAATGCGATAACAGCACAACAATTGAGTCACACCTCCTCGCCGTTACAGACTTCCGGCGTCGGCGCTGAAGCATCCGATGCAAACAGCCAGATTCGCCTGAGCACGCTGCAGACAACGCCGGTTTCGGCACCGTCCATCGTTACGGTCGATCATTATGTGCTTCCGAACTCTGAGTTCGTTGTCAAAAGCGAAGCCCTAAGCTCAGCAACTCCTGCTGCGCATTCCCCGTGGAGTGCTGAACTGCGTGGTACACGTTCTCTTAGCCAAACGTTGGGTTCACTTGTTGATGGCGCTAATGTCTCCTCGATCTTAAATTTTGCTGCGAGTGTCTCGTACGACCTAAATGACCATTGGAGTTTGTATGGTTCCGGAGGTCGGGAGAGTTTCGTGACCTACGTTTCCCAGGTTCAAAATGGCTTTACTTCCTCCGGACCACAACAATGGTTAACATGGGGAGAAGTGGGCGCTCGCCTGAAGAGTTCTCAGCTCTTCGAAACCATTCCACTCTACGGATTTCTACAGTTTGGATTGGGGGTCACCGGTCAAGGCGGAATTGGCCACGTCATGCCTGGACTCGAGTGGAAACCCGATCGTGCAGTCAGCTTCATTGCCGGTATAGAGCAAGGAGCATTATACTCAAGCCGATCGAGCTTAGGGTATAAAACCGCAGTGACTTACGGTGTCCGGCTGAATTTTTGAACAGCCGCAAATATTTCTTGTTTTTGAAAGTTCAAATAGGCAATTTCCGCACGGTTCGAAGATTGTAATGAGTAACGGTGTCTTCGATGAACGCATTGCCTCGCATCGTACTTTTTTGTTCGTGTCTTTTCGCACTCGGTGTGACCTCTTGTAAAGAAAGTGGTTTTACACCATGGGAGACCGTGCCGGAGAATATCCAGAAGTATTTCACGCAACGTTGGCGCGTTGTTCCCGATTCTACACAAATTCAAGATTCCGACTTAATCAGTGGCGGTTGGTTGCTGGATTTCCACTCCGATGGTTCCTATAGCTCTTCCAGTTCGAATTCCAGTTCCTCGCAAGGTCGGTGGAGATATAACGCTGCAGATTCTTCGGTGACGTTGCAGCCAACAGACGGTTCGCAAGGAACAACGTTTCGAATTGACACGATTTCCAGCACTCGAATAGTTCTCAAGAATCCTCTCCGAAATTTCGCGTATAGTTTTCAAGCAGTTTCCGGTCCACTTTTTAGCCTGAGCGGACGAATCGTGTTTGACAAGAATATTGCGATCCCAAAGAATCCTAATCTTGCAGTGTTCTGGAAAGCGTCAGGACCGAACGACTCGTATTTCGTATGGGGTCAGGGTACAATCGATGAGGTCACAAAAACCTATACCATTAACTTCAACAATTATCCCCCCGACAGCTTGGTTTCCAAGTTCTACGGTTGTTCCGGAAAAGTGGGAGTTGGGAATGTGTATTTGTTCTCCGATGCAAAAGCAGCTCGTCAAGCGTCCGACTTCAATGGCTTGATTCCCCAGAATACGGTTGGTACGTTGAGAGGCAAATCATTGATCTTCCTGTTTGGCAATTTTGACAACACCTCATGTCTTTTGAATGTGCCTTGGGTTAACTTCTTCCCCAACGGATATTCTATTGGCCGCGCTCAGTACCAATCACCAAAGTCCGGCGGTTATGTTCCGGATGATGGCAGCCCAACCGACCTCGTCATCACCGACGATCCCCTAAACTATATCACACCTATTTGGTGGCGGTAGTTAGACCAGCGCTTCGCATTCCGTTTCTTATAGTCTTTGCATCCATGCTCGTTCGCTACTCAACCTGTGCGTAGTATTAGCGTAGCGAGGTCGTGCGCAGGATGCTTAGGCAATACCTCACTCGAGTTCACTTGCAGTTGCCCCGTACAATTTTGGCTCTACCATAATAACCTCCTCTCGTTCCAGACGCACCGCGCCAACTGCCGCACCTTTGGGCTTGCGCACGTACTTGCGCTGGGTGTACACAACGGGACAATACTTAGCATTTCTCGCCTTCGAATAGTAGGCGGCGAGTGACGCAGCCATTTCAATGATATTCTTGGGAATGGAGCTGTTTGCGCTTCGAAGCACCACGTGGGAGCCACTGACACCACGGGCGTGAAACCAAAGATCGTTTTGTTTGGCAAACTTCATCGTTAGCTCGTCGTTGTTCTTAGAGTCCTTGCCAACATAGGCACGATACCCGGGGGCCAGTTCAAACTGTCGAAACGCAGATGGCTCAAGTGGTCGATGAATGTCCGATGTGTCTTTCATTGGTTTTGCAATAGTGTCATATAACGTTCGCAGGCGGTCGTCGGCAACACCTGTCTGAAGTTCCTCCGTCAGGTTTTGCCAATACTGATGTTGCCGTCGATAATTGGGCTCTCGTTCTTCTCGAATTCGTTTTGATTCGCGAGCGCGGCGCGCTCGCGTATAATATAACTCTGCATTTTCCTTGAGGTCCTTAGTCGGATCCAGCCGAACAGGAACCGACTCCCCGTCCCAGCCAAGCAAGTTGATGTGCTCTAAGCCACGCTGACGAACGTCGAGTTGACTCAATAACAAATCGCCGAGGAATTGATAGTGGTCGGCTTGAGACTCACCCCGTGCCTGTGCCTGCATAGCCGCTAGGGCCCTCTCCAATCGATGCCGCTCACGGGTACACGTGTTGTTTACTGCCTTGAGCATTTCACGACGCCGCTCTGCTTGATGCAGGTGAACAACGCGCCATCGAATAGCTTCCGACACCGAATCATAGACCTGCTCCTGACGAAAGCCCTGCAATTCATGAAGCGACAGTAACTCGTTGTCCTCTTGGTTTCGCACGAGTTGAAAGGTCGGACGAGACAGGCAGTCGTTGCGAAAACGCTCCGCGTGGCTAAGTAGAATACTGCGTGCTTCCGATGAAAGAGTGCTCAACAAGAGGTGTGGACTCATGGTGTGTTCACGCAGGATGGATGCAGCGTAAGAGGAACCAAGTTGCAGATCGCAATCCGACAGTGCGTGAAACACCGACTCTCCCTCCCCGAATGCGTCAAAACTCCGAGAGCTGATGGGAGTTGTGCGGTATTCATGACCTATCAACACCTTCCGATTTCGAAGTGAATCGACAACCCAGGAATCGCCGTTTAGCAGGAGAACGTTTGCTTGCGAGCCACCGAAGAGATGAACGCGAATCTCCACCGATCCACAGTCAATGCGAAGGATTCGATCCGGGGCACCATGTTCCACGTTCGAAACATGCCGATTAAGCAATAAGGGGAACACATCGCGAGTGCCTTTCCTCGGCCGTCCCTGAGACGGGCGCAGAAAAATGGAGACGAAGGGCTGACGGAGTCGCATTTCTACATCCATTGGCCCCATCTTCGTTTCCCATTGGATTACCAAGCTCGACTCTTCGTGTACATAGCAACCGACACACACAGCATGATGAAGAGTGGTATTGAACTCCGAGGCTACATGGTGGAGTGTGAACGGGTGCCGAATCATAAGGGGCTTGTCGATGACCTAGTGAGGCGATGTGGATTTGCGCTTCTTATGAGAAGCCGCACGTTGAACTTGAGGCGTGCTCTCGGTAATGCCAAGGAGAGTCCGAGCAACTGAATCCGTCTCCTTGGATGCACAGTATGTTTTGAGCTGGTTCCAAAAATCAGCATGTAGGTCCTGAATCATGCTGTACGTCCACCGTCGTTCATCGGCCGAAAAGCTCAAGATCTGATCGGCCACATCCGATGCGTTAGAGATGGTATCAACGGCAGGAAACGCAAGAGCCAAGGCATGGTGCGCCGACGGCGTTGTGTTCCTCCGAAGAAGTTGTTGAAGCACAGAAAACGCTAGGTTATTGTGTGCACGAAGCCCCATTCCCACTGCATTGCGTACGAGTTGCGAGGGATCTTTTAATGCAATCTTAACCTCTTTCGAGATGTCGTCAGGAGCCAGACGTGCCAATGTATAAATAGCCCGCATCCGGACCAGGTCAACGGAGTCGTTCAACAAGCGCCTGCATGCTGCGAGACTTTCCACCATTTCTGCCTCTCCAATCTGCTCAGCCGCGTTTGACCGAACACGCCAATCAGGGTGAGAGCAAAGAGCTTCCACTTGAGCTGACAAAGCCTTGAGTTTGCACTTTCCGACAGACCAAAGACAGAAATTAAGGCAGGTCAAATTTTTTGAGTGAAGGGAGTCGGCAAGTAGCGCACTAACATTCGCGCTATCCTTCTGACAGAACTTTGGGAGCATATATTCCAAGGCAAGACGCTCTCTTGGATAAGGATCACCGAAATGGCCGGCACAGAACCTCAGGGCACTGTCACCCATTTCCACCAGTCGATCTCTCGCCGGATTGACCATGTACTGGTACTTCTGTGGTGCGGTGGATGCCTGCACGAACAACGAGTCCATCTGACCGGACAAGGGATAGCGAGCGGATGTATCTTTTTCCTCAACAGCTTTTGCCACAGCGGACGGTTGGGACTGCAGATCCAGGAAGGCACCGTAGTAAGACTTGGTTCGAAGCGTGTTGTTCTGTGTCGTCTCACCGTAGTGATCATTTCCCCCGCCGTCAACGAAGGCTCCGATCATGCCGTACGATCGCCGAAAGTCTGAGTAGCCAAAACAACTAGCTGGTGAACGAGCGATATACGAGTCGTCACCTTCTTCGTCGATGAAGAACGACACAGCATTCGCATTGCCACCGCCGAGCGAGAGAGACTCGGTGACATAGGAGTCGTTGCCACGTTCATCCACCAAGATGCCTGCTCCTACGTCGTGTCCGCAGCCTTGTGAAACGCCGTGAGACACATACACATCGTCACCCTTCTTGTCCCAAAGCAATCCATGAGCAAAATGTATTCCTGCTCCCTGGGCGTACTGGTACGCCTGGTAGCGATCTTCACCGTCTTCGTCGACTAAGGCGGCAAAACCAAACCAGTATGCCGAACCCTGACCAAAAATGTCACAGGTGTACGTGTCGTTCCCCGCTTTGTCCAGGAGCATTCCAATGCCCCCGCTGGCAATGGGGCGCTGGCCTAAGGCGGCTCCTTGCGTAAACGACACAAAGTGTGCGTCATATCGCAGCACATCAACAAAGGGACTTTGAGTGGTGTACACATCGTTCCCGGCGTTATCGCTTACAATGCCAACGCCGCCACAGTAGCCGAAGCCTTGTCCGTACGCTTGAACACTGTACAGATCGTTTCCCTTATCGTCGAGTAAAAGTCCAATTCCAAAAGCTCCGGCTCCTTCGCTAAATACTTCTCCGGAATAACTATCGGTGCCACTTGCATCGTAGAGAATTCCTACTCCGAACAAGCCGGCGCCCAAACTAAATGAGCCGGCTCGGTAGCTGTCGTTACCCGCCATATCGATCAGCATCGAGCCGCCAAATATGGCAGAACCAAAAGTGTACGATGAGCCGACGTAGACATCATTTCCCGCCAAATCTACGATTGCGCGAAGCGCGCGCGTAAGAAGACCCTCTTTGGTCTGCTTCATGATATAGCGATCGTTTCCACCAACATCAACAATGAGCAGATAATCACGGTCATACGTATCGTCACCGGGCCCTCCAATACACACCGGACCGTACATGGTTTCGATTACAATGCTTGTAACCGAATCGATAAGGATAGAGCGGGCGATGAGAGACTGTTGTGCGTGCGAGAGCAGTTCGGAAAAGGTACTCAGCGAGGTGGAACACAGACGTTGGACATCGCAGGCGGCTGCTTCTTCGAAATAGAGTCGTGAAAGAGAGTCTGAAGCACGTTCTGCGCTATGCATTTGATACGGAGACGCTGACGCGTCGTCCTCGCTCATCATCAATAAGCTGTCGCACTCTCGAAGGACTACGCTGTGCTTCATACACGCAAGCTGAGAGCTGCGCATCCCTTGCGCAGCTGCAAGCACGGGGTACACGTACTGGCGCATCAGCATGGACAAGGTGAAGTTTTGAACGATCGACTTCGGCAATGGCTTTCCATCGGGAGTATGCACAGCCAGGATTACACTATCAAGCGATTCCTGTTTCGACAAGTCCGGAGGCGAATAGAATCCTAGTTGCGCATCGGCCATCAACCTCTTGTAGACGAGGTCGCCATTTTCAAAATGCGTGGTATGAAACAATGCAGAGTAATCGGAGGCAATATTCCCGGCGTTCATTGGTTTGACAAAGAGCTTATTGACCAACGATAACCGCTGGTGATCGCTTGTTACGTAATCAGCATGCATCGCGCAATCACTTCTCGTCATCGACAACAGATCCAGCGCTGAGTCCGCCAGCTGTTGTGTGCGATCGCTGAATCCTCCGGCTACCAGCCGTGTTGCAGCAATAAAGAGTGCAAAGAATAGTCGAGTTTTAGACATACGTGCAAGCAAGAATTGACGCAAAAGGCAGTCGTGCAAATTACATCGCACGCAGATGGATCATGTGAAGATCTGCACCGCTTGCTTCTGCCATATGAAGCGCGAACACACGGGATCCTGTTGGCATTGCCGTTGGCAGTGCTTTCTCATCTGAAGCAGAGCGTAAAGCATGCTGATGCTGAAAGACATGCGGTCCTCTTCCCCCTAAAATCGGTGCAACGAAGCTGTGGAGTTCATGGCACAAGTCTTGACGAAGGAGAACTGAGCTTAAGGTGGGTCCGGCTTCGATGAGAAGGGACTGTATTCCGAACTCTTGATACAGCATCGTGAAACTGTCGCTTAGGGAAAGGTGAGCATCCGCAGTGTGAGGGCATGGGAGAATGCTGACACCCTGCGCCTTCAAATTCCGTGCGTGATCCGTGACGGACGACTGCTCTGTTGTGAGGATGATGGTCTTATCTCGGAACTCATCGTTAAATAGATCCAGGTGCAACGGACAGCGAAGAGACGAGTCGAGCACAATTCGATAGGGTTGCTCCCCGTGGACTAATCTCAAAGTCAAGTGCGGGTTATCACTGATTGCTGTATCGGCACCAATCAGGACCGCGTCACATTCTGACCTCAACGCATGCACCTTTGTTCTACTTGATTCTGAACTTATCCATCGAGTCGAAGATGGAGCCGGCTTTAAATTACCATCCAGTGTTTCCGCAACTTTCACAATGCAGTAGGGACTTCGATGGAGTATGCTATACCGGAATGCGCGATTGATCCACAGGCATTCCGATTCGAGCACCCCTTCCACAACGTCAATACCTGCCGCACGCAATTTGTTGATACCATTGCCGCTGACCAGCGGATTGGGATCACCGCAGCCAATAACGACGCGTGCGATACCTGCTTCGATAATACGATCGGCACAGGCTGGATTTCGTCCGACGTGCGAGCACGGTTCAAGATTACATACGAGAGTGGCGCCCTGCACAGAACGGTGCGCAGATCTCAAAGCCGCGGCTTCCGCATGTTCCGATCCAAAGGCTTGGTGCCACCCTTCGGCAATTACCTGATCGTGCTCAAGAATGACGCAGCCGACGAGTGGATTAGGCGAGACTCTTCCCTGACCTCGCCTGGCAAGCTCTAGAGCCCTGCTCATGGCTTGCTCATTTGTCATGTGCCCTACCTTTCCATTCAAACGGAACGGTGCTCGTGTAGGCCATCGGCTTCGCCATGATGGACAGTTTGGCCACATATTTTCCGTCGGGAACAGCCTCTCCCTTCGAATTTGTTCCGAGCCAAGTTATGGTGTACCGCTGAACGATTCCCTTTTTAATAGGCTCTACCGGAGTGACTTGCTGTAAAAATTGTGCTCCGTCTGAGGAGTTGTACACAACTCTTCCGGCCTCATCCAAGACTTCCAAACGAATGTGCTCGGAGGATGGAAAGTAGTCTACCAAAGCTCCACGTACGCGCTGAGCCGCAACGCCAAAGACAATCGAGCTATCTGTCCGCGCATCGATGTCCGGAAAGGTATTCATCATTGGTGCGGCTTTTTCCCGATCGCTTTTTGCAATGAGTTCAACGGTGTGCAATTCGTGATACCAGGTTTTTTGGGACAGGAGATGCACGTCAAAAATCAGCGAGTCGAATTCTATGGCGTTATAGTTCAGCCACTGACCCTTTGTGGAGATACTCACGGTATCGTCCTCGTAGCGCTCGCTCGACGAACCTGTGGCGATATGTGCATCGATGGTATCCAAGCTTTGAAAAGCCATGTCCCGCACTACGACATAGCAATCGGTGGCATGGAACAGAATCTGGAACCGAGTTGAGTTTGTATCTCGCTTTACTTTGGCTTCGTAATCGAAATTGACAATTCCGCCCCCTAAACGTTTGGCAATTAACTCGCCCGCAACCGGAAAAACCGGTTCAGTCTGTGTGTGCATTCCCGGTATCACGGCATCGTTTTTGGGTGCCTTGGCGCTGGAGCACGACAGTATGCCGCTGAGTACGACAACGCAAATGCCAACATGGAGAACGGTGTACTTATAAACACTGTGTTTTGAAGTCATAAGAAATTCAACGCCTGTCGCGACGAAATAGTGTGATCCCACGAAGATAGGAGAAATTGAGATCATCAAAAACCGGACATATCGCTCGCGTCAGGCCAAAACGACATCAGGCCAATCATACGATTGGCCTGATGTTGATGTGTCGTCTCTGCCGTACCGATCCGACTACCTAGAGGCAGCAAAGCGGAGCGGAGATTACTTTTCTTCCTTCTTGCCCTTCTGAGACACCAGTTCCGGTTCTGATCCAGCTGCGCCGCCCTTTTGAGCGTTTTCATCAACACGAGGAGGAACAACCGACACAATAGAGAGTTCCGGGTTGCCAGTCATGGTCACATTCGGAATACTCAAATCGCCGATATGAACTGATTGATTAATACGGAGCGGTGCAATATCAACATCGATGTGCGACGGAAGATCTTTGGGCATGCAGCGAACGTCGACTTTGTGAATCACGTGCTGAATCACTCCACCGTCGCGTGCGCCAATGGCAGTACCTACCAAACGGATAGGCACTTCGAAATTCATGACGGCGTCTTCGCTAAATCCATGAAGATCGAAGTGTGTGATACGATCGCTCACAGGATCGAAGGTCACGTCCTTCAAAATGCAGTCCAGTGCGGTCTCTGCACCATCGATATGCAACTTCACTACGCGGACATCCTTAGTGTACACCACCGGTCGGATAGCGCGACTATCGGAAGAAATCGCAATCGGAGTGGAACCTTTGCGATAGTACACTCCTGGTACTCGACCACTTTGACGGACATCTTTTGCTGCGCGCTTGCCGGCTCCACGAGAGTCGACATTGAGAATAACTTCGTTCATGACTATTTCAACGGCAAATGAATAAAAATCGTTTTTAACGCACAATATCGAACAACGACGAAATCGATGTGTTGTCGTGCGTGCGGACAATTGCTTCCGCAAGCATCTCCGCAACGGAGATAATACTAATCTTCGGTGAGGTGGTCTGCAACGGTATGGTATCCGTTACAAACACACGCTCCACTGCATCGCTGGCTTCTATTTTCTGGATCGCTGCTCCCGAGAAAACCGGATGCGTACACGCACCCACTATTTTCAGAGCCCCACTGTTCTTCAACGCCTCAGCGCACTGTACAAAGGTTCCGCCTGTATCAATAAGATCGTCGATGATCAGGATATTCTTGCCTTTTGGATCACCAATGATACTCATCACTTCAGCCTGGTTGTGTGCTGAGCGACGCTTGTCGACGATCAACAGATCAGCACCGAGGCGCTTTGCATAGGCTCGAGCAGTCTTTGCGCTGCCCACATCAGGTGCTGCAACCGCCAAGTTCTCCAAGTTCAACTCACGCAGAACTCGAAGAAGAATACGCGATGCATACAAGTGATCGAGAGGAATGTCAAAGAAACCCTGGATCTGCGGCGTGTGCAAATCCACTGTTATCACGCGATCAGCTCCGGCTGATGTGATCTGATTCGCCCAGAGTTTCGCGGTAATGGAAACACGAGGCTGATCTTTACGATCTTGGCGGGCATATCCAAAGTATGGAATCACCGCCGTGATACGATTTGCCGACGCACGCTTGGCCGCATCCAAGAGGATAAAAAGCTCCACCAAATTGTCAGCCGGCGCATGCGTCGACTGAATGATGAAAAGATCCACTCCTCGAATATTTTCTTCAAACTGCGCCCAGATTTCTCCATCAGAAAAATTTCTGATTGAAAGACCGGCAAGTTGAAGTCCGGCTGCCTGCGCGACTTTCTCGGCCAACCTTGGGTTGGAGCGACCAGACGCGATTTTTATTTCGGACGTCCCATCAAAGCGGGAGGTCTTCAAACCGGCAGACACGAGCGGTGTCTCAAGTGCTTCCATGAGTCGCTGAACTCGGCGCGGATAAATGAAAAGAGATGCAAAGGCTGTAAACCTATACATCTCAAAACGGCTACCAATGCTGGGGCGGCTGGATTCGAACCAACGAATGTCGCTTCCAAAGAGCGATGCCTTGCCGCTTGGCGACGCCCCAAACTGACGTCAATCGTCATAATTGACGTTTGAACCAGAGCTTACAAATATAAGCGACGAAGCGTAAAGGAACAAAGAGGAATTGAGCAATGACGCGTAAATCGCCCCATTGTAGGCCCTCCGTATACTACAATTGCATGTTTTCAACGATAAGTGCACTTGCTTCCCCACCCCCAATACACAAGGTTGCCAGACCGTAGCGCTTTTGATAACGCTTCAATGCGTAGAGCAAGGTTGTCAGCACACGGGCTCCACTTGCACCTATGGGGTGACCCAGTGCCACAGCTCCTCCATGCACATTCAACTTTTCTACCGGGATTCCGAGTTCATTACGTGCCACCAAAGCGGTAACGCTAAATGCTTCGTTTACCTCGAACAGATCGATATCGGCTATGGTCAAACCGGCTTTTGCCAACACCTTCTGAATACCGTGCACTGGAGCCGTATTGAAATCTTTTGGAGCGTGTGCATACGATGCCTGAGCCACGATTCGAGCCATTGGCTTCAGGCCTCGTGTCTTCATGGCTTCTTCTGAGCACAACACAATGGCAGCCGCACCGTCGTCAATGGAGCTTGCGTTTGCTGCTGTAATGGTACCATCTTTCTTGAACACCGGACGGAGATCCGGAATCTTGTCGAAACGCACCTTTTGTGGTTCCTCGTCCAGAACAATTTCCACATCACCTTTCTTGTCTTTTATCACAACGGCCGTGATCTCATCACTAAACAAGCCATTCTTCTGAGCGTTCAATGCTCGGGTGTAACTCTCGATGGTAAACTCGTCCTGCATCGTTCGCGTGATAGAACACTCGGACGCACAGGCTTCGGCAAACTCGCCCATCGCCGATTTGGCATACGCATCAGTCAAGCCATCGAATTGCATACTGTCCACAATCTCCCCATTGCCATATTTATAGCCAGTTCGAGCTTTCGGGAGCACGTACGGTGCGTTGGTCATCGACTCCTGCCCTCCTGCTACCACAATATCCGCGTCACCACATCGAATAGCTTGGTCGGCCAACATCACGGATTTTAGTCCGCTTCCGCACACTTTGTTGATTGTCATACACGGAGTAAGCTCCGATAAACCGGCACCCAGTGCCGCCTGACGGGCCGGTGCTTGTCCAACACCTGCCGTAAGCACATTTCCCATAATCACTTCGCTGACATCGGAAGGCCCCACTCCGGCTCGCTCAATCGCTGCCTTAATGGCCACGGCTCCCAGTTGTGGAGCGCTAAATGATGACAAGGAACCCATAAAAGCGCCAATCGGCGTGCGTGCTGCAGAAAGAATATAGGATGACATGAGAGTGTCCTCAGAAAGGTGTGATGATTGCTATGGCGTCTCTATAACTGACTCTTCTTACGCGCCGCCAAAGGCGTCGCGTAAGAAGACAACAAAACTACGGCAGGATTGTGAGATGATGAACTTCGTCAAAAGTCCGGCGTCTACGCTACCGATTCTGACGAAGACGAGGCGGCACTGCTGCCGGTAGACGTAGACTCTGAGGATGTTTGAGAAGATGCGGAAGCCGGAGAGTGCTCTTTCGCTGATGAGGGACTCGAGGAACTATTTCGGTAGTCCGTCAAATAGAATCCGCTTCCGTTGAAAATTAAGCCCGCGCCCGCACCAATGAGACGTTGTACCTCGCCATGCGCCCAAGGTACTTCGCCGCATTGATCCTGCGGACAGGTCGTAAGTGGGTCATCACTCATGCGCTGAAAGAACTCGAACTTTTTTCCGCAACGAGTACATTGATAATCGTAGGTCGGCATACCATTTATCTCTAAAAATTGTCACGACGTACATAGGTAAAGTACTTACCCATGATTGCCCCAATCAGACGAAAAGTATCGCGTAATAGTGTCATACACCACCTCCTGACTCGTACACTTCCATGAGTACTGGCACTTCATCATCGTTGGTCTTGGTGACGCTCACGCCCGCCTCCGGACATGGCCGCGCTCACGCCCAACAAGGCAGAGTGACAGCTCAAACATGTCGTAAGACGGAGTGAGTTACCAGCGCCTCTTTAAGCAGAGTGATGATCATGCGCCACTTTCGGCAGAGTGACGATCAAGCGCCTTTTTCGGCAGAGTGAGCTCCAGCTCAACTTAAGGCAGAGTTGTTCCAGCCCCCTATTTGACTGGACTGAAATTCTACTAATTTCCGTTTACCAATTT
>JBDHXF010000032.1:0-42877 GCA_039810585.1 Chlorobiota bacterium
GCACTTTTGCTGCCCTGGAGGCCAGTGGTACCAACGGTTTCAGCAATTTTGAGGGCAAATGTTTAGGACACTACTGTTGTCAAATGGCTAAGCTGCGCGTGTGGGCTTTGGGCGTGAATAATTCGGTCAGTAACGATGCCGCCGCATCTGATAATTTCAAAGTGGTTCAAACAAGTCAGGGCGACGACTTCCTGCGCTTCACCTTGAATGCCCCTGCCAATGCTTCCGTGAGCGTGTTTAGTTCCGACGGACGTAGCGTACTATCAGTTCCCTCAGCATCCTATGCTGCCGGGTTGAACGAAGTCCGCCTCGGCTCTGCTTCTCTGCAACACGGTTTGTACTTCGTTCGCTTCATTTCGAACAACACTGTGCGCTCAGTTAAATACATTCGCTGAGAATAAAGATTTAACGATGAAATCGTGAAGGGGCTGTTTCGAAAGAGACAGTCCCTTTCTCTTTGTATGAGGCTCTCTTGAGATCGAACAGTGAACGAGATTGGTCGACGTAAATTTCTTATGGCTTGGCTTCACCAGCCAGTTGCTCTACAGGCGTTTCGACAACGATGTTGACGGTGCGATTATACATGCGGCCTTCGGGGAAGCTGTTATCGTACAACTCTTGCTCCTTACCATATCCCTTCGCGGTGCTCAGTGGTAGGTTGAGAGCTTTGGCGGTGTATTCTGCGCGCTTTGTGGAGAGCATCATGTTGTACTCGGCGGAGCCGGAACGGTCGGTGTGACCACTGATCACGAAAGTCGACTTTGGATTAGAGTGTTCCTTGATGTACTTAATCATCGCCAAATGAGCGGCGGTGTGGGTGTAGCTGCCGAAATCATAGAGGATGAGCGAGTATTTATCGACGTACTTGTCGTTGACCTTTTCACGATCTTGACGTGTCTGCATTTCAACCGGGAAGGTTTGGGTCACGACGCGTTGACTATCCAATTTATCGTGTACCGTGAAGCGAATGCGGATGTCATTCAAGTCACGAGGTCCGCGCGAGAGGTCCTTGTTGATATCCCATTGTAAATGCGATTCCGGCATGGTGTTGCCCTGCATGGCAACGAAGACGCTATCATTCAGTACCGATCGAACTGCCCAGGAGGCCACACCTGCGGAGCTGCGCACGGTGGGATAGAAGTGCAGACTACTCACGTGCTGAGCGCGTAAGACCGTGTCCAACATCACTACATTCTTCATGATCTCGGGATCATTCGAGCTGATCTCAACGCGGCGGTTTTCGTCAATGCCATCCTGACTCTTTGCGCTGGATGCTACGTTGGGCAAATTCTGCGCTTTGACTTTCAAACGCGATTCGTTGATGTGCCACACGCTCGTGAAGTAGTTCTTCACGCGCTCCGCACGCTTGCGTGAGAGATCGATGTTGCTCTTTTCCGGACCCATGTCTTCATTGCAACCGGTAATGGTAATCGACGCCGTGGGATGATCGCTCAGACGGCGTCCGATGATGTTCAGAACCTGACGGTACAACTCCAGAGCGTCTAACTTCCGAAGGTTGTTAATGCCAAAATCCTCACATTGCTCTGCGCTGAGTTGATTGTAGCGCTGAGGAATGCTGTCACTCCCCTCGTCAAAAAACACGTAGGGTAACAAAGGCTGGATGGAAGTACCAACCACTTCCTCAATTTTCACGGTCACGATATCCTTTGCTTCTCCATCCACATCAGAAGCCTTGAGTTTCATGGATGCTTCAAGGAAATATGGTCGCTTCTCGGGAAGGGTCTGCACATAGTGTTCCCAATGCTCCGTGAGTCTTGTTATCGTGTTGTAGCCACTCTCCATCTCTTGCTCGGCAGTGGAATCGCTGCGTAGATCCAATTGGATGGAGGTGATATCGTAGGATTTCTCAATCACCGTATCCCGGTGCATCAACGTATCATAGCGTATCAGTGGCGGTACCACCGGGTTGTAGCGTAGTGAAATACCGGCTTGTACGGCATTGATGTGCCAGTCAATATCCGAGCTGACCCTCGGAAGAACCCGTGCATAGTACACTTCGGGTGCAACGAGAACAGTCTTCGAACGATTAGCGGCAAACTCGATACGCAAACCAATGCGTGCCATGAAGTAGAGCGACATCGCGTGAGGGATTTGCTCACCCATGTACACGTTTCGTGTACGCAGTCCGGTTGTAAAGACTCCGTCTTGATCTGCGGCCAATTGTTCTTGTTGGTCGAACGCGGTCTTCGTACTGTAACACACCGGCAGTGAGGCGCTCAACCACACCCCCGGAATGGTTTGCACCAACAGCATTGGCTCAACATGCAGGTTGCTGATGTGCGCCCAGATATAGTGCTCGATGCGCGCTTGCTCAACACCGGTACTTGTGGTGATGGTCGTATTCGAATCTTGCTCCAGGGCGTTTAGCGTGCCACCGAGAGTTTCATAGCCCAAACGCAATTGAGCGGAACACCATGACAGCAGGCGCTGCTCGGCGAAGACATTGAGATTCACACCGTTTCCCTTGCCACTTTCGAAATGCGGACAACAGTTGGGATACCCGGGAATTTTCTGAAAGTTGGCGACATGACTTAACGACGAATAAGCACCGGCAAGACCTACACTGTAGTCTTCATGCGGTTTATCCATGCTCAATTGCGCTTGAAGTCCTGCGCTTGCCGGCAACAGTAGGACGATGAGTAAGAACGACTTGACAACGCATCGTGACACGCAACGGACGACCGAGCTTGCACACCTGGGAACTTGAAAAGCATGGATCATCGAACCAACTCCACACGTCGTGTCGCAAAGGCGGTTGGAGTGTGCAGCACGATGGTGTACACACCGGATGGTAAGTCCGCAATCGTTGTTCGGAACTGCCATTCAGCAGCCGCAGGAAGTCCGTCGTACAATGTTTTGATCTCTTTGCCCATGGCATCCATCACTCGAATCTGAATGGCGGCTTGCTCCGGAGTACTGAGATCGATCGTGATATTGCCATCACCGGGATTGGGAAAGACCGCCTTGAGTGCCGTTGCTTTTGCACGATCCATCAAACGTGTTCCGCCGTCCGTACACTGACCACTCACAAAAACTGTGGCATCATTCGCATCCAAAACAGCAGTACCACCCTGGGCAATAACGGAAGCGAAATGAAGTGGAGTTTGCACATCATTGCCGAGAGCTGCTTGCAGCTCAAGAATAGCAAGAATTGAATCGGAACCGTTAATGGCTTGTCCCTGTATTTGCACCTTGCGCAGCTCACCATCTTCAACGCTGGAGATCAAGCTTCCGTGCTGAACGCTGCGTAAAGACAAGAGAGTGGTGTTCCATTCCACGTTCGCGGTGATGCTTTGAATGCCGCTGAGTTTAGCTCCTCGCACATCCTCGATATACAGAGGATAGCGGAATATTTCGCCGATGTTCACGGTCGTGTCCAACGCATAGACTCGAATGTGTGCACGGATGTTTGCCGAGAGATCGACAGGGTTGTCGTGATTACAGAGGTCTTTAAAGCTGAGTGACTCGTGGATGGTGCCCACTGAATCCGGTGCGTGGAAATGCATGTATGCAACTGCTACACTGTACAGAGGAACGGGATTGGGGACGATAGAATCGATCACAAAGAACTTCCCGCTCATCGGCGTGGGAATAGTTTGATCGAGCGAACCGTCGTTCACCAAGCGCATGGTGGCAGTGTAGTCGTTGCCTCGATCCACAATGCCAAAGAAGAACGGAGCATCTTTCCATATCATGTCCACCGAATCTTTCTGCACATTCAACTGAATCGTGCGCTCTACGTTCTCCATGCTATCGGTGTTGGAAATCATGACAAGTTCCGCGGTACGCAATCCTGTGTAGGAATGCGAATAATGTCTGACCAACACGATGTGAAAAGCCGAGGGTTCCAGTTCGAAGGAAGTGTCGTTGATAATTGCAAACTCGTCGGCGTTTGTTCCACGAAGGAATACACGACTGACCATCAAATTATCCCCGCCGGTATTGCGTACTGTAATGGCTGTATCCAGAGAAGGATAGCACTGTTCATAGGCTTGCATGTGCGTGATGCTTTGCAAGTGTGCCGGGACAATCTTCTGAACTTCAATCGAAACGGGTAGCGGTCGCAACACTCCACAGTTGTCGTGCACTGCGAGTGTATCGACATAGATACCGGCACTGTCGCCGGCAAAACGCACGTAGGCTATGGCAGAGTCGCCAACCGGAACGGGATTTTTCGACAACGAATCCAGTGAGAAGGCATTATGCACCACCGGTGTTTGTATGCTCAAGGGCAGTGTACCGGTATTGTACACCATGATCTGCTGCGTGGTCTTTCGCCACTCGCGAAGCAAGGGAAACACCAACACAGACTGCGCATATTGCAGATTCGCTTTTCGAATGGTAATGGTACCGGATAGGTCGAGAATGGAATCTCGATCCGAGTTAGACAACAGGTGTACCGTGCACGGCACGGACGCCGACACATTTCCTAACGCTGTTGCATCAATGTGGACACGGAGTGTATCACTCGTACCCGGAAGAAGAAAGAGCGGCAAGGTGGATGTGATGCTAACTTTGGGAGGAGCAGCCGAACGGATGCTCATCGAGTCGATGCGAAGCGTATCCAGTCCACTATTGCGAACCACGAGAAAGGTGTCGAGCACCGAGACGCAGTTGAGATCGAAGGAGCTGAACGGTGCCATTTGGATTCTCGGTCGTAAGCTCTGCACTGTTTCCATCAGCACCAGCGATTGCTTCTTAGCGCACTGATCGACGATGTCGAGCGTGTCTACATAAACCGATCCGCTCGGTCCACCGGCAAACTGTACCGTGTACACCGCTGTTGCTCCCACAGGTGTAGGATTGGGTTGCACATCTACGAGCGAGAAAGGCCCAACCTGTTGCGGCAAGATCCATTGAATCGGAGCAGTTCCAACATTCACCAGACTGTCACTCTCAGTAGCAGGAGTGTTCGGCAAGACTTCCGCAAAAGTCATAACACTACTATCCAAGCGGAACGCAGTGTAGAGCCAGGTCGCACTCAGCGGAATATCGCTCACACCGTTCACCGCATTCTGAGCATTGGACGTGATACGAAGGATAGCAGTCGCGCTATCACTTCCCGAGGGCTGATAGCGAACCACAATTGAATCCAAACCATCAGGAGGCACTATCGATCCTGGTTTATACAAAAGTTGAAATTGATGAGCGGTATCGCTCACAATACTCACATCGCTTATCTGCATGTCCTTCATTCCAACATTCGTCAGGATGATGGTCGTGTCACGGTATGGCGCACACGCCTTCGTACTCATACTCATCGACGAAAGGACGTACAAGGTGGGTCTCGGAGATTGTGTATATGCTCTGAGTTCAATCGATGAAGCGCCACCGCAGGTATCCAACACCGTATACAGCGTATCATACACCATGGAGGTGTCGCCGTTGTTGAAGTTAATGTTTACACGCGCCGATTGTCCGGATGGAATCGGGTTCGGCGAAATGGAGGTTATGGTGAACTTCCCGAGATGCACCGGTACCGGGAGTGACATCGCAACGGAACCTCGATTGTTGAGCGTTACAAATGCATCTACCGATGTAAAGGGGCGTACGTTCAATAAGTCTAGCGCGAGCTGAGAGAAGCTAAGAATAACCGTGTCGCGTGTTCCTTTCACCTGCACGTCCAGAGTTCCCTGTTTCGTGTTTTGGGCATTGGAATACACGCGCAGCGTTGCTGCCCGTTGTCCTGCAAAACGTGGTATATACTGAAAGTGAATATCCTTTGAACTGCCGGCAGCCATGCTGTCCGGAAAGGTCGATGTAACCTTGAAGTAGATGGAGTCGGACCCCAAAATTTTCGCACTGTCCAGTCTCATCACACCGGTACCGCTATTGCTTATTCGAACGGTGCTGTCGATGGCTTTGAGCGAGGAACAAATGGGCGACACCAATGCCACCTCTGTTTGCTGAGTGCTAATTCGCGGTATGCCTATGCCATTACCCGACAACAGAATAATGGCAGGAGATCCTAGGAAGGCATGATAGAAAGCCAACCGAGCACTCGTCAACGCTATAACGGTGGGAGCAAAACGAAGAGTAATGGTGCGCGTTTCGTTTGGTTGTAACACAAAGCTTCCACCGCCACTCACAATGGAAAACTGGAGCGTATCCGGTCCGAGGATCTTTGTGTTTGAGATTGTCAGTGGTTGATCGGTGACGTTCTTTATGGTTGCCGCCACGGTCGTATCCTTCTTTGTGCCAATCTCCACATTCCCAAAGTCGATTTGATCAATCACATTGGCGGTTGGTGGATTTACCGACTCCCCGATCAACACAAAGTGCAGGGTGTCGCATAAGGTCACCACACTCATGTATGCTTCTTTATAGCCCACTACCTTGGTACGGGGAATGAAGCCTAACTCATAGTCCAGCGACTGACCCGGATACAGATACAATCCTGTGTTCTTCTTGACGATGCGAAATTCATCCTTGTTATAGCCCGTTATCTGTACGGAGTAGATGTAGTCCCACGACGAACCAATGTTTTGAATGATCTTGTTGATCACGGAGTCCTTCGCCCCATTGTTCAACACCTTTCCAAAATTGATGGTGTCGCGAATCACAAGTTGCGAAGTACCGATAACGAAAGGTGTGGCAGAAGTATCGGCTTGAATGGGTGTGGCAAGGCAGTCCCAAAGCCAGGCATTGCCATCGTTCGAACAGATGAGAGCTCGCGAGGAATTTGCCGAGAGTGCCACTTGCGACACGGCGTATCCTTGATGTGGATTTACCGTCGAGATCACCGCATTGTCGCTCGTTCGCCACAATCGCACCTGACCATTTGTATTCATGACCCCAACTTCGTATCCGGCGTTTGGCGTGATGGCTTGAACGTTGTCGTTAATGAAACTGACCAACGACAATGTGGAATCCAACCGCAGTCCACGTCCGGATGCCGCGTGGTATAACGTTGTAAATCGTGCCCCTGGAGCAAAGCTTATCCTCGAACACTCACCGCCTACACCCCAGGTGTCGGTAAACCGACCCACCTCCGACCATGTTGAGGTACTCAACGCTATCACGCAGGCATTCGTGGTAGAGGCTAAGCCCGCGATCAATAGCTTTTCATCATTGTAGCCATAACACAAACCGCGAGCTGAAGCGAAATTGACCAGTCGTTGCTGCTTTACTAACACTCCCGTTGCACTGGCAAAGACGCGTAGTACTGTGTCGGCAACCACTGCGACGTATTGACTGTTATTCGAAAACGCCGGTCCGACCCCCGCACCGGTCATACGACTAATGAGCTGATTGCTTTGCAGATTCCATAAGGCCATCGAGCCATCTGTCGACAAAGCAGCCATGTAGAGTCCATTCGGACTCACCCGCACTTCATTCACCTTCGATGCCGTAGCCGCCAGATCGTAAAAACAATGAAGAGTATCACGTGTATTGACATCGTGTGTTATCACCGAACCATCTTCGCCCAAGGTCGCTACGTTCTTGTCGTTGTTGTAAAAACACCCCGACACCACAGCACCACGTGCCGCCTTTCGCAGCATCATTTGTTGCGCATGCACTCCACTGCTCGACCAGGTATTCAACCCACCATATCCGTTGGCACTGAGTATTTGCGTGCCATCTGCACTATACTGTGCGCACGTCGATTTCCACGCATGCTGATTTCGAAAACCACTTCCGTCGATACTCATGACCGAGTTCCCCGTTGAGGGATCCCAGGCTACCATCGCACCACGATATACACCGGGAGCGCCGACGGCAGTTTCGCCGCACGACAGTATGCGTGTGCCTGCAGGATTAAACGTGGCATAGTAGTGAGCACCAATCGAGCCACTGAAGGAACGAGTTTCACTACTTGATGATACGGACCACAATCGAGTAATGCCCGTAGCATAACTCACAGCCACTGCGTCCGAAGAGGTGGGGTTAAAGCACACCGAGGTAGCCTGCGCCACGCCTGAGGGATCCATACTGGTGATGCGCGTTCCGGTGGTCATGCTCCATACGACAAGTCGTCCATTAGCATCGACCGATGCCAAACGACTTCCATCCGCACTAAAATTCAACGCACTCACGGGAGCAACGTGATAGCTAAGGGTGTAGATCAGCGAACCTGTGGAAGCATCATACACACGAACCGGATTCGAAGGTGATGCTACGCCAACCGCAATGCGCGTTCCTGCCGTATTGATGGCGGCGCAACTGAACACCGAACTCGCATCACTAATACTGCGAATCAGTTGGTAGCTATTGGTGGTCCAGAACTGAAGATAGGCGCCGGGGCTGCCGTTGGATAGCGTGATGATGTTGGAACCGTCTGGCGTCCACATCACCGACTGTACCAAGCGATTAGATCCGGGTGTGAGAGTGGCCAACGTGTCACCTGTCTGCAGATTCACCACGAAGGCTTTCGTCGAACTCAAATACCGTGTGTCCGGCTGTGTACAGACCACAGCCTGCGTACTGTTCTGAGGATTGTAGACACATTGCTTCAGCAGAGCGGAGTGACCTAACTTCAAGGTCTGAAATCGATCGTTTTGGAACTTGATGTGCGAGATGCGAATGCGATTATTCGTTCCGGTGCGCTGCGGAGTCCTGAACCACTGCTCGAAATTGCCGTAAAAATTGTCAACCAGCATGGTCCACGTCCGCGCGCTATCATAGCTCCACTCAAATCGAACCGAGTCACCCGCGGCCACACCATCCCAGCGATAATAGGTGTAATAGCAAGAGTTATAGTTTTCGGGATTGACGGGGTTGATGAGCGAAATGGTCTTTTGCGGCACAGTACGACTCTGATAGCCAGCCGACGCGCCAACAAACTGCCAGTAACACATGTTGCTTTGCAGTTGTAGCGATCCAAATTGGTAGGAAGTATCGCTGGCTGTATAGCGAACCGTTATTATTCTATTCGTTCCACTATCTACGCGAAACGGCGGAGCGCTCCCACCCCAGTTGATCACCTGAAAATGCGCATTCGTAAATGCACCGGCGTCGATATTGATGGCCGCGTTGGGTGCTGAAAGTGAAAAGGTCTTGTCGACGTATGTGCCGGGCGCTACCGCCCCGAAGGTGAGCGAATAAGGCGACAACCCCACGAAGGGAATCTTGTTGTACGGAAGCCAGTAGTATTGTCCTACCGCCGGTATACCCATCGACGGTATAGCGATGGACGCATAGCGCCAAGTTGAATAACAATATCGATCTGCAAACCAGTGAACGGTGCAAGGCTGTACACCCTGTGCATGAACAAGTGCAGCACGAAACGCAGCTTTTAGTTGTACTTCGGTATTCAGTGACTCGCGATTTACATCTCCTTGTTCTATGCCACCCGTTTGAACAGCCATATCGTACAAGATCTGCGGTGCTTGCAAGTGGTAGCTTATCGTGTAAATGGTGATGTTGTAGAGACGTGCAAAGTTGACAATCGAATCCAGCTTTCCACCGCCATCGCCATCGGTCATCAAAATCACAACACGCTTGTATTGTCCGCGCGTCGCTACATTCAGAGCTCCGGTCGGAGCAGCCAGTAGAGCGTTATTGTAATCGGTGGCGCCTTGGGGTTGAAGACTATTGATAGCCTGAGTGAGCAGACTCTTACTGGACGTAAAATCCTGATTGATGTAACTCAGATGATCGAAGGATGTAACCGCTACCTCATTCTGTGTTGTATCAATCATCGACACCAACAGATTGGCAGCGTTCTTGACGGTACTCATGCGTACGGGATTATCCTGACTCATGCTTCCGGAAACATCCAGACAGAGCACCACGGAGAGCTTTTGAGGAGTAGACGAGGAAGGACAACTGACGCTGGTAGCCTGGAAACTGGTTGATCCGTTGTTAATGACGAAGTCACCGGTTTGAAAATTCCGAATCAGACGGTTTTGAGCGTCAAATGCATAGAAATCGCAACTGTGGTCCTGAAAGGAATTAACGGTGTAGGCTATCGGAGCAAAACTCTGGGCGTGGAGTTGTGGGGATAGCCACACGGAAATGAGGAGGAGGACCAGGGTCCACTGACGACGCATCTTGGCTCCTTACTCGCGATGGAGGCAAAAGGTGAAAAACAACAAAATCCCTTTTGGTTGAATTCCTGAGCAATTCTAAGCGAGTCGCTTGGCCTATAAGTTACGATCTTTTTTCATTGAAAACCGCGAAGTTCTACGTATTTGAGGACGTTTTTTGTGCGTGAACTCCGTATTTCCGAGTTGCTGTCCGACTATTATCGACCAAAAGGTCTAATTCTGTGCTAATTTGGCACTTAGAACGCTTTCAATGCCTATGGATTCACTATTCGACGACCACCGGAACGACGAGCTCATTCAACCCAATGCGCCTTTGGCGGATCGGATGAGACCGCGAAGTTTGGATGAGGTTTTGGGACAAGATCATCTCCTTGCCGAGAACGGTCCTTTGCAACGCTTTCGTCATCAAGGTCGCTTCCCCTCCATCATTTTCTGGGGTCCGCCCGGTGTTGGAAAAACCACCCTTGCCATGCTGATCAGCAAGGAAGCCGGGTACGACTTTGTGCAGCTCTCGGCCATCGAAGCGGGCGTAAAGGAGTTACGAGAGGTGATCAGCACCGCCACTCGCTTGCAACAACGTGGTCGGCGTACCTTGCTCTTCATCGACGAAATTCATCGCTTCAACAAGAACCAGCAAGACGCCTTGCTGCATGCGGTTGAAAAAGGTGTTGTCACCCTCATCGGCGCCACCACCGAAAACCCTTCCTTCGAAGTCAACGCCGCTTTACTCTCCCGTTGTCAGGTCTACCGCCTTCACTCGCTCAGTGACGACGACATCCGTCAGGTTGTCGACCATGCCGTGAAACACGACGCTCAACTCCTCGCTGCCGGAGTCGAGGTGCAAGACTGGGATGTGTTACTCACCATTAGCGGTGGAGACGCCCGAACGGCTCTGAATGCTCTTGAATTGGCAGCCCAAGTGGCGGTTGAGCACAACGAAAAGCGCGTGATTACTCGCGACGTGTTGGAGCTGGCACTGCAACAAAAAACTGCACAGTATGACAAGAAAGGGGAGTCGCACTACGACACCATTTCTGCCTTCATCAAATCTCTTCGTGGTAGTGATCCCGATGCTGCTTTGTTTTGGCTAGCCAAGATGATCGACGCCGGCGAAGACCCTCGCTTCATCGCCCGCCGTATGGTAATCTTCGCCAGCGAAGATGTGGGCAACGCCGATCCCCAAGCACTCACTCTTGCTATTTCCGTCTTTCAGGCTGTGGAACTCATTGGCATGCCGGAAGCTCGGATCAATCTTGCTCAAGGCGTTACGTACCTGGCCTCAACCCACAAATCCAACGCCTCCTATCGTGGTATCGACGCTGCGCTGGAGTCCATTCGTTCCGGCGCGGATGCTTCCGTTCCCCTACATCTGCGCAATGCCCCGACACGGCTCATGAAACAAGAAGGCTACGGAACCGAGTACAAGTATCCCCATAGCTTCCCGCAACACTTCGTGAGTGAGCACTACTTTCCTACAAACTCGGCTGTGCACTCCTTTTACAAGCCTACCGACATTGGTGAGGAGGCTGCTCTCCGGGAACGACTCAACCAACTGTGGGGCAGTCGATTCAATGCGAATGAAGAAGAAAATCACTAAGCTGCACAGTTGCACAACGTGAACGTTATGTAAAAGCGCTATCGACGTGGAGGTGCGAAGCACCCACGTATAATGAATCCCTTGAATGACACCATTATCTCACGGTGATTTATTATTCGTGCCGCCTTCGGCGTATCACGGCAACGAGGACGTTCAGACCCCGAACTGTTGCAAATGGTGATCGAGGTGTTTGGAAAACAGCGTGTTCCATTCCTGAACCGTGAGAGGCCCGAAGGACAGCGACTCACGTCCGTCGAAGGCCTTCTCGCCTTCTTGTTGCACCTTTCGGATATACTCGATCAAACGCTTTTTCTCTGCCTCGAAGTCGCGATGATCCACAATCTTGAAGGCCGGCGCAGTTGCCGTATTCTTAGCGTAGGGCTTCGGACCCACCACCGTGTTTTTAATAAAAGTCTTCACTAGAAATCGAGCGATGGGGCCGGGCTTTGGGTGCTTGTCGGTGTACACCATTTCGTAGCTCACGTTCAGATGAGCCAGCATCTGGTCAACCGACATCTTACCCCACACAGCCTTCGTTTCCGGCGTGAGAGAATTAATACGCGCAATGGTTTTCTCAACATCGGCAGTGTTAAAAACGGATGGGTACGGCATAAAATAAGAGGGGAAGAAGTGTGACTGTGCAAAACTACGGGACAAAGCATCACTGGTGCGTGTGGCTTTTACACACACCTTTTCTCCTTTGTTTTTGATTTGAATTACTTGGTGATCACTCTAATTTGCGCAACCGTTGCTGTAGCAGGTCATGACTCTGTCAGCACTAGTTCTATGATGCAGTATCTCTTCCATGCTCAAACTCGACCGACTTCTTGCCATTGTTCTCATGCTTCACGCAAAGCGTTTAGTCCGGGCAAGTGAATTGTCGAGTCACTTTGGGGTGAGTCTGCGTACCATCTATCGCGACATCAACACTCTTTGCGAAGCCGGAGTTCCTATTGCATCGGAGGCGGGCGTGGGATACTCTTTGGTCAAAGGCTACTCACTTCCACCGGTGATGTTTTCCAAAGATGAAGCATCAGCTCTCGTGATCGCCTCGGAATTCCTGCAGAAAATGTCTGCCAACACGGATCTGCGATACAATGCCGTTTCGGCGGTGGCGAAGATCACAGCAGTGTTACCAGAAGATGTGAAAGAACGCATTCAACAGCTGCAGGCAACAACGGCCATTATCAATCAAGCGGCGGTTGATGCTCAGCATGTTGCCCTCCCAACAGTCTTCAGCGATTTGCAACGGGCTATTGAAGAACGTCGTTGCGTCCATATCAGGTACACAAGCGGCGATGCACAGCACTCAGAGCGCTGCATTGAGCCGTTGGGAATGGTGTACTACGGAAATTCGTGGCACTGCATTGCATACTGTCGTCTCCGCTCCGACTTCCGCGACTTTCGTACCGACCGTTTTCAAGCCGTTGATGTGTCAGACGAGCGCTTCGCGCCTCGTCTTGACTTTCAATTGCTCGACTTCCTGAAACACCAGTACCAGTCGGACTCTCCCATCACGGTCCGCGTCATTTTCGAATATCGCACCGCTCGCTATCTCTCAAACCGCTACTACTACGGCTTTGTGCGGGAAGAGCGCCGGGACAATGGCGTAGAAATGACCTTCCTCACGCCAAGCCTTTTCTACATTGCCCGCTGGCTCTTCAGCTATGCCGACCGCCTACATGTTGTTGAACCGCCGGAACTCGTTTCCATGTTCCGTGATCTTGCTAGCGCCATCCTGTCGAAGCAAGAGTAGCCCAACATCCCCGTAGCCTAATCAGCACACAAGCCGGATTTCAGCGCTAACACCGGTCTCTCTCAGATTTCCTGTTTTTCTAAAAAGGCTACTGACATACCCTTGTCACTCCCTGCCCATAGCTTGCACCTGTCGCGAACGATGCTCCTCCAAGAATTCCCGATCCGGCTGCGTGATTATACCGAAACCTTGTGAGAACATCGACCTATGCCAATACAATTCAGGACTTCACTCTTATACCCTCATTGTTTCACAACTCAAAAAGGATAGCACGATGGATCAAATTCCCATCCTACTGAAAGAAATGGATCACGAGATCCAAACCACACGCAAAATGCTCTCGCGTATTCCCGACGATAAGTACGACTGGAAGCCGCACGAAAAGAGCATGCCGATTCAGCGTCTTGCCACCCACATAGCCGAACTTCCTACCTGGGTATCGATGGTACTTGATACGACAGAGCTGGACTTTGCTAAGGGCGACTACAAACCGAAGAACATCCGCAGCACGAAGGAGCTGCTGAGCTACGCAGACGAGTGCTACACGTCTAGCCGCGCTCGGCTTGCGCAAGCAAGTGAAGAGGAACTGGGAAAGCTGTGGACTCTTCGCAATGGCGAGACCGTGTACAGCACCGATCCCGCGTTGGACGTTATTCGGATGTCATACAACCAAATCGTTCATCATCGTGCTCAAATGGGAGTGTATTTGCGTCTGCTCAACGTCCCCATCCCCGGCAGCTACGGTCCCAGCGCTGATGAACCGTCGATGGTCTGAGCACGAACAGACAGATCATAATAAGAAACCAGAACTCAGCCCTTGCATTCTCAACACAATCCATTTTCTACCAATACACACATCCTATGAAAAACGCACTCAACTGGTTCGAAATTCCATCGGCCGATTTTAATCGCGCCGTCAGCTTTTATTCTGCAATCTTCAATGCACCACTCCATGTGGAAACAATGGGCGACATGCAGATGGGCGTCTTCCCTTACGAAGGTGATGGTGCTTGTGGCGGAGCAGTTGTTCACGGTCCATTCCAAAAACCCTCGGCGCAGGGTACCTTGGTGTATCTCAACGCCAACGACGGTATGGACGCTATGATCGATCGCATCGTGAAAGCCGGCGGAAGCATAGTGATGCCTCGCACGCAAATCACTCCGGAGATTGGCTACATGGCAATCTTCAGCGACAGTGAAGGCAACACGGTGGCTTTGCACTCGAATAGCTAAACCTGTTTCGTTTGTGCGAAGCCTGTTCAGATCACAAACAACACTGCCACCGTCGAACACATCGGCGGTGGCAGTTTGGTATAAGATCCCTTTGATGTGAAACTTAGCGGAAGAGCTTCTTCACAAGTTTCCACATCGAAGTAGACGTGCGATTGTAGACGCGGTTATACGCAGTCTTCTGGGGATTCGTCATCCATCCCATACCCTGCGGCGCTTTGAGTCCACTTTGATTGCGCAGAGCACGTTTCCACGAAGTGCGGGCGGCAATGCTCTTTGTAAGGCTTGGCCTTCTGATTCCAATTTTCATGATGTTTGGGCTGGAGTAAAGCCAATAAATCTTGATGAGATGCTTAGGGAAATGACGCAGAGCACGGAGAAATCGTTGACATTGATCCGCCGCCTACAGTACGGTATGCGGACTCGAGAGTAACTATTTGCTACTCATATTCACTTTCAAACTTTGCATCGAGGCATTGAACACCGGCAAGTAGGCATCAAATTCATCGGCCGGAGCCTCATACACTACGGTGCAAACGTTGTCCTTCAGTGCCGCAACGAGTTGAATACAGAGTTTCGCAGAAGAGAATAAGGTAATCTTAGTCTTATTATTTTTCTTTTGAATACTTGCACTTATTGATGTCTTGTTAATATCACTATCCATTTCTGCATTCTGGTTAGTTTGTTGTTTAGCTAATTTTTCATATAGTTCAGCCATTGAACCTTTGTCAGTCGCACCTGATGCCTGATGAACCGATCTGTAGAAAGCGGCCTGCATCAATAATTCTTTAGTGCTTGCTTGATTCTTATTCATGGATGCATCCTCATTTGATTCCAATGATCCTGTTGCATTAGAATTTGATTCTTCGTTGTCACTCTTTTCCGCCGGTGAATCATCGAGGAGCTGTAGTTCACGGATTACTTTTCGGAATTGTATGCCGTTAAGGACGACATTTTCTTCAGCTATAATTCTATGCCAATAATAGTTTTCATATCCGAGCATACCCATCCCGCCTGTATCAGACACAGCCAGCCAGTACGTTGCAAGTTCGTTGTCTTTCTTTCCTTTGAGACTCGGGATGGACTTCGAGATTCTGCGGATGAAGGTCACTGTGCATCCCAAGGTATAGAGATCATTATCCCGTACAATTTTCTCGGCTGAGATAAACATTTGCATTGTCTTGTTGTCATCCACTTGCTTCATCGTCCAGCCGGAGGGCATGGACAAACTCACGATTTGATGATCATCCATGAAGGTCTTAGCAGCAGATGTCGGATTACGATCCCCGAGGCTTGCTAGAATCTCGTCAACCTTCTGTTCCAGGCCTTCACCCAGTGGCAGGCTCTTACAGAGCTTGGCTTCCTGATAGGCGTCTTTGCGATGGTCCATGGAAATCAGGCACGCTAGTCGATTGAAATGTGCGACCGGCTTTGTCGTGTCTCGCTTCAGAAAGTCGTCATACGCCTTCACCGCATCAGCAAATTGTTTTTTGTGCGAATAGATCTCGGCTAAACTCAGGTAGGTTCCGGCAAAATCGGGTTTGGATTTCTGCACGTGAACAAAGCATTGCAACGCTGAATCGAACTCTTCCTGATTCTTGTACGAGTATCCTAGGTTGTACCAAGCTCGAAGGTTACCGGTATCGGTGGCGACAATTGTTTTGAAAATACCAATAGCCTTCGGCCAATTGTGTTGGCGCATGGCGGAATCCGCTGCGTTCATTGGGTTGTCGTCTGCGCGCAGTGTACTCAGGCATCCAAGCAGAGTAAAAACTAGAGAGAGGGTTGCGATTTTCATGACGGTGTAGATGGTGAATGAACGAACTAGTCAGCAAAGCAAACGCTGAGGTATGCCATGCAGAGATCGATGGTTGCTTCGAGAGCTTTGAGGTGAGTGCGCTCCATTCCATGCGAGGCGGCAACGCCTGGTCCGATAAGCGCTACGCGATAGTCACGTCCCGCGCGCCAGGCAGCGGTACCGTCCGACGAATAGAAAGGATACACATCAAGTTTGTGGGGGATGTTCTTCGCCTCTGCAAGCTCAACGAGTGTTTTGCGGAAGTCGTAATCGTAGGGTCCGCCGCTATCCTTGGCACAGATCGAACACGAATATTCATCACCCTCGCAATCGTCGCCAACCACGCCCATGTCGATGGTCAGCAAATCGCGAACCGTGTCCGAATAACCGGTTGTGCCTCCGTGACCAACTTCCTCATACGTAGAGAAGTACAGTTCAACGGGTAGAGTTTTCCCTTCGGCTTTCAAGCGACGAGCGATTTCAAATAACACGAAGCAACCGGCTTTGTTGTCCAGAAAGTGTGACTTTATAAACCCACCCGCTGTTTGCTGCACTTTCGGATCGAAGCAAATAATATCTCCGATGCGCAAACCCAGTTTCCGTGCGTCGTCAGCACTTCGCACTTCCTCGTCAATACGCACGTGCATGTTGTCGGTGCTCCGTTCCGCCGTACCGGCCTTGCGATTGGCGTGGGTTGAAGGATTATTAAAGAGCACCGTGCCCGTCAGCACCTTGCCTTCAAGCGTGTAGATGCGCACATAGGATGATTCAAAACTCGGTAAGAGCGGACCACCAAGGAGCGAAAAGCTGAGTGTCCCATCGGCTTTGAATCCACTCACAATTGCTCCGAGTGTATCGGTATGGGCTGCAATGGCAAGCGTAGGGTTTGCTCCGAGAGCGCAGCGAACCGCGCCTTTGGGTGTACGCTGCGGGTTCCATCCCATAGCACTGAGAGTGTGCACGATGTAGTCGCAGGCGCGACCGGTAAAGCCGCTGGGAGAATCGATGGTCAGGAGTTCGAGCAGTGTGGTTGTGTCAAGCATAGAAGAGCAGAATTGTGGATTACAAAACTACGTGTTGTCGCACGATACGAAGAACAGGAGATTCTCAGTACACATGCAGGGGTGTGGGCACAACGTGCCCACACCCCTGCGTACGAATAGAGATCATCTGAAGGTCGTCGTGGATTTACTGACCGTGGTGACGAAGTGCCTGGTGTTGTTCTCGATTGAAGAGCGAGTAGACGATAGGGAAGATCAGTAGAATCAAGATTGTTGCGGTGATGAGACCACCGATGATGACGATCGCCAGTGGCTTCTGACTTTCCGATCCGATGCCGGTGGAAACGGCGGCAGGCAACAAACCGATGGACGCCATGAGAGCGGTCATCACTACGGGTCGGATGCGACTCTTCACGCCGGCAAAGATCGCCTCGTCCAAACTCATCCTCAACGCCAGGTTATGGTTGAACGCAGAAATCAATATCACGCCGTTTTGAACACAAATACCAAATAATGCGATGAACCCTACTCCGGCCGAGATACCGAAGTTCATGCCTGTTACATGCAACGCCAGGATCCCGCCTATAAGAGCAAAGGGCACGTTCATGAGAACCAAGCCTGCGTCCTTCGCATTACCAAAGAGGATGAATAAGAGTATGAAAATGGCAACGATGCTCAAAGGCACGACTTGCGACAAGCGTTGGGTAGCCCGCACCTGATTCTCGAACTCACCGGTCCAGGTAAGCGTGTAACCAGGCGGAATCTTGAGGTGAGCATTTACATGTTGTTGTGCATCCGCGATGGTACTTCCCAAATCACGGTCGCGAACGGTGAATTTCACTCCGATGAAGCGTGTGTTGTTGTCACGATAGATAAATGCCGGACCTGTTGTCGTGCTAATGGTACTGATTTCCTTCAAAGGAACTTTGGATCCGGAAAGAGTGGGAACCAGAATATTGGCAATCTCTTGTTCCGACTTTCGGTATTGGTACTGGAAGCGAATTCGAATGTCGAATTTCTTTTCGTCCTCATATAACACTGATGCTGTTTTCCCACCGATAGCCATCTCGATGAGGGCTTGTGCATCGGCGGTGGTGACACCGTATAAGGCCATTCGGTTTTCGTCGAGTTTAATCTGGATTTCAGGCTGACCAATGTTCCGCAAAATGCCGGCATCGTGAATGCCTTGCACGTTTTGGATATCGTTCAACACTTGATCGGCTAGGGTATCGAGTACACCGAGATCGGGACCATAAATCTTGACCGCATCATTGGCGTTCATTCCTGCCACGGCTTCGGCCACGTTGTCAATAATGGGCTGTGAGTAGTTGTAAGTAATGCCCTGAAACTGCTTGAGTTTTTGGTCCATTTGGTCCACCAACTCGTCGCTGGTCATCTTGTGCTTCCACTCGCTCTTAGGCTTGAGGTTCACTTGCATCTGCACGTAGTAGAAACCACTGGGGTCTGTGCCATCGTTGGAGCGGCCGGTTTGCGAAAGCACACCGTTCACCTCATCAAATTCCATGAGTTTTTGTCGAAGGACGTGCACCATTTTGGTGGTCTCCGTGAGCGACATACTCATGGGCATTTTGGCTTCCACCCACAGTGCACCCTCATTCAATTCCGGAAGAAATTCTGTGCCCATTACTTTCAGCGAGAGCAAGGTGAGCACTAGAACCAATCCGGCGGTGGTGAGACTAATCGTCTTGTTGGCATAGCAAAAACGGAAAGACGATCCGACAACGCGGTTAAAGAACTCGACGATGGGGTTATGACGTTCACGAACGTTTTTCTTCAAGAGGACTGCCGACAACACCGGTACCAAGGTAAGTGTGAAGATCAGGGCTCCCAAGAGCGCAAAGCCCAGGGTGTACGCCAACGGTGAGAACATCTTGCCTTCAACTTTTTCGAAGGAGAAGATGGGAATGAGTGCGGTGATGATGATGAGTTTGGAGAAGAACACTGCAGCACCGGTTTCGGCGGCAGTCTTCTTAATGGCACCAAGTTTGGACATCGCATTGAAGCGATCCATGCCGTAGCGCCTGGCCATGGCATCGAGCGAGACGAAGAGTCCCTCCACCATCACCACCGCTCCGTCGATGATAATTCCAAAGTCAACCGCACCAAGCGAAAGCAGGTTGGCACTCATGCCTTTCATGCGCATACACAAGAAGGCAAAGAGCAGAGCAAGGGGAATGATAATAGACACAGTGAGCGTTGTACGCCAATCCGCCATAAACAGCAGCACAATCGCCGTCACGAAGATGATGCCTTCCAGGAGGTTGTGCATCACCGTTTCCGTGCAATAACTCATCAGCACGTCGCGATCGTAGAAAGTTTGCATGCGAACATCGTGCGGCAGAACATTGTTGTTGAGGTTGTCGATCTCGGCTTTTACCCTACCCAGCACTTCGCCGGGATTCTCGCCCTTCCGCATGATGACGATGCCTTCCACCACGTCATCGTTGTTGTTGAGTCCGGCTTGACCAACACGAGGTAAGTCTGACTCCACCACTTCGGCGACGTTTTTGACGAGAATGGGAACCGAGCCCGCATTCTGCACGATGATGTTTTCGATGTCGGAGATTGAGGTCAGCAATCCCACCCCTCGTACCACGTAGGCCTGACCATTCTTCTCGATCACGTCGCCACCGACGTTCACGTTACTCCGGCTCACGGCGGTGTAGACGTCAACCGGTGACAAGTCATACTTAGCAAGCTGTTCGGGGTTCACACGGAGTTCGTAGATCTTTTCACGACCGCCAAAGGCGGCCAGATCCGCCACGCCGGGTACAGAGCGGAGGTGACGGTCGATCACCCAGTTTTGCAGCGTTAATAGATCTCGCGTGTTTTTGGTTTTTGATACCAGTACGTAGCGAAATATTTCGCCTGTCGGACCGTAGGGAGGTTGTACGTCGGGCTCAATGCCATCGGGGAGCGACACCCCATGCAGCTGATTGTTGACTTGTTGACGAGCGAAGAAGTCCTCAACGTCGTCCTCGAAGATGATTTTGATCACCGATAAACCAAACATCGAAATACTTCGAACGCTGGTTTTGCGCTGAACCGAATTCATCGCCACCTCTATGGGAACAGTCACAAAGCGTTCGATCTCCTGTGCGCTTCGGCCGTTCCATTGGGTGACGATGACAATCTGTGTATTGGTAACGTCGGGAAATGCTTCAATAGGAGTCTTGAAGAAACTGTACGCCCCTAACGCAACTAACAGTCCAACCCAGAAAAATGTAAAGAAGCGATTGCGTAGTGAGAACGCAACGATAGACCGTATCAATGATTTCATAGGGTGCGAAGAGTCAAGTAAAGGTCGCTCATCCGATGGGACTAGTCGTTAAGCGCGTCGTAGTAGTAAAGCTGGTTTTTCGAGATCACGAGTTCGCCCGGCTTGACACCACGCTTGATCCACGTTTGTTGATCTCCGGTTCGGTACAGTTCAACCTCACGTGTTTCCACATTGTCGCGAGCGTGAAAGATCATCACGAAGTAACGACTCTTGTCAAAGACAACCGAGGGAGACGGCACGCTGGTCATTACTTCTTTGTCGAAGTACTGCAACTTCACCACCGCAAACATCTCGGGCTTGAGCATCAAATCCGGATTTGCCAAGCGGATGCGCACTTTCATGGTTTTCGTTTGAGGATCGAGCACGTTGAAGATCTTGTCCACTTTGCCGTGGAAGTCATGATCCTTATAACTCAAGGTGCTAATGGTGGCGTCCATTCCTTCACGCACACGATCGATGTCAGACTCATACACATTGGCCATGACCCAGACCTCATCGAGTTGGGCGATGGTGAAAATCTTGTCGGTCTTCCCTGCAGGAATACTCATGTCACGATTAATCGCCTTGTACACCACATAACCGCTGATAGGTGCCGTGACCGTGTACTCGCTCTTGGCACCCACGTTGTTGATTTTGTAGAGTTCGTGAAGACGCTGCAGGTTGGATTCTGTCTGCTGTACCTGCTTACGCGCCGAGAGTAAATCGCGCTCTGATGCGAGTTTTGAGGCAAAGAGATCTTCCTGCACTTTGAGGTTCTTTTGTGCCAGCTGCAGGTCTGACTCCGCGTCCAATAATTCGCGCTCGAGACCGGCGGCTTCGGGACTACGGATGACGCAGAGAACCGCGCCTTTCTGAACGTAGTCACCCAGTTCGGCTTTGACGGTCACCACATTGCCGGACATCACCGGATAGACTTCAACCATCTTGCTCTCGTCTGCGGATATTTTTCCGTTCAGCGTAATAGTGCCCTGCACTTGAGTCATCTTCACGGTGTCGAGCACGGTACGACTCATCATGGTATCGCTCACCACAAACTTTGCGGAATGGTCGTCCGACGAGTTCGTGCTCTTTGAGCATGAGACGAGGACGAGGGTACTGATTGCAAGGAGCATCCACCGCAGATTAGCGGAAGAGCTCTTTGCCAACGGCGTAGTTAAGGTCTTCATAAGAGCTGAATAATGACGCATAAAAGCGATTGATATCGATAATACTGGAGTTGTAGGATTCGAAGAGGTCGGTGAATTCCAGCAGTGACAAGTTGCCATTCAAATAGTTCTGCAGCACGGATTCACTCAGGGTGTCGACGTCGTTGACGAGGGTGTTCCCGACTTGCACATACTGATCGTGCTGACTCTTGAGCTTCTCGACGCAAGAAGCCACTTCTTGCCTGACTTGTAACTCGGTAGCTTTGTGCTCCGACTCCGTTTGACGCAGATCGGCTTGCGCTTCCGCAATGCCACCTTGATTGCGATCGAAGATTGGTAAATCGAAACCCACGTTGATACCGAGGTAGTTATTGACCACCGTTCCGGCTTGATCAAAGTCGAGGCCCACATGCATATCAGGCCAGGCCTTGGATTTCTCCAAGCTTAAGCGCAGCTCGCTTTGTTTGAGCGAACTCTTGGAGAGTGCCACATCTGTACGGTTCTCTATCGCCAGCCTGACCAAATCGTCGACCGATTGTGTTGGTAGCGATGGCACGCGAACCTCCTCTTTGCTCGGAATAATGGCGAGAGGACGATCGGATCCAATGAAGATGTGCATGTTTTTCTGCGCGTCGCTGAGATCCTGCTGCAACTGCGTATTGCCGTTGGTGAGTTCGAAGAGCGTAGACTTCAAACGCGTGAGCTCCTTCAAGCTGAAGTTGCCTTTTTGATATTGTAGCTGGTATGACACCACGGTTCCATGCAAACGATCAAGTTGACTACTCAACGCCCGAAGGGCGTTCGTAAGAAAGTATATCGTGTAGTAGGTGGTGTGCAGTTGGTATTTGAGTGAGCGCACAAGCTGCTCGAATTGCAGCGTGGACATATGCTCCTGCTCTTTTGCCAGATCAATGCCCAGTCCGTGTTGACCGGCAAGGCGAAAGAGTTGCTGAATGCTGAAGATTTTCTGAAACGAAGGGTCGAACACGCCGTGGTGATCCGGACTGTAGAGAAAGCTCTCGGCCGAGAACTCAGGGTTGGCAAACACCTCAGCTGCGATAACCTGAGCCTTGGCTTTGTCGATGTCGTAACGAGAGGCGATGAGCGACAAGTTATTCGTGATCATCAGGCTGTCGGCCATCCGTAAACTGAGCTGCAGGGTATCTTGTTGAGCACGAAGTCCCGTTGCGCACAGACACAGCAGCGCCACAAACAGAGCAATGAGTCGGGGGTATTTCATCATGGAACACAGAAAAACCGCAAAGAGATATCGGTGACAGTCTTGAAAACGCGATTAACGGAGTTTAACAGGTCTTGCCCTGTTGGTATCGGCTCAACAGCCGAGATCATGCGTCTCAATTGCGGCGATTTATGGTGGAGATAGAATCAAGAGTGTTATTTGAAATGCTCCAAAAAGTTTGACTGATCGTCGTGAAATCGTGTGACACTCCGTTGCTGAGATTGACTGCTGTTGCGATCTCAACACCTGCTATCTTGAGCATCGACAAGGCCACTGTTGTCAGCAGCCTGACAGAATGTTTATACTCAGACATCGTAGCGAAGACTCGTATAACCGACAAGCCGTTTCAAGTCGTAGTGCGATGTAACAACTTCAGCGCGTCGCAAAATTATACTGACATGCAATCGATGTGAGGGGCAGATCCGGGCGCTTAACACTTAATAACAAACGGCAAGAGACCATGAGTGCTGACGAATACCATATAATTATCGACTCCAGGACATTATGCGTGCGCGCTTTGCGCGCCGACGATTCCATGGAGGAGCTAACGGAGGTCTTGCACCGAGCCTATGCCGGACTGGCCGCTCAGGGACTCCGTTTTATGGCAACGCATCAGGAGGCAAGCGTCACAGCTGAGCGCCTCAATGGTCCTTTAAGTTCCATCGTTGAGGATCTCGACTCCGGCAATCTCGTAGCAACGGTTTCCTTGTACCGTACCGATGCCCAGAACAGTTGTGCCTGGTATGCCACGGATGGAGTGTACCACTTCGGACAATTCGGAGTAGATCCGACGTTGCAGGCCAAGGGTTTGGGACGTCTGCTGATGAAACGCGTGGAGGAACAGGCCGCCGCCTTAGGAGCACGAGAGCTGGCCTGCGATACCGCCGAACCTGCCACGCACTTGGTTCGCTGGTACAATGCCATGGGATATCGCTTTGTTCAGCATGTGCAGTGGACGGAAGTGAACTATCGCAGCGTGATCCTGTCCAAGACACTGCCCTAAGCCCCCATCTTTCGGATTTGTGCCTCAATCGGCGTAGATTTGCGTCTTGACGTGTGCCTGCCGAAGGCAGCACGAATCAATATACTTTGCATGTTCCAACCTCAGTCCGAGTGCTTTACCATGGGTCGTATCTTCGAAAAACGCAAGCATAAGATGTTCAAACGCTTCGACAAGATGTCGAAGGCCTTCACGCGCATTGGAAAGGAAATTGCCATTGCCGTGAAACTGGGCGGATCGGATCCCGACGGTAACCCTCGCTTGCGTGCCGCCATTCAAAACGCCAAAGGCGCCAATATGCCCAAGGATAGGGTGGAGGCCGCCATCAAGCGTGCGGGGGCAAAGGATAGCGCCAACCTTGAAGAAATCGTCTACGAAGGCTACGGTGCATACGGTGTGGCGATCGTGATCGAAACGGCCACCGACAATCCTACCCGCACCGTTGCCAACATCCGCAGTTACTTCAACAAGTACAATGGCACCATGGCTACGACAGGTTCGCTGGAGTTTTTATTCCAGCGACGTGGTGAGTTTAAAGTGCCCATTGGCTCGCATAGTACCGACGACCTTGAGCTCGAGCTCATCGATGCGGGAGCTGAAGATGTGGAAGTTGACACGGAAGAGAATGTCATGCACGCCTACACCGACTTTAGCACCTTTGGCAAGATGCAGCGGGCTTTGGAAGACAAGAACATTGAGGTTCTCAGTTCGGAAATGCTTCGCATTCCCCTCAATACCGTCAGCCTAAGCGACGAGCAAATGGAAGAAATTGCCAAGCTCCTCGATCGCATTGAAGAAGATGACGATGTGCAAAATGTGTTTGATAATATTGGATAACTGTCGGCCGAATAATCCACAGCGTCCCGTTCTACCGCTATGATTGATGAAATACGTGAGCTGAGAGATAAGATTGAGTCCTCTCTTCAGAAAATCAAGAATTCCACCGCTTTGGAAGAGTTCCGTTTGCAACACATGGTGCAAAAAGGCACTCTGCGTTCGCTTACCGATCGTCTGCGCGAGGTTCCGAAGGAGCTGAAACCTACCGTGGGTAAGGAGTTGAATGCTTTACGTCAGCGCGTGGAGGCGGAGTTCCATCGTTTAAAAGAACAGTTTGAATCGCAGGCTGAACACACAAGTGATCTGGATTTGACGCTTCCCGGACGCCGGTCGGCCCACGGGAGTTTGCATCCTATCCGTCAGACGATGGATAGGATGATTGATATTTTCAGTCACATGGGTTTCGAGGTTGCCAACGGTCCGGACGTTGAGGACGACTATCACAATTTCGAGGCGCTGAATTTTGCGCCGGATCATCCTGCCCGTGACATGCAGGATACCTTTTTTATCAAAGATCAAAAGTCGATGCTCCTGCGAACCCACACCACGCCGGTACAGATTCGCTTGATGCAGAGCATGAAACCACCCATTCGTGCCATCATGCCCGGTAGGGTCTATCGCAATGAAGCCATCAGCGCTCGTGCGTTGGCTGAATTCCACCAGTTGGATGGCATTTATGTAAACAAGAACGTCTCCTTTGCCGAACTCAAGAGCACTATGCTCAGCTTCGCCCGGCAGATGTACGGTGCCGATATCAAGTACCGTTTTCGCGCGTCGTATTTCCCCTTCACCGAGCCCAGCGCCGAAATGGACATCACCTGCTTCCTCTGCAAGGGTGAGGGCTGCCGCGTTTGTAAATATTCAGGCTGGCTCGAAGTGGTGGGCTGCGGTATGATTCACCCTAACGTGCTCAAAAACTGCGGCTTGGACCCTGAAGTGTACAGCGGCTACGCCTTTGGCTTCGGTATCGAGCGTGTGACCATGCTGCGGAGTGGGATTGATGATATTCGTCTGCTCTACGAAAACGACATCCGCGTTTTGAATCAGTTCTAAGGCGGCTCCGGAACCGCTTTTCACTCAAATTAGAGCCTTCGCCCAGATTTTTTGGCGAAGTCTGTTGGCAGATCAATGTGGAAAACGTATCTTTGTGACCCTGCTGGACATGCGTCGGATTTCGACCCTGCTTGCAGTCACCTATTGATATCATCCGAAAGAACAGATCATGGCAAAGAAAGGCGCACGCGTCATCATTACACTAGAATGCACAGAAGCTGCAAAAGAAGGCAAGCCAGCTTCACGCTACACCACAATGAAGAATCGTCAAAACACCACCGAGCGTATCGAGCTCAAGAAGTACAATCCCTTCTTGCGTCGTCATACCGTTCACAAGGAAATTCGCTAAGCGTTATTCATTAGCCGGTGGCGCAAATGCGTTACCGAGTTTGATGCGTTTGCGCGATAGGTGTAGGCACCAACATACACGACAATAGCAAAGGCTGATTCTACTGAGTCAGCCTTTTTTCGTTTTGGGTGTTTCAGCAGTTTCGTTAGAGATGGGAACCAGGCGGCGGATCCGGCTCCACGTCGTTTGAGCTCACAGACCTCAAAACCACATCTTGACACTTAGATGATCTTGACCAAACCTATGTGGATCAGATAGCGGGTTGTGGTCCAATTGATGGATGGATCTGAGGTGTACTGCGTAAGCGGTACCTCAACCTGCGCTTCGACTTGCACGATGAACTTGCGTAATGCGACTAAGGTTCCCAGTCCGGCTTGCAGTGAAGGGATGAAGCTTTTATGACTGTCAATTTTTCCCTCGGCCATGTTTCTGGTAGTTAAGCCATCGCTATAGTGATAACTGGCACCACTGATTGTTTCGTAACTGAAATAGTTGCAGCTCAGCGGTGTGGCGAGCGAAGCACCCGCGTCTACGTAGATGAGGGGTTTGTGGAACAGAACCGGTGCCAGGAGCAGGTCGAGATGTAGGGTGCTCATCGAGATGTCGATCGAGTGTTCGAGCGAGGCATCGTGCAGTTTTTGGTCGTCGGCGAGTATGGATCTCATTTCCGTACCTGCCGACAGCACTCCGCCTAATCCTTCCATGCCCAATCGGGGACTGAGATACAGCCACGAGGTCAGTGGGACAAATGCACTCAGCATTCCATGGATACCACCACCATTACCGGTCGAGGTTGTGTATTGTCGAACCCCGCCGGTGTCCGCAAGCACAAAGTGTCCGCTGTGCGAGCTGAAATCGAAACCGACTGTGAGGCCAAGTAGAGTGGGTAGATTTTGGCTTTCGAAAGGACTGGCCATCGGCGGATCCACAGCCGGACGTGAACGCTGCGCCTGCAGAGTTCCCACTGCTACCATAATGACAACAAGGTACAAGCACACAGCTCCCACCGTGCGATGTCTCGTTTTCCGTTGACGGGCAGCTTTCGTATCTGCCTTCACCATGAGCTCTCCGCAAACATCGTGCAACACCAACACGCGCAAGTTAATACGAGACAGAATAGAATTTCCAGGCTCGTCCCTCGCAATCGCTATCCGGAACTGAGGGAGCAGATGTATGCCAACTGCTCCCTCGGTTGTACGGACGATTATCGCGAATATTTAATGATCGATGTGCCAGCGGAGACCAAGATAGACAAAGCGACCTTCCAAAGGACCCCACACAAGCGATGCGTCGAAGTAGGTGCTGTGAGGATCGAGAGGGGAAATCACTGCTTGCTGTTGGATGAAGTTTGTCAGATTCTCAACGCCGGCATAGACATCAATATCATGAAAACGGCGCGTCACTTGCGCGTTGATGCGCAGGTAGCTGTCGAAGTGATCACTCATGTGATATTCTTCGGGATTCGATGTTGTCAGCGGGATGCGGCCACCACTGTTCCAAATAAACGTGGCGTCAAACTGCCAAAGCTTTGCGTCGGTGCTGTATCCGGCTGTGAACAACACCCGATGAGGTGAAATCAAGGGTCGTTCTTGCAACACACCACCGGTCGTCACTTTGGCGTCAATCAAACGATAGGCAAGACTCAAATCCAAGCGTGAGAGAGGACTGCACTGCAGCTGAACCAACGCGGAGTTTGAGTAGGATTGTCCGTGAAGATTATCAATCGTCACGCTCCTCACCGACGCGTCCATGTCAACCACAATTTGGTTGATGAACTGAGTGCGATAGAACTCGGCATCCAGCGTTGCATTGGAACCGAACAGACTGAAATCGTAGCTACCGGAAACACCATAATTCCATGCCCTCTCAGGCTGTAGGTCGTTACCAATGATCACCGCGCGTTGATTGACAAGGGAAGAGAGATTGTCGCTCAACACGTTCGCAACGCGCGTTCCTTCGCCGGCAGACAAGCGCAGCGACAACGCGTCGCTCGGCGCGTAGCGCAGGTGAAAGCGAGGAGTAATGAAGCTCCCAAACAGATTGTGGTGATCGGCACGCAAACCACCGACGAAAGTCCACTGATCGTTCGGCGAATAAGTTGCTTCGGCAAAGACACCGGGGACGGATTCCGTGCGCAAGAAATGGAGTACCGAATCCTTCGGAACGATCGGGTCGAAGCTATCATCCATGCGATCGTAATACATGCTCACACCATACGCAAGCTTGAGCGTTTCGGTGGCGTCCATGGTGAAGATGAGCTTAGAATACAGATAATCCTCGTCACCATTGTAATCGCGGGAACCAATCAGAGTTTGCAGTCGTTGCTTGGCACCGGCTATTTGCAGACCCATCCTGATCTCCGGATCTTCGACCAATGGGTTAATGGCATACTTGGTGTAGAATTCCGCTCTGTTCGAGTGCGTCTGCACCGCAAAGGCATGATTGGTGTGCTCCTGGGTTGAATTTTCCGCCGTGCCGCTTTCCAGCTCGTCGGACACAACCTTGGCAAGGAATTGAAACTCCGTGCCGCTCTCGCCTTCGTGTACAAGGTGCACAAGAGCATTGTAGTTGGTGTTGTGTGGCGTGTCGAGAAAGCCATCGTTGTTCTGATCATGCTCGATATGCATGGTGGCTGTATGGGCCATCACGCCGAGCGACCAGGTATCGCTGAGTTGTTGAGCCGTAGTGACATTCGCTTCCAATCGTCCTGTTGTGTTTCCGTACAGATTCACCAACAGGGGAATATCCATCGTTGGTCGTTTGTACTCTGCGTTGATCTGACCGGTGATTCCTTCGTAGCCGTTCATCACCGACGCCGCGCCTTTGGATATACTGATGTTGTCGATGAAGGGACCCGGGATGTAATCCAATCCAAACGGCGATGCCAGCCCCCGCACCAGCGGGATAACATCTGTCATCGTCAGCGTGTACACTCCCCTCAGCCCTAACAGTTGAATGGTTTTGGCTCCGGTAGCAGCGTCGGAGAATGATACTTCGACCGACGGACTCTTCTCGAACGACTCCGCCAATGAACAGCACGCCGAGCGTTCGAGTTGGTGTTTGCCTATACTCTCCGTTTTGATAGGAGCGTTGCTGATAGATTGCGTGGCAGCTTCGACGTGGATTTCGGACAACTGCTTGTCCGCTTTCAATTGTACATCGATAGTTTTTGTGCCCGCCGGAACGTTGAGTGTGTCGCTCATGTACCCTACAAAGCTGACTACCAGCAAAGACTTGCCCGCCACACGCGGTAAGTGAAAATGTCCCTCTTTGTTTGAAATGCACCCCGTGTTGGTGCCCAGCCACCGTATGGTAGCGCCGATTAATACGTGCGCACTATCGTGCGCACTTGCCTGCGAACGCACAGTACCCTCCAGCTCGCTTTGAGCAAGAACTGCGCTTTGCCCGGCAATAAAGCACAGGCAAACGATAAAGTATTTCATTTCGATCGTGATAAGTAGTGATACATTGTCAGAAATTGGTTGCACCCTTCCACGCTCGTTTTCAACACGAAGAAGAGTGATACAATCCTAACAACGCATGCTCATCAGGAGGGGAGGTGGCCGGAAATAACAGGAAACGTTCGAAGAGTTTGGCAGCTCGGCAAGACGCAGAGAAGGACTCGCTACCGAAACGACTGCCGGCAGAATTGCGCAGAGATTCAGCGATGAAGTTGGTGCCGAAAGGTGCAGTGAAATACCGTCGTAATGCCACTGTTGTATAACGACGATATTCTTACAGCAATCCTCGTCCTCGCACTCCGATCCATCATCGCATTGCGCAGAGGTACTGAAGAAATGTACCGACTCAATCTCTCCACCGCAGGTATGTATCACCACAGGAATTCCACTCGTGTTGACAAGCAACAAGAGAATGAGAACTGACTGCGTTATTGAGCGAAGGATCTTCATTTTAGCTGGTTATCGACAGCATTCGGGAACCTCTCCAATGAAAAATCGATACGATACTCCAAGTGAGGCCTGCAGCTGTGACGCAATTTGATGACCGTTTACATACTGATAAACGGGAATGTCGACCAAAGCACTGACGTTTAGCCCATTGATTGGCGTGTAATTAAGCTGCGGACTGACGAAGATTTTCTTGTACCCCGTCCATTCTGCCACGTATCCGGGGTTTTTGTAGTCCATGATCGTCTGATTTATCCGCATACTATCTACCCACTCCCCACGAAACTGGAGAACAGCACTAAGATTCTCAACGATGGGATGGGCTGCAAAAAGACTGAATGACGCGAAATCTCCCATGCGCTCGCCCACACCATTCCAACCCTTTCGAATGTACAAGCCATTTGCATACAGCTTCAGATTCCAGTCGTTGTATGCTCGGAACAAGAAGAGATAAAAAATGGCATCCATCGAACCGGATGACATCTGCACAGCCAATGGCTTCCGTACAAAGAATTCTGTCCCCGGTGCCTTCGCTGAGTCTTGATAGCTTCCCATCGGAATTTTCAGTCCCAGCCCAACGGTCACCTCGTCGCTGGTTGTTCCCTCGGTGTTACGATAAACAGTGTAGCGGGGAAAGAGTACCAAGTCGGCAAATCCGGATCCGGAAACGGTGTCGATGTGCTGGATTGCAATCTGGGTTCTATTCAACCAGTACCCGCATTCCGCTGACATCGTGAAATCCTCCGATATTCCGTAGGCAACTCTAGTGTACACATAGCTCGAGTGGTAGTCATCCAGAAAGTCCTGCATTCTACTCGATCCGTCCAGAAATCGGTGTGTATCGATGTATTGCATGGTTGAGCTCAGCTCCATCTGATGCAGACTGAGCACGCCTTGCGAGGTTCCACCCGCAACAGGACTTCCGCTTCCGCCGGCACAACATTGCGCCATGCCTCGCAGAAATCCACCAAGGAACATCACGAAGAGCAGTGCAGACACGATGTAAAACCTTCGATTTTGCATGACTTCAACGCATTGGCATTAGTGGTGTACACAAAGCTTCGCTACGCGTCGACCACGTTGCGTGACAGCCTCAATCATGTACTGATCGTCTGCCAATGATTCTAGCGAGAGTTCGATTCGGCCACTACTGCTTGCAGTAGCCCGAGTTGTCCAGACAAGTCTTCCATCCATGGTGTACATCGCAACCGTTGTTGCGACATCCGGATCAACACCGTCGATGCTGACCACGTTGGTTGTGGGATTGGGATATACCGTCAAGAAGGAACAAACATCGGTCTGCGGAGACACCTCGGACGCACTCTCCAACGCATTAACCATCACTGTCTTCAAGGCAGTGCTGTCGAGCAAATTTTCATGAGAGTAGATCACATAGTGACTGCTACCGGCTAAGGCCACAATCTTCGGCATTCCGACAGTACCAAAGTCGGTCATCTTTACGCCGGCATCCGAAAAGAAGTGTGTAAACTCACTACCAAAAACCCCGTATGTCGAGGCCCATTGTCCAAGAGAAAGACAACTGGTGTTTCCAAAATCGTCGAGAATAAACAGCTGCACTCTATTGGGGTACTTTTCTGCCAATTGGCTCACAACTTTTGAACACGATATCATCGGTCCGATACAATCCGAACAGGGCATTACCCAACATAAAACCACGACAACTCCGCTATCGAGCTCAGCATAGAGATTGTGTTCGATTCCCTCGCAATCGGTGGACACGATGTTCACTTGTTGCTGGGCGCGAAGGGATGACAAACTGGCTATCGAAAAAAGCAGAATGAGTATCAGCGATTTCATGCGTATGAATGAATTCATGAAGAAAATTTCTGGCGTCGTCTACAGACGGCAATATAGTCAGTCCGAAATCCTCCGCTGTTCCCTGAGCGAAACTCACAGCAACAGAGATTCTATCCTACAAGCAAATAAGAAGCTTAGCACTTTCGCAGACAAAATACTCCGATTCGATGACATAAAAACAGAGAAAATTGTCTTATTTTAGAATTAACAAAGTTACTCGCATGTGATGCTCTCTCATTGCACACGGAAATTGTATCCGAAATTGGAATGAACAGCGTACACGCTTCGAGTTTGGTGGTTTCAGAACATTGAGAAAAACAGGGTCCGCGTCGGGTACCCACGTGCTCATGGGAGCACGTGTCACCACACCCCGCGGAACCAAAAGCGGAGAATATCCATTCTCCGCTTTTTTTATACCCTGCCATCGTGTCAACCGCAATTGACTTGTACGGGATTCCATGCACCGTTTCTTACCGGATTCGGTCTGCTATTCGTCGTGTTCTGTCTCGTTTCATCCCTTTCATGTGTTGTTCTCGGTAACTGTTCAGCCGTAAACGCTATGTTGAGCACCGCATGACATCGAAGGACTTCATACACCGACTGCGAGAGAAAGAGAATGCGGCATGGTCTCAGCTCCTTGCTGATCATCATCCACGTGTCTACCGCGTTGTTCTTTCCTTTGTTCGTCAACCGGATGTGGCGGAGGATCTAAGCCAAGAAGTGTTCATCGAGGCAATCAATGCCATCCAATCGTTCCGTGAAGATGCCCAGCTCTCTACATGGCTGCATCGCATCGCGGTTCATCGCTGCCTTGATTACAAGCGCGCTCAGAAGCGCCAGAAACGTCAAGGCTTTGTGCGCAGCCTCTTCAACGACCTCGGCGAGCTGGAAATCGATCCGGCAGATACCAAACATCCGGGTGTGATCCTTGAGGACAGGGAACGTGCTGCTCTGCTCTTTGCAGCCATCGACCGTCTGCCCGAACAACAACGCATTGCCTACACGCTATGCAAAGTCGACTCCATGAGCGTAAAGGAAGCTGCCGAGCTTATGCACTCAAGTCCCAAAGCAGTGGAGAGTCTTCTTTCACGCGCGCGAAGCGCGCTCGAACAATCATTATCTGCCTACTATCGGAAGCATTAACATTCTGTTGGCGTGAACGAGCGAAGGAATATTCAGAAAAACTCGACTAAGCATCTATGAACCACGGAACCACATCTCAGGAACGCGCTCAGGCGACTCTTCATGTGTGCATCGACACATCGTCAATTGTCGCACCACCCACACCTGCTGCCGGCATCCTCCTCCAACGAGCTGCTCACGCTGCACAGGAAAACGTGGTGATGCTGTCGCCAACGCTGTTTGGTAGAAAACGTGGCATCAGCCCCTCGTTTGCCGTGGCAAGTCTAGCCTTATTACTGATCCTGAACATCGTCAGCCTGCTCAGCACAACGAACGGAGATTCGTCGGTTCGCAGCACGACTACGTCTTCGACTGTGGCAACCGACAGCACGCTGAGCATTCGAGATGTGATGCGGGAGTACCAATTGAGCGATCAGTCGTTTTCACCACTTTCAAGCTCCGACCATGAGTGAGTCTCAACTTCCACCAACTGCGCCTCTACACAAGGTGACAAGGCCATGGCTATGGTGGATCATCGTTGCCCTTGTCCTCCTGAACAGTATAAGTCTCGTGCTTCTCTGGATGCACCGTCCATGCGCCCCTCCGGGCTGTGGTCCTGCGGGCTGTGAATCTGATAGAGGTCCGAACGGCTCCCCACCCATGATGCGAGACATGCCACCACGAGGTCCACAAGGCATGCGTGCATTTGAATTCATAGCCCACGAAGTGGGCATGAATGAACAACAGCGCCGAGCGTATGAGGATCTCCGCGATCGCCATCATTTGGCCATGCGTCCCATTCAAGATTCGATTCACGATTTGCGCAGCGCCTTGTTTTCCCAGCTCTCGCAGAGCGATGAAACGTTGAGGATCCAACAACTCAACACCATCGCGCACTTAACGATGCTGCAGGATAGCCTGACCGTACAGCACTTTCGTCAGGTTCGCGCGTTGCTGACACCTGATCAACAACAACGCTTCGACTCCATCATTAGCGAGGCCGCTCGCATGATGGCGCAGCCACCACCACCTCAGGGTCCGGGTGGACCGAATGGTCCGGATCGCGAGCAATTCCGAGATGACAGAACTCCTCGAGGAATGAATCGCGGACCGGATGGCGAAGCGCCGCCGCCACGCCGAGGTCGGCCCATGGGCCCGCGCGGATAACCAGACGCAGATACTCACTCGCTCTGCCTCGTGCGGAACGACATTAAGAGTCACTTCTCTGTAAACAGGCAGTGTCCATCGGTTGGTACCGGACAGGGGTACTGACTTCGGACGCTGCCTGTTTGTATTGTATGACCCTTCGTCCGCTATTTTGTAGAGTGCCAGCAGCTGTCGTCATGCGACCCGCCGAAGGATTTGAGGGTAAAGAGCGACAAAGCTTCAGAGAAAAATCCGAACAACGAACAACGAGGACGAACAATGAAACTGTGGATTCTTGCGGGCATACTGTCTTGCTCTCTACTCTCCGCTCAAAGCCCCATTCTGCAATCGTGGGTTATCAATCCCGGTGGCCAAACCGGATACAACGGCTATCTGACCAACGTACAGAAAGTGTCGTACACCAGCACCGACGTCTACATCAGTTGCACCTGTATTCCGGGTTACGACATTGGCCCGTGGCAGAGCAATCCCAACTTGCCTGTGCCCGAAAACTTCGTGTTTAAAATCACGCGCAGTCCGCAGGTGAACAACGGCACTCCCATAACCACTCCGCTGGGTCATACCGGCGTGTGGACCAACGGTGTGAGCATTTTTAATGCGAAGGACGGCATGAGCTACAACAATCAAGGCGTCTGGAACCGTGATGCGAAGTACTGGGAAGGCGTGAGCTTTGATAATTGTTTGGGTCATCCGGCTCCCAACGGCGAATACCATCATCATGTGAGTCCCACCTGTTTGTATGACGACACCGACAGCACCCATCACTCACCCGTGATCGGCTATGCCTTCGACGGTTATCCGATTTATGGTGCCTACGGATATGCGCAGAGCGACGGCAGTGGTGGCATCAAACGCATGCATAGCAGCTACGTGATGAGCACAGCAACAACGAGAACCAACGGTCCTGCCGTGAGCTCTTCTTATCCGGCCGGATGCTTTATTGAGGATTTCAGCTATGTAGCCGGTTCCGGTGATTTGGACGAACACAATGGTCGCTTCTGCATCACGCCCGAATATCCCAATGGCACCTATGCATACTTCGTGACGATTGATGAGAATCGCAAACCTGTGTACCCTTACACGATGGGCCCGACCTACTATGGCGTGGTACCGCAAGGCAATACCGGCCCCGGTGGCGGACACAACACTATTCCCGCGAACGCAACGGTGTACACACCGAACTCAACTGCACCGTCGATCAGTATCGCGATTCAGGGTACTGCTTCGTGTGAAAACAGCGTCGTGCACTTCAATGCAAGCAGCACCAACGGTGGTAGCAGTCCTAGCTATCAGTGGTATCGGAATGGTACTATGGTTGGTACAAACAGTGCGATGTATAGTGACAGCAGCCTGAAGAACAAGGATAGCGTGTGGTGTCAGCTCACAAGCAGCGACGCCTCCGCAAATCCAAAAACTGTCCTCAGCAACGTCCTACACCTGAGTCTGCAGTCAGCCGTCGTCCCCGGCATTGCCATCAGCTCGCAGTCTTACGTTGAACTTTGTGAAGGCACGACACTGGCCTTGAATTGCACCACGCAACATGTGGATACGCAGGATCAAATTCGATGGTTTGTAAACGACTCTCTGGTAGCAACCGGGAATAGTCTGCTCATTGCCTCCGTGCATGACGGCGACATTATTCACGCAGAAGTGCAAAGCAGTATCCCTTGCGCGCAACCGACATCCGCTCAATCATCACCGGTGCACTGTGTGGTTCATCCTTTGCCGGAGGTGCCGGTGATAAGTCGCACACAGGATATGCTGCAAAGCAGTCAGGCACTGGCCTATCAGTGGTACTTCAACGGACAAATCATTGTCGGCGCTACCAATCAGACCTACGCGATTAGTCTCACCGACGGCACCTACACCGTGCGCATTACTGATGCCAACGGCTGCAGCCGATTGTCGGACGGACTTGCCGTCGGCAATACCTCAGAGGTCGCAGATGTAACTCGCAGCACCTTCGGCATCGAACCAAACCCTGCCGCAGGCTCTCTGCGCCTCAGCAGCACAGAACTCATGAATGAGGTCGACCTGAGTATCGTCGACGAACTTGGTCGCACGGTGCTTCAACGTCACATCACACACGTTGACCCCGCGCTTCCCGTGCTTATCGATATTCACACCTTGTTGCCTGCTGCATACTCTCTCAGAATTCATTCCGCTACAAGCACACGTACGGTGCGTTTCGTGAAGTGCGACGAGTAATATGAACCATCGGAAGCTTCAGGATCATCAGAGCCTTCGTACTTATCGAGGCACACATCGCGCAGCTCTGTGCTTGCTTGCATGGTTCGTCGTGGTGCTGACGGTTGTGACGGCTCATGCCCAACAGGTGGAAATCCGCATTCGCCATCGTGTGTCGGGCGAGGACTTGCGTCTAGATTCGGGAGTGTATCATAACGCGTTAGGACAGCACTTTCGCGTGGAACGCTTTCGCTACTACCTCAGCGATTTCAGTTGGGTGAGCGCTCAGGGTCAGTCGACAACGGATTCGGCAAGCTACCTGGTAGATCAGGAGGACACTGCCTCGATGCTCCTGCATCCACACCTGCCGGCAGCGCAAAGACTGAGCGCTTTGCGTTTCATCATCGGTGTGGACTCTGCGCATAATTGCGCGGGTTTGCAGGAAGGGGCTTTAGATCCGGTGCAGGGAATGTTTTGGGCCTGGAACACCGGTTACATCTTCCTGAAATTGGACGGTCGTTCCGATCAGTCGCGCGAAAACGGCTCACTCATCGAGTACCATATCGGTGGTTTTCAGTGGCCGAATAATTGTATTCGGGAAATCGCGCTGCCCTTTGCCTCAGAGCTGAGTGTTGCACAAAACGACACGCTGCTCATCGATGTTGATGTCGACCTCGGCGCGCTGTTTGACGGTGCGCACCGCATTGATTTTCACGCGATGCCATCCGTCACCGACGCCACCCATGCCACCCTGATAGCCGACAACTACGCGCACATGATCCGACTTCGGTCAGTACGAGTTGCAAGGCGCGACACACCGCATGAGAAGCATTAGTCTCACTCTACTCGCCCTGATTTCAATACTTGCGCTGCTGCGCAGCAATGACGGCGAGTTTCACACAGGCCAAGGAGACACGATTCACTTTGCGGTTCCGCAGGGCTTTCCGCCGCCGGTATATGATGTGACGAAGAATGAGCCAACGCAGGCGGGTTTTGAGCTGGGTCGACGCTTGTTTTACGATCCTCTGTTGTCAAGCGATTACCTCAGCAGTTGCTCGAGTTGTCACCAACGCTTTGCCGCCTTTGCGCATATCGATCACGCGCTGAGTCATGGCGTGTTGGGAAAAATTGGTCTGCGAAACGTCCCTGCCCTGCAAAACCTGGCCTGGAAAGACGCCTTCATGGCAGACGGCGGGATTCGCCATCTCGACCTCCAACCCATTGCCCCGCTCACCAGTCCTATCGAAATGAACGAGTCACTCGCCTCTGTTCTGAGCAAGCTGCGACGTGACACATTGTATCCGCGCCTGTTCGCCAGAGCTTTTGGTGACAGCACCATCAGTTCATCGCGCATGTTGAAGGCACTGTCGCAATTCCTGCTCATGCTTGTCAGCAGCAATTCACGCTACGACCAAATGATGCGCGGTGAAGTGCAGTTTACGGAGCAGGAACAACGCGGCCTGCAGCTCTTTCGCGAGCGCTGTGCTTCGTGCCATACCGAGCCCCTGTTTAGCGACAACTCATACCGAAACATTCACTTAGCCGTGGATACCGCGTTGCGCGACAGTGGTCGTGCCCGCATCACGACGCTGCATCGTGATGCCTACCGCTTTAAAGTGCCGAGTCTGCGCAACGTGGAGTGGACCTATCCTTACATGCACGACGGACGCTTCCGCACACTCAGGCAGGTCATGGATTACTACGCCCATCTAGATCCAAACACGTTGCACGACGCCGACGATGCGTCATTAGCGAGGACCGCAGGTCTGAGCGATGAAGAAGAACAATTACTGATAGTCTTCCTCAAGACTCTCAGTGACAAACAGTTTCTGCACGACCGACGCTTCGACGACCCCTTTCGGCTTCGTTGAGAGTCACAAAAGTGCACCACGGTCGAAGCCAACAGACGCTCAACGCTTGGCGACGAAGCAAGCAAAGCACCTTCCTCGTTATGTTGCCGAATGTGTAACCGAGACCAAAGCTCAAATGGCAAAGCTGATCAGTGCACCGACGGTGATCCGCGCAGCGGGCACGAAAGAAAAGAACATTGAAGAGTACATCGGACGAGTAAACAGCTCAACCGAGGCACTCAGCGTGGCGAGAATGGTGAGTCCGCAGGGATGGGCGGAACCCGGGCAACGACCACAATTCGACGAGTATTCGGTGGTGTTGAAGGGCTGCTTGTGCGTTCAAACCGAGACAGAGCTTCATGAGGTTCGAGCCGGACAGGCCTTCCATTGTGCACCGGGCGAGTGGGTTCAGTACAGCAGTCCGTACGAAGGAGGGGCCGAATATATAGCGGTCTGCCTTCCCGCATTTTCGCCGGATTCGGTCAACCGAGATCACGCCTGATTGTGCATATTGCAGTGAATTTTCCAATACCCTGATCGCGAAGAAAGGCATTCATGACGGACATATTTCAGAAGTGTAGAGAGTTTACCCGTGCTGACGAAGTAAAAGCTGCCGGTTTGTATCCCTACTTTCGTCCCATCCAAGAGAATGAGGGACCGGTAGTTCAGATTGAAGGTCGTAAAATTGTGATGGCCGGCTCCAACAACTACCTTGGACTGACCGCTCACCCCAAAGTAAAAGAAGCTGCAGTAAAAGCCATCGACAAGTACGGAACCGGCTGCAGCGGATCGCGTTATCTCACAGGCACTATTGAGTTGCACATTGAGCTTGAAAAGCGTTTGGCTGCTTTTCTTGGTTATGAATCTGTGCTGCTCTTTTCCACCGGCTACCAAACAGCACTTGGTGTGATTTCTTCGCTTGTGAGCAAGGGTGACTATGTGATCAGCGACAAAGAGAATCACGCGTGTATCATTAACGGCTGCATGCTTGCCAAGGGCGGATTCGCCGAGTTTGTGCGCTACAAGCACAACGACATGGAGGATCTGGAGAAGGTGCTCGCACGTTTGCCGGAAGATGCGCCGAAGTTGATTGTGAGCGACGGTGTCTTCTCCGTTTCCGGGGAACTTGTACACTTACCGGAGCTTCTCGATATCGCCCACAAGTATGGCGCACGTGTTATGGTTGACGATGCCCATGCCACCGGCGTGGTAGGCGTTGGCGGCCGTGGTACTGCCTCGCGTTACGGCGTAACGGATCGCACCGATCTCACCATGGGAACTTTTTCCAAGACCTTCGCTTCGCTCGGTGGTTTTGTCGGCGGACCGGAGCGCGTGATCAACTACATCAAGCACCACTCACCGGCCTTGATCTTCAGCGCATCTCCGACACCCGCATCGGTTGCTGCTGCGCTTGCTGCTTTGGACATCCTCGAAGAACATCCGGAACTGGTTGATCAGCTCATTAAAAACGCAGATTACATGCGTGCCGGCTTCAAGAACCTCGGTTTTGAAGTGTACGAAAGCCCAACCGGCATTGTACCGGTTATCGTGGGTGATGCCGAGAAAGCTATGTTCTTCTGGCGCAAGCTGTATGACAGTGGCGTGTTCGTTAATGCCTTTGTACCACCCGGAGTTCCGCCGAATATGAGCATGATGCGGACTTCGTACATGGCCTCGCACGAGAAAGAGCACTTGGATTTCATCCTGGATGTTTTTGCCAAAGTAGGACGAGAGCTAGGCTTTGTTTCCTAAAGAGTGAGCCTATAAGGCACACGAAAGCATCCGACCAATCGTTTACAAAACGGCTTCTGTTTGTTCACAGAAGCCGTTTTGCTTTTTGGCGGACGGCTCGACGTGATTGCTTTTGGTGCCCCAGGCACGGTCGTCAGCCATCGGAGGCGGTCTCGCTATCAACGACTGCCTTCGTAGCTTTGTTTTTCGAGTCGAGGTGCATTGCACACATCGACGATTCGCCATCTGTTTCACACTGTTGATGATTCCCATGCGCAGCGCAATACGATTTTCCCTCATCCTCTTTTGCCTGATTGGCACAACTCTGTTTGGTGCTGCCGACCACCCGACCTTTATTAGCGGTCATGTTTTCGGTGCCGGAGGCAAAGCCATGAAGACTGCCCACGTGCTTGCAGTACAGTATGCCACCATCGACGAAAAGCCGAAGCAGTATGAAGTCCGAGCCGATGGTAGTTATGCATTATATCTGCCTCCGGGTTGGTACGAAATACAGTTTAGCGGCGTTGACCACCAGCAAGAGAGGAGTTCAAGCTGGATTTACTGCTGCGGTAAGGATCTGAAAATCGACGCCAGACTGAAACCCAATGTGGTGCCCAGAAAGATTGACTCTGTTTCTATCATTACAGATTTCAATGGCTATAGCTTTAACAAGACCATCGCCATGCAGCCGCAGAGCGATGGAACCTGGGCAGTAAACGTTTTTGCTCCTCGCGATAAGGTTGGTTATCAGGTTATCATTCACTCAGACGATGAGCCCGAAGCCAGAAGTATCAATGGTACCATGGCATCTCGGTACATGTACGATGGTGGAGGGGATTATCGTTCCATTGTGGAAACCGAAAATGGTAACGTCCGAATCGTATTCGACCCGCGTCTGATGGCACAGCGCTCGGATACATCGTTCGTGCGCGTACTCGATCCCTTCACCAAGAAAGTCATGGACATAGAGGATGAGCAGCAACAAGTATGGGTAAAGTACTTTTCAGAAATTTCTAAACGGCAAGGTGGAATGCCGTACGATTACGACATCAAGAAGATCCGTCTGACTCTACGCAAACGAGCGGAAGCCGAGAAGGATCCCGACCTCAAACAACTTCTCATGATTTCATATTTGGCAGTGCCTTCCTTTGACAAAGACAGTGCATGTGCTGATCCGGTTTTTGTCGACAAGATACTCGCAACAATTCCGCCGTTCAGTCCTATTTGGTCCAACTACCCTAACGTTGTTACCGATGCCCAACGCATGAGCTCTCATCCGGATGGCGATTACGTCAAACGCGTGTTGAGTGAAAGTGATGCCCCGAGCCTTAAGGCGCAGATTCTTTACAATCAGGTGACTGAGCTCTACGCCGAGAAGAAGTTCGACGAGGCTGCCCCGCTCTACACAACGCTGACTACCGAATACAAGGAAACCGTTCCGGGCCAACAAGCAATGAAGGATCTCAGGCCTAATCGCAAGATCAAGGTTGGGAATCAAATTCCGGATTTTGCCTTCCAGACTTTGGAAGACTCCACCGTTCAGTACATTCCTGCTACGCTGAAAGGTCGTTGGGTTCTCATCGACAACTGGGCTACCTGGTGCGGTCCCTGCGTCCGCGAAATGCCCTCACTCCACGCTGCCTACGAACACTTCAAGGACAAAAAATTCACCATCCTCAGCGTGAGTTACGATAAGTCGGTTGCCGACGTTGAGAAGTTTCGAAAGGGTCGCTGGGCCATGCCCTGGCTCCACTGCTTCTCACCAGGCGTATGGCAAAACGATGCGGCGAAAATCTTTGAAGTGAGCGGTATCCCCAAGCCCATCCTCATCGATCCAACAGGCAAAATAGTTGCGCTCGACGAAGAACTTCGTGGTGCGAACCTCGAAAAAACCCTCGCCAACTTTATTAAGTAAACACGCAGACGACGGACCAAGTCCGAAGAAGCTCATTGTTGTGAGTATGTGTTGAGAGTGTCATACTGCAGACAACCTGCCGAGGATGACACTCTTTTTTTATACCCCAGCGCTTCCTTCATTACTAAAAATGATAAAAGGGTATAAAAATCGTATATTGATTCCCTCCTGGTATTTATCCACAGAGTCGGGAGTTACGCGCCATGACCGATCTCTTTCGTCACTTGCGCAGCCTCTGTATGCAGGGTCTAGCCGGCGAAGCGGAGCTGAGTGAGCCTCTCACGAATTCGCGAGTTATCCCCATTTTGGGGAAAACTCAGCTGGTGGAATACGCCAATCTGCTCATCTTTTTACGCTGTCACGCCTGCTCTGAAGAACAGTTGACGCTGATCGATGCCGAATGTGCGCGCTTTGCGCGCGTGTGTAAGAAGATCTTCGCGACGAAGAACTCAAGTAGAGGAGTTCCGGAAAACGAAGGCCTGCCCTTCCAACCCATCGAGACGTCGTTCTCTCCGGCTTGCGTTCGGTGGTTATTGAAAAACCCGGACTTGCCCTGCGAAGCCACACCGTTGTTCAACTCTAAGCATGGTCTTGCGGAACTCCTTTCACTCAGTCTAAACCCGCTCATTCGTACCGATCTTCCGGCTGATGCAACGAACGATGAACTCTTCGCTGCACTCAAGATTCCCCCTCGAGAGCGACTCAGATTCGTAATTCAACAGCTCGGTCGCACGCATGCTGTGCCCGGCTTCGAAGAACAGTTTTTCCACAAAGTCGGTGCAAGGGTGAGAGTCTTTTATGTTAAACACCAAATGAAATTTTCAACCTAGGAAGTTGTAAGCGTAGTTCTTCCAGCTCATTG
>JBDHXF010000033.1:0-41886 GCA_039810585.1 Chlorobiota bacterium
TGAATCGGGCCTTCAGCCCTTAACGTCACAATCGCGTACATCAGACCCAGGGTTGCACCCTGGGCTGGTATGAATCGGGCCTTCAGCCCTTGACGTTACAATCGTGTACATCAGACCCAGGGTTGCACCCTGGGCTGGTATGAATCGGGCCTTCAGCCCTTAACGTCACAATCGTGTACATCAGACACAGGGGTGCACCCTGGGCTGGCATCAATCGGGCCTTCAGCCCTTGACGTCGCATTACTCTTCGTAACTTGGTATGACCGCTACACGGTTGCATCTGAACAGCAGCGAAACTATCGGCGAAGCCGCTAAGAATAACAATCAGTATGAAGACCACCAATCCTTCTCGACGCTCTTTTCTGAAGACTCTGATCGGTTCCGGACTCAGTTTTGGTTCTTTGTGGATTGCGTTTAAGCAAACTACGCTGTCCACCTTTCTTGCCTCCGGTTTCAAGCAACGTCATAGCGTGAAGAACCAGCCGCCATTGAAGGAAGCACATTCAAAGAGTTTTGCGGGAACACAGAGTGTGCGTTGTCTGGTGGTGGGTGATTGGGGAACGGGAGATGGATTTCAGAAGCGGGTGGCAGGGGCTATGGCTGCCGTTGCTGCGCGTGAGAAGCCGCAGTGTATTGTGAGCACGGGTGACAACTTCTATCCCATCGGTGTATTGAGCAGCAGCGACAAGCAATTCACTACCAAGTGGAAGAACATGTACTCAGATGCGGCTTTGCAATTGCCGTGGTATCTCGTCCTGGGGAACCATGATTATGCAGGGAGCGAAGATTCGCAGGTGGAGTACTCAACGCTCGAACCTCGCTGGCATATGCCTGCGAGGTACTTCAACTTCAGTCAGCAGCAGGGAGCTGTGAGTGTGGAGTTTTTCATGCTTGACACCGAAATGCTAAGTCGCAAATCCGAAAGCAGTGCCAGCCAAGCACAGCTGGCATGGTTGGAAAAGAGCTTGAAGGAAAGTAAGGCGACGTGGAAGGTGGCGGTGGGACACCACATGATACGATCATACGGAGCGTACGGAGACCAAGTGTTCATGCTGCGATCCGTCAAACCACTGCTGGATCGTTTTGGGGTGGACATCTTTATGAACGGACATGACCACGATTTGCAGTATATCAAGTCACCCGACGACCACTTTGCTTGCATCATTTCCGGTGGCGGTGGCGGCTCGCGAAATACCTCGTATGGTCCCAATACTCGCTTTGCGGCAACCAATGGAGGCTTTGCTTACCTGGCCTTTGATGATCACAGCGCTCACCTGGAATATTACGATCCGCAGGCCACGGCAATATTTGCCGATGACGTGTGTCGGCGAAACTGATGAATGTAGATAACTTCTGAACCAAGTCAAAGTGTCACTGGTACGCTGTTTCGTGTAGTTTCGAAATGGAAATTGGTCGGAGTGACGATAGTCCAAGTTCTTCATCCAACCTAGTGCAAGAGCCAGTTTCTTAAAAGTTCTCTTGTTCTGCTTTTCAATCTCGTAACAACACGGGGGTAGTTTTTTTCATGTCTAAAACGCTGAAGGTGCAGGACATTGCCATTCGAATCGTTCGAAAAAACGAGGAAGATTTCATAAGTCTTACCGACATGGTAAAGAGCACTGAAGGCGACCAAATCATCAAAAATTGGCTAAGAAACAAGGGGACCCTGGAATTTCTCGGCACATGGGAACAACTACATAACCCGATTTTCAATGTGGTCGAATTCGACCACATTAGAATGAGTGCAGGAGTCCCCGCATTTGTCATGTCGGTTCAGCAGTGGGTAGGCAGAACGGCAGCAATCGGGATGTTCTCAAAAGCAGGTAGATACGGAGGAACATTCGCTCATCGAGATATTGCCTTTGAGTTTGGGTCGGCCATTAGCCCGTTGTTCAAACTTCTGCTTATAAAGGAATTTCAAAGACTGAAGGATGCGGAAAGCAAACAGCAATTATCTCAGTGGGATTACAGACGATTTCTTGCGAAAGTTAACTATAGGGTTCACACAGACGCGATTAAAGACAACATCATTCCTCGGTACGAGGTTTTAACTAAGCACGACGAGGCATTAGTGTATGCTAACGAAGCAGAGATGCTGAACGTAGCGGTATTTGGAATGACTTCAAAGCAATGGAGAACCACGAACGAGAAAGATGCTAAGAAAGGTTTGAACATAAGGGACTTGGCAAATGCTGCTCAACTCACAGTGATTTCCAATCTTGAGTCACTCAATGCGCATCTCATTAGCGAAAATCTTCCGGTGAGAGATCGCTTCGAGAAGTTGAAATCTGCGGCTGTATCGCAATTGAATTCGCTTAGTGGATTGCGTTACATCTATTCTGTGAGCAATCCCCATCATTTCAATTCTACAGCAACCCTAATCACTCAATCCGGTGAACTTCCAAGTAATGAATCGACCAGTGAAGAATCTGGCAGCTAAGTCGCAGTTCATCTTACAGAGGATTGCTGTCTTAAGTGCTTTATCTCCATTGCATCTGGGCAAGTAGCATACACTTCCACCGCTATGTTCAAGGTTCGCAGCACAAATTCAGTATGTTGTGTCGTGAATTAATAACAGTCTGCATGCGGTTCACGCTCCTTCACACGCCACGGCACTTTGTTTGAAATTCAACGTCCCAAAGCTGGTCTATTTATTGCGTATCAGCAGGCAGGAGCTATGTTAGCGGCTTAGAATACAGTCAATTTGTGTGCTTTGCAGACCGAATGTGGTCCGCGCCCAAGCACTCTACTATCAGTACAATCCAAACCAGTGGCAAACGAAAGCATGGAAGACGGAGTGAATGAGCAACCTGAGCTCGGGGGTACCTCGGACGAAAAGCGGCAGGGTGGCAATAGGCGCTCGGGGCGTCGCTTTGACAAGCACCGTCGTCAGAAAAATCGCAACTCGAACGAAATCAACGCCGAAGGCGCTGAGAATCAAACGGAATCTGAGGAGAACTCGTTAGCAGATCTCTCTGAAAATGCAGCCCAAACGGATCGTCAGCGCGGCAACAGACCGGATCGTCGTGAGCGCAGGGATCGATCTGATCGTCCGGATCGTGGTGAGCGTTCGTTTCGAGGGGAGCGACAAGATCGTTCGTCCAAACCTTCGATCACGGTGGTGATTCCCTTGCTCAACGAGGAAGAGTCGTTACCCGAACTCGTATCGCGTCTCACGCCGGTGCTGGAAACCGAGAGCGCCGGTCGTTATGAGGTCTTGTTTATCGACGATGGCTCGACCGATGGTTCGTGGGAAATTCTCCGCACCTTGCATCGCCGGAATGGTCGAATTCACGCTAACCGTTTCAGACGTAACTACGGTAAATCGGCGGCCTTGGCGGTGGGTTTTGCCCAAGCAAAGAACGACATCGTCATTACCATGGACGCGGATCTGCAGGACGATCCGCTCGAGATACCGAATTTGGTGGCTAAGATCAATGAAGGGTATGACTTAGTGAGCGGATGGAAGAAACGACGTAAAGACCCGCTGGAGAAACGTCTGCCCTCAAAATTCTTCAACTACGTCACCTCGGTGGTGAGTGGTATCAAACTACACGACTTCAATTGCGGCCTCAAAGCCTACCGTCGCGATGTGATTAAAACAGTTCAAGTGTACGGTGAAATGCACCGTTACATTCCCGCTCTGGCCTACTGGGAAGGCTTCCGAATTACGGAGCTGCCGGTAACGCACCATGCGCGCAAGTTCGGGAGTTCGAAATTCGGGTTCAGTCGTTACTTCAAGGGATTCTTGGACTTGCTGACGGTTGTCTTTACCACCCGATTCATCAAGCGTCCGTTGCACCTCTTTGGTACGCTCGGTTCGCTCTTTACCATTACCGGCTTTTGCATCGACCTCTACCTGAGTATTGAATGGTGGCTGAAAGAGACATCTCTCACCAACCGACCCCTCATGCTCATGGGCATTGCCTTCATCATTGTGGGTGTGCAGCTCATTTCGATTGGATTGATTGGCGAAATGATTGTGAAAAACTCACTGTCGCACGCCGAATACAGTGTGAAGGAGCGACTCTGACCTCCGTCTTGCCCATCAACAGAACGTTAGCAACCGATCGTCTCGGCAAATTTTTTGCCGCGCGGCACCTTGTCCATTCAGAAAGTGAATTCATGGAAAGTGCAGATTGTATATTGCGCGACGGCGTCAATTTTCCACATTCCGCACTGCGCTTCATGAAGCAACGCTCTACTTTGTTGCTCACTGGTATCATTCTGCTCCTGACTGCCTTTGTAGCGGATGCTCAGAATGCTCCCAGATCGGACAATGAGTACTTCAAGATTGAACTTGGCTACAGCTCGATGTTTCTTGCGAAAGATCAAGGAGCTACCAATCCTATCTTTTTGGCTGATGGTGACACTGTCGAAAAGGTTGCCGGCTCCAGCTTTTATGGTGCTCAATCGGGACTAAGCGTTCGCGCCAATTTTGAACTCGGCCCACGGAAAAAGATTATCATTCCCTTCGGTATCGACTATACCTTCTTCAGTGGTATTCAACGCTTACCGTCAAAAACAAGTTCGCAACACGGCTACGTTTCGTTGAACATGTTTTCCATTGTAGGCGGCGCGCAATACCGTGTTCTCGACCTACCGCTAGCAAATGCCTTTATGTACGCTGGTGTTGAAGCTCGTGGCTCGATTGTGCCGGGGGCAAGCTTCCGCTATGAAACGCAGGACTCTGCGGTTGGATCTCCCTTACGTGTGCAAATCGATACCATCATCAAACCAACGGTCTTTCGCCTGGGAGGCGCCTTTCGCTTTGGTGTGCAAGGGGAAATCAGCGAACCATTGTTCGTAAACATCAACTTGGCGTATGGCATCAATAACTTGGTAGGCAGAGACTTGCGTACCACCTTAGACCGGCGCGCCGAACTTCTCACGCCCACGCGAATTAACGAATCCGTAGAGTCGTACTCGAAGTTCCTCCAATTCTGTATCTGGTTCCAGTATCGCCTGTAGTCTATGTCGGAGAACCTGCCTCTATACGCATCCGACTGTCTGGAATTTCGTGGTGATGTTCCTTGCGCTCCCCACAAACGCGAAGGTGTTCATTGCGGTGATTGTCCGCACTACCGCAAACAAGAAGGAACAATTCTTCTCATCAAACTTGGTGCGACCGGCGACGTGATTCGCACGACCCCGTTGCTCCATCGTCTGAACGCTCTGTATCCAAACCACGCCATTCATTGGCTAACCTACTCTCCGGATGTGGTTCCCCGCAGTGTCAACCAGGTGATGGCCTTCACACAGGAGTCGTTGCTCGTTATCGAACAAACGCACTACGACCTCGTCATCAACCTCGATAAGGATCCCCACGCCTGCGCCTTAACGTCGCGTGTGCAGGCTGATCACATCTGCGGTTTTGTCTTACGTAACGGCAAGCCTGCTCCGGTTGATGCTGCAGCCGAACATAAGTTTCTCACGGGCTTGTTTGACGACGTCAACAAAGCCAACACGAAGTCATACCCCGAAGAGATCTTCGAAATCTGCGGATGGACCTTCAATGGTGAAGAGTACATCATTGATGTACCGGAGGAGCACGCCCTGTATGAGCATCGGAACGGACACCACATCGTTGGTCTCAACACGGGCTGCGGAGAACGCTGGACCTCACGTCGTTGGCCCGAAGAATACTGGATCCAACTGGTGCGCAGTCTCACGAAAAAGGGTTACACGCCACTGCTCCTCGGCGGCAAGCAGGAGCATGAATTTAACACCAGGCTCGCGGCGTCGAGCGGGGCAATGTATTTAGGACACTTCCCGATGCGCGATTTCATTGCGCTCATGAACACCTGCAACACCATTGTGACCACTGTCACCTTGGCCATGCACATTGCCATTGCGCTCAAAAAGCACGTCGTGCTCATGAACAACATCTTCAATCCGCACGAGTTTGAACTGTACGGTCACGGTAGTATCGTCGCTCCGCGCCAGGAATGTCAGTGCTTCTTTCGCGGTACCTGCCGCACACCCGACCACTTTTGCATGAATACGCTTTCGCCCGACATGATCATGCAAGCCATCGAACAGCAAGTGACGCCAGCGGGGTAGTCGTTCAAGAGAATATTCATACGTGCGCAGCAGGCTGCGCACACCGTATTGTCCTGAAAATCTGAGAAAGGATTTCCATGCTTCTCGGTTTAGCATCCACAGCACTCGACCAGCGCTTTGCCGCTCAGAAGGATTCCATGTGGTGTTGGGCAGCATCACTGCAGATGATCTTCTGGCATTATGGTATTGATTTGCGACAAGAGGATCTTGTGCAGCGTCTCTTTGGTGTCACTCCCTACGGCACACTTCCCAACAAACCTGCCGACTTCATGCACATCACCAAGTGTTTGAATCATCGCGGCACAGATCGCAGAGGCAGACGCTATACAGTACAAAGCATGTTGATGCCCGGGGCACCAACGGCTGCGCAGTTAGCAGAGGAGATGAGCGCGCAGCGTCCGGTTTTACTCAGCTACCAAAGTCGTCCGCGCATGAATCACGCTGTAGTTATCTCCGCCATGGAACTGGTCAACCAACCGGGTGGTTTGTTGTGGAAGAGAATTATTGTGAGAGATCCTGCGCCGCAGGCGCGTAATAGAAACGTGAAAGGACGGCGTGAGTACCGTCCTTCCACGCTTCTCAACAAAGCCGCCGCATACTGGCTTATTCGCGTGAAGATTCATGCCTAAGCCAAGCGGCGCATCCTTCGTGCGCTGAGTCAGTGCACGATGCACAACTTTTGGATGGTGGCTTTGTTGTTGACCATAATGCGAAATACGAAGCCGCCGGTAGGGAGCGACTGTACCGGCAGTTGATAGACGGACGCGCCTTGAGCATCGAGATGTAACACGCACTGTCCCACGTTATCAAAAACCTCAATGGTCCCAAGAAGGTCGTCTTGGGATCCGGAACGAATGATAAGAACGTCCTGTGCAGGGTTTGGACACAGTCTCAATGACGCAGGAATCGCGTTATCGCTAACATCGTTAACGAAGCCCGTCACATAGTCGGCGCTCGACCACCGAGTCATAATCCCTGCCAAGATCATCGCCTGCATACTCAGCAAGGAACCGCCGCCGTAGCTGGGGGAGAAGTAGGTATAGCGCTTGAGGTGAATAGTATATTTGGTGGACGTGTCGGCCACGTCCGCCATGGTGTACGTAATAGAACTTGTCATGCGAGCAACATTCTCGTAGATCAAGCCATGTGGGAGTTTAAGCGTCCCATAGCCATCGTACACCGAACTATCGTGGGCGGTATAGACAATTCCTGTAGTGCCGACGATGCTACCAACGTAGTCGTCCACGTACACCGAGCCATAGCTTCGCGGAAAAGTGGTCACAATTTTCGTGTTTGTCATCAGGTCGGTATCGCTGCCTGACGCCACTCCCAACGCTTCCATGCGAGAATCGTCGATAATGAAATAGGAATACGACGCAGGGCCGTCGTTCGTCTCGACCGCAACATTAGCCGCCGGAAAGATAGAGGCGTAGGGAGTCCCGGTGGGGTTCATGTAGGTTTCGGTGTAGACAGACCCTGAATCACTCAAGGCACTGAAATCCCAAGTCACATTAGCCCCGGCTGTCCCTGCTGATAATCCGGCCATTTTTACATTCTGGTGGTTCATTCCTGTTCCGATGCTCGGAACAGTTGAACGGGAAATTGTGGGCCCTTCAGCCCCTACGTTTACCACCCCCACGCTCAATACCAACGCAAGAAGTATCGTACACGTTTTCATAACACACTCCAGATCTCAGTGTAACACCTGTTATTCTCACGGTTAAGGTCGGAGTAGCGAGGTGGGGTTCGCCCATCCCACACTCCAAATGGCACCCAAAATTCGAGCAAGAGTAAACAATGGACTATGATTGCCGGCAGGTGGGAGGCTGATGTTGGTCAGGGGGCTGGACGAAAGAAACGGGTGACTACCGTATTCTGCTGTTTGTTTTGGGCGGTCACTTTCGGTAGTTCGATGGCAATCAATTTGTTGATGTATTCGGTTTTGTTCATCTGAAGCTCGTTTGAAAAGCCAGTGATGTCGTCTTCAAAGCTCCGTCGACGGTAGCCATATACGAAAACAGCCTTTCGTCCATCCGGCAAGTCAACCTGAGTATAGCGATACACATTGAATTCAATCATCATCATATTGTCGCCCGTGGTCTCGCCAACGGTTAAATCGATGATGTATTCATTGTTGTCTGCATTGTCAAAGGTCTCATAATTGCAGACAGCAACTGTCTTTTTCCGCTCGTTCAACTCCATGACCAATCCGGAAATGGCATCATGGGCACTTGAATGATTGGCAAAAAGGAGGAGTGTCACCATTTGGGTGTATGAATCGACGGCTTGTCCGGGCGGTACATATTCTTGGATGTGGTAATAATCCCAAGAGTGGTCTGTGAAGGCAAGATGAAACGAGGAATTATTGAACATCAAAGGATCCGCACTCCAATCCTGTCAGTGACAGAGCTGTTTGCCGAATAATGCAATGAACTTACTATTACAATGACCGCCGGAGCCAGTAACTTCAGTCTCAATTCCCTACCTCTATCTATAATTATGTAAAGAATGCTAAAATTCGACGGTTCACTATAGCGAGCCCTCAATGGATGAAAGTCTTCTTTCTCGCTCACCAAGCTTTCAGCGTACATTGCTGCATAAAACGACCTTTGGCCTTAGTGTTGTCAGATACATATACTTCATGCGTTGTACAACTCCTTCGTGCCCTCAGCTGTAGTCTACATTATACTACCTATAAGTCCACGTTTCTATTTGCAAGGAGCGCGTTTACAGTAGCGCTACTCACAGGTACAAACCACATCTTAGCATTTGTGAGTAAAATATCTGGGCACATCGGATCTTAGGTATATTGCCGTTGTGAAAAAACCATTATGTAGACAAACGCACTAGTGCGTTCACATTTTTCAGAACAGAGAACACGGGCATATGAGCATGAATAGAAGTCAGAAGACCAAAGTTATTAACTCAGCAACAAAGTATTTTAGAGACAATATCGTCAAAGGGCACATTGAAAATGCGTCGGTAAGAGCTAGTAAATTATCGGAATACAATATCAATCCATTCTTGTTTAAGTATCTGGCAAACTTCCTAACCGGCACTGCAGATCCAGAGAGTATTGCACGAGCACTTGTATTGCCTAGAATTCTGGGATCTTCAATTACCACGTCATTTGGTATGCAGATTCAAAAACTGTTAACTGAAATGTTTGATGGAATGGGATCCATGATACCTGGCATTGACATCGAGTATGTCGACGCAATTGACAGTAGGAAAAAATACTGTCAATTAAAGGCGGGGCCAAATACAATAAATCATGACGATGTTGAGACGGTACTGCAACACTTTAAAAGAGCAAGAAACTTAGCAAGAACTAATAATTTGATCATCAATCAAGCGGACATGCTTGTTGGGGTAGTGTATGGCGAATATGAGGATCTTAGCTCTCATTACAAGCGTATAGAAACCGATTATCCCGTCATTGTAGGAAAGAATTTCTGGTACAGAATTACTGGCGATTCTGGCTTTTATACAGAACTCATTGATGCATTTGGAAGAGTTGCGCTTGATGTTGACGGTCGTGCTGTCATCCAAGACACAGTCGACGCTTTAGCTGAAGAAATTCGCGAGAAATACTTTCAATGACATTACTCACGGCCAACGCTGGCGTAGTATGCATCGAGAAATCTGGCAATTGATTTACCGACAGCAAAACCGAGATTTACAGGTACTGCGTTGCCAATTTGTTTGTACTGTTGAGCCTGGGAACCTGTGAATACCCAATCATCAGGGAAGGTTTGAATTCGCGCGTATTCGCGCACAGTGAAAGGACGGGATTCATCTGGATGGCATCGCTCAGTTTGCTTTTGAGCAGGACTGCATGTAAGCGTCAAACATGGCTCGTCCCAACCGATTCGTCTGGCTATGCCGGTTTTCCCCCCACTTAAGTGATAACTGCCTCCCATGTATTCTTTTTGGAGAGAAACCGGTAAGTCTCGCCAATATCCTTTTTGAGGAATTAAATCCATTATTTTTCGTTTTTTAAGCGGGTACTTAGCTCCTTCAGAATGCGGAACGTCTGACATATATAACGATCCCTTCTTTAGAGCATCTCGCAACGTGTACATTCTCTCGGATGGTCGAGGATAACTAAAACCAATATTAATGTCTTTGCGAATGCCCACAAGTATCAGTCGTTCACGTTTTTGCGGAACCTTGAAATTTACGGCTTTTAATATTCGCACGGGCTCCACTCTGTACCCTATTTCATTGAGGACGGAAATCATTCCTGAAAGTGTCTTGCCGCCGTTGTGAGAGAGCAAACCGCGAACATTTTCGCCGACACAGATTTTTGGCCGTACTTGCTTTACTGTTCTTGCAAACTCATAAAAAAGTGTCCCGCGTGCGTCTTCCAGACCCAACTTCTTACCGGCATAACTAAATGCCTGACATGGAAAGCCACCAGTTACAACATCAACTTTGTCGCGATACGAGGAAAAATCTATTTGACTGATGTCTCCCTCAATCACATTCCAGGCAGGCCGATTCGCTCGCAAGGTATTGCATGCCCACTTGTCAATTTCATTGAGTGCAACGCACTTTAAGCCCGCTTTCTCGAGACCAACAGCAAGACCACCTGCTCCCGCAAAGAGTTCTAAGACTGTGTACTTTCCAACTCCTGTGTTGGCTGTTACACTTAGGTCGTCAGACGGATTCTCCAGAAAGTCTGAAAACAGTGCCTCTACTTGCTGTCGTTCGTACATGCGGTAATTGCTCATCGGTTCGCGAACAGCCTGAAGACGTCCATTCTTATCCCATCGCCGGAGAGTTTCCTTGCTCTTTCCAAGCAATTCAGCCGTTTCTGCTAATGACAGGTACTTCTTCATGAAAAACATTGGTCATCCTTACACATGGTTACAAACCTATGGGCGTGAGACAGAATGTGCAAGTCAGAGTAGTGGTTGTGGAAAACCTTGAAATTCGGGGGCATTTTATATCAGAATCGCCGAATTCAATGCACGCCAATCGTATGTGTGGATCGCTGCGCCGATACTTGATTGTTTGTAACCATACTTCATTGTGCAGGTGCGCAAGTGGTCGGACTATGTATCATTGAACAAGACAACGCGCACATACAATCACAATGACTCCAAACTCGTACGTATCCGGACATGTATTGCGAACTCATGTGTTGCAATGGTGCTGGGACTTTTTCTTAGATACCGTCAAACGCACTGGCACGTAGGTTCGAGGGAATACGACTAAACAATCTGTGCTCGAAAAGGTGATTCAGCTACTATGCGCGAATGCACGACACATGGTAAATATCTCCGCGCATCGTCACAAGTGACGCGAGCGCTTCGATACCCCTTTTCTCCCTCTACAACACATCGCCCACACATCCGTCACTACACTCCCCACGACGGCAACGGTACGTACTGCTGATCAAAAGGGCGCGCGAAGTGCGCAACCTTTGAAAAATGATAGTGTTAGACGACTCTTACCGGAGTGTGGAGAAAAAGTGAGATGCTGTTTCTGTCAGGCGGAGGTCATTGCCTATTTTTGTCTCCCGCGTTGCAGAGCTGCCTGGCTCCTGAATTCGTAGCATAAGTGGTTTGTTTGTTTCACCCTTCATATTTACAGCAGAGGAAGATTCTATGGAAGCTGTTCATCCTGTTCATGTTACTGATGATAGTTTTAAGACCGAAGTGTTGGACTCCAGCGAGCCCGTCCTTATTGATTTTTGGGCTGCATGGTGCGGTCCATGCCGCATGATTGCGCCGATCATGGACGAGTTAGCTCCTGAATTGGCGGGCAAAGTCAAGATTGCCAAAGTGGACGTTGATAACAACCCGGCTGTTGCGATGGAGTATGGTATTCGCTCCATTCCACAATTGCTGCTCTTCCATGAGGGCAAGGTTGTTGATACCATCGTGGGTCTCGTTCCAAAGAACTTTATCATGCAACGCCTGGAACCCTATTTGGGGAACTAAGCAGAACGCTGATGACACAGGGGTTGGGAGATTGCTTCCAACCCTTTGTCGTTTTAGACTAGAGCACAACGTAGCAATCACTATCAGGAGCAAATAAATGGCCAGACCTTCTTTGTTAACGGCCGAAGACGTTTCCCTGCACATGAGCAAACGACCATATTGGCGTCTCTCCGATCCGTCAGAAAGACTGCAGAGTATCGTGCGTGAAGTGCAAGGACCGGACTTCCAAAGCGTCCTTGCCGTCTTGAACCAGGTCGCAGAAATCGCAGAAACGATGGACCACCATCCCGATATGTTGCTCTATGGCTGGAACAAACTGCGTATCACGCTGAGCACGCACGACAAGGGTGGCTTGACCGAATTGGACTTCCAACTGGCAGAGAAAATTGATGCTCTACCCGGCACCAATCCCAATGCCTGAAATTGCGTAGATCGCCAATGCTCCGCGCCGTGGTAATTTTGAAACATCGTGGCGCTGCGGAGCTGAGCTGAGTGCTCACGCATTGCCCTTCAACTGCAATTCACCATCCTCTCACTTTACACTCTTCGTGTTATGACACCTGCCATTCTTGACGCCCATGCGCGACAAATCCTTGATTCCCGTGGAAACCCGACCCTTGAGGTTGATGTGTTGTTGGAGGACGGTACCAGCGGCCGCGCCGCCGTGCCTTCCGGTGCCAGTACCGGCGAACACGAAGCTGTTGAACTGCGAGATGGCGATAAGTCTCGCTACCTCGGCAAAGGCGTCATGACCGCTGTTCATAACGTCAACGAAATCATCAACGAGCACATCATCGGTCTCGATGCCAGTGAACAAGTGCAGATCGATCGTATCATGCTGACCTTGGACGGAACCGAAAACAAATCCAAGCTTGGTGCCAATGCTATCCTTGGAGTCTCGCTCGCCGTTGCCAAAGCCGCTGCCAACTTTTACGGCATGCCGCTCTACCGCTACATCGGTGGAACCAACGCTCTCACCTTGCCCGTACCGATGATGAATATCTTGAATGGCGGACGTCATGCTGACAACAACGTGGACATCCAAGAGTTCATGGTGATGCCTCTCGGCGCGCCCAGCTTCAGTGAAGCGCTGCGTTGGGGAACAGAAATTTTTCATACCCTCAAAGGCGTGTTGAAAGCAAAAGGACATAGCACCTCCGTCGGCGATGAAGGTGGTTTTGCACCGTCGCTCGGCTCCAACGAAGAAGCACTGGATTCCATCATGGAAGCCATCATCAAGGCCGGCTATACACCGGGCGAACAAGTAGCTTTGGCCATGGATGTGGCAGCCAGCGAAATGGTGGACGGTGATAAGTATAAGTTCTATAAGTCGTCGCAGAAATTGGTAGGCGTGGACGACATGGTGAAATGGTACGAAAAACTCAGCTTGGATTATCCGATCGTATCGATTGAAGATGGTCTGGGCGAAAACGATTGGGACGGCTGGAAGATCCTGAGCGACGCCATTGGTGCGCGCGTGCAGCTGGTGGGTGACGATTTGTTTGTGACGAATCCGGTGTTCCTCCAACGCGGTATCAATGAAGGCATTGCCAACTCCATCCTCGTGAAAGTCAACCAAATCGGAACGCTGAGCGAAACGCTGGATACTATTGCGCTCGGGGGACGTCACTCCTACCGTAGCGTTATTTCCCATCGCAGCGGCGAAACCGAAGATGCAACCATTGCCGATATCGCCGTTGCAACCAATGCCGGACAAATCAAGACCGGTGCACCGTCGCGTACTGACCGCGTTGCCAAATACAACCAACTGCTGCGCATCGAAGAAGAATTAGGTGCCGATGCGGTGTATTTGGGTCACGATGCCCTGTAGAGGTCTCTACAATGAAGATTGCCAGCCATCGAATTGTGCTTCCTTCCTGTTCGCATAGGTGAACAACCGAAGCGCAGAGACTCGAAAGGGTCGACTACTGAACGACTGTTAAAGTATGCCAGCCTTCTCAAGTGCGTGCAGAGTAGTGTTCGTTGAATGGAAGAGGAGACGTATCTTCGCAAAAGAAGACATGCGAAGCTCATTTATTGACCGTTAGGGGAGAGTGGAGAGTGGCAACTCCACCGAATAATACAGCCCTCATACATTTTTACTACTTGGGAGATTCTATGGCAAACCGTTCTGTCGGTCTCGTGCTCTGTCTGCTCTTTGGTATTCTCGTCTCAAACGTCTCTGCTCAACGTTCGTTGGTTGATAATGGAACAAACACGGTGTTAGGTTCTTTTTCATTTCAATCCTACAGTACTGGAGGGAGTTTTCTCAGTCTGGATGCTGGTATGGGACACAATATTCAGGATAATCTGGCCATAGCCGGACGACTCAATGTTTCAAGCGGCGGAGGAACAACATTTGGATTGAGTGCCGGCCCAGAGTACTATTTCGGCGATCGCAGAAACACCTCGTTCCCAAGTATAGGGGCTTCGTTAGGAATCTTGTCAGCACCCGGTTACACCGATGGGGTTCTACAGTTTGGTGGAGGGTACGATTTTATTGTAAACCGATCGACGATAGTCGGTCTTGGTGCTGCTTTCCAATTGTATTTCGGCGGCTTTTCCTACAACATCTTCCGGATTTCAAGCCGAATTGGATTCATACTTCCCTAGTGAACCACAAGTTGAGTAAGTGCGATGCTGCTGATTTATAGCAGTGACTGCGGGGATTCGTCCACGGGAGACTGTCCGTCGCGAGCATTCAGTTCGTCCTGAGTTTGTCTAAACGGCGAGTTAATCTGATGGATTTTCATTGCTCGAAGTGAGAGAACAACAGCAATGGAGAGAACCGCAATTGCGCCGAAGGCAATGAGGCCGGGGCGATCGAGAAAAATGAAGAAATCGTAGAGTCCGTGAGCGACCACAGCCGTCATGAGTGCGGTGAACATCAGAGCATGACGGTCGCGCGCAAATTTTGCCAGACCCATAAAGTATCCCATCAATACGGCATTGGCTGCATGGGCGGGAACTGCAGTAAAAGCGCGTCGCAGAGCTACACCGAGTGGATCTGCCAGGTGAGAGTCGAAGACATAGAGCAGATTCTCTACAGTAGCAAAGCCCATGGCAATCATTACCGAGTAGGTGATGCCGTCGAATGGTTCGTTGAAGTCATCTTTGGGCAGCGCCAGATATCGCAGCACCAGATACTTGCTGAGCTCTTCGCTCAGTGCGATGACAAAGAAGGCGTGGACAAACACAGTGAATACTGTACTCCCGGATCGAAAACCGAGATGCTCACAGAGGAGCTCAAATCCAACGGCTGGGAGAATAGCCACCATTCCCATGAAGAAACAGGCGGCCAGTAGTGCATGCGGCTCGCGCTCGTATCGATCCCGACGATACACAAAGGTTGCAATGAGGATGCCCGGAACCACGCACAGTAAAACCTCAAGAACTCCTCGGACCCAGGCATTGTCGATGAGCATGGCACGAGTGACTCAAGCTCAGGCTTGAGCAACAGCATCGGTGGAACTGATTGCCTGACGTACTTCCTGCACAATCTCATCGGCCGTGGTGATGGCATTGTCCTTCAGTTGCTCTGCATGGAGTACCAGAGCCTCGCGCGATTCCTCCAATTTGTGTTTTGCTTGCATTGCCGCTTCTTCGGCCGAATGGAGCGCTGCCGTTGCCATTTCGCCCGCGGAGTGCGCAACATCTTGCACGGTCTCTTGCATACTACGCGACACCGTTGCCATACCCTCAGCAAAACGAGTGTGTAATTTCTCCTTAGGAATACGCACTACATTCGTTGCCAACTTCAACGCTTCCAGTGTGCGGATCACATAGGCACTGACGTCAATCTGCCACCACTTCATTCCGTGGAAAGCGCTGGTGGGAAAAGCATGGTGGTTGTTGTGCCAGCCTTCGCCCATGGCTAAGATTCCGATGAGCATGGAGTTGCGACTTTGATCCTTTGTCGCAAACATGCGACCGCCAAACACATGACACCACGAGTTCACTGCCCATGTTACATGTGAGGTTAGAAAAATACGGACAGCACCGCCCCAGAGAAGTCCTTCCCAGCCACACACAGCAAAAGGAATAAGCAGCGAGACCAATGTCCACAGATGAAAGGTCTTGTCAAAAAAGATCGCCATACGGTCGTTCTCAAAGCGCTTCCCAAAACGCGTACGGATGGCGTCCACGTCGTTAAAGCTCATGTCCAACATCCACTCAAAATGGGCATGCAAAAAGCCACCCAAACCCGGACTGTGCGGATCGCCGTCCTCGTCTGAATACGCATGGTGCTTGATGTGCACCGATGCCCAACTAATAGCCGGTCCTTGCAATGCCATCGAGGCGCCGCTCAAAAACAAGGCGCGGATTGCCGGATGCGCCACAAAGGAACGGTGCACCAACATGCGGTGGTAGCCAATGGTAACACAGAGCTGAATCAACGCTGCGTAGGCTAAGGAAAAAACGATGGCAAAGAGGGAGCTATGACCTCTCATCAACTCGACGACGGCGTAGAGAGTTCCGAGAGCGGGGACGATGACAAGTGTTCCGACGTATAGGTAGCTAAGGTGTAAAGGCTGACGTTTCAAACTGTTTCCGTGTGTAAATTGATAAATGCCCGGATGTAAAGAGTCCAATCACAAAGATACGCAAAAGCCATCCCTCCGGCTTGGTCTTCAGCCGGTTTATCCACAGAGTGCACTATGACAAAAAAAGACGAATTAGTGGGAATTCTCGAGGAAATGGCCGTTCTCATGGAACTGGCCGACCTCAATGCCTTCAAAACCAAAGCGATCCAGAATGGAGCGCGCATCCTGGACAAATCCACGATTGATGTCGAGGCGGCAGCGAGTGACTCGCTCATGGCCACCCAGGCAGGTCTCGGTAAGGGCATCCAAGAAATCCTGCGCGAGTTCGTGCAATCCGGCCGCGTGGCCGAGCACGAACGTCTCAAAACCCTCGTGCCCGAAGGCGTACTCTCCCTCACCAAACTCCGCGGAGTCGGCGCCAAAAAAGCCAAAGCTCTACACGAGCAGCTGGACATCAACAGCATCGGCGAGCTCGAGTATGCCTGCCGCGAAAACCGCCTGATTGAACTCAAGGGCTTTGGTGTCAAAACCCAAGCTGCCATCCTACAGTCCATCGAGACATGGAATTCGGCACAAGGTCGTCTGCTCCAACACCGCGCCCTTCGCATGTCGGAAGAGCTTCAAGGGGAATTTCAATTCGCGGGCGCTTCGCGCATCCACGTCGGTGGTCAGCTCCAACGTGCCTGTGAAGTGATTGAAGAACTCTGCTTTGTTTGCCTGGTCGAGCATCCCCACAAGTTTGCCGAAGTCTTTGGTGCGCCTGTTCATCAGCACAGTATGCGCTTTCACCGCGATGGCGTAGCCGTACTGGTCGTATTGTCAAGCGAAGAGAACTGGGCAGTAGATTGCTTTCGCGCAAGCTGTGCCGAGTCCTTCCTACGTGAGTTCGAACATCGCTATGAACTCAAACCCGTCGCACATGAAGAGCAGATCTTTAGTCAGCACAAACTCAGCGTCATTTCCGCCGAACTGCGCGAAGATCCGGCGTTGATCGAGGAAGCCAAACACCACACCATTCCGGAGCTCGTTCGCAATGAGGATATGCGCGGCATGCTGCACATCCACACGCATTGGAGCGATGGCGTGCACACCATTCGGGAAATGGCTCTCGAAGCCAAACGATTGGGCTTCGAGTATATCGCGGTGTGTGATCACTCGAAGACTGCTTTCTACGCCAATGGTTTGAGCGTGGATCGCGTGTACATGCAGCACGAGGAGATCGACAAGCTCAACGAGGAGAACCTGGGCATTCGAATTCTAAAAGGTATCGAGAGTGATATCCTGAGCGATGGCTCGCTGGATTATGACGAAGCTGTTCTGGAACGTTTTGATATGATTGTTGCCTCTGTTCACTCCGCTTTCCAATTGTCCAAGGAAGCCCAAACAGAGCGTATCATTCGCGCTATTCGCAGTCCCTATACAACCATTGTTGGTCACCCTACGGGTCGTCTATTGCTCTCCCGCAAGGGCTACGAATTGGATATCGAAGCCATTCTCGAGGCTGCTGCCGAACATGGAACCATTATTGAGCTCAACGCCAACCCCCATCGCTTCGATCTCGATTGGCGCTGGCATCGCCGTGCCGTTGAACTCGGCGTGCGCATTGGTATTAATCCAGACTCGCACCAAGCACCCGCTCTGGCTGAGGTATTCCTCGGCGTCGGCATCGCCCGCAAGGGCATGCTGCGTTCATCAGATGTGATTAACACTCTTGGTCTGAACGACTTCCTCACCTACTGCGCGCAGCTCAAAGCCCGCAAGCAAGCCTAAGGTGTACACATGTCATCCGCTGGGTTGCACCTAATCATCTGCTGTGCCACCGAGCTGCATTGATTCGCATCGTATTTTTGCGGCTCTCTGAACGCAGCAGCACTCATGACAGCGATGTGTGCAAGTTTGCGCCGACAACTGTATTCAATCGTCACTTCGCTTTATGATGAAACCCATGCGTGAGCAGAAGCTCTTTGTGATTGCTCTGTTCATTATTCTACTCGATCAACTCACTAAACTTTGGATTAAGGGATTTCACCTCTTTGGATTTACGCACGAGGGCATGATTCTCAACTCCAGCACGCCGGTGTTGGGGGATCTCTTGCGTTGGACCTACGTGGAAAATCCGGGAATGGCCTTTGGGGTGTCATTTGGTCCCGGAAAGATTATTCTCAGTCTCTTCTCCATCGTTGCGGCCATAGCCTTGGGCTGGTACTTGTTCAAACTTCGCTACGCGAACAAATGGGTGCAGATTGGAGTGATGTTGTTGTTTGCCGGTGCGATAGGCAACTTGATTGATCGTGTGTTCTACGGCGTCATCTTCTCGGAAGCGCCGTTGTTTTATGGCAAGGTGGTGGACTTCATCGATGTGGATTGTCCTGACTTCAGTCTGGGCGGACAAGAAATCACTCGCTGGTGGGTGTTCAATGTGGCAGACTCGTGTGTGAGCTGTGGCATTGTGCTGCTGATGCTCGTGAATGCGAAGATCCCGACGTTTAAGAGTCTGAAACTCCGTCCCGAACTCCAAGTTCCGATTGTGGTGAGCGACTACGATCCCGAGTGGCCCAAGCAGTTTGCCGAGCTGCAAGAAGTCTTAAGTAGCTCCCTATCATCGAAAGCAGAGCGCATCGAGCATGTGGGCAGTACCTCTGTTCCGGGACTGGCTGCCAAGGCCATTCTTGATGTGGACATCGTTATTGCAGATGATGCAGACTTCGCCCCCGTTCGACAAACACTGGAAGCGCTGGGCTATGTGTACGAAGGCGATAAGGGCATTGCCCAACGCGAAGCATTCCGTCAGGCCGACTCTATGGTGCCGATTGGAAGCGGCAAACGTTGGATGCGACAACACGTGTACGTCTGTCCGGCCTCCAGCCCGGCATTGCACGAACATCTCATGCTGCGCGACATCCTGCGTCAGCATTCTGAACTGCAAGCTGAATACGGTGCTCTAAAGCGTGAGCTGGCAAAGAAGTATGGGATCGATCGCGACGGATACACAACGGCAAAGACCGACTGGATTCGAGGAGTGCTTGAACGCTATGCGAAATCCGGATCCGAGCCGACAAATTCTTCAGCTGAGGATGCTCCGGAGACCGAAAATGAATCGGTCTAAATCGTCCAAAAAGGGCTCTGAGTGGCTCTATTGACAAGGTGTGAAAAAAAATTTTTTCCACGTGAAAAAAAAGTTTGCGTAAAAGTGAAGTCCTGCTAATTTCGCGTCGAGGCTGTTCTTGAAACGCCTCCTTTCGTTGTGGTGGTGAAAGGTGAGAAGGGGAGTGCCCCTTGACGAGTGGTGACGTCAAGGGGTATCTCATTTCTGGCAGAACCGAAGCCTAAGCAACGACCCTCCTTTGCAATTCCCTTCAATTTCCGCCGTTCGAGTGTCAGATTTTCTACGCTGTCCAATTCCCTTGACAACCGCACCAACACTAGCGTTGCACATTTTCCACTGTCCTGAAATGTGAAATTTTTGTGAAACCGGGTCTGCTGATCAACACTTGGCGCGAAGCGGCAGGTATGTTGAAAAGTCTCTTGAACGACCCCTCGATCTGCCCCATAAAGCGTCCCAAACACCTCTTGTCAGGGTTCTTCGGTTTCCAATTCCTTGTCAGCACTCTTGGCAGTCTTGTAGCCCCCATAGACCGCAGGCACCAGCCAACCCGGGCGCGAGCCTCAAGAGGGGTGCCAATGGTAATGACGGAGCCTGATGGCTAGGGCTTTGACGTCGGGTGCAGAGAGTCGGTAACTCACGAGCGGACGATTGTCCACAGGAAATACAGAGCAAAGCTGAGCATGAAGGCTCCATAGATTCGCTCAAGGTGTTCGTTGCGCAGGCGAAGAGCAAGGCGCGCACCGACGATGGAAAAGGGGATGGAGCTCAGAGCGAGGATGAGCGAGACGGTCCAGTCAACGTGACCAAGGGCTGCGTGTACGATTGTTCCGGGGAGTGCCAGTGCAGCAACGCACAACAGCGAGGTGGCGAGTGCGTTTTTCAGAGGCATCCGAATGATGCGCACGAACGTGGGAACCATGACGATGCCTCCGCCAATAGCCAGGAGGCCGGAGAAGAGTCCGGTAATCAGTCCTACCGACAAGAGCGGAAGAACCCCGGTGCGCATTGGATGCACCACATCTTCCTTGAGCAGCCAGGCGCGGACTACGAAGGTTCCTGCCACGTACATCATCACGGCGGCAGTGCAGATCATGAGGACATCGCCCTGTACGTAGCGTGAACTATAGCTAAACACGATGTTAGCTGGGATAGCCGATACCAGCACCCAGCCGGCCACACGAAGATCGATGAGTTGATGTTTGTAGTAAGCGTAGGAACCGCTGATGGCGGACGGTATAGACGCCGGTAATGGCGAACCAAGAGCGAGCAAAGCACTTAAGCCACCGAAGATTTTCAGCAAGGGAGTTGAGACGAGGGCGCCACCGATGCCGAAGAGACCGGAGGAGAGACCGATACTGATACCGATAAGAATGTGAACGAGAGTAAGGGGCATGTGTAGAGGAAGACTGTATGCGAAAGTACACTTCAGACGAGGAAGTATGCGAAGGCGTTGACGACGCGCCATGTGAGAGCGTCGCTGCTCAGTGCAGAGCACGCACGCGTAACGCGCCACCAAGCGCGCATGCAAGCCGTATATTGCAGGCCGACGTCGGCATGTTGATTCATCGATATTTCTTCAGGGATGAAGACCAGTCTTGTTGTTCTTGGAATAGTTCTCGCGCTTGGACTCAGCTCATGTGCGGGATCGCGATTGTGTCGGACCAACAGTCCTGAAGGAAACCTCGGCAGCACCATTAATTCAACCTCAGACGACATCGCACCGCAGGTGCTGCGTACTAGCCTTCTCTTCAGCTCCACTCGTTCCTTAACCGATCAGCAAATCGAAATGCTGCATGGCGACCGTCATGAAGCGGTCTTTCGTGCAGACAAGCGCAGTGACGCCAGTTATGCACCGGCAGAAGTGGAAGTGGAGCTACCGCTCAACGCCTATCAGGCCGGAAGCCCTGCGCTAGTGATGCACTCGGACTCAGAGGGCATCCTGGTGTTTCCGAGGAGCAACGGTCAGGGCAAAGACGCGCAGGTGGACTTGTACGAGAGTGATTATGCGCATGGGCAGTGGTCTGCTCCCGTCCTCATTACTGCAACCCAATCGAAGTACTGGGATTCGCAACCATGTCTGTCGCCCGACGGATCGCTGTTGATCTTCGTTTCGGATAGACCGGGAGGCAGTGGTGGTATGGATTTGTGGTATTGTCATCGTACCTTGTTCGGTTGGACTGAACCGCAAAACCTTGGCAGCGGCATCAACACGAAAGCCGATGAGATGACGCCGAGTGTGGATGTTCGAGGCAATCTGCTCTTTGCCTCCAATCGCACACAACCGAAGTCACATCGCGGTTTTGAACTATTCCGCGCGGAGTCGGGCGACGGCGCCTCTTGGATGCCGGCGGAAATCTTACCATCTCCCATCAACTCTGCAGCCGATGATATTTACCCGGTAGTAAATGGCGACACCATCTACTTTGCCTCAAAACGCGCCGGAGGGTGTGGAGGTTATGATCTCTATGCGATGCAGCTCTGCGGACCCGTCATAGTTCGCGGCCAAGTGCAACCATCGGAACACCTGAGTCGACGATCGGGAATTATCACCCTGCTAGACACCATCGACCACCTTCCACCGGTACCGGTGCCCGAGGATGGTCATTTTGAATTCCGAGTCTGGCCTAACCATCACTATCTGCTTCGCTACCTCAATGAGTGTTCAGACTCTGTGCTCGAGCAGGACTTTGTAACACCTTGTCACGAAACAAAGGCGGTGGTCCTTCAAACCACCTTAAAACTTCCCGATCGACGTGACGCTCTCAGCACCGATGAATTTAAGGTGCCCTTCTATAGTCCGGGCTACTACCTGCCCAATACCACTCAAGAGCTCAACGACTTGCGCTTGAAATTCAGCTACAACTACCTCGGCACCGACAAACGGACGATGTACATCTCCGTTCCGCCGTCCTCGCTGGACAGCGCAGCACCGATAGTGGACAGCGCTATGGACCGTATACGCGAGTTCGTGCTCCGCAAATTGGACTACCGAAAGCGAGGATGCATCACCAGTTCAATTGCCCTGCACGTGAGCGTGTACGGATATAGCGATGGTAAGAACTTTGCCGAAGGCACTGAGTACAGAGGTCCCGACATCGACGATGCCCAACTGGATGTGCACGTGAAACAGGGAACACCCATGTCAAATACCCTCTTTGCCACCCTGAGAGCATATTACATGGTAAAGGTGCTGCAAAACCGCCTTAGTCCAAATCCCTTGTACGAAGAGTTCAAAGACCACGTACTCTGGACCCTCATCCCTCGCGGCAGCATCGACGATAGTCCGGAAGATGCCATTCTTAGAAAAGTGGACGTTAAGGCAGAGTGAGGGTGCTGGGAAGTGCGAGCGCACAATTAGAGAATGAGGGGCTCCGAATTATTGTAAGAGCCGTGTTAACAACATAAGTAATGCTGCACTCCTAGAGATAGCAGGTAAAATTGTGATCGCTGTGATTTCAGTGTCTGACGCCAAGGCCAAATTATGGCTACGACCAATCACCTTACAGAACTGGCTACAACACACAGGTTTGTTACTAATAGGAAAATTGTCTCAAGGCTCAGTTAAAGACGCTTATACATGTGACAGAAATGCGGCGATGGAAGATAAAGTAGTTTCCACACGGTGTGTCTAGATGCCCAGCCTCAACTAGAGGAAGTTCAATAAGTGAAGAATATGGGCTCCCGATTGATTGTAAGGAGATCAATTGACCGGCGCATTCTGAGTAACTCGAACCACATCATTTAAGAATGTACCATTGTGGTCATTAGGACTCCGATCAACGACTATGTTGCCTGCCGACTCATTGAAATTCCAATAACTCACGAGATTCGCTTCGTTTCCGGACAACACGTGCAAATAACCGTCTGAAATCTCAGCCGCAGAACGTGCTGTATTCCAAATGCGTACTTCATCTAGAATGCCGGTCACATTCTCAACACCAATATTCTGCCCTAAATAATTTCGAGCTCCAATAAATAAGGGTGATGAGGTACTAGCACTATTCGTTCCAGTAAACGTCGAGACGCCTGAAACGACGCCATTTACATACATGATAACACGTTTGTTAGTCTCATCAACAACAACAGCTACATGGTTCCAAGTGTTCAGTGTAGTTCCACCCGTTGCTGTTGCAGTACCAGTATGAGTACTAGTAAACTGCAATTGACCGGAGCTACTGAAACCCAACAAGTACTCATTGTTTGTGTTGTCATTTCCCTTATTTATCAGCCACGAGCCGTATGTCGAATTTTTGAGCCGCGAAACATTGTACCACAGTTCAATAGTAAAACTCAGTAGTGTCCTAAACATTTGCCCTCAAAAATGCTGAAACCGTTGGTACCACTAGCTTCCAGGGCAGCAAAAGTGCGCCGTGATTTCAATTGAAAAGCTAGTTTCGGGCCTTTGAGAGAACCGAATGAATCGCGGAAAGTTCGTTTTTGCGCAGATCTGCGCGTTTTTGCCTCAGCGGACCTTCCGGCGATATGTGGAAAAGTATGACGGCGACAAGCATATTAAGCACTTCAGTTGTTGGCATCAAATGCTGTGCATGATCTTTGGACAATTGAGCGGACGGGAAAGCCTTCGTGATCTAACAACATGCTTGAGTGCGCATAGTTTAAAGTACTATCAACTAGGTCTTGGGAAGAACGTTTCGCGTTCAAACTTGGCTTACGCAAATGAAAACCGTAACTATCGGATCTTCGAAGAGTTTGCATACGCCCTTGTAGATCACGCCAGACGAATGAATGTTCCGGATCCTGAGGTTGCAGTTGGTCTACCAAAGAACAGACTATATTCGTTTGACTCCACCGTTGTCGATCTGTGTTTAGAAGTGTTTTGTTGGGCAACGTTTCGACAGAGAAAAGCGGCGATAAAAATGCACACTCTGTTTGACGTACGGGCAGAGATACCGACGTTCATCTATGTCACTGCAGGATCTGTGCACGATGTAAAAGCACTTGATGAACTCGCGATCGAAGGTGACGCTTTTTACATCATGGATCGCGCATACGTAGACTACAAGCGGCTTTGGAGGATTTGCAACAACAAGGCATGGTTTGTAGTTCGAGCAAAAAGCAACATGAAGTACTATCGCGTTGACTCCGATACAGTCGATCGAAGTAGCTCTATTGTGTGCGATCAAATGATCGTACTGACATCAAAGCAAGCAACGAAGGACTACCCGTCTGAACTACGTCGAGTGAAGTACTACGACGAAGAGAACGATCTGCTCTTAGTGTTTCTAACAAACAACTTCGACATCACTGCAGAGCAAGTTGCACTTCTCTACAAACACCGATGGACTGTTGAGACATTTTTCAAGTGGGTGAAGCAGCATTTAAGAGTGTTGTCATTTTGGGGCACAACACAGAATGCAGTCAAGACCCAAGTCTTCATCGCCATGATCACTTTCATACTGGTTTCAATAGTCAAGAAGAGCTTAAAATCTGATCTCAGTTTAAATGACATCTTGCAAGTTCTTAGTGTTTCACTGGTCGACAAAACTCCGCTTGATGTTCTACTTAAAGATTACATGGCTGAAGAAAATGCCCAGAAACTGCAAATTCAGCTAGATTTCGCAGGAAACATTTAGGACACTACTGAGTAAAACTATGACCGCTGAGGTTTAGGTCAGATCTATTAGGAACCACAATGCATGCCCCGGTTCCATTATCCAGTCCATCAAACTGCAGTGCTCCGGAAGCATTGCTGGAAGCTTCCAAGCTGATGTTGCAGAGACTGACTTGGCTAGCATGCACGACAACGGTTTGCGAACCTTTGAGACCGAGCGTGGAAACGGCGTTAACAGTATAAAGACCAACTTGAGCATTGCTGATTATGAATTCACCTAGGGAATCAGTTTGCAGCGCTGAAGTGGAGGGCACGGTTGAGACTGTCGCATGTGCCGCCGCCGTTCCATCTGCATTCTTTACCCAGCCTACAATAGTACCGATTGAAGAATCTCTTGGTGCCTTAACGTGGACATCGCAAATTGAAATTCCGTTCGGTTCAATTACTGTGGATGCTGTGCCACTTCCATACACGGAAGACACAGCAACGATAGTGTATGATCCTGCATTCAATCCGCGAAAAATGAATGCTCCAACGCTGTCGGAAGTCGTCGTTTTAGAAGAGGTCGTCAAACTCAATGTAGCGTTTGCAACAACGTCACCGCTCTCATTGTACACTCGACCAACAATAGAAGCGCTCGTATCAGCTACCGGATTTTTTGTACATCCGTAATTGCTTATTGTCAATAACAAGCAGAGTGGGATAATTCCGAACGCCAGACCTGATTTGTTTCGTTTCAATTTGATAAACCAAAGTGAAAAAATCGTTTGTGATCTCAACTTAACATTGGAAACTTGGATACTTAACAAATTACTGAACACCCCATCTCTTGGCGGTAATAAATCTGCGGAACTTCTCATTCCATCGTCTTGCGTATATTTTATGAGATGATATTGAGGACTTCGATTTCTTCAATACAAACATCCAGCCACTAACCATGCGTTTAGGTAATGAATCGGAAATGCGGGAATTCCACGAGAGAAGCGATTGGCTTTTCATGAGCTGGTTAAAACCAAGTCCACCCAGAAATGATCGAGGCCGATACTCAACCACACGAAGGCCGCGATGATCGAAGATTCTAGTCAAAACTCCCAAGCTGAAGAAGTTAACATGAGGGCTGATTGCAAGAGTATCGTGTTGTAACGAACGTACATCTCCGGAGGAGTATGAATCACCAACTTTCAACTTCTTCAGACCAGGGACCGCACTTAACATCTTCATGACTCCAGACAGATCTAGCAAAGTCTCAACAAAGGTTACGGTTTCAAAGGGGCCGTAACCGTTTGGAGTCGTAACAACAATATGTCCGTCGTCCGAAGTCAGTGTGCGCAGCCAGTCCAAGAAACCTTCCGGATCGTCAACGTGCTCAATCACTTCTGATGCTATGACAAGGTCGTAGTGGGCGGGCGTAGGAATCTTGTCATTTACAACAAATCGCAAGTTTTTACAAGAATTTGTATCATTTGCCAAGTCTATCGTGTCCTGATCTGAGTCGATACCAATGAACTCTACTGTTGGAAAGGCTTCTGCGAGCGGGATTGTCAGAAATACCCCGTTTCCGCAACCCACATCTAGTACTGTGGCAGGATTGAGTCGGCGGATGACATCCGTTAAGTATGCAATTCGCTTCCTATTTCCGTGTATAGTTTCATCCATATGGTGCAATTCTGATAGTGAACCAACCACTGTCATATCCAAACGCGCAAGATAGCAGTTTCGGAGATGACCTGCGAAACCTGTCTCTCTTCTTCCGTAATCAATGACAGCAATGAATTTGCCTCTTAAAAATCTAAATTCTTTATCTTAAACAAACAAGACAAGTTATTTGTACGCGTATGATCCGGCTATCATTAGGATCATAAAATCTTAAGTAAAGATAGAGGTGCGTGTCGGCTTCTAGGTGCTGTATTGTCATGACTGGAATCCGCTGCTTGCACTGGCGTATAATCTTATAAGAGTCGTGTCTGTTGTTGAATGAAAGCTTCAGCCAATTGATTTGGAGTTGACCTATGAAAGAGAGTACCGTGTTTCGTAATATCCTCGTGGCTGTTCTCCTGTATGCTGCATCAACACAGCCATTGTGGTCGGTGGGTACACTACACTGGGACTATCTAGCGAAACTCAATACGCCACGACGAAACTATCTTGGTATCCAGCAAGCAGTTGCTATAGCTCCATGTAAAGTGTTAGTGGCTGGCGGGTATGCTGGTGGAAACTCAAGCTCATATGGACAACCCACTACCAGCTGCGAGATAATCGATGTGTGTTGTGGTACTGTCACGCCAACCGGCTCAATGAACACCGCACGCTCAGAGCATATTCTTCTGTTGACTCCGGATTCCGGCGTTGTTGCTATCAGCGGTATCACGCTTATTACGAATCAGGGCTCCTCTTCAGGAAATCATACGTCAAGCGTTGAGCTATATAACAGAGCGACCGGAACTTGGTCAACTATTGGAAATCTGCTTGTTGCAAGGCGTCAAGCCCAAGGTGTTTTTATCAGCAGCCATGAAATTTTGATCGTTGGAGGAAGAAACCCGGATCTAAGCACAATTCAGTCTTCCGAAATTTTTGATCTCAGTACCGGAACGAGTCAGTTTGCATCCAACTACATCATGCCGGTAAATATGCATAACATCGGAACTTCGTCGATTGGAACCACTGTTATTGCTGGCGGTCGCAACGGAGGCACGAATGCGACGAGAACAGGTCGTATTACCAAGTACGACAAAGCAACCAACACCTTCACACAAATCGGTCTCCTGTCCGATTCCGTTCGATCGTCGCAGATTATAAAGTTGTACGACGGACGACTACTCGTATCTGGTGGTGTCTTGAGCGAGAGTCCTTATACGGCGACCAAGATGATATTCCTCGAAAACAGCGGCAGCTTTTCTCGTAAAATCGATTTGGTAACAGCACGTTGGGGCCATGGCATTGGTCAGTATAACTACGATTCACTGATCATGATTGGAGGAAACGTCCTTTCGTCCGGTAGCGTTAGCAACAGCTGTGAGTGGTATTCACTAAGCAATAATACTGTGAGTACAGGACCAAGTTTGCCGGTGACACTTGGCTCCTTTTCCTGGGCGTCAGTTCCCACCAGCATATCTTCGGGTGGAACCGTTTTGCAATCAGCTGTTATCGTTATTGGCGGAGTATCAAATAGTGGAGAGTTTGGGCCTGCTACTCCTCGTGATTCCATCTACATTCTTCGTTCCTGCTCCAACCCCGACTCCATCAAAAGCACGGCGGGTTCCGGTTCATGTTTTAATGTGAAGTTGTCGGTTGGTGATTCGTCCAATGTGTGTAGGATACCGAGTGCAATTCATTGGAATTTTGGCGACAACACCACGGGCCAATCCGGTCCTTGGTCCACCACGCACACCTATCCTAATGCCGGCACCTACACCGTAAAGGCAACGCTGGTTTATGCCAACTGCGGTGATTCCCTAAGCATTCAAAAATCGGTGTCGGTGAATCCGGGTGTAAACATCGCGGCTACGCCAAAGACCTTCCATCGATGTATCGGAGATGCCGGTATTCAGTTGCATGCTACTGGTGGGGTGCAGTATAAGTGGACGCCGGGGAAGTGGATGAACGACAGCACGAGTGCCAATCCTATCGCAACACCTCTGCGCGATACGGTGTTTATTGTTCGTGGTATGACAGCTGATAGTTGCTTCGGCTACGACACTGTTTACGTTCAGGTCGGCGGCGGCCATGCAAATGCCGGTAGCGATCAAGCTATTTGTTCCTCCGATTCCGCAGATTTGACTGTCACCATTCCCACAAACCTAATCGGATCGATAAAGTGGTCTCCGTCCCTCGGCTTGTCCTGCGATACCTGCGCCTTCACCCGCGCTCAGCCACCATCGTCCACGAATTATATCGCCACTGTTACTGATACCAGCGGCTGTGTGTGGCGAGACACGGTGCGGGTTGCTTTCCGTGTAGGCTCCACGGCAAAAATTCTAGGCGGACCAGTCATGCAGGTGTGCTCCGGGTCGGATTCGATTACGCTTAGTGTCACACCGACAACAGGTGTGCGGCACATCAGGTGGTCACCGAACATTGGCTTGGCGTGCGATACCTGCCTGACCACCAAAGCCAAACCCAAGGCAAGTCTGACCTACACTGCACTTATCACCGATTCTTTAGGATGTCAACATACCGACACCCTCCAAGTGGCAGTAAGCTCTACCTCTCGCTCGATTCAATCGAACGGACCACAGTTTATCTGCTTTAAAGGCGACTCAGCCGTTCTTGTCCTGAACGGAAAAGTGAAAGCCGTGGAGTGGACTCCCCCGGGCGACGTGCCCTGTGCTACCTGCCCGGTCGTTACCGTAAAACCCCCTGCTACTCGATACTATAGCTTTATTGCCGTCGACAGTGCCGGCTGCACCCTGGTCGACTCGATTAAAGTCACGGTTCTTCCAAAGTCAACCGTCGACATCGCGCCCGATACCGTTGTGTGCGGCTCCACTGCCATCTTATTAAACGTGTATGGTCAGTATCAGAATATTCAATGGTCACCAACCAATGGTTTGAGCTGCAACAATTGTCCTACCGTTTTGGTGACCCCAACGCCCGGTAAAACCGTTACCTACTACGTTACGGCGCACAATGGCAATAGCGCGTTTTGCGACAGCCGGGATTCAATACGCGTGCGCTTCGCGCCCGGTGTTGAGGGACAGTTGCGCGATCAACAGATTTGTCCCGGCGATAGTGTGACGATTAACCTTCGTCAGTTCGGCGGAAAGGTGACCTGGACTCCAAATAATGGTGTCAGTTGCGACACCTGCCAGACGGTGACCTTTAAACCAACCAAGACGACCAAGTTCGTGGTTACCGGCGATTCCTCCGGTTGTGTCTCTCGAGACACTATGAGCATCGTTGTCGCCCCAACCACTCTCTCCGTTCCGGCACAAGTCACCGTGTGTGCCGGACATCAAGTGGTACTCCCTGCAACAACAAATGCCAGCGATGTACACTGGTCGCCGGTCGACGACTTATCGTGCAGCGATTGTCCGAATCCAGTGCTGCGAGCGACGCAGTCGCGCACGTATCATGTCACCGCAGGCAAAGGCCTTTGTGCACTTGATGACAGCATTGTTGTCACCGTCAAACCCTCAGCCCAATTCACGCTGTCACCCATCGATACCGTTATTTGCAGTGCTCACTCCGTCCCCATTACACTGGATGTGCAGCCTGCAGGCTCTGTAGTAGTGTGGGATCCCAACTCAGATCTAAGTTGCTACAATTGTCAAAGCCCGACTGCACGCCCGAGCTCAAATAATGTATGGTACTATGCACATATCCATAGTCCCAGCGGCTGCGATACTAGTCTGACTGTTCACATCCGCACCGTTCCACCGCCAAACTTTAGTGTGCAGGCTTCGGTGCCGCGCATTTGTCTTGGTGATTCTCTCACGCTTCGCGTGATCACGTCGGATTCTGCATCCTACCGGTGGACAACATCCGACGGTTCAGCTACGCATGTCGCTTGCGACACGTGTAGCCAAACTTTGGCAGCACCAACGAAATCCGTCACCTACGTCGTCTACGGCACGAGCGGCGGTAACTGCGATCATGTGGATAGCGTGCATGTGGACGTGGAACCTCGACCCATTATCACTGTCACTCACGACACTACCGTGTGCATCGGCGGTACCATACAGTTGCATGCATCAGGTGGCGATCAAATCCATTGGGATCCGAATCCCGCATTGAGCGACGCATCGTCTGCAAATCCAACAGCAACCGTGCAGTCTACTATGTCGTTTACCGTTCACGTGAGCCAAAGCACGAGCCCGGATTGTCCGGCCGATTCTACGATTACCATCAGTACTATTCCCTGCAGCGTGAAGCCGGTGATTACGTCGAGTTCCATCGCAGATATTCTAGCGTGCGACAGCGCCATAACCACTATCACTGTGCGAAACGAAGGCGACGTGATTCTACAATTGGATAGTGTGAAGGTGTTAAGCTCCCAGAGCGTCGACGCCAGTATAGCAGACCTTCAAAGCGCCAACACCAACCTGCCTCAGAAGCTTGCCGCACAGGGCGGCAGCCTGAGCTTTCCCTTGCATTGTGTACCACGGGCAAGCGGTTCAGCTAGCCTGACCCTGAACCTCTATTTTGCTGATTCCGTTCGAACGCTGACCATCAACCTTGAGAGTTATAACGACCTCGTCGAGCTGCAACTTCCACCAGTCTATGATCTGCACGCCGACACCACCATTACGATGAATGTACAGGCGAGCTGCACACGTTGGAATGAGCTAGCCTTACGAGACAGTGTGATCGTTCTACTCAGCATCGATTCCACCGCGTTGGTCTACGAGTCGGTCAGTCGCGGCAGCGCCTTAGCTGCCGATTGGACTGTAAGCTACGACGCAGTACAGAGTACGCTTGGTCACAAGCGATTTGTCCTCCGCGGAAACTCCGTTTTACAAAACAACGGCGATTGGATAGTCCCGAGCTTCCGCACCCTACTGGCTGCACAGAAAACCGCCGGCGCAAGTGTGCGAGCTGAGTTTCCGTCGTTGCGTATTCCCTGCGCCGACCAGACTTCGTCGAACAGCATCATGACCTTTTCGTCCTGTGCCTTCAACTTGCGTCATGTTGAGTTTAATGCTACACCCTTCGGTATCGTGGACATCACGCCCAATCCTTCAGCAAGGGGTCAGGTTCGCATTCGCTACGGCATCGGTACTCCGGCAACGGCCGATGTGCAATTGTTTGATATCGCCGGCCACGCTGTGGCTCACCTTGCGGGTGGCTTCCATCAAAACGGAACCTATGAGTTGCAACTGGCAACAAGCACACTATCGGCGGGTGAATACGTAGTGCACCTTAACGCCCAAGGCAAAGTGTACACAAAAACGTTGGTGGTGTTGCCGTAAGCGGAGAATGTTGTTGCAGAGAAGAAAATCGGTGAGGATTTCGGTTACCAAGGCTAGGGATACACTGTTTAATGCGCAATCATGAACAGCGTGTTGATCTGTTTGCCATCATCGTCCAAGACCGCATAGTAGTACCCGGCGCTGAGGTCGCTGAGCGTGAGATCAAATGCATAGTTACCGGCGGCGAGTTGGTCGTCAATAACAGTCCGAACCAAGCGCCAGTCTTCTGTGCGAACGCTTAGGTGTACAGAGGTCGATGTAGGCACGGAAAACCTTAGGGTACATTGAAGTCGTGCAGGATTAGGACTGACATGTAGCTCAGAGTTTTCGTCTCCAACAATCGGAATGGCAGCGGCGTTGGTTGAGCTGTCTACTGAACTCTTGGAGCAAGATAGGACAATACACGAAAGCGTAATTGCAAACACAGTTCGAGCGAAGCGGCGCAAACAAAACTGAACGCTTTGATGTGAAGAACTCATGTCAATGCCCCCACGATATAGTGATACCGGCTTGAATCATGTCGGCATGATACGCGAAGCTTCGCACCACGATGACATGCACAATGGAATAATCAAAGGCAGCACCGTAACTCAGATAGCTCTCCATAGTGGAGTTGAGAGCAAGTGTCGCTCCGCCTATAAGACTTAGGCAACGAAATGCAACACAGCGTACACCGAGATGACAAAAGTCTAACGCATTGCCATCCCTGGGTTTTGATTCCAACTCCGCCGCAACACTTAGCGTGGCGCTGTAGTAATGGAGGGGAGTGTAGTTGGCACCGAGCGAGACTTTAAGCGGTTGGGAAAAGGGTTCGCCAAAAAACGAAACGGCGGAACCTATGTTTTCAACGGAGCACCCAAGAGTTAGACCCGCCTCCGGAATAAAAGGGTAGTCGCGTACAAAGTCTGAGGTCTGTGACAAGGAATCCGAAATAGAGGCAACGGGAATCGGGTTGCGCACCATCATACTCAAGGCACCCGTGAAAAAGCCGCGAGTACCGTTGGACGACGAGTCACTCTCATCGTACTGGTAAGAGCAGTAGGAGAGTCGGGCACCAACGGAAATGTGATGAGCTATTTCTCTTCCCGAACTGACGCTAACTAACTGATACCCTCCTTTATACGTACCCAGTACCGTACCGCTTATGTCCGTTTTGATAATACGTGGTCCTTTATAATCGACAGCCGATACCCCGAAGCCCCATGCCTGATTGCTTGTGTAATTCAGGTCCAGCATTTTCTGCTCTTGATCACCAAGACTCAATCCTTGCGACTTGTACATTCCACCCACAGTCCACTCGCGTTGATACGCTAGCGAAGCCGGATTACTAAAGTCATCAAATGCATTTCCATACTGTGTCGAGCCACAGCCACCCATGGCGTTCATCAGCGGTGAAGGCTCATACAAGAGGGCACGGGCGGTACTCACTTGTGCTGAGAGGTGCAGCGTAGAGATCATGAGTAGCAACGACAGCACAAGAACAACACGCTTCAATAATACCCTCTTCTGTTCTGAATAGACATCTACACGTCGAGTCAAAATACACAATGGAATTTCACGGACGTTGACAGGATACTCACGTAGCCTTGTGTGCACCGAGCAATGACGACTCGATGATAGCGGAACGAGTAGTCGTTGCGTAGAAGAAACAGCAACGCCCGTCATGCTTTCGCAAGACGGGCGTTGTGCAAGTGGGGGCGAATGGTGAATTATTCCGCCGGTGTTTCGTCCGGCTCGGTGATTTCTTCCGCTTCTTTTTGCTTGACTTCGGAGAAGACCAATTTGTTCGTCTTCTTATCGAATTTCACTTTAATCTTCATTCCTTCTTTGATCGAACCCTTGAGAACTTCCTCAGCCAATTCATCTTCCACGTAGCGTTGAAGGGCACGGCGTAGCGGGCGAGCGCCGTACTTCTCATCGTATCCCTTTTCTACAAGGAAGTCCTTAGCGGTTTTCGATAGCTCGATACTCATTCCGTTCGCTTCGAGGCGTTTGAGCAGGCGAGCCATTTGCAGATCGATAATCTTGTAGATGTCGTCCTTGCTCAAATGACGGAAGATGATGTAGTCGTCAATACGGTTGAGGAACTCCGGATTAAACATGCGTTTCATCGATTCTTCAACCACGCTCTTCATGGCTTCATACTTGTCGGCGCTGGCGTCGGCAGAGGAGAAGCCAATGCGTCCGCCGGCTTTCACGTCACGCACGCCAACGTTGGAGGTCATGATGATGATACAGTTTTTGAAGTCAACACGACGACCCAAACCATCCGTCAAAATTCCATCGTCAAACACTTGGAGCAGGATGTTGAACACATCAGGGTGTGCCTTTTCGATTTCGTCGAGGAGCACGATGCTGTAGGGTTTACGACGAACTTTTTCGGTTAACTGTCCGCCTTCTTCATAACCAACATATCCAGGAGGCGCTCCAACAAGGCGCGATACGCTGAATTTTTCCATGTACTCACTCATGTCGATGCGGATTAATGCATCTTCAGAGTTAAACATGTAGCGAGCCAGAGCCTTTACGAGTTCCGTCTTACCAACGCCCGTTGGGCCGAGGAACATAAACGAAGCGATTGGACGCGATGGGTCTTTGAGTCCGGCGCGGGAGCGACGTATAGCCTTCGAGAGTTGCTGAACGGCTTCGTCTTGTCCAACCACCACACCCTTGAGCTCATCGCCCATTTTGAGCAGCTTGGCGGATTCGGATTCCGCAATGCGATTGACCGGGATGCCGGTCATGCTGGCTACCACATCGGCAACGTTTTCTTCGTCGACGGTGAAGACCATTTCGGCAGACTTGGTTTCCCAATCTTCCTTTGCGGTTTCGAGCTCAGCTTGAAGTCGTTTCTCGAGGTCACGCAGGCGAGCTGCTTCTTCGAAGTTTTGCGACTTCACCACGTTGTTCTTTTGTCCGCGTACTTCTTCAATACGTGCCTCGAGGTCGAGCACTTCCTTAGGAACGGAAATGTTGGATAAGTGAACACGGGCACCGGCTTCGTCAAGAACGTCGATGGCTTTGTCCGGTAAGAAGCGATCGGTGATGTAGCGATCCGCAAGTTTGACGCATTGCACGATGGCAACGTCGGTATAGCGAACGTTATGATGTTCTTCGTAGCGTTCCTTGATGTTGCGCAGAATTTGAATGGCTTCATCCACGTTTGGCGGTTCCACCATAATCTTCTGGAAGCGACGATCCAAGGCGCCGTCCTTTTCGATGTACTGACGGTATTCGTCGAGCGTTGTGGCGCCGATACACTGGATGTCACCACGCGAAAGTGCGGGCTTGAACATATTCGAAGCATCAAGGGAACCGGATGCGCCGCCGGCGCCGACGATGGTGTGAATTTCGTCGATAAACAAAATCACATCCTTGGCCTTTTCCAGCTCGTTCATCACGGCTTTCATGCGTTCTTCAAATTGACCGCGGTATTTGGTACCGGCAACTAATGCAGCGAGGTCGAGAGTGACGATGCGTTTTTCGAAGAGGACGCGTGAGACTTTCTTTTCAATAATGCGCAGGGCAAGACCTTCCACAACTGCCGTCTTTCCCACACCAGGTTCACCGATGAGCACGGGGTTGTTTTTCTTGCGGCGTGACAGGACTTGTGCAACGCGTTCAATTTCCTTTTCGCGGCCAATAACGGGATCGAGCTTACCTTCGACGGCTAGCTTTGTCAGGTCACGACCAAAGTTGTCGAGTACCGGAGTCTTCACGCGTTCGGTTTGCTCTTTGCGTGTGCGACCGCCGGTGGTTTGTGCGCGCTCGCGTTGCGAAGGCGAGCTGGGTTTTCCGCTGATGATGTTGTCCAATTCCTTGCGCACGGCGTCGTAGCTGACGCTGAATTGCGATAAGATTTGGGCTGCAATGTTGTCCTCATCACGCAACAACGAGAGCAACAAGTGCTCGGTACCGATTACATCCGATTTGTACAGCTTGGCTTCCAAATAGGTGATCTTCAGTACTTTCTCGGCTTGCTTTGTGAGTGGGATATTGCCAATGGTGAGTGTGCCGCTGCTCGAGCGCACTGTGTCTTCTATGGATTTCTTGAGTTTGAAAAGGTCAACACCCAGATTACGAAGAATCTTGACGGCGATTCCTTCACCCTCACGAATAATCCCCAGCAGCAAATGTTCGGTGCCGATGTAATCGTGACCGAGACGTAGTGCTTCCTCGCGACTCAAGCGAATCACGTCCTGCACTCTGTTGGAAAAATTGCCTTCCATGTTCGACCCTTCTAATGAGATTACGAATGCTGCTGTCCTACCATACCGTCTCTAACCAACTCTACTGTACATGTTCCAATCTATCGATGACGAATTCAACTACAACTGACTCAACCGGGGTGCACATGTGTAGCTGTTTTTCTGACAATCGTACGGACAGATTCTACAGCTAAAAACGCACACGAAGCCTTCCTTATTGCAGGCTGGGAGCGGCTTTCGCACACTCTTTGCCATTTCGTTGTATATCGGCAGAACTTGACCGAATAGTTAGCCATTTTGTCATCCCACGCGCCGAAAGGTACGTCAGTCTGACTGGCTTCGGCGCCCGCATTTCTACTGATTTTTCTAAGACGCAAAGCCCAAAATTTCGAGATTTCGACGTCGTCGCCTGAAGCGCTCAAGTTCTCCTGATAATCAAGAGCGTTGCCGAAGGCAACAGGCGCTGAAGAAAAACAGGCAATGACGGCGTCCTCAGTTTGTCTGCGATCGAGCCTCAATAATTTCGAGGACTTCAACCACGCTTCCAATCTTGCAACTTGTGGTGACCTCAGGGCGGTTGACCACTCGGATGGTGACCTTCATGTCTTCTTCATGCAGGCGCTCCACCATATCCTTATCACCAACAATCTGGTAGTACTTTAACTGTCGTAAGTCCGTTCCTACTTCCAGTACCCAACAGTTGTCAGTTTTCAGTGCCTTAGAACCCGATACCGGGTTCATCTTTCCGCTGACCACAAAGGCATCTGCGGGAAATTCTTTTTTGGCAGTACTGCAGGACATGACCAGGCTTACAGTACTAAGAATCAACATTGAGAGAAAAAGTTTCATAGTCGCTCCAGAAAACACTGTGCTCATCTTCAATAACCCTAGCGGACTTTGAAGGTTGCCATCGTCACGATGGCGAGCATGATGCCGATGATATAAAACCGTGTGACAATTTTCGATTCGTGCCAACCGGATTTTTCGAAGTGGTGATGAAGAGGCGCGATCTTGAATATGCGCCGTCCTTCCCCATACTTCTTTTTGGTGTAGCGGAAATAACTGACCTGTATGATAACAGACAGGGTTTCCGCAAAAAAGATTCCGCCGACGATGGGAAGTAAGAATTCTTTTTTAATCAAGATGCACAATGCTCCAACAGCGCCACCAAGAGCGAGCGAACCGGTATCGCCCATGAACACCTGCGCCGGAAAGGAATTGAACCACAGAAATCCCATCGCGGCACCTACGAGAGCAGCGCAGAACACTGTCAGCTCGTCGGCACCTCTCAGGTGCATGATGTTGAGGTAGTTGGCAAACACTGCGTTGCCGCTGAAGTAGGCGATGAGTGCCAAAGTCAATGCTGTGATGCCGACTGTGCCCATTGCCAAGCCATCCAATCCATCTGTCAGGTTCACGGCGTTTGACGTTGCTGTGAGGATAATCACCACCACCGGAATGTAGGTAATGCCCCAATCGAAATTGATGTGCTTTGAGAAGGGTACCGTTGTAAATGTTCGCACTGCATTCATGCCATCGAAGAACCAGTCGGGTGCGAAGTAGATAGCAGAGCCAAGAATGAGTCCCACGCTTACTTGTCCGACAATCTTATAGCGTCCGATCAATCCTTTGGGATACTTGCGAACTACTTTGAGGTAATCGTCCAAAAAACCCACGGCGCCCATCCATGCAGTCACAAGCACGATCAATAGGATATAGGCGTTGGCCATGTTGGCCCACAGAATCGTTGGCACCAGCAGCGCCGTCAGCACAATCAATCCACCCATCGTTGGCGTTCCGGCTTTGAGGTTGTGCGTACCCACGCCCGCAAGCTCTCGCTTTTCTTGTTCGCCCATCTGACGTCGCTTCAAGGCACGAATGATAACCGGTCCCACCAGGAAGCTGATCAGCAGAGCCGTGATGGCTGCCATCGCCGAGCGAAAAGTGACATAACGAAAAACGCCCATGCCCGGCGGCTGAAAGTTCCTTTCAAGCCACGACGCGAGGTAGTAGAGCATAGTGCTCCCGGGATTGTGTGTGTTGTATCGACGGTGGATTGGGATGCGAGATGCTGCTCTCGTTGACTACTGCCGCAGCGCAACAACCAAGGGCTGGCTATCTGCTGCGGCAATCCCATAAAGTAGCCGTTGCGAAAATAGGCAGAGACCGCATTCTACCGAGGCTTGTGGGGAGGAAATATTTTTACTTAGTGAGTGCTATCGCAAGGACTGTCCCGTCGAGCTGTGTGAAGCACTCTCGGGTGCACAGGTTCTTAGCGGAACGAGATGAGCTCGTCGTTGCACTGCTCACAATGTCAACCTGTAATGTACGATTGCCTATTGGTTATGGTATGTCGTACAACGTTATGCATTACATTTATCGTCACAGCACCCCAAGCTGAAGCTTGGGGTTATCAGTCCGAGGTGGGCACTCCGTCAGCGGCGGCTGCAGCTGAAGCTGCGCCGGCCGAATGACGATATAGTCGTAGTCTCCATGACGCTGTGGCGTCAGCACTGCTGCGGTCGGTGGCTGCACCTGCGTCGGAGGAATCTCAGCTCCATGCTTTGGTGATGAGACACTCATTTCCGTATCTGCGATCGCCCGCCCCAAGCTGAAGCTTGGGGTTATCAGTCCGAGGTGGGCACTCCGTCAGCGGCGGCTGCAGCTGAAGCTGCGCCTGCCGAATGACCACATAGTCATTGTCTGTATGCCGCTGTAACATTGGCTGTGGTCTGTGGCTGTACCTGACGTTAGAGGAATCTCCGCTCTATGCTTCGACGAAGAGACACTCATTTCCGTATCTGCGATCGCCCACCCCAAGCTGAAGCTTGGGGTTATCAGTCCGAGGTGGGCACTCCGTCAGCGGCGGCTTCAGCTGAAGCTGCGCCGGCCGAATGACGATATAGTCGTAGTCTCCATGACGCTGTGGCGTCAGCACTGCTGCGGTCGGTGGCTGCACCTGCGTCGGAGGAATCTCAGCTCCATGCTTTGGTGATGAGACACTCATTTCCGTATCTGCGATCGCCCGCCCCAAGCTGAAGCTTGGGGTTATCAGTCCGAGGTGGGCACTCCGTCAGCGGCGGCTGCAGCTGAAGCTGCGCCGGCCGAATGATCATATAGTCATTGTATCCATGTCGCTGTAGCATTAGCACTGCTGTGATCTGTGACTGTACCTGCCGTCAGAGGAATCTCAGCTCTATGCTTTGGCGAAGAGACACTCATTTCCGTATCTGCGATCGCCCACCCCAAGCAGAAGCTTGAGGTTATCAGTCCGAGGTGGGTACTCCGTCAGCGGCGGCTGCAGCTGAAGCTGCGCCGGCCGAATGACGATATGGTCGTAGTCTCCATGACGCTGTGGCGTCAGCACTGCTGCGGTCGGTGGCTGTACCTGCGTCGGAGGAATCTCCGCTCCATGCTTTGGCGAAGAGACACTCATTTCCGTATCTGCGATCGCCCACCCCAAGCTGAAGCTTGGGGTTATCAGTCCGAGGTGGGTACTCCGTCAGCGGCGGCTGCAGCTGCAGCTGCGCCTGCCGAATGACCGTTTTCGTCACCGTCTCCGTGCCGACTAAGCCTGAGTGCTGTCGGCTGCCGAACCTGCAATCATTGAAATAACCAGCTATAAGTTCGTACCGGTAAAGGTTGTATCGGAGTGAATTCCTTGCCTGATCGTCCTCTCAGATCCGGCGAAGCAATTGTGTTTGTCTCTCTGTTCGCGACGTCATTCTGAAACGTTCGATCCGTTCTTAGTACATTGCCTTTGATGAGTTATCTCCACGACTTCCTACATAGCATTAGTGATTCTGAGCGAGAGCAGCTTTGTGATCGGTTGGAGTGTACTGACACAGAGGCGAGGGTGTTGCGTGCTCAGTGCGAGGCCTTGTCAGCATCCCGTCCGCGCGAGCTTCGCGCGGATGATCTGGGCATGAGCGTGTCGCACTTCGACAAATGCTGCTCGCTCTTGCTGGCCAAATGCTATGAACGTATCGCTGAACTTCGTGCGCAGCATATTCTTCCCATTCTCGCCACTGCCGGCTTGCACAAGAATTACGTGCACGAACTCCGTCAACGGGATCGATCCTTACATCGTCGCTCCGCGAAGCGCGCGCTCATCGAATGGTACCACACGGCGGTCAACACCTACTTACTGTTTGAGGTTCGACTTTTCGACGAGCGTGTGTGGAAGCACATCGGCGATCGTTACTGCGAGTTGGTGAAGAGTGGTGAAGCACGGACGCTTGTACAACTCCGAACAATGATACGTCAAAGCTTTGTGCACTACGTGCAAGGCGACTATGCCGCTCTAAACACGCGCGACCTTCCGGTGCTGGAAAAAATCCGAAAGGAGATTCAGAACAAGGCCTGGCCGGAGTGTCATATCGTTGCAGGTACAGCCATGGCGCAAATCCACACGGCGTTGGGTAATATGGAAGTGGTGGTGCAGTGGTGGCTCTTTACGATTGCGCAGCTCAAGGCACATCCAGAGGTTTACCCCCAAGCGTTGGCTGTTGCCCGTGGGTCGTTGGCGCAGGCTTCGTTGCGACTCCACGGACCTAAAGCCGCACAAAAAGTCTGCGAAGAGATTTGGAAGGAAAACAATGAGGTTTTCGCACGGAATGGCCATCTCAATCTTGTTTACTTCCGCGTATCGCTGCTCTGCTCCGATGTCCATCGCGCCGGTGAACTTCTCAAAATGCGCTTTGGTCGGATGGACGTTGCCGGCAAAGGCCTCGTTCGACCGATGGATGCCGTTGACTTCGCTTTGTACTCTCTTTCCCTTCGTCAGCCACTTCACGCTCTGGAGTATGTGCAAGAAGGTTTGAGCCTCTCTGCTAAAATGTACGCCGGCTTCGAGGCAGATATCCGCTTTCTCGAATGCGTGACCTACGCCTTTCTCGAGGATTTCCCTCATGCCCTACAACGTATCGATGCCTCTCTTCGCTTCCTGCGTAGCAAGAAAGCAAACCCTGAATCCACGATGTGGTCGGAGGAGTTTCGATACCTCCGTTCTTTGCTTCAAGCCTACACCCAAGGACGCCCTATTCCTTCCGATGTGCGCCATCACTATGGTTCACTGGCCGCCCAATCAGTTGATGTGTTCAGTAATGCCCAGATGCTGTGCTGGAAAACATTCGGATCGTAGGGGTCAGGGAGGAGACAGAAGATTTTCTGTCCGTACGTACGTGGTGACACACAACGTTCATTGCTCACACGGAACCGTCAGGGTTGGGACAGATGATTTTCTGTCCCTACGTGCGTGATGATTCGGATCATTCATTGCTCACGCGGAACCGTAAGGGATGGGACAGAAGATTTTCTGTCCCTACGTGCGTGATGATTCGGATCTTTTATTGCCTACACTGAATCCGTTATGGCGGGGGACAGAAGATTTTCTGTCCCTACGCGCGTGATGATTCGGATCTTTTATTGCTGACACTGAAACCGTTGTGGCGGGGGACAGAAGAATTTCTGTCCCTACGCGCGTGATGATTCAGATCTTTTGTTGCTTACACTGAAACTGTTATGGCGGGGGG
>JBDHXF010000034.1:0-41019 GCA_039810585.1 Chlorobiota bacterium
TCATTACGGCTCTTTTGAGACTTGAGGTTTACATTCTCTCACTCCTTAGAATTGATACATGCCCGGCACACGTCGTAAGTCGGCCTTTCAGGCCTCTGCGAATCAGTATAACAGATCCACGGGCAACGAAGAGCCCCAGCGGGGCGATGTATGTCAGGGCGGTCCGAAGGGCCGTCTTACACGCGAACGAATCGACTGCACCCACCTCATCTCCACACCACCATCTTCTTCACCACCACACCACCCACCCCTCGCATCTGCACGAAATACACGCCGGAGCCAAGGTTATGCAAGGTACTCAGCTCTTCGGTATCGCCATGAACGACGTCGTCGGGTTGGATGCTGTGACCGACCGCATCGAAAATCTGAACCGGGTCGGAGCTGTGAATGGTTAAGTCGCCTCCACTCGGGTTTGGGACGATGTCGAGCATTTGGTCGACGAGACGGATCTTCATGAGACTATTCCCGCACACCGATCCAATGGTCAGCATCTGCGGCGTGCTGGTGTAGTCCGTGCATTCGGGATCAAGGTTGGAGGAGATGTTGACGATTTGTATCGCGCCGCTGTGACCCTGCGAGATTAAGGCACGGACAGGGATGATGGCTAAGACTTGTTGAGTTGTCGATACATCCATCACGATGTCAATCACACGCACCCGCTGACCTGATATGTCGCTGCTGTTGTCGAAGCTTAGGAGCTCGTCTGCGACAGAGAAGCTGGCACGAATGTGTACTTGACTGAGACTCGTGCTTGCTGTGACGTACACTCGATAGCTCGCCACTGTTCCCGGGAACAGCGAGTCGATGGGTGAGATACTGAAGCTCAGTGAAGATTTCGGATTAACTCCAAGGTTAAGTTGTTTCGTTGAAGTGCAGCCGTGTTTCGTGGTTGCAGTCACGGAATATGTCGCCGCTGCATTGGCAGTCGTCACGTAGCTGCTTGATGTCGACACGGTCGCTGACGTTGCGTCTTTCCAGATGAATGTATCGCTTGGATCGGTGTCGGTGGCTTGCAGGGTGACCGTCTTGCCCACACACACTGTCGTGTCTTGCAGAGTGAAGGACGGTAGCTCGTACACAGTCACCAACACTGTATCGCGGCTCGCGTTTGAGCCTTGAGTTGCGGTGACAACATAACTACGACTCGAATCCGGCACCAAGCTCACTGACACGCCGCTGGCCGTCCAACTCGTGCTTGTGCATGTCCACGTGTAGGTCGTGTTCGTTTGCGGGTTGGTCACACTGAGGGTGACGCTTTGTCCGCGGCATACTGCCTGATCCGCACCGGCTTGCACATCGATGATGTTTGAAACAGTCACCAACACCGAGTCCCAGCCCTCACAGCCGCCGCGCTGCGCGTGGACGTAGAACCAAGTCGTCTGCGCGACGGTTAGTGTCGTGGTATCGGTGCTGGCAATCTGTGTGTGCGTCGCATCAAACCAAGTGTAGCTCGTGCCGGTTTGCGGATTTTGAACAGAGAGTTTCACTGCCGAGCCTGGCAAAACCGTTGCGACCGCATTAGCTTTAACCGAGAGTGAATTTGCAACGGTCACAACCGTGCTGTCACTCGACGAGCAGCCTTGATCGTTGCTAATAGTCACAAAATACTTGCTCGATGTGTCTGGACTGACCTCAATGCTTGAACCACTTCCGATTATGCTTCCGTCCGCGCTATGCCACGTAATACTCGCCTGCTTCGCAGTCGAACTGTCGTAGCTACAAGTCAAGGTAACTGACGTGTTCTTGCAGACCGTAATGTTGCCACCGCTTAGACTGACTTTTGGAAAATCATAGACGTGCACCTGCATTGTCGCTGTATCACGACAGGTGGCGGTATGGAAGTCGCCGCTCCAGGTCATGACGGTGTAGGTGATATCGTGTGTCGGTGTGCAGAGTGGTGTGGCGGAAGTGGAGTCGTTCAGACCATCCTTAGGCGACCAACTATAGCTGGCCCCGCCCGAGGCTTTAAGCAGTAGTGTGGAACCTTTGCAGGTCAGAGTATCCGGACTAAGACTGAGGTCGAGCGAAGCCTGGACTTTTACCTCAACAGAATCCACAGCTACACACCCGAATTTGTTGCTTACTGTGCAGGTGTAGCGAGTGGTCTTTAATGGCGTTGCCGTTGGCGTAGCAGACGTGGCATTGTCGAGAGACGCCGAAGGCGTCCAAGAATAATGAAGTCCCAGCGAATCAAGCGAATCTTTGCTGGTGCAGACCACCGAGAGTCTAGCTGAACCGCCGGTGCAGACAATGGGCGATGGACTAAGTTGAATCTGCGGCTTGTGGGCGATATGGATGGTGACGTAGGCTGTGTCCGGACAACCTGCCTCCGACACGATGACTTGGTAGCGCGTCGTTTGGCTGGGGGTAGCTGTTACTGTTGCTTTGTTTGTGTCGCTCAGTCCGGCCTTGGGCGACCAGTGAAACTCTGCCGCTCCGGCGGCAGTGAGTTTTACGCTTGATCCGGCACAGACTGTGGTGTCGTAGGTGCTAAGACTTGCTTTGATGTTGGTGACATAGACTTGAACCGAGTCGTCCGCATAACAACCACTGGGATCAAAACCTCGAACGTAATACTTCATGTTCTGGGTCGGCTTAGCAAGAGGGTTTGCGCTTGTACTGTCACTCAAGCCGGTGCTTGGATGCCAGACGTAGCGGGTGGCACCGGTAGCGTGGAGGACTTGGCCGGTGTCTTTGGAGCAACGATAAACCGTATGGGGTGACGCAACAGTAGATGGGTAGCTAACAATGTGAACGATGGTATCTATCTCAACCGTGTCGCCGCGATAGTTTAAAACTTGAAAGGTAAGAGTGTACACACCATTTGATGCGTAATGATGCACGAGCGTGTCACTCGAAGCTTGAACTGTATTACCATCACCATAATTTGCCTTGATCGTGATAGGTCGACAAGGAGTGTACTGACTGATATACCTTATGTCACCACAATTTGGACCGCTCTCTATTCTGATGGCATTTGACTGCGACTCTTCATATATCGCCAAACACGACTGAACCGTTCCAACCGGATTAAGGCGCTGCGTCTGATAGGCCGTTGAATGGCAGTAAGCATTGTTATCGTAAACACGTCCACAGAGAATAAGATTCTTATCGCAACCGGACCCAAACACTCGCGGAGTATATGCTGAATGACTCTCCAAATAAGTCGGTCCAGCAATTGAAGATTTTCCATTCGTGGCTGCAAGTTGTTGCAACTGATCGTCGTAGATAATAATACCGGAGTTGGTTCCGAGATATCTCGTCCCGTCACCTCCAACATACAGAGACTTACACCCTGAAACTCCACCGCTTATACTTTGTTTGCGAATAGTCGTACTTAAGTCCATGCTGATGTCATACATAAATGTAGCAGAGCTGTATGACAACGCACAAATAGTCGAATCGTGACTATTATAATCGATCTCAGCATTCTGTTCAGTGGCAGGAAATATATAATATCTGTCTGGTTGATACCCCCCATTTTGAAATGTCCAACGCGCTATAAAATAAGCGTTGACGGCACCAACCGTAGGAAAATCATCGCTGTTGCAATATCCCGCCATATAAATATGAGAATTTGCGACAAACAACGAATATGCTTCATATCGATTATGCCCACCGAAATAACTACAGTAGGTAGTGTTGCCGAATGGGTCCAGTACAGTCAGAGCTATATCCGAATTATTTGAAGATTTTCGTACTAATTGATATGCGTTACTCGTCGTTACAAACATCGGATCGTTAACATGCAGATTCATCGCATTCGTTACTATAAATATATTACCCGCTTTATCTAATGCGCACGTTGGAAATAGACCAGCCCGATAAGGAGAAATATTATTTATCGTATATCCTATTGTCTTCGAAAAGACAACGCCGCTGCCAGAGCTATTGAACTTTGCAACAAAAACGGCCGCAGTGTCATACTCATATTTAGAGCAAACGTTAACTCCACTTGTAATGGGCAAATCTTGCGAGTGAGTGGTACCAACTATGACCACTTCATTACTTTGCGTTACTTGAATCGAGAAACTACTTTCTTCACGAACTACATTAAATAAAACATCGTTATATAAACTATTTGAGCCACCAAAATATGTCGCCCAGACTATTTGATTTAATCGAGCGTCCATTTTGAATACATACAAGTCCTGCAGGCCATGCTTCGTACTTTGATAGCAACCACCAGTAGTCGGCAAGTCACTGCCCAACGCAACACCGTAGACATATCCTGCGCTGTCTCGGGCGATAGCCATCACCGCGCCTATGTTACTTGAACCACCCAGATAGGTCCCACCGGTTTGAGACCAATTATTTGCATGCGCAATTGAGCACGATAGCATCAACACTGCAAGCACAACACTTTGTTCAATTCTGTTCATAGAAATAATAATCCTATCAATTGGAAGCGCCTCTCGATTCATAGCTGCCTCTTTCTGGCTGGTCTCTTCTGTATTTCACAACATCTGTCTCATTGGATCAATGCAACATTCGGACGAAACAAGATTAAATTACCCATCTCATGACCCCGCACCTCCAGAAAACAACCTGCCTCACCAACAAGTTCGCACCCTCTGCCTTCCCGTCAACCGCGCTTCGCACGGCCCTTTCGTACGTCGGCCTTTCAGGCCTCTACGAATCTGTATAACAGATCCATGAGCAACGACGAGCCCCGGCGGGCGACGTATGTCAGTGCGGTCCGAAGGACCGTCTTACACGCGAACGAATCGCCTGCACCTGCTCACCTCCACACCACCACCTTCTTCACCACCACGCCGCTTACGCCTCGCATCTGCACGAAATACACGCCGGAGCCAAGGTTATGCAAGGTACTCAGCTCCTCGGCATCGCCGTGGACGATGTCGTCGGGTTGGATGCTGTGACCGACTGCATCGTAAATCTTAACCGCGTCGGAGCTGTGAATGGTTAAGTCTCCTCCACTTGGGTTTGGCACGATGTCGAGCATTTGATCGACGAGACGGATCTTCATGAGACTATTCCCGCACACCGAGCCAATGGTCAGCATCTGCGGCGCGCTGCTGTAGTCCGTGCACTCAGGATCGAGATTGGAGCTGATGTCGACGATCTGTATAGCGCCGCTGTGACCCTGCGAGATCAAAGCGCGGACAGGGATGATGGCTACGACTTGCTGCGTTGACGATACATCCATCACAGTGTCAATCACACGCATCCGCTGACCGGATATGTCACTGCTGTTGTCGAAGCTCAGGAGCTCGTCTGCGACAGAGAAGCTGGCGCGAATATGTACCTGGCTGAGACTCGTACTTGCTGTAACGTACACGCGATAGCTCGCTACCGTTCCCGGGAAGAGCGAGTCGATAGGTGAAATGCTGAAGCTCAATGTCGACTTCGGCGTCACACCAAGCGAGACCTGTTTTGTGAGTACACAGCCGTGTTTCGTGGTTGCGGTGACGGCATACGTCGCCGCTGCATTTGCAGTGGTCGTGTAGTTGCTTGATGTCGACACGGTCGCTGACGCTGCATCTTTCCAGATGAAGGTATCGCTTGGATCGGTGTCGTTGACTTGTAGGGTGACTGACTTGCCAACACATACTGTCGTGTCTTGCAGGGTGAAAGACGGTAGCTCATACACAGTCGCCAACACCGTATCGCGACTCATGTTTGAGCCTTGGGTTGCGGTCACAACATAACTGCGACTTGAATCCGGCACCAAGTTCACCGACACTCCACTTGCCGTCCAACTCGTGCTTGTGCATGTCCACGTGTAGGTCGTGTTCGTTTGCGGGTTTGTCACACTGAGGGTGACGCTTTGTCCGCGGCATACAGCCTGATCCGCACCAGCTTGCACATCGATGATGTTTGACACCGTCACCAATACCGAATCCCAACCCTCACAGCCGCCGCGCTGGGCGTGGACGTAGAACCAGGTCGTCTGCGCGACGGTTTGCGTCGTCGTATCAGTGTTTGCAATCTGCGTATGCGTCGCATCAAACCAGGTGTAGTTCGTGCCGGCTTGCGGGCTTTGCACAGACAGTTTAACTGCCGAACCCGGCAAAACCGTTGCGATTGCATTAGCTTTCACCGAGAGTGAATTAGCAACGGTGACAACCGTGCTGTCACTCGACGAACAACCTTGATCGTTGCTGATACTCACGTAATACTTGCTCGTCGTGTCAGGACTGACCTCAACGCTCGGGCCAGTGCCAATCATTGTACCATCTGCGCTATGCCACCTAACTGTTGTTTGCTTCGCAGTTGTTGAGTCGAAACTACAGGTCAGTATAACTGATGTGTTTTTACAGACCGTGATCTTGCCGCCATTTAGACTAACCTTTGGAAAGTCGTATACATGCACCTGCATTGTCGCCGTATCGCGGCAGGTAGCGGTATGGAAGTCGCCACTCCATGTCATGACGGTGTAGGTGATATCGTGCGTCGGTGTGCAGAGCGGTGTGGCTGAGGTGGTATCGTTCAAGCCGTCTTTGGGCGACCAACTATAGTTCGCTCCGCCGGATGCTTTAAGCAGCAAAGTCGAACCCTTGCAGGTCAATGTATCAGGACTAAGACTTAGATCAAGCGAGGCTTGGACTTTGACCTCAACAGAATCTACTGCCACACAACCGAATTTGTTGGTTACAGTGCAGATATATCGAGTGGTCTTCAATGGCGTCGCGGTTGGCGTCGCCGATGTGGCATCGTCGAGAGACGCCGAAGGCGTCCAAGAATAATGAAGTCCCAGCGAATCAAGCGAGCCCTTGCTCGTGCAAACCACCGAGAGTCTGGCCGAACCGCCGGTGCAGACAATGGGCGATGGACTAAGTTGAATCTGCGGCTTGTGGGCGATATGGATGGTGACGTATGCTGTATCCGGACAACCCGCCTCCGAAACGATGACTTGGTAGCGCGTCGTTTGACTGGGGGTAGCTGTCACAGTTGCTTTGTTGGTGTCGCTCAAGCCGGCTTTCGGTGACCAGTGAAACTCTGCCGCTCCTGCAGCAGTGAGTTTGACACTCGAGCCGGCGCAGACCGTGGTGTCGTAGGTACTAAGACTTGCTTTGATGTTGGTGACGTACACTTGAACCGAGTCGTCCGCATAACAACCACTGGGATCGAAACCTCGGACGTAATATTTCATGTTCTGGGTTGGCTTAGCAAGAGGGTTTGCGCTTGTACTGTCGCTCAAGCCCGTGCTTGGGTGCCAGACGTAGCGGGTGGCGCCGGTGGCGTGGAGGAAGCTTTCAGTCGTATCACTAAAGCATCGATAAATTGACTGAGGTGAGGCAGTTACAACGAGGTTTGAGTGGACAAAGATCATCGTATCTCGTTTAACCGTATCCCATTGACTGTAAACGATACTAGCACTTATAATATATGTACCATTTTTCGAAAATGTATGAACTATTGTGTCGGATCCCCAGACAGCAGGAGTTCCATCACTAAAATCCCACCTAACTTGGTTTGGTTTACAAGGATAAGCTGAATCTTTAATCACAAACGTGCCACAGATCGGCAGTGATTCTATTTTCAGGGAATCAATGGCTCGTTTCGCAAACACAACAATTGCAGGCTGGCCACTTGTATTCAATTTAACTGGTTGGTAGACATCAGGCGTTGTTTTAAGCAAATTGTCAACCGCGTCGATCGCCATTAATATTCGATACTGACAGTTTGAACCAGGTTGCACAATTGATCTAGTTCCATAATAGCCGCTCGTAGCGCTAGATACCACTCCCTCAAACATAAGAACAGAGCAAGTGGAATCATATTCTTGCAATGTTTTTCCGTCTGTTAAGTATTTTTTAGATCCATTAGCGATAACAATACTACCAGCCGGATCAGTAACCCTATCCACGATAATATGACTTAATCCAGAGTCTAGTACAAATAAACGGGACGGCGATGTTTGTCCAAGAACACATACTTGATTGGTGGCAAAATCGTAAGCAATCGCTCCATAGCGCGCGACACTACTCGGTAAACTGCTTAGGATTCGACATACTCTGAAATTCAAAGACGCACCCACATCATCAGCGATTCCTACAAATGTTCCTTGCTCACCATTATTTAATAATGGAAAATTCGATTGATTATTTGAATTTATTGGAAATGTTTGACCAAGAAAGTATATCTTATTTTTAGCGTAACAAATACCGCCACAGACATCTCTGTTGGTGTTAGTACCCAAAAATGTTCCATACAATGGTGTCCCTACAGATGAGAACTTAGCAAGACATAAATCTTGGCCTCCCGAGTATCCATATTGATAAGCATTCGACGTTACAGTCCAATAGGGAGTTGGAGTATTATTCGACGGATTAATATCGCTTAATACGTAAATATCATTCAATGGGCTCAAGCACAATTTAGTCCATGCGGTGTAATAACAATAACCGATAATTCTTGAGAATACAAGACCAGATCCGGATGCGTTAAATTTTAGTAGAAATATACCAACCGAGTCAGGAGATATTGTGCGGTTTGAACCACAGCGATTATCACCTTGAGTTATTGGAAAATCCGTGCAATATGTTATTCCGCATAATACTACCTCACCCTGCGATGTGACTGCCATATCAAAGCTATCATCAAAATCACCGACGTTACTTCCCGAATAGCTTCCTGTACTTCCTCCGAGATACGTACACCATATCAACGACCTCAAATCCGAACTCAATTTAAAAATAGCAATGTCGGTGCTTCCTGTCCTTACCGTCTTATAAGCACCTGCTGTCGCGGGATAATCGCTACCATAAGCAACACCATACACGTATCCCTGCGAATCCACGGCCATCGTTCTGAAAGCACCAAAATTGCTTGCACCGCCGAAGTATGTCCCAGTTTTAATAACTAAGTCATCCTGAAATGAGGCTTTTACTGATACGAATGATGAAGCAAAAACTATAATAAGTATCAAAAAAAGAATCACACCATTTGCGTATCGTGTTTCAGATTGCATAAACGACTCGCTATTGAACGGTTCAAAAAAACCAAATTAAAAACAGTATTATACCATCGCCCTGCTATGAGTATGTTCGTTTTACTTAAAGTCATCCAAGTCCTTCCTGTCCGCAACCGAACTCCTTAGAAACTCAGTTTCTGTTGATTCCGTAGCAAGTTTCAGCCCATCTTTCTCTTTGCTCGCAGTGCCGTGGTCGCTTTTGAGTTAACAAGATGAATCACAGGCAGGCTAATGAGGCCAAACAGTATGTACTGCACAATGTCAGCCGGCGACACGCGTAGTTGCTGTTCGAAAAGCATACTCAGCAACGCATAGCTAACGGACAAGATGGCGAATTCCGTTCCATTTCTAATGAGCTTTACTATCATGATTTCCTTTATGTTTCCCCACACCCTACGACTGCTTATGCATAATTCTCATTTTCAAGCGTTTGAAGATCTTTCCCCATGCATAGGGACGATCCTTATAGTAGTAGTAATAGAAAGGATCAGTGAACAAAATGGTCATAAGGACTGCCCATAATACACTTCTCTTATCTGGGAGAATGCCGTTAAACTTTACAAACTCATCATTCCACCCAAGGAGAGCAAGACAGTAGGCACTAATCATCCAGGATGCAAACACAATGGCATAGCGCTTCAGCGCAGAATAAAGTCGTGGGTATTGTTCTTTGAGAGGTGTTGCCATGGTCTATCCTCCACTGTTTCGTTCGATGGATTAATGAGTATCAGATGCATGTGTTATAGCGTTCTCCGGCAGTTGCAATTGTTGTTGCTTTTTCGATCGGCGCTGCTCAAATGCCAGATAGAGTTCGATGAAGAAGGCTGTCAGCAGGCATACTTGCATGTAGTCTTGCACATCCGATCTGCCAACATCATGGCGACCCCACGGTAGGTACATCTCGTAGAGCATGCGGAGACAAAACAGGAACGCGAAGGAAGTGATAAACGACCGTACGCGCTCGCGAAGTGAGGTTGGCAGCAACCGCGGTGTGCGGTTTGTGCTTGTGTCGTTGTTCTTCATGGCCTGCTTCCGAGGGACGGAATAGTGGTTGAACAATTCACCGACATCTAGACTCAGGTTTTTCCAGGATACCTATCGTCGTGGCGAGAGATATTATCGAAACCATCTCGACCACCAACCGAAATTTAGTCGCTTTTTTGCTCATACTCAAGTTTAAATGTCTGCGTTGACTTCAGTCAATACGATACTATCATCCAATTCCCCTTGTCACTATCCTGCAGCGTACGCTGTCATGTACCAACACGTATACGGCGCTTAAAATTCATTGCCTTCTCTTGCTGTGTGCGTGCGAAGCACGTACGAATAAGAAATCTCCTGTACGACCAATAAAAAAGGAGTGTATCCTGACGTGGGATACACTCCTTACACATTCGTGGTGGTGTGAGGTGATTAGCGTCTGTGCAGGGTCATCCACTGATCGAAGATGACGAGTTGTTCGGTCGTGAGCACCGAGCGCACATTCGCGATAAAGGTGGAGCGACATTCATCCAGAGCTGCCTGTGTGGTGACACGCACAGGGTTGTTTTGCAAATCGGTTCGCAAGCTTGCCAGTGTTGCACGGTACTCTGTGCGGGCGGTTGCTGTATCGATCACGCCAAGGGCAAGATCGGATTTAATGGAATCGAACTTTGGCTGATAACCGGCAAAGATGGTGCTGTCGGACGCACGCAGGACGCTCATTGCCGATGCCGTGCAGGTATCATGCTCTTGTACGTAGACGATGATTTGGGTCTTCTGCGAATCCGTGAGATTCATCCGTGACAAAAAGCGGGCTCCAAAATCGTCGATGCGGTGGTGATCGCTATCGGGATTGTGCATGCGGCACCCTTGCTGCAGTCCACTGTCTGACACGACCGAGGGTTCGGTACTTGGATCCGGAACCGTGAGTGATGTCACGAGTGAACTTGTGGTGTTGTCCACCGGATTCGAACTCTTGTTGCAGCCACTCCATCCGGCGATGAGCACGACGAAGGAAGCGACAACAAAAACTTTCAATGCATTTCCAACTGAACTGGTGTTGAGTGCTGTGAGCGTGCTCATACATCCTCCTAAAAAATTATTGTGGTGTCTTGTTTGCTACTGCCATCAGCAGCGTGAGTGGTGATAACCATGAAAAGCAGTCGGGATGCGCATCCTACAGACTATAGTCTTCTTCTGTCTCTCATTAGTTTAACGCTCTTTCAAATTTCTTCAGCATCAGTGCCGCTGCGGCTTCTGTGCCTATGCATAACGAAAGAGCTCATACAAGAAAACCTGTATGAGCTCATTCGTTACAGAGATTTTTTTTATTCGTACACGCTTCGCGTTAATGATCTGTGAAGACCATCACGCACAGCACTTAATGGAAGAAGCGTTCGAGGGCATTTCCATTGTTGGCGAAGAAACTGGCAAACACCAGCGAGATGATAGCCATGAGTTTGATCAGGATGTTCAGCGAAGGACCCGAAGTATCCTTAAACGGATCACCTACCGTATCGCCCACCACAGCAGCCTTGTGGGTATCGGAACCCTTGCCACCGAGTTGTCCTGTTTCGATAAACTTCTTCGCATTATCCCATGCTCCGCCGGAGTTGGCCATCGAGACTGCAAGCATCACGCCGCAGATCAACGAACCAATCAACACGCCGGCAAGCATCTGCACACCGAAGAGGTAGCCGATGAGCAGCGGTGAGAGAATCACCAGAGCTCCCGGAGCAAGCATCTGCTTGAGCGACGCGGCAGTGGAGATATCGACGCACTTGCGGTAGTCTGCTTTCACTCCTTCACGACCTTCAAGCAGACCCGGAATTTCGCGGAACTGACGTCGTACTTCTGCAATCATATCAAACGCAGCCTTACCCACCGAACGCATGGTCATCGCCGAGAACGCAAAAGGCAACGCGCCGCCAAGCAACAAGCCGGCCAGCACCTTGGGATTGGTAATGCCAATTTGTTCCGGAGTAATTTTTGCGCGTGTGAGAAAGGCCGAGGTCAGAGCAAGCGAGGTAAGCGCTGCCGAACCAATGGCAAAGCCCTTTCCAATGGCAGCCGTTGTATTACCGGCAGCATCCAAGGCGTCGGTACGTTTGCGAATGTCCTTGCCCATTTCAGCCATTTCTGCGATACCGCCGGCGTTGTCGGAGACAGGTCCATAAGCGTCGATCGTTAATCCAATAGCGATTGTTCCGAGCATCCCGATAGCAGCCATGGCAATACCATACATGCCGGCGAAAGAGACGCCGATCACCACGGTGACGGCAATCAATACCATGGGAAGAACGGACGAGTTATAGCCAAGCGACAAGCCATAAATGATGTTTGTTGCCGATCCGGTCTGTGAAGCGTCAGCCACTTCACGAACGGGTTTGTAACGATGGGAAGTGTAGTATTCGGTAATCAAACCAATGAGCATACCGGCAATCAAGCCGGCGGCGAGCGACCAGTACACACCGGAGTTGTGGTACAGGGTCATGCTCCCTTCCAAAGAGAAGCTCTCGGGAATCATTGCCATGGTAATGGGATACAAGGCCACAGCCATGAGGATCGTGGAGATGATCAGCGAAGTCTTCAGTGCACCTTCCACTTTTTCTTCACTCTTCGGACGAGCAAAGAACAAAGAGATCAATGATGCTACAATACCAATGGCGCTGGCCAAGATGGGAAAGAGCATAGCGTTCATCTTCATGTCTTCGGGCACTGTATTAAAGGCCACGGCACCAATCACCAGCGCAGCGCAGGTCGATTCGGCAACGGAGCCAAATAAGTCGGCGCCCATGCCCGCGATATCGCCCACGTTATCACCCACGTTGTCGGCAATCACGGCAGGGTTTCTTGGATCATCTTCCGGAATGCCGGCTTCTACTTTACCGACCAGGTCAGCGCCTACATCGGCAGCTTTGGTGTAGATACCACCACCAACGCGACTAAACAGCGCCACCGAGCTACCACCCAAACCGAAGCCGGAGAGGATTTCCATGAGCACATGTTTTTCGATAGTCGGGAAGGCAGCGTTGAGACCCAAGTACACCAGCACCAAGCCGATCACGGCGAAGCCGGTGAGACCAAATCCCATCACCGCACCGGAGTGGAAGGCGATGGAGAAGGATTTTTCAAGAGAGATCCGAGCAGCAGCGGCTGTGCGCACATTCCCGACGGTGGCAATGCGCATGCCGAGGAAACCGCTCAGCATGGAGATGCCGGCACCGGCAAGAAAGGCAATCATGGTCGGCAAACCGTTGTCGACCGCCAGCCATACCACCACACCAAAGATGGCCATGAAGAGACCAAGGATGCGGAACTCCCGTCCCAAAAACGCCATTGCCCCTTCGGCAATCGCAGCAGAAATTTCCTTCAAGCGGTTGGCTTCATGCTCGCTGGCAGCACCTTCGGCAACACCGATGGCATTGACCTGCCGAGCGAAGAACAAGGCAACCAACAGAGATAACAATCCTAACCCTATAACGATGGGTATGAGCATAGAAATGCGGTGAGAAGTTTAACATTCACGTTCGACAGAATCCTGAAAGGAAGGTCCCCTTCGCGTTATCACAGAACGCCTTGCAATATACACAGGGATAGAGAAAAACTCTTGCCCAAATGCCCTTTGCGGGCTAATTTCGCAGTCCGCGGTCTTAGCTCAGTTGGTTAGAGCGTTACGTTGACATCGTAAAGGTCACAGGTTCGAATCCCGTAGATCGCACTGAAGCCTGAGGTTTTCCTCGGGCTTTTTTCGTTTTGGGTATGACTGAATAGGTTGGCGGTGTTACGATGTGTATCCCCACTCTCCTCATTTTCATCGCTTCCACCCTGCCGCGTTGCGGCCGGGCGGACTCTGGATCTTCGTTAATGCTAAACAAACTCGAACACGCTGTACCCCGTTGCCTCAGCCTTTGTTAAAGCTTGGATGTGCTTATACCTATCTCGTGAATGTATCAGACTTTGAGTTGCTGAGTCTGCGGGTATTGAGTGCTGCATTCGCCTTTGTCTTGTTTTGTGTTTTTGGCGTCGACGTATGCACCTGAATGAGTGTTATGCGTAACGCGTGTTCGACTTTGGCAATTGTCTCCAGCGTTAAATTCTCCTTGCCTCTTAACATCTTGCTGATGTACTGCGGACTGACATTCATCCGCCGCGATAATTCGTTTTGAGAGATCTGTTGCACACGCAGCTCTCGAAGGACGATGGTCGCTATTTCTGTGGCACGATCAATCCAACCCGCATGGTCAACATAGTACGCTGCGTCGGCTACAGCCATAGATTTCGAATGTTTAGAGGCCTCCCTCAACTTCTCAACAGCGCTGGTTTTCAATGCTCCTCCACATCAAGTGTACAATGTTCGACAAGCGATTCCCTGTCGATAATCCCAAGATTCTGCAGCTAACTCTCGTTGTCCGGGTGCGAATGTTGGTGTGAGTTAAGGTACGAGTGGACCATTCGCAATTAAATGTCCGCACATCCATACTGCACACGATCAAATATACGTATGAGCGTCAACTTATAAGTTTACTCGAATTTCTGTTGAGAGCTTTGGGATTGAGTCGGTAGAGGGATACTACTAGGGTACGCCGAATAGCTCGAGCGAGGCTACGTGTTACAACAGAAAGGAAAACAATGCGAGCGGGTTGGAGATTGACTGCGGGAAGTGCTCGAAACTACCGAAGGTCAAGAACAGTGCGTCGTCTAAAATTGCCCTGACGTGCTCAATGTTATCCACATAGTTTGTCCCCTGGAATGTGACGCAGTGCAGGTGATATAACGTGTGGCTAATAAGCAGGTGTATTATCACTCTCCTCATTTTCATCGTTTCCACCATGCCGCGTTGCGGCCGGGCGGACTCTGGATCTGCCTTAGAGAGAGAGTGCGTTTAGCTCAAGTTCGAGGCTGTGTTTGACGCTTTGCACTTCGAGTTCCAGTTGTTGGATGAGGTTGAGGATGTGGTCGTAGTCGAAGTGCTCGAGTTCTTGGAGTTGCTGACAGATCTCGACCATGCCTGTAAGACTCATCGATTGCGATCCGCCTTTGAGTTTGTGACCGATGGAGGTGATGCCTACTAAGTTTTCCTGCTTGAAAAACATGGTGAGTGTTTTCAGGTCCGCATCGAGGCTGGAGTTGATGATGGGAATGGTCTTCACCAACATTTGCGAGGCGTGCTTGCCCATGCGGCGGTAAAAGTCCTTGCGGTCGAAGTGTACCCGCTGGTCCACAGCTCTGTGTACCAACTCCTTGGTGACACCGGTTGCCTTGGGAACCCCAAGGTATTTGCTCAACATGCGCGCAATATTCTCACGTACCACCGGTTTGGTGAGGTAATCATCCATGCCGGCTTGCAGACATTTCTCACGCTCTCCGGAGACGGCGCTGGCAGTGAGGGCGATAATCGGTACGTGACTCTCCTGCTCATAACTACGCATCACCCGCGTGGTTTCGTAACCGTTGAGGTCTGGCATCTGGATGTCCATGAAGACCAGCGAGGGACGGCGTCGCATGAAGTGCGCCACTGCGTCTACTCCATTGGTGGTTTCCACGACTTCCGCATCCGGAAGCAATTCGCCAAGAATGGTGGTCATGAGCATCATGTTCACCGGTTGGTCCTCGGCAATGAGGATGCTGAGTGCAGGATGCGCCGACGAGGGCTGCGCAGCAGCGCTCGAATAAGAAGTCCCCTGCTGATCTGCCGAGCGACCGTTCAACAGCGGTGACGATTGCGCGTGCTTGTGTACATGCATGCGTTCAGTGCTGTTGATAGCGCGCTGCGGCAATTCCGTGTTTGAGGACCAAAGTACCTGCAGCATATTCATCAGATCGGAGGCGCTAAGCGGCTGGGTGAGACGATGGCGGATTCCAAACTCCTTGCACAGGGAAGTAACAGCACTCTCGTCGCCAACCTTGTAACTGATAATCACCGGCAACTGTTCGTCGTTCAGGTGCAGCTTGGTGCGGATACGACTAATGGTTTTCTGCGCGTCGTCGTTCGTGCTCTCGTAGTTGATGACGATGGCATCGAAGTCAAAATTTTCAAGCAGGAGTTGCAAGGCTTCAGCACTGCTTTCGGCAATGTGACACTCGATAGAGCTGATGGTGAGAGCGCTTTGCAGCACCGTCCGCTCGGCTTTATTCGAGTCGAGAATCAGGACGCGTCGATCGACGAATGAACTCTGCAAGGTTTCTTCTGCACGTTCGAAGTGTTCGATCGGCAGGGCGAAGGCAAAGGAACTTCCCTTTCGGAGTTCGCTTTGCACGTCAAGACTACAGCCCATAAGATGGAGGAGTCGATTGGAAATAGCAAGACCAAGTCCGGTTCCACCGTAACGCTTCGTGGTGGAAGAATCTTCCTGCGCGAAGGCTCCAAAGATTTTCTTTCGATTGCGCTCGTCGATGCCGATACCGGTGTCTCGCACCAGGAAATTCAACGTCGCCGGCAGTTCACCACCTGCTTCAGTGAAGCTGAGTCCCAGGGCAATCTCCCCTTTCTCGGTGAACTTCGTGGCATTGCCGAGCAGGTTGATCAACACCTGACGAATATGATGCTCGTCGAGCCAGACAAAACGCGGTACATCGGGAGCGATATGCAGATGCAAGGCCAATTGCTTTTGCTGAACCTGAAAACTCACCACATCCATCACGTTGGCGCAGAGATCGAGGATGTCGCAGCGTTCGTTGACAATTTCCACACGCCGAGCTTCGATCTTGGAGAAGTCGAGGATGTTGTTGATGATGGACAAGAGGTTGTTGGCCGACAGATGAATGGTGTGCATATACTTCATCTGCGTTTCATCGAGACGAGTTTTAGTCAAGATGTCGGCAAAGCCAATCACGCCGTTGAGCGGTGTACGGATTTCATGACTCATGTTAGCGAGAAACTCGCTCTTTGCTCTACTGGCCGATTCGGCAGCTTCTTTGGCTGAGAGCAGCTCCAGATCAAGCTTCTTGCGCTCGGTGATGTCCATGATAAAGCCATCAACGCATACCATGCGATGAGTGTCGTCACGCACGATGTGACGTCGTTCCTCCACCCAAATCACGGAGTCGTCAGCCTGACGAACACGGTATTCCATGCGACGTCGCGCACCGTCGTAGGGTTCTTGCAACCACAGGTTTCGATAGAGCTCTTGATCCTCGTCATGAAGAATTTCCGTCCAACATTCGATAGGCTGAGACAGGAAGTCGTCCGCTTCCAATCCACACAGATTCTTCACCTCGTCGTTCATGAAACTAAAGGTCCACACTCCGTCACGCAGCTCACAGCGATAAGTTAATCCCGGCATGTTACTGACCACCGATTGGAATCGGCGTTCTCGCTCGATGATGTTTTCCTCGGCTTCCTTGCGGCGATCGATCTGCGTTCTCAGGTACTCGGCAATTACGAGTAGGTTCTGCGAGTCTAAGTCGGCATGGAACGATCCACTCTCATCAATAGCGGCAATAGCTTGGAGTAAAGTGTTGACCGATTGGTCTCGCAGTTCCTTCTCCGCAAGCAGATTGCGAGTCATGTCATAATACTCCTGATCAATCAGGTTGGTGGCCCGCTGCAAGAGTTTGATTTCAGCTTCATACTCGTTGTACGACATGGCAATGGCTTCAAATAACTGGCGCAGAGCCGGCTGTTCTGCCCACTCTACTTCGCCAAGATACTTGCGGAATTGCCGTGCCAGTAAACGATGCATTGTCATGCCATATCCTCGCTGATCGTGAGGATGGTAATGGTTTGATTATGCAGCAGACAGTTTTGGCCAATTGAGAAGGGAGCGATTTCGCCATAGGAATAAAATCCGGCAACCACTGTTTCTCTTCCAAGTACGTCCCGTGCGGCTTCCAGCTCTTCTTCAATGCGCGACCCAAAAATCATCTTTCGTCCCACGCAACTCACCAATATGGCCAGCTCCGCTTGATGTCCGGGTTGTGGTTCTAAACTGAGCTCGGCTGCGTCGGAGGCTGCGGTGACCAGATTATCAAGGTTGCTCCGCATCATTCGAACCTTTGCGTTGTTCGGAATGTTGCCGGCAAAGACCATGGTCTGTGACTCCGTATCGACATTGAGAACCGTGCGGACGATATCGCCTTCATCACTTTCCTGGATTGCTAAGGGAAAGAGCAAGGCACTGGCGGGAAGTCGCTCGGCGTAGTCGCCCAAATAGCGTTTATATAATTCGAGCGCGTTTTCGTGATCAATCTCAAAGAGGATATTCTGATCGGCCTTGGTAATAGTGCGCGGCGGACCAAACTTATCCCAGCCGCCTCTGGCACCAACACCAACATTAAGGTGCTCACCGTAAAAAGCAACACCCACAATGTTGCCACTGCGGACGTCTTCGTTTAAGCCCACAACTGTGTGCTGAAAGTTGTCGCCGTCGCCCGCCAATCCGCCACTAATTAATACGTCCGGCAAACCGGCACGCAAGCCTTCCACAAGACTGGAACCGTTCACCAACTGGCCGTCGGAAATCACGAATAATAACTGCATGCCCTCGCGATCGAACAAGGTGGTCAGTCCTAAGCCGGCAGCAAAACTATCGGCATAATCTTCAATGTTGATCATGCGCGTTTCCAGCTTCGATCGTTCGAGCTTTATACCCGTTGCCACGATCGTGGAATCGCGAATTCCGTCGTTGCTTATTTCGCCGGCAGTGGACGAAATCAGGATGTGCGAATTCGGATAATTCTGCAGAAGAAATTGGTAGGATGACTTTTCGGTGAGCGTATAGCGATCGCCAAAACACAAAATCAAATCCGGGTCGTTAAGCTCGCCGGCGTGCGGACATTTGGACCACACCCCATTTAAGCGCACCGATTGACAGACCTTCATACCGCCCTCTCTCCGTGGTGAATACTTGCTGCAGACGCAGTGCGCCCGCTTCTCCATAAATAGGAGAAATCACTCGTTTACGGGAATTATCGGCCGTTTCCACCATTTGTTAAGTGTTGATAACAGCCTAAATCCTCCATTATTCACCACGTTAATGGGTTTTACTCCTAATCGGCGGGCTTCTGAGTTATGTGCGCAGGTTTCCGATAAGGCCGTCTTCCTTTTCCCTATCCAAACCAACCTTGGGAACTGACAGCGTGCGATGAGAAAAGAGCTGAACGAATTCCGTCAGCGATTCCTCCAGACTTCTGCAACGGTAGGCGCTGTCGCGGAGGATGGCCAAGTTATCAATATTCATATCCATGCCGAACAGCATCGGAAAGTCCGAGCCGGCGTGCGCGCCCAGCTCTTCCAAGCGTTGCCAATCGGCTTCGACATAAGTCGGATGTCGTTTCAACTGCTCTGCCATGAAATTCAAGACAGTGGAAAACGGTACAGCCTCATGTGTTGTGGCATTGTAAGCCGCAAGTGGATTCACAATGTCCAGAGATGCACGGACTAGACCACAGAGATCCTCGAGATCGGACATACTGATCAGATCACTTCCCCCGTTTGGCAGCACCAGTTCGTTACGCGTCGCCAGACGATAGAGCCAGGAGTAGAGTCGCTCCGACCAATCATAGCGACCATAAATAATGGCCGGTCGCAAGCTGATACCCTTAAGCCAATGCGCCTGCTCCAGCACCCGCTCGCACTCTGCCTTTCGTGCACCGTAACTCATCATGCTTGTATCCACGCGTTCAGCGGCACTACAAGGAAGTATCTGCTCAGATTCATTATACACGACGCCTTCGGCGGCGTGTTCAAAAGAAAATACCGAGAGCGAGGAAATGAAAACGTAGCGATCAACCCTTCCCTTGAGCAAGGACAATAGTCGTTGCATGCTGTTGGGATAATAGCCACTAAAATCTACCACCGCATCCCAATCACGCTGAGCAACGATGTCGATGTCGTCGCTCTCCCGGTTGCCGATAATTTTTTCACACTCGGGGAAGAGTTCGGGATTTGTCTTTCCGCGATGGAATAAGCTGAGCTGCATCGTGCCTTCGGCGAGGCATTGTTCCACGAAGCGACGACCAACAAAGAGTGTTCCGCCAAGTATCAGGATACGTTTCATCGTTCAATCAGTACGGTGAAAGAAATGTTAGGAATGAGTGTTGAAATTGTGTCGCAAAGGTCATCGCTTCGTACAAAGCAGACGAGTCCTTCTGCGCAGACTATACCCACAAGAGGGACGAGATGTTGTCAGCACAGAAACCAAGGATGCTTGACGAGCACCTCAGGCGTCTTTTTTTGCTTCAGTTGAGGGCGGGACGATCTGTTCCAGTTCGTTTGGGGTTTCGGACAAGACCGATTCGTCTTCCTCTTCAATTTCAACGTCAATGCGACGTGTAATATCACGCAAGGTTGCGTATTTCTCCACCGCATAAGGGATAGTGTCGAGGCCGGATAGAAACTTTAACAAATAACTGTAGATACCCACGATGTCACCGGCCCACAGCCCCATCCCGTTTGTTCTCTGATTCGACAGCAATAACGCTGCTCCCAGCACGAACATCACGGTGATTTCCATGAATCCAAAGTTCCATGCCTGGGCATCGGAGACCTTTATCTGCAACGAACGAAGTTTGCGGTAGTGGGTAAAGATGGCCGACTCATCCCGCGACGAGATGATGTCCACTTGATTCTCCAGTTCATCGTTTCGACGTCTGGTAATCCGTGCCATGGTTCTCCCGTATCGACGGCTGATGACCAACACCGGAATCAACACAGCCGCACAAATACCAAGCACCACCGGTTCGTAGAAGTATAGCATGAAGAGCGACCCGAGGATGTTGTATCCCGCCTCCACGATGTACACGATATCGAATTCCATGAAATCGGTGAACTCCCTCGCCAACACCGAGCGAGCGCTCAGCGTTGACACGTCTTCCTTTTCCACGTGGTGTTTCAGAAAACGCAGGACAATGTCGGTGTAGATCGCCGTGTAGGTACGCGTGTCGTACATCTGACGGATGGTACCGATCACTAACCAGCCGAAATGAGCGGCAAGCATGTAGACAAGACCACGGTAGGGACCATAGATCGTAGCTGTTCCTTCCTGAAGGTCGTTCACTGCTTCACCTAAGAAGTAGGGACGCAGAAGCGCTCCAAGCATCTCAAGACTAAAGAGAACGTAGGTGATGGAGAGTCGAGCTTTGTGTTGCAGAAGAACTCTGCGCAGGAATGATACGGCTTGCATGCTTAGCTGAGTGCTCGGACTCGGTGCGAATGGTGGTTTATAGAGCTACAAACTGGCTGCAATGATATGACATGATGGGTGCGCTGCAATACAGGAGCCGGGAAAGCAAGCGCGGAAGTCGACAACATGTCTTTACGAATCAGTCACTTAACGAGACTCCATCTTTTTGAAGCTCTATCTCTCGCCTTGTCAGTGTGTTTCCTTGTACGCCACGAATTGTGCCGCGGCACTTGGGGCTACCGCAGCGACACTCGAAGGGTTCGGCGCGCTCGTCCAAGATTTGCGCGTAATCGATACAGAGCTCTTCTCCGCGGCCGACGGCACGCTTGGCAATCACATTTAAGCCGTCGAATTCGGTATTGGCGTCGCAGCTGTGGTTTTGTGGTGCCCATGACGACGGATCTTCGTCCCACAGGATATATACTTCCGGACTGATAGGATACGCGTAACGCCGAAAGTCCAAGAGTTCAGCTGCGTTCCATTGTGATTCAATCCATCGCCGTGTGGCGATGCGTTGGGCACGCTCTTCGCCACGAAACACAATCTCGCCCTTCGCTATGGGTCGTGCGGCATAAATGCCATAGCCCGACAGTGCATTCCCACGCATTTCGTAACAGCGTGCCAGGCGACGATGTCGTGCGATGCCTTCACGAATAATACGTTCCAGGAATCCGCGCTTCCCTTCTGCGTCGTCGTTCAGAATATGATCTGCGCTGCCTTCGTACCCACCGTCATAGAACACCGAGCAGGTGAAGTTGATTTCTAAAAAGAAGATTTTCCCCGCATCATCCACGCGAAAATCCATGCGTGCATAGCCAACACCTCGAAAACCACGGAAGATGTCCTCAGCTGACTTGCGAAGTCGGGCATCGAGATCCTCATGCTCACAGGGCACATTACAGTCACCGTGCAGCTCACTCGTTTTCAGTGCATAGGTCTTAAATCGACGATCGGCCGGAAAGCGATATTCCAACGCACGATAAGCCTTGCATTCATGCTCACGTTCACCCGCGCTGACAAGTACCGTGAATTCCCTGCCGGCAATGTATTCCTCCACTAAGAGTTCCGGATACTCTGGTAGGAGTGACTGCACTTTGGATTCCAGTTCGTTCTCGTTGCTCACATAGGAATGTTCATCGATACCCAGCGAGTCACCCGCTTTCGCCGGCTTCACAAAAAGCGGATAGCGAAGATTCTTTGTGAGGGAAGGCAACGTTTGAGTCAGCAATCGCTCAGCGGAAACCGTGACGCCGGTTGGTACTTCAACACCCTGACAGTAGGCCACATATTTCATGACCGATTTTTCGGGATCGTACAGCGCCGAGCTTGGTCCGCTGAACGGCAGACCGAGTCTCTCCAAATAAAAAATCACGTCAATGCTCGGTACCTCCCACTCCAGATAGCCTTCACAGAGGTTGACAAAGCAATCGAAGTGTTGTCGGGATAACTCCACCAGCTGTGCATACACACGCAACTTGTTGAGGTACACGGTATGCACCTCGTGCTCCGGAAGCAGCGGAGACAAGTCGCGCGGAGGATCGTAATGCTGGTAGTCCACATCGCTCGTTGAGTAATCAGGGAGAAGCACGCAAATCTTCATGGTGTTTGGCTTGTGGAGTAGGTCTATGCTGAGTGCGACTGAGGTGCTGCGAAGAGTTCTGAGTCAGAGTGACTATGGAGAGAGGCTGGATCATCGAGCATATCGACCGGTGTTTGCTTAGCCGACACAGCAACGCGATTCTCATTTCGCGCCTCATACTGCTGAATGGCATCCTGCATGATACGCAACGTCATGCGACCAAAGCTCTCCGCTTCAAATCGAAGGATAGCACCGATCGAGGTGTAGTTTTCGTCTTCGCTCAGGCCACATTGCGCATTGACTTCCAACACGTAGAGTTTTCCGGTGTGTTGATCCATGCGAATATCGAGGCGACCGTATCCGGTTCCCTGCACTGCAGCATAGGCCTTCATGCTGAGTTCCTTTAAGGCAGACGAGAGCTCGTCCTCAACGGCGGCGTAGGTGTACACATAGCCATTGTCCGGCATACTACTCTCCGTTTCGTAAGTCTCCCACAGTCGATCGAAGGAGAGAAATCGCTCGTCGTCCTTGAGCGACTCATGAAATACCCGCTCAACGGCGTGATAGACATGGAGCGTGTCCTTGCTTCCTACAATAAAGGTGGTAAACTCGCGGCCTGCTATAAAGCGTTCGGCAAGGATGCCGCCGGATCGCAGATCCCATCCATGGTATCCTTTGCGCATCTCGCTCAGCACTTCGTGCAACTCTTGCACGGTATGTACCACGTTTCTAACGCTAATGCCCATGCTTCCACCGGAGACTGCCGGTTTGACGATAATGGGACTTCCTTCACAGCGTGTAAAAACCTCGTCGAGATTCGTGTCGTCAAACACCGCACACCAAGGAGCCGTGGCAACTCCGGCTGCATCGAAAGCTTCCTTCATGGGAATCTTCGACGTCGTCACCTGATAGAAAAACTCACGCGCTCCGGTATAACAGAGTTTTCTCGACTCCAGCGCTCGCACTACACCTATCCCCGGTACACCGTTGATCTCGTCACCGTCGCAGAGATTAATCACCAGCGGTTGCAACGACCCCGATTCACGCTCGATGGTGTCGAGTACCTCGTCCACTGTTTGCATCGAAACGGAGCGCCATTGCCAAGGACAATTCAACTCCTTGAAAACACGTGCATATTCTTCTTTCGCAGGATCAAAATCGTAGTAGTACTGAAGATTGGGATCTTCAGTCTCAAGGCGCGGAAAGAGCACCCACACGGCATAGTTGTTCAGGTTCAACTCAGACATGCAAGGAACGACGTTGCGCACGCTTGGATTGAATGTAGTCGGTGAGTTCATAGCGATTCAAGATGTCATCCTGAATGCTGTCGGCTCCGGCAATAACGTGAAGACACTGCGCGCTCCCGCACAGACACTCGAACGGTTGTACCATGTGCCATTCTGACGAGGGATAAAAAAAGCTCAGCTCGTCGCCTGCCTTGAGTGAGGACAGAGCTCGCACTTCCATGCGAGTCGTATCGAAAAATGCGTTCGGCGAACAGGAGTGGTTCATGTATTGCAGAATGGTCGGCGACAATTCGACATGCGCATCTTCTCCCACTTGAACTGTCAAATACGTCGGTTGCGTATGCAGCGCGGCTGCCTGAAAGGCGGCAATCACATCGCCCGCTGAACGATCCACAGTACTGTACAAGGCATTTTGTTTGGTGACCGGATGAGTGTCGACACGTAAGCCAAGCGACTCGTCCACCATACCGGCGGCAACGATGGGTTCAAGAGAAACAGAAGTCTGCATACAAGGTTCACTTAGTAAAAAGAATGGCTGTTAGGTGCCGAGATCCCGCAAAAGGTTTAATGCTTGAGGACTAATTTTTAAGCCGCTAATTCACAAGGGATTAGTGTGCGGCAAAGATAGAGGGACGGAACATTACACCGTAAAGAAAGTGTGTGTTTCGAGAGGTTTCAAGAGAAATGTTTTCCACCGTTTCTGGGAGCGCCAACCATCGGTCGTCAATGGGATGAATGATTCGTGCGCGCGAAGCGCTCACGAATAAGAAGTCAGCTGCAATTCCACCTCGTGTGATCTCTGTCAGTAGGTCTTGGGAACCCATCCAATTTGCAGCAGAAGCTGTGGCTTGTACGCCGTTCCATTAGGCCACGCAACACCCAGTTCACAGAGAAATGCGCGTGAATGCAACACGTAGCCTACGCCTTCGAAGGTCCACTCATTGCGACCCGCTTCATACCAGAGGAATTTGGAATTGAAGTCGGCATACTGGTATCCCGCCATCGCACTCAAATAATGTTGCGTGTGATTTTGCTGCCAAAAACACCACATCAGGTTAATCTGAATGCCGACCACTTTGCTCCAGAACATTCCGGAAATATGGGTTGCAAAGCTACTGTCGTGCGTTCCGCCTCGAAGGTTCAACAGAGCCTGACGCCCAAGAGTGGCACCGAAACAGGAAAAATGAGGCGGAGATTCAAGCAGGTTCTCCTTGCGGATTTGACTCTTGCTTTTCTTCTCCGAAAAAATGATATCGGAAATTGCAGTACGTCGGAAGCTTCGTTCCGTGCCATCTTTAAAACGGAGCACGATTTCGGTTGCGGTATTAGTTACCACCGTGCCTTTAAACGTTGAGTCGTTCTTCAAAACCACCGTTGCCACTTCATCTGCTCGTGCACACAGAGCACTCAGTACAAAGAGCATTGCAATTAAGCCAATGCGCATAGCTTCCCTTCGTTGTTCTGACATAAAATAGCAATTTCTCAGACCACGAAGGAAACATTGCTCTTGAGTCTTGGCTTTTCTCCCGCATCGATTGGCTTCAGCGAAATGAGTTCGGGCTCATCGCAAATTCAACTCGGCCGGAAGCTCTTGGGCTTGAGGCTGCCACTCCCAGATTCGTGGAAGCATGATGTACAGGAACTCGTGGTACACGCTGCGCGGGAGGAAGCGACGTAAAAGACTAAAAAACCTCGCGTCTAATGTGGCAGCTACCCGCAGTGGCGGGCGCGAAGCCTTCATAGTACGCAGCACAACATCTGCAACATCAGCAGCAGAGCTCGGCGACCAACGCATCATGCGAGAAATAAAGCGGCTCATATTGCGGTAATAGGGCTCGTACACTTGTTCACCCATCGCGTCGCTCCGCACTTTGTCGGTAACATACACGTGCTCAAACGAATCCGATCGCACAAAACCCGGTTGCACGAGCGACACCTTTACGTTCCAGGGTTTCATTTCATACCACAGTGCTTCGGTCGCTCCTTCAAGGGCGAACTTCGATGCCGAGTAGGCAGACATAGTGGGCATACTCATCATGCCGCCAACCGACGAAACGTTGATGATACGTCCGCTGCGCTGCTCCCGCATCACCGGAAGGACGGAGCGGGCAAGATCCATGGGACCGAAGTAATTGACGTGCGCCTGATGGTAATCGTCCTTGCGCGACATGTGCTCGAACACCGCACGGTAAGCTATGCCGGCATTGTTGATCAGCACATCGATGCGACCAAACTCCTGCATGGCTCGGCGCACCACCTGTTCTCGTTGCACTTCATTCGTCACATCCAAGGGCATGTGAAGGAAGGTCGGCGTGTCGGGCAAGCCCTGTTCACGCAAGCGATGCAGCGATTGTTCGCGTGCGGTGGCGATAACGCGGTAGTTGCTGCGATAGAGTTTCTTTGCTACTGCCAATCCAATACCGGAACTACTGCCTGTAAGGATGACAACCGGGTGTTCATGAGTGGTGTTCATGAGTGCTCCTTTTTGTCACAAGACAGTAGGAGTAAACCTCACGTTGACAAAAAGGTACAGCGAGAGTTGCTAACAAATGCTAACAAATGTGAATAGGCAACGTGTGCCTATCGGCGACGTCTCCCCGGCGTTTCACCAACCAGCTTTGCGAGGATATCCTGTTGCCACTTCTTCCACTGATGGGCACGATAATACTTCACAAACAACTCGCTATACCTGCGTTGCTGCATCCAGCCTTCCGCTAAACCGCGTGCCACGTCTGCCAGACGGTTATTCGTACTCAGCATGGCTTCGACCAAATAGCCAACCAAAGCCTCGTTGCAGTAGTTCAGTCTCTTGACCGCCGCCATTGCATTCTGCCTCGTCTGAAACTCAAACGAGTGAGAACAATAATCCACCAGTGTGTCGAGTGCTGCACGATCATTGTCTGCTGCGCGACACTCTAAGCACGCTATGTGCACCCTTTGGGATGGTCCATGCACATTCTCCAGCTTCTTCAGGTACTCTGCCTTACGCGACGGAAAATTCTCGCAGAGCTTCGTGAACACATTTTCGATAATCCAGTACGACGAGTCTGCCAGCATACGCTCGTAACTCTCACGAAGCTTTTCGGGAATTCGCTTCGTCCCCGACACAACTGCCTTTCGTACCTCCACATCGTTATCGCCGATCGCGGTCTTCACGAGATCCGTCGCAATGGTTGTTTTGCTTCGCAGCATGTGCGCAACGATCTCAGACTTGACGGCTTGAAAACTTTCCTTCGTATAGATACTTTGTAAAAACTCATCGGTTTTCTGTTCGTCAAAAGTCGAGTCCTCATGCATTTGGTGAACGGCATCGTAGCGATCAATCATGTGAGGAGCATTCATCGCCTGCTCTCGCAACTCTTCAAACGATTTCTTGAAATTCACCCGTTTCAGGATGTACGAACCCGGATCGAAGAGTGTGTAGGCAATGTCCTTCTTTTGGGGATTGGGTACCCGCACCGTCTGCGCCTGCTTCGACACTTCTTCGCGCACGGTATTCATACTGCCGTCTTTGTAATGGACCTCGAATACAACGGGCATGCGGAAATATGGACTCAAGGCATCTGCCACCTGGGTCTGCTCCACTTGAAATTCCGTGGAGCGTTCGCCGCTCTTCATGTCCATCACATCCTGATACCTCACCGTGTAGTTCGGCTCATTGCCTCGGTAGAGCCACTCGTCGAAAAACCAATCGAGCGACATCCCCAAGGCGTCCTGAAACGCCAAGTAAAACTCATCCGTATGCACCAGTGAGTAAGCATGATGCTTGAGATAATAGGTGATGGCATGATCGAAGTTGTTCTCCCCTACCACATAGCGCAACATGTCGAGCACTGCGGATCCTTTAGGGTAACGGCGCGCTGTGCCGGAGAGACTACTCACTACCGGCAAGCGGTCTCGTTCACCTGCTCCGAGCGCTTGATTCTGCTCACCCCGACGCATCCACTCATAGGTGGGCTCGCCATACACTTTGCGTGAGAAGAGCTTGGGATAGAAAGTGGCAAACGATTCATGCAACCAGATGTCCTTCCAGTCGCGCTCCGTAATAAAATCCCCAAACCACTGATGGGTCAGCTCGTGCACGTCGGTGCCGATGTAATTACGATCCAGCGCCTCGCGGGCGTCGCAAAGCGAGAAGTCGCCAAACACCGTTGCCGTCGTGTTTTCCATCGCGCCAAAAATGTAGTCCTGCACCGGCACCTGTGAGTACGACTCCCAGGGAAAGGGCACGTTTAACTGCTTCTCCATGAAGTCGATCGCCTCCGTGGCATAACGATAGGTGGGCTGCACACACTCGGGTCGCTCCGGATAGTAGTACAAGTGCACCGGCAGACCTGATGCGCTGTGTCGCTCTTCAATCGCAAACTTTCCGATGGCAACCATGATGAGATAGGTCACATGCGGCTTCGTCATGGTGTAATGCCAGGTCTTGGTTCCATCGCTGTTGAGCGTTGTTCCCAGCAAATTTCCGTTCGAGAGAACTTGATATGAGGAATCGAAAGTGATGATCGTTTCCGTGATCATCTTATCGTTGGGATAGTCATCCAGGATACACCAATTACGGTTATCACTATCCTCGCCTTGCGTCCACACCTGCTTACGCGCGCGGTTGGTGGAGTCGCTCCAACCCGTGAAGTGCATACCGCGACGCGGGTGACACTCATAGTCGAAGCTAATAGTGTCCGTTCCGTCGTACACTAAACCCGGCTGCGGATAGACGCGAACCGAACTGTCGAACACCACAAATCGCAGCGGCTTGCCATTCAAACGAGCGCTGTGAACGGTCATGCGCACACCGTCAAAATCAATCGAGTCCACCTTCTCGCGCAAAGAGTGCACGATGCCACTCACCGTTCCCTGCACCTTGCCCTCCGGACCATCAACGCGAATGTTAATTGTCACATGTTCTATATCTATTACGTGCTCACGACTCTCACCACCAGGCTCCACGAAGACCGTTGAGGTAGGTTGATACCAGGATTGCGAATGGAGTAAAGAAGAAAAACCGTTAAGAAGCACGAGCGCTGTAAGTGCGAGGCTGAAGACAAAACTCTTCATGAGGTCTGTGTGAGGTTTGTACAAACGAGGAGAGAACAAATATAGCAGTGCGATGTCTGTTCATTGTTCATCGATTACGATCGGAAACAGTGAACGAGCACAAAGAGGATATCTTCCCATAGATTCTTCTTACGCACGCGCTTCGCGCTGTGCTTCGCGGCAGGAGGGATTAAACGTCGTACAGGTGTAGCCTACGTCTTCCAAACCGAGAGTTAGTCTACATCTTCCAAACCGAGTGTTAGCCTACATTTTCCAGACCGAGTGTTAGCCTACATCTTCCAGACCGAGTGTTAGCCTACGTCTTCCAGACCATATTCCTGCATCTTGCGATACAGGGTGCGCTCACTCAATCCGAGAGCGCGGGCAGCATTACGGCGGGAGCCGTGAAAACGTCGGAGCGCTACGATGATGAGGCGCTTTTCCATCGATTCTAAATTCAAATCTTTTTTGTCCCAACCAAGCTCATCAACGTCCTGCGCCGCTGGGTTGTGGAACGACAAATCCTTTAAGCGATCGACCAAGGCGGTGAATGCTTGCTTGATGGCCGATACGTCGGATTGTAACTGTAGCAGACTCTGATACACCAGCGGGTCGGAGCCTTGAGCTGCAGTACCGGCGGCACCATGAACAGTAGGTTGTTGCACGCGTACAAGTGCCATGCTGCCGTAGTCGCTCTGCACCTCGTGCTCGCGGTCGGGATGAATATAACTGCGCACCTGATCGGCAGTCACCCGAGCGCCTTGGTTGATGGTGACGATACTCTCGACCAAGTTTCGCAGCTCCCGAATATTTCCACGCCACGAATGCGCTTCGAGTACCTCGTAGGCATCGTCCTCTACACCTTCGAAGGCAAAGCCATTACGTTCGCACACGCGGTCGGCAAAGAACTGCACGAGTTCCGGGATGTCCTCAGGATGGCGTCGCAAAGGCGGCAAATGAATCTGCACCGCGTTGAGACGGAAGAAGAGATCCTGTCGGAAATTGCCCTGCCGGACTTCGTATTCCAAATCCCGATTGGTGGCACCCACCACGCGTACATCCACGCGCTGCACCTGTGTGGAGCCAAGACGCGTAAACTCGCCACTCTCCAACACTCGCAGTAACTTGACCTGAGTACCAAAGGGCATTTCACCAATCTCGTCGAGGAAGATGGTGCCGTGGTTGGCTACTTCAAAGAAACCCTTGCGCTGCTCTGTTGCACCGGTGAAGGCACCTTTCTCATGACCAAACAGTTCGGACTCCAGAAGCGTTTCCGGAATGGCGCCACAGTTGACGGAGACGAAGGGTGATTTACGACGATTGCTCATCCCGTGGATGGCGTTGGCAAAGACTTCCTTGCCGGTTCCGGTTTCACCGGTGAGTAATACCGTTAGGTCAGTCGGTGCCACTTGTGACAAACGCATGACCGCTTCACGCACCGCCTGCGAGGAGCCGATGATACCGTATCGAGATTGCAGAATGTTGAGAATGTTGTCGCTCTTAGCCATGTACCTGTCGTACGATCAAAACGTCTCGACGCGAGAATTACCACACCGAGGGTTGAATGAGTCTTAAAGAATCCCGATGCAAAACTACGATTACCGGGACAACGAAGAGGAATAGACGAGGATGACCGCGCAACATTGCGGCGCCAATGTGAGCAGAGACACGAACGATGTGAGCAGAGACACGAACGAAATAGCGTTGAGCACGGTGGCAGAGTAGTGAAAAAGCTAACGCACGATCACTTCAAACCTTGTTTCTCGGAGTACTCGGTCCACCCACCGAGGTAGATAAACACTTTACTAAAACCCATCTGGATGAGAACGTCGCACAATTCATGACTCAGTTCGCAGTTCCCGCCACCACAGTATGCCACCACCGGTCGATCCTTTGGCAGCGAATACAACAGGCGCATACTTTGGTCACGATATCCCGGATCTTCGGGGAACTGCACCATATCAACATTCAGCGAATTCTTTAATGCAGCTTTTTCGTGTTCCTCCACCTTTCGGGCATCAATGAAGGTCACTCCCGGTGTCGCCAACAGCTTCACGACTTGCTCATAATTAACCGATAACGGCAGCTTTGCTGCAGCGGAAGCTTCGGAATTAGAACCTGAGGTCTTGGCCGGAGATTCTACTCCGGGATTTTTCTTGGTGTCGGCTATTGCGATGGATTTGCCCGGCACGGTTGCGCTGACGTTTTGAGGACTGAGGGTCTTAGGAGCGGTCACGCTCACAGTGTTTTGCGTCGGAGTAGAGCTCAGGCCACTTTGTGCCGTCACATAACTTGGCGTTTGCGCACTTTGGCTAGCACTTGTTTGCCCACTCGACAACGAGCCCGTCGTGCTGCCAAGCAGCGAATCCAACGACGCGTCCGAGGTTTGCGTTACATCCCGCTCCTCATGCAGCCAGGGCAAGGGATGTGGGTTGACCACGGCATTGACAACACCGGCAACGATGATGGAAAGACCGATAACAAAGAGGGCTTCGCGAACAGTTTTCATAGGCAGTTTGGCTCTGAGGGAATTTGTCGCTCATGACGCCGAAGGCGGCACGAATCATGAGGAATAGACGACACTAAGGGAACAGACGTTGACACAATCGGACGACGAAATCTACTTAAAACCGCGCACTCTGGCGAGGACTTCGTAGGCCATATTGATTTCCTGCGCCTTGCGCTTGGCACTTTCTTGCTGCGCCGGACTTTCGGAGGCGACTTTGTCCGGATGGACTAAACGAATTTTCTCTCGATAGGCAGACTTGATTTTTTCCACCGAAGCGGTTGGTGGTATGCCCAGCAACTTATAGGCTTGGTACACAGCCTGAACTTGGGCTTGATGCCTGGCACTCTGTGCCCCTCCACGCTGCGATGCACCTCCGGCACCCTCTGCGCGCCCTGAAGAGGAGGACGGACGTGTGCGTTGAGAACCCGAGCCTTGTGCACCACCCTGGCGGGTGGATGAGGCTCCACTATCAAAGGAGGAGCTCCGCGAATTCTCTCCGGCTGTACGGGAAGAATCTGCGCGAGGTGGAGTGTCTGACGATGGAGCCCGTGACGACGCTCCGTGCGTCCCGGAGCTCTTGGAGCCCTGCGGGTTTCGAGCGGAGAGTTCATCGATAAGACGTCGGAGTTCCTCATCACTATCCTGCAGAATGTCTTCAAACTGCCGAGTGTGATTGACGAATTGCGACTTCACAAGACGTGATATGCGGTGCAAAATGCCCATGATTATTCGCTACGACGGTACACGCTCGTGGTACTGGCTTGATCTGCAGGCATGATCAGCATGTCGTGCACACTCACGTGCGGAGGACGCGTGGCGCAAAAGACCACGGCATCCGCCACGTCATCGGCATGCAGGGGACGCATTCCCTTGTAGGTCTGAGCCGCGCGTTCCGTATCACCACGGTAGCGCACTTCCGAGAATTCTGTTTCTACCATACCGGGATCGATATTGGTCACGCGGATGCCGGAGCCAAGAAGGTCCAACTGCATAGACTCACTCAGCGCGCGGGTGGCGTGCTTGGTGGCACAGTACACGTTTCCTTTGGGATACACTTGACGTCCGGCAATGGAACTGATGTTGATAATCATGCCTTGTCCGCGCTCTACCATAGACGGTAGTACTGCCTTTGTAACGTACAGCAACCCCTTAAGATTGGTGTCGATCATTTCTTCCCAATCCTGCAACTGGCCCTCTTGAATGGTCAGCAAACCTCTGGATAGACCTGCGTTGTTCACCAAGACGTCAATACCACGGAATTCGTCCGGCAGTGAGGCAAAGGCGGCCGCCACCGCTTCATGATCCCGCACGTCCAGTTGCACACAATGGGTAGGAACATTCAGCTCTGAAGCCAGAGCTTCGAGACGATCGAGTCGACGGGCGATTAAGACTAATCGAGCATTGAGACGGGCAAAATGACGGGCGCAGGCTTCGCCGATACCGGCAGATGCGCCGCTGATACACACAAGAGAATTGGAAAGCATCGTACGATGGAAGAGAGGACGAAAAGACAAAAATACTGGTTGCCGACAGAACTCAGAACTGCTCGGTCGGCTGGTTTTACTCTATTCATTGGCTGCTGCCTATCTTTGTTTTGCCGCATTTCGCGGCTTTTTTATGGACGATACCCGGGTACGAGACCATGTCGGCAGCTCCCATCAAGGACTCTGTTGGGTCCTTTCACTTCCCTCCGCATCGCATCTTTAGTCTGCCTAGCGGAGCAAAAGTTTTTGTCGTGCACGACCCATCGCAAGAGCTGCTCTCGCTTTCGGTTGTGGCCAAAGCAGGATCCACTCAAGAACATCACGGTGGTGAAGCCGGGATGGGCGCGGCCATGCTGGTGCGCGGAACCAAGAAGCTTGGTCCTACGGACTTTGCTGAACGCATCGACTCTTTAGGTGCGGCAATTCGAGGGATGGGACATCGTGATACCACCGGTGTGGGCCTGACCGGTCTTGCCACGTATTCTGACGACTTGTTTGCCTTAATTGCCGATTGCATCCACGAGCCGCTGTTTGATGCCGACGAGTTTGAGCGCCTGCGCTTTCAATGGCTGAGTGATCAGGAATATAGTTTGTCTGATCCACAGTATCTAGCCGGCCGCTGTTTTTCGGAGCTCATGTTTAGCGGGCATCCTTACGGGCGATCTCGTCACGGCACGCTCGACACGTTAAAGACACTCACGCGTGAACAGTGCGTCGATTTCTATGCAACTGTACATAAAAGTGCACCTTGGTTTGTGGTCGTAGCAGGAAACTTCCCACCGGATCGCGTGGACGAATTGGTGCATCGACATTTTGACACATTGAACGGCACCTCGGCTCAGCTTCAGCGTATCGAGCCGGCAGCCATCGACACTCTTCGTTGTGGTTTTAGCGCGTGCGAGCAGGCTCAACAGGCAGTGCTCCATGTGGGTCAACTCTCCATTGGTCGAGAGTCCGGCGACTTCCCCGGTCTGCAACTCCTGAATACGGCCTTTGGAGGGTACTTTTTGTCTCGGCTCAACAGTATCATTCGCGAGCAGAAAGGCTTTAGCTATGGCGTGCACTCGTCGTTAGATGCCATGGTTCACGGAGCTCGACTCGCGGTATCCTGTAGTGTGAGTCACGAGAACCTTGCCGAAACCATTGCCATTATTCGTTCCGAGTGGACACGTTTAGCAGAGGAGAAAATTTCCGAGGATGAACTGCGTCATTGCAAACGCTACATCCTCGGTTCATTTGCTCGCGGTATGGAAACTCCACAGCAGGTTGCTCAATTCCTAGGCAATGCTGAGGAATTTGGTCTTCAACCTTCCTACTACGAGGATTTCGTCGCTCGCATCGCAGAGTTAAGCGCGGATGATTTGCTGGAAGTTCAACACCGTCAACTTCATCCAAACCAGCTGGTGATCGCCGCATCGGGCAAAGCCGATCTGGTTCGACCTGTTCTTGAACACGTGGGCGATACGCGAGAAATCAACGTGCTCTAGACTGCCTCATTGAAAACGATACACACACTATGAAAAACGATATCGAAGAAATTCAGCGTATGAACACCGTGGTCGGACAAGTCCGATCGGAGATTGCAAAAGTCATCGTCGGACAGGACTACGTGGTTGATGAGTTACTTATCTCGCTGTTTGCACGAGGTCACTGCCTACTCGTCGGCGTGCCCGGTTTGGCAAAAACACTATTGATCCGCACATTGTCCCGAGCCTTGGACTTGCGCTTCAATCGCGTTCAGTTTACACCAGACTTGATGCCCAGCGATATCACCGGAACCGAAGTGATTGAAGAGAACATGAGCACCGGCGCCAAGGAATTTCGTTTTGTGAAGGGACCGATTTTCTCGAACATTGTCCTTGCCGACGAAATCAATCGCACACCTCCAAAAACGCAGGCAGCCTTGTTGGAAGCGATGCAGGAGCATTCCGTCACCGCCTCCGGCACCACCTACCGTCTGGATGAACCTTTCTTCGTTCTTGCCACACAAAATCCGATAGAGCAAGAAGGTACCTATCCACTTCCTGAAGCTCAGCTCGACCGTTTTATGTTCATGCTTCGTCTGGATTATCCCTCGTTCCAGGAAGAGATTGATATCGTGAAACGCACCACCGTCGGCACAGAAGCAGAGCCGCAGGCTCGCATGAATGCATCCGATATCATGAGTTTTCAGGATCTGGTGCGACGTGTTCCGGTGGCGGATAATGTGATATCCTATGCTGTTCGTTTGGTGCAGGCTACGCGACCGGTTACGAGCGATCACAAGGTGGTGAAAGATTACATTCAGTATGGCGCCGGACCACGAGCTTCACAGTATTTGATTTTGGGTGCGAAGACCCGTGCAGCAATGCAAGGACGATTCAGCCCGGAAATTGCAGACGTCAAAGCGGTTGCCGCTTCGGTGCTGCGCCATCGCATCGTTGCCAACTTCAACGCCGAGGCAGAAAACATTAGTACCACGGATATCGTCGCTCAACTGATGAGCGCTCTGGCATGAGGTCGTTCCTCATGCAGGTGATTTTTTCTTTCACGCTGGCTATGGCCAGCGCCGATACACGTGTGGTGCTGCGTGAGCCGGTTCCCATTGTGTACTTCTCGAACACCCCGACACGCCGATTACGAGTCCGTCCCCTGCGACGGCGATACTCCAGGAATTGGGATTGAGTCTGACCACTCCAACGTTTTTTCGCTCCTTACGCGAGGCCACAACTCGTATTTTTCCTGTTGTGTTTCGGTTGACCACTGTGTAATTCTGCGTCTATGCACCGTCGATTATTTTTCTTGTGGAGCGGACTCATTGCTCTTGCCATGGGCATCGTCCTCTTGGTGTCACCTACTCTTGCAGCTCAACTCTTTGGCGTGACGCCCTCCACAGCAACGGATCTGTTGTTTCGCGCAATGGGAGCGACGATCGTCTCAACCGGGGTGCTTAATCTTTTAGTTCGCCTACATGCAGACTCGGCGTCGCTACGTGCCGTGTTGATCTTCAACATCGTGAGCCAAGTCCTCAATATTGCCGTCGATCTGTTTGGTGTCGCAGCCGGAACTGTGGCCATGAGCTCGATGGCTCCGGCACAGGTTGTACATCTCTTCATACTTGTTGGTTCGTGGCACTATCTGCGAGATTTGAGCCGCGAATCAGCTGACTATGAAGAATCGTGAATTGACTCTGACTTGTTCATCACTCGCCCATTTTCTGTCACGATCATGAATATCGTGCTGTACTACAACGGAGTACTGTGACGAAAAACCGACATCACCTGTGTATGTCGTGAATTTTGTCGCCAATAGACACCCGAGCTCAACGTCAACCTGTGTTTGCTGCTGCGTGGGCGCTGGCCTGCGGAGTGTGTATCTTTGTTCTTTCATTGTCCTTTGTCCAGAAAGAGAACCCGCCAATGGCGAAAAAAACATCAATTACGAAGAAAACGACACCTAAAGCCCCACCCGCTAGCGGAGCCTACACGGTGCTTCCGCTAAGAGACGTGATCATTTTTCCGAACATGATTTTCCCTGTTCTGATTGGTCGCTCCAGCTCCCTCAATGCGGTAACCGAAGCCCTGGAGCGAGACAAACTCATCTTTGTCTCCGCGCAAAACGACGCATCGGTGGATGACCCCACGCTCGACGATTTGCACAGCTATGGTACCGTTGCCCGCATCATGCAGGTACTGCGCCTTCCCAATCAACTCCTCAAAGTGTTGGTGGAAGGAGTGTATCAGGCGAAGATTGAAAAGAGTGTGAAGAACGATCGCTGTATGGAGGCCACTGTTTCGACCATAAAGCAGGACGCAGTGCCCGGCACGCGAGAATTCAACGCCGCTTTGCGTCGTGTGCGTGATCTGTTTTTTGACTACGTCCATGCCTCGCGAAATCTCCCTCCCGAAGTAGCGGCTGCACTCGATACCATTAGTGATGAGTATCACAAGCTCTATTACATCGCCGCCAATGTGAGCACATCGGTGGAAAACAAGCAGAGGATCCTTAGCGCAACGTCGATCAGCGATCAGCTCGCCGAAATTGGCACCATCTTGAGCGCGGAGTTAGAGCTGCTCAAGTTGGAAGAAGAGATAGATGTGAAAGTGAACGATTCCATCCAAAAGAATCAGCGCAAGTACTTTATCCAAGAGCAAATACGTGCTCTTCAGAAGGAGTTGGGAGATGACGAAGATTTTGCACCCAGCAGCGAACTCGGCACCATCCGTGAATCCATCGACAAAGCGCAGATGCCGGAGCAAGTACTCACGAAAGTGATGGAAGAGTACGATCGCTTAAAGAAGACCCCACCTATGTCGCCTGAGTATGGCGTGACGCGCACCTACCTTGAGTGGATGACGGCTTTACCGTGGTCGCACAGGAGTGACGACAACCTGCTCATCGACAACGTGCGCAGTGTGCTCGATGCCGATCACTACGACCTCGACAAACCCAAAGAACGCATCCTGGAATATATCTCTGTGCTGAATTTGACGAATTCCGTGCGCGGACAAATCCTCTGCCTCACCGGACCTCCGGGCGTTGGTAAGACCTCGCTTGCCTCCTCGATTGCCAGAGCCTTGGGACGAAAGTTTGTGCGTATTTCGCTCGGCGGCGTGCGCGACGAGGCCGAGATTCGTGGTCATCGCAGAACCTATATCGGCTCCTTGCCCGGCAAGATTATCCAAAGCATGAAGCGCGCAGGAACCGTCAATCCGGTTATACTGCTGGATGAAGTGGACAAGATGAGCTCGGATTTTCGCGGCGACCCCGCCAGCGCCTTACTGGAAGTTCTGGATCCCGAACAAAATCACGCGTTTAACGATCACTTCATTGAAGTGGATTACGACTTGTCGAAGGTGCTGTTTATCGCCACCGCCAATGTGAAGTATGATATTCCCCTTCCGCTGCTCGACCGCATGGAAGTAATTGAATTGAATTCCTATCTGGATATCGACAAATTGGAAATCGCCAAACGACATATCATCCCCAAACAGATTGAGCAGCTGGGATTAAACGATGTCGATCTGAAATTCAGCGATGAAGCTATCATGGCCATCATTCATGGCTACACCCGAGAAGCCGGAGTCCGGCAGCTGGAACGTGAACTCTCAGGCGTCATGCGCAAGCTTGCCAAAGAGATTGTCACCGATGTCGGAACTAAAGTTGCAGCACGGAATGAAGCCCATCGCAAAGACTCGGAGAGCACGCACGAACAACCCTTGCGAGAGCACAGCGAGTTCCGTCGCTACGTTGCCCGCAAACACTTCTTGATTGACGAGAAGACGGTAGCCAAACTGCTCAAAGCCCCGAAGTTCAAGACAAAGTCCAACGAAGTGAAGGACAACGTTGGGGTCGTCACCGGACTGGCGTGGACCAGTGTTGGCGGCGACACCTTGCCCGTGGAGGTAACCATCATGCCCGGCAGCGAAAAATTAACCCTCACCGGAAAGCTTGGCGACGTGATGAAGGAGTCGGCACAAGCGGCCCTGTCATTCGTCCGCGCTAATGCCAAGGTCTTTCACATCGACGAAGACTTTGCCAAAGGCAAAGAAATTCACATCCACGTCCCCGAGGGTGCGATTCCAAAGGATGGACCGAGTGCAGGGATCACGATGAGTATCGCTCTGATTTCCGCTGCTAGTGGTCGCGCTGTTCGCGGCGACGTGGCGATGACGGGTGAAGTAACGCTCAGAGGAAACGTGCTGGCGATCGGCGGATTGAACGAAAAACTTCTGGCTGCTAAACGCCACGGAGCCACAGCGGTGATTGTCCCCAAGGATAACGAGAAGGATGTTGACGATATTGCACCTCAAGTCAAGGAAGGCTTGAGCATCCATTTTGTCAGCTCAGTGCGCGAAGCAATCCCCATTGCGTTTCGTGAGCGCTTCGCGCTTCAAGGCAACGGAGCATCGGCGCGCAGCGCGCGTGAACAAGAAATCACTCATGCCTAGGTGTATTCAATCTTTGATGTAGACGACGAGACGGGCTGACGCTGTCAGTCCGCTCACCTTTCCCACATTACTCAGAGCTCGCTTACATGTCGCTTCAACAGATTCTTCTCTCCGCCCTCGCGTGCAGTTGCCTGGTGCTGTTCGCTGCCTGCACATCAGACGCCGATGAGCAACGCATGAGTGAGACCTATGCGCAGATATTGCTGATTCGTGAACAGTCCGCCGACACAGCCGTCGCGAATCGCTCGGTGGATTCTGTGATCTCTGCGCATGGCTACACTCGCCACAGTTTTCACGACGAGTTTTTACGCCTGACCAAGAACTCGGAGTCCTTCCGTAAAATGATGGACAGTGCACACAATCGCATCCAGCGCAATAGCGTAAAGTAACGGCGACTACGACACTACGCCGTGCAGTGGTACCAAGACATCTCATGGTAGACGTGAAGCGGGATTCAGTGTGGAGTTCAGGAAGCAAGTGATATTGCATCACCAGCGAATGCGAGCCAAAGCAACTGACCAGCCGACCGTGGGATTTTTATCGAAGACGTAGGTGAGCAAATCACGCGTGGAAATACCGAACTCCCACACGCCATCGAATACAGAGAACATGACACCGACGGGCATATTAAAGCCCATTGATCCGCCAAAACAGAGCCCGCCTTGCACGGCGATCCACTCATTAATGCCGTGATTGAGACCACCTGAAATAAACACGGTACTCAAGTTTCCGGGGAATTTACTTACGGCGGGAATTTCGATATCAATTCCGCCATAACGCAATCTGCCATACTCATAGCTACCACCGATGCGTACCCTGGCCGGCAATGTGGTTGTCACTTCCTGTAGGCCGGCCCACTTAAAATAGCCGCCGTCACCCGTTATCTTCTGTGCTTCTGTAAAGAGATTGTAGGAATTAAAACCGGTTGACGACACCCCATTCATCACATAATCCTGAGCAGAATACACATTGCCCTTCCAACGTATTGAGCCAATATCTACAACACTGAGTGAAAGGCGGTACCGTCGGCGAAAAACCATCGTAATTCCAACATCAACACCATACCCACTGCCTACGGGAAGCAGACCGCTACCATCGATATGCGAAGGAGTGACCGACTTTCCGTAGTTAATATTGAACAGTGGACTGATGGAGCTATAGGCAACGAGGTTTTTCTGGTCGTCGATGTACGAATTCAGCAAGGCAAAGCCCTGGATGTATTTAACACTCAGACCTGCATACATCTGAAATCGATCTGAGTAAAAGATATCCTTTCCATATCCAAAAGAATACTCGCGAGTCCAGCTCATGGAGATGCGCGTGGAGTCGAATAATTGGGAGTAGAGTTTGGGATGGCGGGCAACGCCAATGGTGTCGGTCGGTGACCACGATTCCACATAACTCGAATCGAAATAGGGTGCCTTCCGACCGAGAAAGGCAAACTGAGCAGCAAAGGAATTGAGGACGAATTCTCCGGAAATTCGATCACGGACTTGCAAGGCAAAGCCACCGCTGTATTCAGTTTGGTAGGCAGCACCGAACGAAATGAGGTCGGCATTCATATAGACTCCCTTGCCGGAAAATCGCAAAGCAGCTTGCACCTTTTGAGCTTGGTTAAAGTTTTGGGCGTTCACGTTAAACATTGCATCGATGAGGTCCGTGCTTCCCATAGCGTCGGAATTGACGGCTGCTCCAACCTCAGCAACAGTGAACGAAAGGTGACGTCGCTCTCTCGTAAGCCCACCATCAATCGGCGATGTGGCCCGAAACTCTGTACTCGATGGGATAAATCCCAGGTTGGCGGGATTGACTCCCAGACACTGATAATCGGAGACCAGTGTGGAACCGATAGCAGATTGTCCGACGCGCGAGAAGTCATTCATCTCACTCTGCGCCCAAACGAACGGTGCACAAGCAAGCATCGCAAGCGCAAGACTCAGCACCCGGCGAAACTTGCACGGTTGAGTGAGCGCGACGTGACGATGAGTATGGAAGTCAAGAACACTCATCACATGGGCATGGAACGCATTTCAACTTTATCGGCAATCATCGCAGCGATGCGTAGGGCTTCAGCAGCATCCGAAGCGCTTACTGCGATGGGACTGTTCCGTTCGATCGAGGCCACAAAGGCGTGCTGTTCCTCGGCAATGGCGTTCAGTTCAGGTACAGGCGGTTGTTCAAAAAC
>JBDHXF010000035.1:0-40756 GCA_039810585.1 Chlorobiota bacterium
CAGTATCGCAAATAACTGCCACGACTACGTCATCTTTTGAACAGTGTTGTGCCACTTGCAAAGCTGCGACGACGTTCATTCCAGACGAACCGCCGCAGAAGACTCCTTCTGTTCTTGCAAGCTTGCGTGCCATGGTGAATGCATCTTTGTCACTCACGTTGATGATCTCGTCAATCAAGTCCAGATCGAGATTGCCGGGAATGCGCTCTTGTCCTACACCCTCGATGAGGTAGGGAAGCGACTCAACAAGTCTTCCAAACTCCTTAAATGCCTTGATGCTCGATCCAATCGGATCAGCAGCGATCACCTTGATGCCGGGATTTTTCTTTTTCAGAAACTTAGCAATGCCACTAATAGTTCCGCCAGTACCGATTCCCGCAATGAAGTGAGTGACTTTTCCATCGGTTTGCTCCCATATCTCCGGTCCCGTACCTTCGAAGTGTGCATTTGGGTTCGCCGGATTATCGTATTGGTTCAGCATGATCGCGTTCGGAATCTCGCTGGCCAAGCGCATAGCGGTATTGAAGTAGTACTCCGGCGACGACGGCTTGGCCGCAGATGAGACGATCAATACTTCAGCACCTAATGCTTTAAGATAACGCACACGTTCTTGCGACGCTTTGTCTGTCATTACAAAAAGGCATCGATAGCCTTTGAGTCTGGCTGCCAGTGCTAAGCCTATTCCCGTGTTTCCGCTGGTGGGTTCAATAATGAGATCCCCCGGCTTGATACGACCTTCTTTCTCCGCTGCTTCAATCATGGAAATTCCAATTCGATCTTTCACAGAACCACCGGGATTCTGGCTTTCCATTTTCAACAAGATGGTTGGGCCATCCTCACGGCCGAAATGGTTGAGCTTGAGCAGCGGGGTATTGCCAATGAGATCTAAGACAGATGAGGCGTATTGCATGGTGAGAGTGCTAAGGTGAAACGATTTCCAATTCTTGTTCAAGGAGTTGACGTTGATACATGTCTGCATATGAGGCATTCAGCGTCATCAATTGCGCATGCGTTCCCTGTTCGACGATGCGGCCGTGGTCAAGCACGATAATATGATCGCAGTGCATCACCGTTGATATGCGATGAGCAACGAATATGCTGCTTTGTCGCTTGGATAACGAACGGAGCTCTTCCAAAATTCTTCGTTCAGTCACGGTGTCAACCGCACTGAGAGCGTCGTCAAACATTAAAATGTTTGGTGTGTGGACGAGAGCTCGTGCAATGGCCAAACGCTGTTTTTGGCCTCCGGACAGACTTATCCCACGCTCGCCAATGATGGTGTCGTACCCCTTCGGAAAGCTCTGCACTTCCTCATGGAGCTGAGCAATACGCGCTGCCGCGCGCACTTCCTCGTCAGACGCCTGAGGATATGCAACGCGGATGTTCTCAGCGATGCTCATCGAAAACAGAAAGGGCTCTTGCATCACCATCCCAATGCTTGACCTTAAGGCATGAAGATCGATGTTCTTCACGTCGATGCCACCGTACAGCAGCTGACCGGATGTGCAATCAAAGAGTCTTGGTATGAGTTTCAGCAGACTACTTTTCCCGCAACCAACAGCTCCGACGATGCCAAGACTGGAACCAAAGGGAAGCGTAAGTGAAATGTCTGATAACACCGGGGCTGTGTCGGCACTATAGCGAAAGCTAAGCGATGAGAATCTCAGGTCTGCTTTTTGAGGAAGCTCTTGGCCGTTGCTTGACTGTATCTCAGGTACGCGATCCATTATTTTCATGATGCGAGCGGTCGACGCTGACGCACGTTGAACGATGCCGGTTACCCAACCGATGGCTGCCACCGGCCAGATAAGTTGATTCAAGTAGATAAAAAACTGCGTCAGATCTCCAATACTGGCTCGGCCGTTGATCACACTCATTCCACCGTAGCTTAGAACCAGAATTTGCGAGCATCCCACCAGAAGCATCATGGTTGGCATCATGGCGCTTTGCAAGCGAGCAAGGCGTAGATTGCTTTCAACATAACGGTCACTATGCCTCTTGAAGATTACACGCTCCACCTTTTCACGGACGAAAGCACGTATGATGCGGATACCTGAGAATACTTCCTGTGCCTGCGTGGTGACCACTTCAAATTGCTGTTGAACGTCGCGGAACGCGGCGTGTATTCGTCTCCCTAAAAGGAACGTTGAAAGAGCGATGAAGGGTAGTGGAATGAGAGCAATGGCAGTTATCGAAGGGTTAAGACGAAGCATGAGAATGAGGGCAAACACAAAAGTTGTCGCCGTGTTGGCCGAATACATGATCGCCGGACCCATAAACTCTCGCACAGCCGAAATATCATTCGTGGCATGAGCCATGAGCGATCCTGTAGGCGTCTGCGAAAAGTACTTCGGATCCTGTTTTTCAATGGCTGACAGAAAGTCATGACGCAAATCGTACTCCACTTTGCGCGATGCAACAATGATGGTCTTGCGAGTGAGGAACATGAAAAAGCCGCTGCCAAAGGTGAGAAGCAGAATCCATGCAATGTTGGCAAGCACCGATGACATCTCGAACTGCATGCCTCGCATCAGATCCACCGTCATTCCAATGAGACGCGGGTAATACGCAGAGCATGCGTTAGACACGGTGACAAAGGCTAGTCCCATGAGTATCATGCGACTATAGCGACGGATGTAGGGGCTCAGACGTCGGAGTTCGTGCATAACCTTAGGCTACAGTCACCTCGTCGCACAGATACACGTCCTGAATGGCGTGCAACAACTTGATCCCTTCATCCATTGGACGTTGAAACGCCTTTCGTCCGGAAATTAGTCCCATACCGCCCGCACGCTTATTAATCACGGCCGTAGCTGTCGCTTCCTCAAAGTCGTTTGATCCGGACGCACCACCGCTGTTGATGAGCCCTACTTTCCCCATGTAACAGTTGGCCACTTGATAGCGACACAAATCAATGGGATGGTCTGAACTAAGCTTCGTGTACATCAGATTGTCCAACTTCCCGTAGGAGCTACCTCCCATATTGAGTGCCTTGAACCCACCATTGTTTTCAGGGAGCTTTTGCTTGATGATATCAGCCTGAATGGTCACACCTAAATGGTTTGCTTGGCCGGTCAGGTCGGCGGCTACGTGATAGTCTTTGTCAGACTTAAATGCGGGGTTTCGCAAGTAGCACCATAAAATGGTTGCCATCCCTAATTCGTGAGCAAAGGCAAACGCTTCCGCAATTTCTGTGATTTGGCGCGTGCTTTCAGGTGAGCCAAAGTAGATGGTGGCTCCAACGGCCGCGGCTCCCATGTCGTAGCATTGCTGTACAGTTCCAAACAATACCTGATCATATTTATTGGGGTAGGTCAGGAGTTCGTTGTGGTTGATCTTGACGACAAAGGGAATTTTGTGCGCATATTTTCTCGCGGTCATTCCGAGGACACCAAAGGTTGACGCCACAGCGTTGCATCCTCCTTCAATGGCAAGCGTGACAATGTTCTCAGGATCAAAGTATGCCGGATTCTTGGCAAAGGATGCACCGGCCGAATGCTCAATGCCTTGATCGACCGGAAGAATCGACACGTAGCCACTACCAGCTAAACGACCGGAGTCCGCTATCCATTGCAGATTGCGAAGTACTCTGTTGTTGCGGTCAGAAGCACCGAACACAGAATCCACAACGGCAGCTGAAGGAACGGTCAGGGATTCCTTTGGAATGGTAGTGCATGTGTGTTGTAAATAGTAATCGCTCTTTTCCCCGAGATACTGACGAATCTGCTCAATCATGGCGCGTGATCTATGTGAACAATGTAATGATCACAAAAATAACACCGACAAGCTGGACATGGATCGGCAATCAATGCGATCGTTCCACAACTAGCTTCGTCCGAAACTCACAGGCGAGCTACTTAAAGCGTAGAGCGGAGACGGGGCGGATTTTCGTTGCGATAAAGCCTGGCACGAGCGTAACGACCAAACTCAAGGTCAGACTCAGCGACACAACCAGTGCGTACTGCCAGGCGGCAACATGAACCGGAAGCGTGTTCAGAAAGTAGATTTGACCGTCAAGATGGATGAGACCATACTGTTGTTGAAGGACGCAGAATAGGTAGGCAACCGCACATCCCGCCAGAGAACCAACAAGGCCTAGCATGGATCCCTGCCACGCAACGATAGCCAGGAGGTGAGAACGCGAGATACCCATGCTTAACAATATGGCGTAGGAGCTGCTTTTCTCGACAATACTAATCAACAGAGTAGTGAGGATATTGAAAACTGCGACAATGCTGATAAGTCCCAAGACAATCGGAATCGGTTTCTTCTGCAATTCGATCCAAGAAAACATCCCGCGATGCAATTCTTCTACAGTGGTTGCCATTAGGGCGAAGCCGCTTGACTTTTCAATCGTGAGTGCCAAGCGGCCGGCGGTACGCTCATCGTCAATCCAGACGTGCAGGACGCTAGCATACGTGACTTCGGAGCTTATCAAATGCTGGAGACAGTGCAGAGGAGCGTAGGCGTACACGTCATCATACTGAGCCATCCCGCTTTCGTAGATGCCAATAACAGTGAAGCGAACGGTTTCTACAGACTGTACGTCTGCCAATCCATTGCGTGACAAGCTTACCATTACTGTATCACCAGCCTTACAACTCAACGATCGGGCGAGTTTCTTACCGATGATCACTTCACGTGCCTCGGGTGATGAGTAGTGGTCTGACCCATCAACGACATGACGTTGTATTCCAATAGAGCGGCCGGTGGCACTATCCAACGCGCTTGCCAGGACTATGCCTTCGGTGAGACCTTTACGAAAGATGAGTCCATCGAATTGCACGACCGGTACTATAACTTGGATCTGCGGATATTGTTTTTGCAAGAGCGCACATTCGCGCTCCGGTGAGGAAATAAATGAGCTGACTCGCGATCGAAGTTGAATGTGCGAGGAAAACTGAGATGCAAGGTTGTGCAAGGACTCGTCGAAACCGCCGAGCACGGACAGTGACACAACAAGGGCGAGCGACCCCAGCATAACACTTACAAAGGCAACTCCCTTTGAAAATGAAAAGCGTCGCCGACCTCGAACGTCACCTGATAAGCGAGCTGCGATGAAGCGAACAAAGGCGATGTTCATTCGGTAGCTTTGGTGCGGTAATCGTAAAACCCACGACCACTTTTTCGGCCGTGCAATCCGGCATCGACATATTGTTGTTGAAGTAAAGAGGGCTGGAACCGGGGTTCGAAAAAGTATTGCTGATACATGGACTTCGTCACGTCCAGGTTTACGTCCACGCCGATCAAGTCCATTAACTCAAAGGGTCCCATTTTAAACCCATGGGCTTTGATAATAGCGTCAACCTGACGAATGTTCGCACCGCCTTCGCTTACAATGCGTTGTGACTCATTGTAATAGTTGCGAGCCACACGATTGACGATGAAGCCCGGAACGTCTTTTGCCACAGCAGGCGACTTACCCAGTTCCTTGATGAAGAGCAACGATTGAGCAAGACAGAGTTCACTCGTGCCGGGACATGGAATAATCTCAACCAGCTTCATGATATGCGCAGGGTTGAAAAAGTGCAGACCAATGAAGCGTGATGGATTGGTCAGTTTGCGGGCCAACGAGGCAACTGCGATTGACGAGGTATTGGTGGCAAGGATGCAGGAGGCGGAAACGACTTTCTCAAGCTCGGCAAACAAGTGATCTTTCGCGTCCGAACGTTCTACAATAGCCTCAATAACAATATCACAACCGCTTAGATCGGAAACCTGAATTGTAGTTGAGAGACGCCCGAGAGAATCATTCATAGCAGATTCCGTCATTTTCGACTTCGAAACAGCGATTTCCATCTGCTTTCGGACAAATCCATGGCAACTTTGAACGAGTTCGTCGTTGAGGTCGAAAACCACACAGTGATGACCAGCCTGCAGACTGGCAACGGCGATTCCTTTGCCCATTGTTCCTGCACCGCAAATACCAATAACCATGCGTAGGATCCTCAAGAGAGTACATAGAGGCGCAATCTACTGAGTATCAGGGAAATCCGCTCTTTTTTTGCTCATTTGCGATATTTACGCTAAATTTGTGGCTCTGTATTTATGAACCTCAACAAATCCGTCTTCCATGTTTGAGAATCTCCAGCAACGTCTAGAAGATGCCATCAAACGCTTTCGCGGTCAGTCTAAGATCACGGAAGAGAATATTGATGACACTTTGAAAGAAGTGCGCAAAGCGCTGCTTGAAGCAGACGTGCATCTGAACGTTGTACGAGACTTCATCGAACAGGTGAAGGCGAAGGCGATCGGTACAGAAATCAAGGCGCGGGTTTCACCCGAACAACTCATTGTGAAGATTATTCACGATGAACTGGTGTCCATCATGGGCAGTCAGAAATCTGAGTTGATACAATCTTCTCATGCGCCCACGATCATTTTGGTTGCCGGATTACAGGGTTCCGGAAAGACGACATTTTCGGCTAAGCTTGCTGCGGCGCTCAGAAAGAAAGGACGCCAACCGTTATTGGTGGCGTGCGACGTGTATCGTCCGGCAGCTATTGACCAATTGAAAACGTTGGGTGAAAGTATCTCCATACCGGTTTTCAGTATGGATGGTGCTGACCCTGTGAACATCGCCAAAGAGTCATTACAATACGCGCGCAAGTTTGCGCGCGACTATGTCATCATCGATACCGCCGGTCGCTTGACGATTGACGAAGACATGATGAAAGAGGTCGAGAATATCCGCGAACAGACAAAACCGCATGAGGTGTTGTTTGTTTGCGATTCAATGACCGGCCAAGACGCGGTAAACACTGCCAAGGCCTTTCATGATCGTCTGGAGCTGACCGGGGTTGTACTCACCAAGATGGATGGCGACACCCGTGGCGGTGCGGCCTTATCGATACGCCACGTTGTCGGCAAGCCGATTAAATATGTCAGTACCGGTGAAAAGCTTGATACACTGGAAGCGTTTTTTCCCGATCGTATTGCCTCGCGTATTCTTGGCATGGGTGACATTGTCTCTCTCGTAGAACGCGCTCAGATGCAGTTCGATGAGTCGGAGGCCGAAAAGCTTGAGGCCAAGATCAAGAAAAATGAATTCAACTTCGATGACTTTCTCGAGCAGCTGAACGTGATTCGAAAGATGGGCTCGATCCGTGATTTGCTTGGCATGATTCCAGGTATGGATAAGGCCATGAGGAATATCGAAGTGGATGACAATGCCTTTGCTAAAATTGAGTCGATCATTTTTTCGATGACGAGGAAGGAACGACAAAACCCGAAGATCCTTAATGGATCTCGACGTCTACGTATTGCTAAAGGTAGTGGGACGAGTATTCAAGAAGTGAATCGCCTTATCAAGCAATTTGAAGACATGCAGAAAATGATGAAGCAGATGACCAACGGAAAGATGAAGATACCAAAACTTGGTGGTGGAGGTATGGGTCTTCCCGGGATGATGGGTCGTCGCTAACAATGAGAGTAAATGTTCGGTCTTAAGTGTGATTAGAGTGTTGGCATCGCCAACGCAACTGAAAAGCAGAGCGTAAGGCTTCTGAGTTGCGAAATCTCAATCATTCACGTATTAATCACTTATATAAGGTTTTAGCCATGGTTAAGCTTCGTTTGCGTCGGAAGGGACGCATTAGAAAACCCTTCTATGATATTGTTGCGATCGACGGAAGAAAGAAACGCGATGGTGCCTACATTGAGCAAGTGGGTACCTACGATCCGATGACAACACCGTCTACCGTTCTCATCAATCATGATCGTGCCATGTACTGGTTAGGCGTTGGCGCTCAACCAACCGATCGTGTTCGTGCCATTTTGAGTTTTGACGGCGTACTGCTCCGTCGCAACCTTCTTGGCAAAGGCAAGTCTGCCGAGGAAGCAGAAGCTGCTGTTGTCGAACACCGCGAATTGACACTTCGCCGTTACAATCGCCATAAATACAACCGTGCTCAGAAAGCGTTGAAGGCTGAACAAGCCGCCGCAGCCGCGGCAGCGGCAGCTGCTGCAGAAGCTGAGGCAGCAGCCACTCCGGCTCCCGCCGCTGAAGCCCCGGCTGAACCTGCAGGGGAATAAGCGTCTCCTTGACGATCAAAATCAATACCCCTGACCCGTTCAACGAGTCGGGGGTTTTGTGTATGCAGATGGAGTATTGTTTTTATTTCCGGACTTAGAATGGCATCTCTGCTACAGCTACACCCAAGTTTTAGTGCGATCTACACGAGGCAACGTCGATTGTTCGATACGGTCCTTCGATTCTTATTCATGACCGGAGGATTTTTGTGGATCGGGTGGTTCTTCTTGAAATCAGATGACCCCATCGATCATTTACATTTTCGCCTTCATCAGTATCAACTCTACGTGCTGTTGTTGTCGTTGTGGGGCTATCAGTTCAGACGTGATGTGCGACGATTGAAACTCTTGATAGCTCTGGCATCAGAGTCTCACTGCAACGTTGAAGATGTGACGTACGACGCTGTGTGCGGTCACCCGGACGCCAAAGTGTTTGATGTGTTCGATCGAAGGTCTCCCTCGTCCGGCTGGTTTGCGCCCATCTTTACCGCACTGTTTTTGTTGGGTAGTTTGAGTTTTATCGCGTTGCAAATTCATCTCATCATTAGCGCAAGCTAACGTTTATGCCAAGAGTTCTCATTACCGGCGGCGCCGGCTTTCTCGGGTCTCACCTCTGCGATCGTTTTGTAGCAGAAGGGTATGAGGTTGTCTGTATGGATAACTTGATCACGGGTTCAACAGAAAACATTGCCCATCTTTTAGGTAATCCGCAATTCCGATTTGTCCATCATGATGTTACGAACTACATCTTTTTAGACGGACACATTGATGCAATCCTGCACTTCGCGTCGCCAGCTTCCCCGATCGACTACTTAAAGTATCCGATTCAAACGCTCAAAGTTGGCTCTCTTGGTACTCATAAAGCGCTAGGACTAGCGAAAGCAAAGAATGCTCGATTTCTCCTGGCCAGTACCAGTGAAGTGTATGGCGATCCTCTCATCCATCCTCAGCCTGAAAGCTATTGGGGAAACGTCAATCCTGTTGGAATTCGTGGCGTCTATGACGAAGCTAAGCGTTTTGCTGAAGCTATGACCATGGCCTATCAACGCTATCACGGCGTAGATACGAGAATTGTCCGCATCTTCAATACCTATGGTGAGCGCATGCGCCTCAACGACGGACGGGCGATTCCGGCTTTTATGACGCAAGCACTGAGTGGTGAAGACATGACGGTGTTCGGAGATGGCTCACAAACACGGTCTGTGTGTTACGTGAAAGATTTAGTGGAGGGTATTTACCGGCTGCTCCACTCCTCGTACACCGATCCAATGAACATTGGCAATCCGGATGAAGTTTCAATGCTCGACTTAGCGAAGGAAATAAAGGAACTGGCAAAGTCAGACAGCCCCATCGTGTTTCTCGAATTGCCACAAGACGATCCCAAGGTCCGTCAGCCCGATACAACAATTGCCGAACGAGAACTCCAATGGAAGGCCATTGTGGACAGGGCTGAAGGCTTGAATCGGACCTTCGCGTATTTCGCAGCGAAGCTGTCGCGTACTGAAATTCTGTAAACAACGACGGGGTGTACGTTCGTTACCCGAAGCGCGAGTAGTCACCTTGTGATCTTCTCTTTCTATCGCTCAATGTTAAAGCACGCGCTCTAATTCCGCTTCACTCTCCATGAGCACAGTTCTGGCTTTTGCACCGTCGAAGGGTCCAACCACACCGGCTGATTCCAACTCGTCCATAATGCGCGCGGCTCGTGAATAACCAACCTTCAAGCGTCGTTGTAAGAACGATACGGATCCTTGCTGTGTCCCGATAACTACACCTGCCGCTTCACGGAACAGGGGATCGAACTCACCGGACAGAACTTTGCTGTTACCTTCAGCTGTCAGAACCGATGGCAACATGTATGGTGCGGAGTAGCCCTTTTGTCGTTCAATAAAGTGTGTGATAGCCTCTACTTCTTCGGTTGATACAAAGGAGTTTTGCAAGCGCATTGCTTTTACCCCACCGCGATAGAAGAGCATATCGCCATTTCCGAGAAGTTGTTCCGCTCCACTGGAATCCATAATGGTGCGAGAGTCGACCTTCGAGGCAACTTGATAGGCAATGCGAGCGGGGAAGTTTGCTTTGATAAGACCGGTGATCACGTCCACACTCGGTCGCTGCGTTGCCACGACCAAGTGTATTCCCACGGCGCGAGCAAGTTGAGCTAACCGGCAAATCGGTTCCTCTACGTCGTTTCGTGCTGTAATCATTAAGTCAGCCAACTCGTCGATGACGCACACGATATACGGCATTGGACGCAGCACCGAACCTTCTGCATCCTTAAGCTTGCCGTCGGCTACTTTGCGATTGTATTCAGTAATCTTGCGTTGTCCAACTTTGGCGAACAGTGTGTAGCGGTTCTCCATCTCAAGCACCAATGACTTGAGAATCAATACCGCGTTTTGCGGTGTAGTGACAATCGACTCGTCGATATCCGGACTGGCAGCTAAGAAGTGATGACGCAAGCCGGCATATAAGCTCATTTCCACTTTCTTGGGGTCTAAGATCACGAGTTTCAGGTCACGGGGATGCATACGGTAGATCAATGACATAAGGATGGCATTAATACCTACCGACTTCCCTGAACCGGTCGAACCCGCGATCAGCAAGTGCGGAAGCTTAGCAAGGTCCGTGCAGAACGTCTCACCAATGATTGTTTTACCCAAGGCGATAGGCAATTGATTGTCGTTGTCGTTAAACGCAATCGATTTGATGATCGATGAGAAGTGCACGATCGACGGCTTATGATTGGGAATTTCAACCCCCACGGTACCCTTGCCGGGAACCGGTGCGATGATGCGAATACCTTTGGCTTTGAGCGCTAGCGCGATATCATCGGACAAACTTTCAATCTGGGAAATCTTTACGCCGGCTGCAGGGACAAACTCGTATTGTGTGATAACCGGACCCGGAGTGACCGTTACATCCTCAATCTTGATTTTAAATGTCTCGAGCTTTTCCTGTAGAATCCGAGCATTCATCTTCAACTCTTCATCGTCGGCAACGTGCTCATCCGGATACTCGTCGAGCAAGTCCAGTGTCGGCGGTGCAAAGTCGATATCCTCGTCATAGATATCCGTTTGCTTGATGTGCTCCACTTTGTCGTCGAAGCGCACTTCCTCTACATGAAGGTGCAATGGCGCTGAGAGGGCAGGGGGACCTTGGTTGACAGACACGAAATCCGCGTCTTCATCCGGCTCTCCTTCAGTATCAAGGTCGTCACTATTGTCGAGGGAATCTACATCGGACTCTTCATCGTCCAATTCCTCATCGTGCTCTAATGTTTGTGATGCAGGAAGTGTCTGAGATCCGGATCTGCGCATAAACGCCGGTACTTCATCCTCATCGTCAGGATCTGTTGCTTGAAGCGGTACCGCACCCTGAACAGCATGTTGCGCGGCACTGCGTTCTGCTGCCATGGCAGCGGCAGCCAATGCGGCCGCACGACGGTCTGTGCCCAAGTTAGGACGAATGATAGTCGGCTCACTGTCGAAGAGCTTCTCCTGATTTTCATCAACGGGCAACTTTTCCGATTTCGCATTGCGACGAATTATTCGAGCCGGCTCCGCCGACTCGTCGGAAGTCTGTGCAGAGCGAGATTTTCTTTTGGATTTCGATGACGCCGTCTCTTCGTCAGACTCCTCTTCATCGTTAGACTCTACCTCGGCTCCGGGTTGACGATCGTAGGTCTTTACTGCAGTCCACACACGCTGAGCGAGATCCTGCACTTTTGCCCAGAGCAACTTTGCCTTGTGAAAGGTCTTCATCAAATCAAGGTCGATAGCAAAGGCAACACAGAGAAAGAGGCTCACGAGGCAAATAAGGAACGAACCGATAGATCCGGTGAAGCGTGTGAGTGTCACTGCCAGAAAGCTGCCTACGGCGCCACTCCACTCTCGCGGTAAGGAAGGCAACCAGCTAATGAGTTGCTCTGTTCCAAAGAGTGCGGCAGCCAGAAGACAAGAAACAAGAGCGAGCCCGCTCCGCTCTAGCGTACGACGTGAAATGGCGTGTTGACTAAAGAGTTCCTTCGACCACCAGAACAGCAAGAAGGGAATTGCTAAGGCGCTGATGCCGAAGAGTTGATTGTACATCACGTTGGCAATCACTGCGCCGGTGAGGCCGAGCCAATTGTGGGTCGTATCAATTTTCGATGCCACCTCCGCGTCACCTTTCAAAGCACCAAAGATTTCACGGAGAGATAGTTCGGCGTTCGTCGCGTCGCGACCGGTGTACGAAATGAGTGCAATGAATACAAGGAGGGCGACAACGGACAGGAGAAGTGCACTCACAAGCACACTCCGATTACTGTGTGGTTCCTCGGGAAGCTCCTCCTGTTTGGTAGATCGACGCCGAGACGTCTGCGTAGCCGGACGTCGCGAACGATTGGAGACGGCACGCGTAATAATTACATCATCAAGTTGAGATGCCACCGGAACACTCCCTATGTTGGAACCACTTATCGGAAAGCGCTCACAACCGAACCACGGCACAGAGGTACCGTCGCAAAACGGTTTTCCTCAACGCAAAACGCCACGTCATGCGTAAAACCCATGGCGTGTAACAAACGAGCGTGTCGCGCATGCGAAATCATGCACTGGGAATCGAAATTGTAAGCTTTTGCGATGCAGAGCGCTGCTTCTGCTGCATCGGTAAGAACTAAGCTTTCGCTACCCGCAATATAGCGTTGGATAAAGGCACCGGCAAAAAAAGAATCCTCTAAGCTGAAGGCACCATCGTTACCGGAACAGCACAAGAGAATGCTGTCCAGACTCATTTCTGTGCACACCCTCTGAAGACTATCCATCAGTACATCGATGTTGCCGAAACTTCCCACAAGTTGCACCGCTGCATTTTGAGTAAGGGAAGCCATCCGCGTACCGTTCGTCGTTGCGTAATAGACGTGATACGCGTCCAGTGAGACTTGGCGAATTTCGGTCGGAGAGTTGCCGCAAAGAAAACCTTCGGGTGCCAAGCCTCCCCGTTCACCAATACACGCGGAGGGAAGGTGAGGGTCTGAAGCACAGAGAATTCTAGCTGACTCGATATCGGCTGCAATCTTCAATTGTTCGGGATGTTGTTCTACCAGAGCACACAGTGTGGCAGAGGCACGCAGCACGTCAATAATGACGACTGCGCACGAGTGAAGGTCGCGGACGGAGGCAACGGATGAGGGACAAAAACACAGATCCAGTTTCACGCGATTACAGGGCATTGGGCTCAGCAAATATCGTAACTTCGCAGTATGTGTCGAATACTTCCCGGAGCCAAAGAGCTCACGATTATTGCCGGTCCCTGCGTGGTAGAGTCTCGCCAGTTGCTGCAGGACGTCGCCGGAACCATGGTTTCCATTTGCGCAGAATTTCAGCTCCCCTATATCTTCAAGGCCTCGTATCGTAAGGCAAACCGTACCAGTGGAGATTCGTTCACTGGCCTGGGAGACTTACAAGCCTTAGAATACCTGGCATCAGTACGAGAGAACTTTGGCGTTCCCGTCATCAGTGATGTGCACGAAGTTCACGAAGTGGAGATGGCTGCACATTATCTGGATGCACTTCAAATTCCTGCTTTCTTATGTCGTCAAACAGAGCTCTTGCAGGCAGCCGGACGAAGTGGTAAAGCGGTCAATATTAAGAAAGGTCAATTTGCAGCGCCTGAGGACATGGAGAAGGCGGCTCAAAAGGTTCGCGACACCGGTAATTCTAATGTCTGGCTTTGCGAACGAGGTACAACCTTTGGCTATCACGATCTGGTGGTGGATATGCGTTCCCTCGTGATTATGCGTCGCTCGGGTTGCCCCATTGTATTTGATGCCACGCACTCCGTTCAGAAGCCGAGCGTTGGTGCAACATCCGGTGGGGTTCCGGAGTTCATCCCGCCCCTCACGCGAGCAGCACTGGCGGTTGGAGTTGATGCTATTTTTTTTGAGACGCATCCGGATCCAACAAAGGCGTTGAGCGATGCGGCTACGCAACTCAAACTGTCCTCCGCACGTGCCTTTGTTGAACAAGCGCTGATCATCCACCATGCACGACTCAAATCTGAGGGCATAGCGTAGATTTATTGCAGGTGTGTATGACTCACTTTCCACAACATTTACTTGCGTTTTTTGCGGTCGTTGTCACCCTGTGCCTCACGTCGTGTGAAGATCAAAACGCTCATCAAGAAACCGTGGACAGTGCAAAAGTGGATCTCGTTCCATCAAATATTCTGATGGATACGGACATCAGTTTTATGGATTCGCTGTACACTAAAGCCAAGGTCCACGCGCATCGAGCCAGAGTGTATGCCGAAAGGCAAGAGACACTGCTTGACAGTGCAGTGTTTGTTCGATTTTTTAGTAAAGAAGGCGTCCTGTCTGCCACCCTGAAATGCGACAATGTCAAAGTGGATAATCGCACAAATAATATGTATGCCACGGGTCATGTTGTGGTCGATTCTCCACAATCGGCTACCCATGTGGAAACAAATTCGATGATGTGGGACAATGCGCGTAGCAAATTGTACTCCAACGAATACGTGCGGATAAGCAAGCCCAACGAAATGATTGAGGGGGGAGTGGGTTTTGAGTCCGACCTTTCGATGACGAATTATCGAATTTTTAAAGTCAGTGGAGTCAAGCAACAATGAAACATTTCCTTATCGCCGGCAATTGGAAAATGAACACGACGGTGGATGTGGCAGCCGTATTAGCTATTGATATCGTGCACGGCTTGTCTGAACATCCTATGCCGCCGGAGGTTGAGATCGCACTGTTTCCTCCGTTTACGAATATTCCGATTGTCGCCCCGCTTTGTCGTGCTGCCCAACTTGGCTTAGGAGCTCAGAACTGCAGTCATGAACCATACGGCGCGTTCACGGGAGAAATTTCTGTGGAAATGGTAGAGGCGATCGGATGCCAATATGTCCTGATTGGCCACAGTGAGCGACGTCAAATCTACCGTGAGAACAATGAGTGGATACTCAGTAAGATCAAGCTGGCTGTCGCATCAAAAGTGACTCCAATTCTGTGTATTGGGGAGACCTTGGATCACCGTCAAACGAATCGGACATGGATAACACTGCAAGATCAACTTGACGTGATCTTTACGGTATTGAAGCCGGAGCAAGCCCGTCGTGTGGTGGTCGCGTATGAACCGGTGTGGGCTATTGGCACGGGAGTATCCGCCACTCCGGAAGAGGCGCAAGAGGCTCATTCCTTTATTCGCAAGCACCTTGACTACCGAGGTGTGACGCAAGTCGGAAATGACCGGACTCGAATATTGTATGGCGGAAGTGTAAACGCAGAAAATGCTGAGGCTCTCTTGGCTCAACCGGATATTGATGGAGCACTAGTTGGCGGAGCGTCGCTCAAGGCTGAAGCCTTTCTAGGTGTCTGTACTGCCGCTGCTCGAATCTCGAACCTGTAAATCATGCTCACCTGGGCTAACATCTTTACTTCGCTTCGGGTGTTTATCGCCCCGGCCTTCTTTTATTTTATTATCACCGGCAATCCGCTTCATACTCGAATTGCCTTGCTCCTGTTTTGTGTAGCAGCGTTGACAGATTTCTTCGACGGATATGTAGCGCGAAAGCTAGGCGAGGTTACTGAACTTGGAAATTTCTTGGACCCTTTGGCTGACAAGATCTTAGTTCTTTCAGCCTTTTTTGCCTTCGTATTCCTTGGTATCGTTCCTCTGTGGCTCGTGCTTGTTATTATCCTCAGAGATGCCGCTACCACCACCATCCGTGTGGTTGCGGATAATAAAGGAGTACCGCTTCTTACCTCGCGCACTGCAAAGTGGAAGACCGCACTTCAGATGTTTTACGTTGTGATGGTTCTCGTCCTTATTGCTCTTTCTCGCACACCGGAGAATCCAAACATGATGGAATGGGGAAGAGGGGTACTTGAGTCGTGGATTGTTTACTGGGGCCTCATTGGGCTAGCAGTCTTCACCGTTTTTACCTTTGCCGAATATCTGATGGTCAATCGAACGCTCTTTCGATCAGCGGCGCGTCAGCGCGTTGAAAAAGAATAGGTGCTGAGATCCCATCTCCACTAACTCAGAGGGTTTTTCGAAGCAGATCCATGGTACTGTGGTCAGTAAGTTTAAAGGCGATCGGGGTGACCGCTATATAGCCATGCTCCACGGCCACATCGTCGCTATTCGGATTGCCGTCGAGATTACGATAGACTCCTTTAATCCAGTAATACTCTTTGCCCATAGGATCAAATCGTTTTTCATAGGTGTCGTTCCACTCACCGTGTCCCTGCTGAGTCACCTTCATCCCCTTGATTTGCGATTCCGGAATGGCTGGAATGTTCACATTAAGCAAAGTGCCCTGGGGAATGCCAAGATCGAAATAACGTGAAACCAAATATTTCGCGGTCTCAGCGGCTACCGTGCAATCAGCTTCCCAGGAAAATGAGCCCAGAGAAAAGGCAAGAGAAGGAATGCCAAGCAGCATGCCTTCAGTTGCGGCAGATACTGTTCCCGAATACAGGACATTAATTGCCGTGTTATATCCAAAATTGATACCCGAAACGACAAGGTCGATGTGATCGGTCACCACTCTACTCAGGCCGAGTTTCACGCAGTCGGCCGGCGTTCCGTCAATCGCAGTACCGAAAAAAACGTTATCCCTGTGAAATGGAGTCATGCGCAGAGGCGTGCTCACTGTGAGTGCATGTCCCACTGCGCTCTGTTGGCGATCCGGTGCAACAACGTGTACCGTGGCAATCGTCTGAAGTGCTTTTACCAATGCAAAGATTCCAGGTGAATCGATGCCGTCGTCATTAGTTACGAGAATATTCACAGAGATTGTGTTTGGTGCGACAAGACATTCAATATACTTTTTTCGAGTGAGTGAGCAAGCTCCTCGTCGGTGCCCTTCAGGAGTATAACCTCTCCAAACTGGTGCCGTCCCCAGGTTCGTTGGCGTTTGGCAAACTGCCTGGTATGCACGATGGTCTGCTCAATAGCTTGTTGCTTCGTGAGCTCTCCTCGCAAATAGGCTATGACCTCTTTATATCCCACACTTTGCAATGATTGAGCTGTGGAGGAGATACCGGATGCAAGGACATCTTCTACTTCCTTGACCAAGCCACGATCCCACATATCGTGAACACGGCTAGCGATGCGACTGTTAAGCTCGTCTGTCTCTCGATGTAACAGGAACACGGTACCACTATTCTGCAAAGCAGCTGGCTTGCGTGGCTGATGTACAGATGAGATGGGCCGGCCATGCAATCGAAAGTACTCTAAGGCCCGAACAATTCGACTGGGATTGCGATCGTGGTATCGAACTGCCGACAAGGGGTCAACACGTTTCAGCTCCTCGTATGCAGCTTCTTTTCCTTTTTCAAGAAGGAGCTGCTTGAGTTCGGACCGAATATCATCTCGCTGTCTCAGCTGCTCGGCGTTAAGATCTTCCTCGAATGTTGGGGTGCGAAGCGATTGAATATATAAACCACTCCCGCCCACCACAAGTGGGATTACGCCACGGTCACGACAAGTGTCCATTGCTTGAAGCGCGTCAGTTCGAAATCGACCGGAACTATAACGTTCTGAAGGATCGACAATATCAATGCAGTGGTGGGGAAGGAGGACTTGTTCGTCAGCGCTGGCTTTGGCCGTGCCGATGTTGAGCGATCGAAAAACCTGACGGGAGTCGGCCGAAATCACTTCAATGTTTAGGCGTTTCTTAAGCGCAAGTGCAAGTGATGTCTTTCCCGAGGCTGTCGGCGCGTAGAGAATAACCATGGGGCTCATGAGTTCCAATCTGCTCGTTGCTGATCCCAACCCTGTTCGCCACGTAGGGGAACGAAGGAAAATTCAAAAGGGGACAACTCCTGATTGAACCCACGTATCGCATTACGGGTGATGGTTGCTATGCGTTGTCGTTTATCATCGCCAACCGGAATCACCAACATCCCGCCAATACGCAACTGCTGTAGCAGCGGCTCGGGTACGGTTGGCGCGCCTGCAGTTACTATGATGCGATCGAAGGGACTTTCCTCGGGCCATCCAAGAGAGCCGTCGCCTACACGACAATGTACTGACGGCGCGATCTGAGCCAAGATCGATCTGGCGCGTTCCGATAGACCTTCATGTCGCTCCACCGAATACACCATGCACTTCATTGCCGCCAGAATAGCTGCTTGGTAGCCACTACCCGTTCCGATTTCCAAAACCTTCATCCCTGGCTGCAGTTGCATCGACTGCGTCATGTACGCCACAGTAAATGGTTGCGAAATAGTTTGGTCCAATCCAATCGGCAATGCCACGTCGTTGTAAGCTTTACGGGCAAAGGCCGGATGAACAAAGCGTTCGCGGGGGACACTTGCTATAGCACTAAGCACGGCCGGATCGTGAATACCTTTGCGTTGCAACTCGAGAAGGAGTTCGTCTTTCGTCGTATCGAGACTTAGGTTTTGCATGCAATCAGGATCGAGGTTCGTCTTGATGAAATTCTTCGATGGCGTCTTTCACGGTCGTTCGATCCGACAAAATTCTGTTCAGCTCTGAACGAAGCGCGTGAAAGGGAATGTTCATGAGGAGCTCGCCTTCGTGGGCGATGGAGACTCCGCCGGTTTCTTCAGAAACGATCAGCACTAAAACATCGGCATGTTCACTCAATCCCAAACCGGCTCGATGCCGAGTCCCGAGATTTCGTCCGCCAATTTTCATAACGTTACTTAACGGAAGAATACACCGTGCGGCTACCAGTGTCTGGCCATCCAGCACCACAGCTCCGTCATGCAAGGGCGAGCGAGTATTGAAAATAGAGGCTAACAATTCCGTGGAAACAACCGCTTGCAGCGGAATCCCGGTTTCGATGGTAATGCGAATGTTTTGATTTCGAGTAAACACGATGAGTGCACCCGTGTGCTTTTCGCTGAAGTCTCGTACCGCATCGATCACTTCATCGATGGTTTGATTGATATTGAGACGAACAAAAAGACGGAAGAGGCGCGTGCGTGTGAGCGCAGTGAGAATGCGTCGCAACTCAGGCTGAAACAACACAATGAAAGCCAGCAACCAAATGTTGGTGATGGCGTTCACGATCCACGACAGGGCCTTCATGTTCGCACTATTCACCACGAATGACACAGCGACAAGAAAGAGCAAGCCAATCAGAATTTGGATAGCTACTGTTGCACGCAGGGCTCTGTACACCCAGTAGAGGATGAGCGCGGCCAGCACCACATCGATTGCGTCAACCAATGTGAACTGCAGGAATCCTATGGAGAATAATACAACCATGGCGACAGTGAGCGAGAGCGTTCTATCAGCTCCTTAGGACGATTGATTGTGGGATGAGTCAGACTTCTTGAGTTGTTGCGCTTCATGCGCCCGTTGGGCGTCCCTCTCATACGCATCAATAATATTGGCGACGAGTTTATGACGGACAACGTCGGACTTCTCAAAACTCACAAAAGCGATTCCCGGAACATCCTGAAGCACTTTGCGCGCCTCGATCAGTCCACTCGGTTGTCGTGCCGCAAGGTCAATCTGCGTCACATCACCTGTCACTATCGCTTTCGATCCGAATCCTAGGCGAGTGAGGAACATCTTCATTTGCGTCGGCGTCGTGTTTTGCGCCTCATCCAAAATGATAAAGGCATTGTTGATCGTACGCCCCCGCATGTACGCCAGGGGAATAATCTCAATCATGTTCTTTTCATTCAGACTTCGGAGTTTATCCGGAGTGAGCATGTCGGCGACGGCGTCTAATAGCGGACGTAAATAGGGATGCACCTTATCAAACAAATCGCCGGGAAGATAGCCAAGCGATTCACCGGCTTCCACCGCCGGACGCGAGAGTACAATTTTATGCACCTCATTGTTTCTCAAAGCAGCGAGAGCCATAGCGACAGCTAAGTAGGTCTTTCCGGTTCCTGCGGGTCCAATTGCAAAAACGAGATCGTTTTTTTGCATCAACTCAAGGTATTCGATTTGCCGCGGACTCTTCGCCTTTATCGGCTCCTTGCGACCCCACAACACCACATTGTCTCGGGGACCGTTGCTTTCAGTTCCGGCTTCAGAAGGAGTGTGACTGCCGTTGGTCGCCGACTTTGGTTGCTCCACTAAATCGATGAGCTCTGCAATCGCCGACGTGTTGAGCGAACCCTTTTTCTTGACCAGGTAGAGCATCTCCTGGAACACGCTTTCAACCCTCTTGACATCGTCGGCCTCACCGCGCACCGTAAGTATGTTGTTTCGAAACGATATAGAGGCAGCAAAACGGCTCTCGATAAAGTGCAAATGCGCATCGTTGGATCCAAACAAACTCAATGGATCGACGTCACCAATTTTGATCTTACGTTCAACTAAATCCATAGGCAATGAGAGGTGAATAAAGTGCTTCTTGGGTCTAACGAAAAACCCCACGGATAACACTCCGCGGGGTTTCTCGGAAAAACGAGCCGGGACATCTTAGTTCGATTTCTTTTCGCCCTTTTCATCCATCTTCTTTGCCGGAGCCGCAGGTGCAGGAGCCGGAGTGGATGACGGAGCGGCTACATTTGAATTGGCTGCAGGAAGCTTCATGGCAGCTTCCTGATTTGCCTTCTTCTTGCGCCAGTACATACGTTCTGCTTTCTGTTCCTCGGTGGTCTTTGGTCCCGGAGGAGGTACCGTCAATTCCATACCTTCACGAATAATATCCGGATTGCGGATAATATTGGAATTCCCTTGCCATAGCTTTACCCATTGGAAGGGATCGCCATAGATATCGGATTGACCGGCAATGTTCCAGAGACAATCGTGATACTGTTCCCATGAGCGAACGGTGTAACTCTTGGATTTCTTGACAACCTTGCGATCCATAAGCGATACGATGTCAGCACGAGCCTGCACCATACGATCGAAGAACTCAGGGAGTACAGAAATCTGATTGGTGCGCAAGCCATTCCATGTTTTAGCCAAGTCGTACACGTCATTCTTTCGAGCTTCGAAGTGTTCATCGTCGAGTGACTTGAGCTCAGATATTTGGCCGGTTAAGCGACCTAGATTTTCCTTGTAATCGTTGACCTGGGCTTCGTTGGCGTGCACCAGAGCATAGATGTCATCAGCACATTTCTTTGCCGCATTCTTTTCTGCCTCGAGTTTTTCTTCGAGAGCCTTATTGTCTGCCGCAAGCATAGAGTCTCTGCTTTCCAGACCGGCAATTTTCGAACGCCAGTCGTTCAAGCGAAGATTCGCTTCGTCGAATGTTAGTAAACTGTCCAGCTTTGAATCCGGTGCCGGTATAACCGTACTTGAGCCGCAACTAACAAGTGAGAGCATAGCCACACTTGCAAGCACGGAAACGAGAAGCTTTTTCATCGTGAGTTTCCTTTCTTTGTTTTGCAAATGGGTTATTTCTTCTTTGACTTTGTTTTCTTTGGCGGTTCCGGTGGCGGCGGTGGATTTTCAGGCAGTGGATCGCCAAGAACACCAGGGAAGTTGTTCAGTTTGGCCAATACAAATTGACGGCGATCATTGCACTGCTTGGTTTCCGTTTGACGCTGCGAGAGTTCTCGTTGCAGCTTCGATTTCTCAGCCTCACGGTCTGAGATGGACTTATTGAGCTGCGTTTCCTTGGCGCGCAAGCTTCGAAGTTCCGACAATTGGTCCGGTTGTATCATTTTCGTACACCCAATTGTACCCACTGCGAGCGCAAGGCTGAGTCCTATTCCGCAGGATTTTAGAATAGTCGCTCCTGACATATTCTTCCCCTTTCTAAAGATGGTACATAGCATTTTCACAAAGATACGGTGGATATGGCCATCAGGGATTCTACGTAGATGGAAATTTTGGTGCAAAGTGGAAAAATGAGGCGAATTGACGAGAATTCTGTGCCCAAAGCATAGCTCTTGTAGTATTTTGTCCGTACTTCTGCGCACACCTCTAGCACGACAATTATGAGCACAAAAGCTGTAATTATGGCAGGCGGATTCGGGACACGCCTGCGCCCCCTTACCGTCGGCGTGCCGAAACCGATGGTTCCTTTGGCCAATGCTCCTCTCATGGAACATATCGTGAACTTGCTTAAGAGGCACGAGATCACCGATATTTTGTCGGTGCTCTACTATCAGCCGGAAAGCATCACGTCGCATTTTGGTGACGGCTCTCGACTTGGGGTACACATGGACTACGTGCTGGCCGCAGCCGATTACGGCACAGCCGGGGCAGTTCGCAATGCTGCCGAGCACCTGGGAAAACGATTCATTATCATTAGCGGCGACGTACTGACCGATTTTGATTTAGGCAAGGCTCTGGAGTTTCATGTGCGCAATAAGGCGATGGCCACCATCTTGCTTACGCACGTACAGAACCCTCTTGCCTATGGAATCGTGTTGCGTTCGGACGACGGTCGTATCACACGCTTCCTCGAGAAACCGTCGTGGGGCGAGGTGTTTAGCGATACCATCAATACCGGCATCTACATCTTCGAACCCGAAGCACTCGATTTAATTCCTTTCCAGAAGGAATTTGATTTTTCGAAGGACTTATTCCCGTTGATGCTGCAACGAGGGCTCCCACTGTACGGATATGTTGCCGACGGGTACTGGCGAGATATTGGAAATCTAAACGAGTATCAAACGGCTGTACAAGACGTGCTGTCGTCTAAGGTTCATCTGCACATTTCCGGATCGCGACAGAACAATGTAATTCAAGATAGCGGATGCACCATTGCACCGTCTGCACGTCTGGAAGGCTTCGTGGCGTTAGGTCGAGACGTGCATATCGGTGAGCATGCGCGTATAGTCAACTCCATTATTGGCGATGGCACCAACATAGGAAACGGAACGTCAATCCAATCGTCTGTGCTTTGGCACAACGTTCAGGTGGGGGAACGGGCGGATTTAAGTAACGACGTGATCTGCAACAACACCCAGATTGCCAACGACGTCACCATCGAAGAAAACGTCTTCATCGCCGAACATTGCTCCATTGGCGAACACGCCGAACTGCGATCCAACATTAAACTGTGGAACCAGAAAACCGTCGAGCCGTATGCCCGCCTGTCACACTCATTGGTTCAGGAAGAAAAATGGTTGCGCGAACTCTTTACGGACGCGCGAATCACCGGTACCTCAAACGTTGAAATGAACCCCGAGTTTGGCGCACGACTCGGAGCTTCTCTCGGTAACGCCTTAGGTGTTGGAGCCACAGTGGTCGCCTCACGAGATACAGATCCAACCTCGCGAATGATGAAACGAGCCGTGGTAACCGGATTGATGTCAGTTGGTGTCAACGTGGTTGACCTGCAAACTACCCCCATTCCTCAAACTCGTCAGTACACACGCAATGGTTCGTTTCAAGCCGGCTTTCATGTGCGGAAATCGATCCGAGTTCCAAATAAAACCGATATTATACTCTTCGCCAGTGATGGCCGGGATATTACCGGTGATATGACCAAGAAAGTCGAACGATTCTTCTTTGGAGAAGACATCAAGCGAGCTCCGCAAGAGTCCGTTGGTTCTATTAGTTTCCCTGAACGTCAGATTGAGAATTACGTCAGCGGCTTTAGTGAAAAACTTAAAGTCGATCTTATCTCGGACAATCAGTATAAGATCCTCGTCGACTACAGCTTCGGCGCAGCCAGCGCCGTATTCCCCAATATCCTCGGTCGCCTGCAATGCAATGTTCTCGCCATGAATAGCTACATCGACGCCGCTCGTGCGTCGATTAATACTTACGACCCGGTCAATCAAGACGAAGTCTCTAACGTCATGCGCTCTCTGGGTTATCAAGTTGGATTCAAAATCGATCCCGGGGCGGAGCGCATTGCCCTCATTGATGAACGTGGCTACTGGTTTTCGTCAATGCGGCTGATCACGGTTGTGACCAAACTCTTCCTCGAAACCAACAAGCATCGCAAGAAGTACGCCATTGCCGTACCCGTAGAGGCAACCAAGGAAATTGATATGGTCGCACAGGAGTATGGAGTGGACGTGTATCGCATTAAGAACTCACACGCCGCCATGATGGATGCCACGCGCAATCCCGATATCGCTTTTGTTGGGGGCACTCGCGGTGGCTTTATCTTCACCGATTACATGTTTGCATCCGATGGTTTGTACTCGATCGCAAAGATTCTGGAGATGCTCGCAGAGACCAAGTATGTGCTCGCCGAACTTGATCAGAATCTTGCGAAACGACACCAAATCAAAGCGTCGGTGCCTTGCCCTTGGGAGCTTAAAGGAAAAGTGATGCGCCATGCGATGGAATTCTCCGAGAGTTTGGAGAGACAATTAGTAGACGGCGTGAAAATGTTTATGGACTCGAGCTCGATTCTCATCCTCCCGGATAAAGAAAGGGGAGAGTTCACCATCGTTGCGGAGGCAGACAATGCTGATGATGCCCGAGACCTGGCTGATCAGTTTCATTCTCGTGTTCAGAGCTGGCGGGATAGCTGAGAAAATTGCTTCGGCAACGCCGAAGAAGCCAATTCCTTCTTGGCGTAGTCTTCGTTATGGGCGTATTTTTGCACACTCGAAATCAAGCCGCTCCGCATGAATATATCCGACATCATCACCCCATCTCGCATCGAAGTGAACGTCCCGATTCATTCGAAAGACGAGTTGCTTGAGTATATGCCGGGCATTCTGAAACGCAACGGTGATATCGACGACATTCATGAGGTGCGACGCATCATTTTCGAACGCGAAAACCTCATGTCTACCGGCATTGGGCATGGCATTGCACTCCCGCATGGGAAGACAAATGCCGTAAAGCAAACATCAGCGGCGTTACTGACCCTTGCCGAGCCCTTGGACTATGAATCGCTGGACAACGAACCCGTGCAAATCGTCGTTATTCTGGTGGGTAAGGAAGACCAAGTCAGCACGCATTTGAAGCTACTGAGTAAAATCTCTCGCATCGTCTCCTCGGAGTCGTTTCGCAACGAGGCCGTGCATGCAAAAAAACCGGAAGACATTCACGCTTTGCTCCTGCGGTCTGAGATGAATTGACAAGTCTCCACGTCGATCTCGTCGATCTCGTAATCTTGGGGCACAATTGGTGCCCTTTTTCATATACACATACTGCCATGCTTTCCAATATCAAAGGAACTAAGGACATCCTGCCGGAAGAATCACGCGTCTGGCAAGCCATCGAGGATCGGATCCGTCGGATATGCTCGCTGTTCAACTACGAAGAAATCCGAACTCCAATCATCGAATACCAAGAGTTGTTTCGTAAAAGCGCGGGAGAAGGCAGCGACGTGGTTTCGAAGGAAATGTACACCTTTCCCGATCGGTCAAACGAGATGCTCTGTCTGCGACCTGAGCTCACCGCTCCGGTTGCCCGAGCCGTTGCGCAATACACTATGCTCCGCGCTCGCCCTACCTTGCGCTTGTGGTACCAGGGGCCGTGCTTTCGCTACGAACGACCTCAACTCGGACGACAACGCCAGTTCAATCAGATTGGCGTTGAGTGCATCGGTCCGATACATCCGGAGGCTGATGCCGAAGTGATTGTGCTGGCCAACGATCTGATCAAAGCCTGTGGCGTAAACACGTTTCAACTTGAAATAAACACTCTTGGATCCTCAGAGGTTCGCAAACACTATCGCGAGCTCCTTGTGGCCTTTCTGAGTCAACACGAAACGCAACTCAGTGCCGACTCCCAACGACGCTTGCACTCTAATCCGCTGCGCATCCTCGATTCCAAAGATGAAGCTGATAAAGCGATAACAGCTCTTGCACCAAAACTCACCGAGGTGTTGGACGAAACATCGAACAACCACTTCCGGCAGGTGTTATCAATTCTTGACGCCTGCGGCGTGTCGTACACTGTGAACCCCTTTCTCGTTCGAGGTTTGGATTATTACAGTCACACCGTCTTCGAATTCAAAACCCGTGAATTGGGCGCCCAAGATGCAATTGGAGGTGGTGGACGCTACGATAACCTTTTTGAAACCCTTCAAGCTCCTCCGGCTTCCGGAATTGGCTTTGGAATTGGGATGGAGCGTTTGGTACTCCTGTCGTCCCTAGCCGCCGAAGCAAAGGAAACATCGATAGATTGTGCCATCGTGTACGATAGCCCCTATGTGTCACGTGCATTGCTCGTAGCGTCTCAAGTGCGCCAACGCGGACTATCCTGCACCTGCGATTTACAAAGACGCAGCTTCAAAGCTCAGTTAAAAGAAGCCGATAAGTTGAATGCTCGATATGTTATCTTTATTGGCAAAGATGAGTATGACGCTAATACCATGACAATAAAAGACATGCATAACGGCTCTCAAAAAACCTTCGACTATCAGCTTGATTCTTCGTACACGATACTAACTACTTGATAATAAAGTTATTGAAGCTTCAGCAGCAACATATTGAAATAGCTAATAATCGGGTGAAAGCTCGATGGTGGAAGAAGTCGCTAACCAAGTGGCAAATCAAGGTCTTACTGACAATTGGCGGACTGTCAATTGTCATTTCAGTTTTAGCCTACACTCATGGTATCGTCAGCCAATTAGTGGAAAGGGAACACAGGCTGGTAACACTGTATGCCGATATATTACAGACGTTTAGCACCAGAAGCTTTGAGCAGAACAGTCCAGTGATGGATTTCTTTTTCATCAGAGACTCTTTAACACCTGCCATTAACTTTCCGGTAATCATCACCGATGCCGACGATCAGGCAATTGAGCCATACGCACAATTTTCGCTTAATCTTGAGTTGGATTCTGCGTGGTCTCAAGCACAATCTCAGCACTATGTGCAGGATTATGTAAACAAGATGAAGACAGCCTACAAGGGCATTGAAATTCGCTCTAAGGATGGGCGGGTGATTAGCAAAGTGTACTATACCAATTCTGTGCTGGTCACACGACTACGCTATCTTCCGTACATCGAAATCCTGATCGTCGCGGTCTTCATTGGCATTGGTTATCTGGCATTCAGTCATTTAAGGCGAACAGAGGAAACCAACGTGTGGGTGGGCATGGCAAAGGAGGCTGCCCATCAATTAGGGACGCCTTTATCCAGTTTGTTAGCCTGGATAGAGCTGATGCGAGATGAGCAGTCCCATACAGCCAGAATGGGAACGCTTCAGGAGATGGAGAATGACGTCGAGCGCCTGAAGATTATCGCCAATCGATTCTCGCTGATTGGCTCGCAACCCAAGCTCAGTCCCATGAATTTGGAGTCGGTCGTAGAGCCGGTTTGCCAGTATTTTGAAAAACGTCTGCCTCAATTTGCCCGTCACGTGCACTTAGAGCGTCGCTATGACACTCATGATGAACTTCTTTTAAACCGTGAACTGTTCAGTTGGGTTCTGGAAAATTTGCTCAAGAACGCCATAGAGGCAATTGACCATCCAAATGGGAACATTCGAATTACGGTTCAAAAGCACAGTAAGCAAAACGTGGTATCCTTAGAGCTCAGCGATAATGGCAAAGGAATGACCGGTACGGTTCGCAAACAGATATTCCAACCAGGATTTACGACCAAGTCCCGCGGTTGGGGTCTTGGACTCAGTCTGTCGCAACGCATCGTTGAAGACTACCACGGCGGCCGCCTGGTGGTAAAACACTCGGAGCCTGGCCATGGAACCACATTCCTGATTAACCTGCCATTATCAATACAATCATAATTATGTAAAGTTGCCGATAGGTAGCAATTAGGCCTCTTGTCACCCATTTTGCCGGTAGTAGACCTAAGTCGAAGCGGACAAACTTTATTGTGCTCGTTATTTCAAATTGAGACGCTGTGGTCTAAGCATTCGACGCCTAGCGTCCAGTGCATGCGCTCGATGATTTTACAGCTTTTGCCGACTGCCCATATGTTGAGACCCAAGAGCGAGATCTGACAGCTAAGTTTGATCAGTAGCGCGCTGGATTTCAGACACAATACGCCAACCTTTCCCTCTAGGCCTAGGCAATATGAACGCCTCATAAGTTGACGGTACTGCTCACATACACTCTCAATTGAAACGATTGGCTCTTAGCCATGTACCTTGCATTTGGTTTTGAGGACTGTTCTTATAGCATGTCAGTACGTGAGACACTTCTTCGCGATGCGGGTGCGAAGCACTTGCGAATAACAATCAGTTCATAGTCTACACAGACCCGCTGTTCTTGACTCAACAGTCTGATTTAGGATTCGATGTGTACTCGAATTTTGTCTGTATTTTGCAGCACTACACGAACAACAACGAACGAACATGATGACAACTCAGCGGCAACAAAGTCTCTTTGCCATTGCCCTTATTTTGATTGCAGCGTGTGCACGCCTTATTGAATGGATGCCAAACGTTGCGCCGATCACAGCTATTGCCGTCTTTGGTGCTTTTAGCCTTAGATCACGTCGCCTTGCAGTTCTCTTGCCCCTTGCTTCGATGGCAATTGGTGACGTATTGCTGGCCGTACGACACAACGATTGGGGCTATGCTTTTCACGACACACAAGCTGTGGTATATCTAAGTATGGCACTCATTGCACTGGCGTCGTTTGCTGTAGCGCAGCGCGGATCGCGTTGGATTTCAGTACTGGGCTCGACGTTTGCCGGCTCCGTGTTCTTTTTCCTGACAACTAATGTGGCTGTTTGGATGTTCGGGTCCATGTATGCCCTTACGGTTGCTGGTTTGGGGCAGTGCTTTGTCATGGCACTTCCCTTTTTCCGTAATTCTTTAGTCGCAGACCTCGCGTACAGCGTAGTGTTGATGCTGGTGTTTCAAGTGGCTACAAAGCGACGCTTCAGCTTCGCGTAAGGTCCTTGCGACCCTCATGAATCCTGCGCCCACCAAAAAGATCTCAACAAAAAAGCCCTTCACTATGAAGGGCTTTTTTGTTGAGGCTAAAAGTGTACTGAGCAGGAACTGAGCGTGTATTTCGTAAGGGGTTACTAGCGATTGTTACGAACGCCATTCACAAAGGTGTTGATTGCTTTTGACACGCCGCTCACGACAGAGGCTGCCTGCAACAACGGACCTTCAACTTTGTCCTGAAGGCGACTTTCCAACGCGTTAATACGGCGACCCACCTCCGAGAATTGGTGTAATCCCTCACCAAGCGTTGCTAGCTGTGTGTCGACATTTTTCATGGTGACAGTAGCCTGAGCTGTGGTGCTTTGAATCGACGCAAAAGTCTGCGGCAACCCTCGATTAAGCTCGGCGGCCAATCGCTTCGTTTCGTCGATGGCAGAGCTGACATCCAGCATCAAGTCGCTCACGCGATTAATCATCCGCAAGGCATAGATGCAAACGGCTATAAATGCAATGAGGGCGATTCCGGCAATGACTATAAGCGCTGTTTCCATACGGCATTCATCCTTAGTGCTGCTCAGATTCAATTTCTCTGTTAAAAACATCTACGCTTGCCCGGGCAGCATCACGGACGCGATTGATGTTATCCTGCATGGTTTCCTTCGCATTAGCCGCCTTTACTCTGGCATCTCGCAACACCTGCTCGGCGTTTGAGAGAAGTGTCTCGGCGTGGTCGCGAGCCGTTTGAACGATGCGCTCAGCTCGCGCACGACCCTCGTTCTGAGTAACCGGAGGTAATTCGGATCCAGGTTCTTCGTTGGACAGTAATTCCTGTGCCTTGTCGTACAAATCGCTGGAACGTTCTGCAAGATCACGACGAAGTTCTCGACCGCTCTTGGGTGCAAGAACCAATGCCGTGATAGCGCCAATCGCACCACCAATCAGTGCTCCGGCTAGGAATCCCCTGCCGTAGTTGCTTTCGTTGTCTGCCATGCCAATCTCCTTTAAATTATAGTGATGATCGTTACCAATGTTCAGGGAGCGAATTCGTGTGTCCTTTACTGCGTAAAATGAGTTCCACTACTTCGCGAACCACACCGTGACCGCCTTTAGCCTCACAGACGTATGATGCGAGACTTTTAATGTACGGCACCGCGTCGGATGGACAGGCGGAGAAACCGACTGACTGCATCGCTAAGGCGTCGTTAACGTCATCACCGATAAAGACAACCTTCTCAAGAACCGTACCGATTTTTTCTGCCAGATCTGCGGTGTCGCTCTTTTTTGCTCTACTGCCCAGCATACAATGGCGTATCGAGAGCTTTTCCGCCCTTTTTTTGACGATTTCTGTCACTTCGCTCGTCATGATAGCAACTTCAATACCCGCTCGACGGGCTAATGTTATGCCCATTCCGTCGTGCACGGAAAAGCGTTTCATGATTTCTCCGTCGGTGGAATAGTACATTCCGCCGTCCGTCATCGTTCCATCAACATCGACGATGATGAGCTCGACGTCTCGCAAGATGTTTTGATACCGAATACGTTCCGGTTGTGAAGAAGCGTCGGGAAGATTTGTCATGATTCTCCTATTTTGCGGCCGACACTTTCCGACATGCCATGACCACTTTTAACAAGCTAAGTATCGTGCTCTTTACGTCCGTTATTCCCTGGCTGGAATTCAGCTCTTGTCACCAAGAACAACTTCCCAAAAGCCCGGTGCAAGATAACCACGCACAACAACTCCAACTGCCGACCGTCGATGAAAATCGCTTAATGCAACTCTGTCAGACACAGGTGGCTTTTGGTGCCCGCGTCCCCAACACCAAGGCCCACGACGATTGCCGTCAGTTTATCACAAACTCCCTACAGCCATTCTGCGATACGGTCGTGCAGCAAACCTTTCAGCAAGACGTGTATGGCATCAACTGGCATTTGTGCAACATTGTCGGACGTATCAATCCTGCGCAGCAGACACGCATCATACTGTGTGCCCACTGGGATTCACGACCTAGATCAGATGAGGACTCTGTGCACGCGAACTACGCCAAAGGCATACCAGCAGCGAACGACGGAGCCAGCGGCGTTGCGATATTGCTGGAGCTGGCGCGAGTCTTCCACGAAAAGAAACCTGACATTGGAATTGACCTGGTGTTCTTTGATGGCGAAGATATTGGCTATCGAACGGATGGTGACAACTTCTGTATTGGGTCGAAGTATTTCGCCGAAAACATGCCCGTACAGCGACCGCGATACGCTATCCTACTAGATTTGGTGGGCGACAAACAAGCACGCTTCATGAAGGAACAAGCCTCGGTGGAAAGCGCTGCACCGGTTGTTCAGCGCATGTGGGACCTCGGACGTATCTATGCCCCCGACTACTTTGTCGATCAAGTTGGTGGTGGAATTACAGACGATCATCGACCGCTCATCGACGCCGGTATCCCCGCCGTGGATATTATCGATATGGAGCTCATTGGCAACAAAGATCCCAATCCTCGACGTCGCTACTGGCATACACAGGCTGACGACATGTCCAATATCGGTTCGCACACCCTAGCCTCTCTCAGCACTGTTTTGCTACAACTGGTCTATACCAACCCAATCGTTCTCTAACAGCGCTCATTGCTCTCCAGGCTATGCACTGAAGCCTCGCACACGACATTCTTCTTACACGTGGCGTTTCACGCCCCGTGTACGCGCATAGGTGCCACCCAATTTCCAACCCAACATCACTTGTGTTCTTCACAGGCTGCTCCCACAAGCGAGCCTCTCGCTCCGGGGTATGCGAGTCACTCGCTTCCTCAAAAGCGAGCCACTCGCTGATCATGGTTATTTTTGTGCTTGAGTCTATTTACAACGTTTCCACGATCTACAATGGCAAAGCACGGATTTTCAACCAGAGCAATTCATGATGGTCAGGCACCCGATCCATTAACCGGAGCTGTTACAGTTCCTATCTACCAAACTTCAACCTATGCACAGGAAGCAATTGGTAAGCACAAGGGATTTGAGTACGCTCGTACGCAGAACCCTACGCGATTTGCGTGGGAAGAGAGCATGACATCGCTGGAAGAAGGAATCGATGCCTTTGCCTTCGGATCCGGCTTGGCTGCCATCGATGCTACGATGAAGCTATTGAAGGCAGGAGACCATGTGGTGATGGCTGAAGATATGTACGGTGGAACCTTTCGTTTATTCGATAAAGTTCTGAGAAACTTCGGTCTCGACTTTACATCTGTCGATATGCGAGATCTCGATGCAGTTCGAGCAGCTATACAACCCAACACGGCGATGCTCTACACGGAGACGCCAACAAATCCGATGATGACGATTACGGATCTTCGGAGCTTGGCCACCATTGCTCATGAACACAAGGCATGGCTAGTGGTCGACAATACCTTTGCTACACCGTATTTCCAGAGACCTTTAACTCTTGGTGCTGACATTGTGGTGCATTCGGCAACCAAGTACTTGGGAGGACACTCAGACTTGATACACGGAGTGGTCATCACTCGTCACCAAGACATTGCCGATCGTCTGGGCTTTATTCAAAATGCTGCCGGCGCCGTTCCAGGCCCCTTAGACTGCTGGCTGCTACTTCGATCGGTGAAAACCCTCTCACTTCGAATGCGACAGCATGCTGAGAATGCTCATGCTATTGCCACTCTCTTGGAAAAACATCCTGCTGTTAAGGCCGTACATTATCCAGGACTCCCCTCACATCCCCAACATGAATTAGCTGCGTCGCAGATGTCGGGTTTTGGTGGAATTATTAGTATTGAACTTGGGTCGTTAGAGAAGGCCAAACAGTTTACCGAAGCTGTACAACTGTTTACACTAGGTGAATCGTTGGGTGGTGTTGAATCGCTGGTGTGTCACCCGGTTAGCATGACTCATGGATCGGTGCCTGTCGAAAAGCGACAGAAGCTCGGCATCACTGATGGTCTTGTTCGATTATCTGTAGGCGTGGAAGATTGTGATGACCTCATCGCAGATATCAATGATGCGCTCGCGGCGCTTTCATAATTCCAATGCAGGCAGAGAGAATTCCGCCTAGCTCAAACGCACGTGGCCGAACTTCTTAAAACATTCTTAACGAATAACTCCGCGTTTGGATTGGCGGATGAAGGAAATCATGTCCAGCACATCCTGACCAGGATGCGAATTTGCCGCTTCGTACGAAGCAATACCGTCCGACATATTGAGGCCTGAGAAAAAGGCGTGCGTTACAAACTGATCTATTTCAGAAATACGCTCTGCACTAAAACCACGACGAGAGAGGCCAATCTTATTTATTCCTTCCACGTTGACAGGGTTTCGCCCGCTTAGCACGTAGGGTGGAATATCTTTGGTCACCATCGCGTCGGCTGCAACCATGGCATGCTTTCCCACACGGCAGAACTGATGAACTTTTGAAACACCGCCAAGCACAACCCAGTCACCTATCTGAACGTGACCGCCAAGCTGTACAGCATTCGCGATAACAACGTTGTTCCCCACTTCGCAATCGTGAGCAATGTGGGAGTAGGCCATGATGAGACAGTCGTCTCCAACGCGCACCGATTCGGTGTGCGATGCTCGGTTGATGGTGACGCATTCACGAACGGTAGTCCGGTCCCCGACGATGGCGAAAGTTTTTTGTCCGTGGAACTTCAGATCCTGAGGTTTGGCTCCAATCACCGCGCCCGGGTAAATGAGAGATTGAGAACCGATGCGGGTTCCATCCAAGAGGACAGCATGCATCATAATCTCGGTGTCATCTCCTATCTCAACATCATCCTCAATCACAGCCAAGGCACCGACACGAACATTCGATCCTAAGCGAGCTTTTGGGGAAACGATTGCACTGGGATGTATCTCTGTACTCATTCTTAGGCCTCCTTATCAACAATTGCCGCCGACAAGTCTGCCTCCGAAACCAAGGTTTCTCCCACGTAGGCTTTTGCCTGCAACGAAATCGTGTTGAAGCGCTTTCCTGTCATTTTCACATCAATAACTAATTGGTCGCCTGGGATTACCGGCTTACGGAATTTAGCGTTGTTGATTCCCATGAAAAACACAAGCTTGTTCTCGCTGAACATACCGTCCATGTTAAGCATAAGCATGCATCCAACCTGCGCCATCGACTCGAGAATCAATACTCCGGGCATCACGGGTCGATTTGGAAAGTGACCCGGAAAGAACGGCTCATTAATGGTCACATTCTTATACCCAACGATTCTATTGTTCTCGGTGTCAAACTCCGTAATGCGATCCACCAAGAGAAAAGGATAGCGATGCGGCATAATTTTCAAGATCGCGTTAATGTCCATGACCGAGCCATTGGAGTACTTCGGTTGCAAGCGTCGGAATGCCTTTTTGTGCAGATAGTGCTTGCGAACTTTTTTCGCGAACTCGATGTTAGAGGCGTGACCGGGCCGAGCCGCCAGAATTTGTCCTTTCAGCGGTGCACCAATGAGTGCTAAATCACCTAACATATCCAAGAGCTTATGGCGTGCAGGTTCATTTCGGTATCGCAGGGTTTTGTTATTCAAAATCCCATTTGTTCCGATAACCGCATTCCCTTCGATACCGAGTTTCTTTATCAACTCATTGAGTTCTGAGTCGCTCATGTCACGATCGACTATAACCACTGCATTGTCAAAGTTCCCGCCTTTAATTAAGCCCTGATCCCAAAGCATTTCCACCTCATGCAAGAAGCAGAAAGTTCGTGCAGAGGCAAATTCATCGACAAACTCTGTTTGGAGATTGAACAGACCGCTGTGCTGCGAGCCCAGAGCAGGGTTTTTATAGTCAATCATCACCGTCACGCGGAAATCCTCGTTCGGCAAGGCAAGGATATCTGTTCCGGTCGCATCATTCGTGTATCGCACCTGCTCATCGAATACGAGGTAATCGCGTGCCGCCTTTTGTTCCACAATTTCTGTTCCGCGAAGCACTTCAACAAACGGCATCGCACTGCCGTCACCCACCGGTGGTTCGTTAGCGCTAAGCTCCATACGACAATTGTCGATCTGTAAGCCGACTAATGCTGCGAGCACATGCTCAACCGTGTGAACTTGAACGCCGTCAACCGCTAAGGTTGTGCCGCGAGCGATGTCAACCACGTTGTCCACCAATGCGGGAATTTCCGGTGAGTTTGGTACGTCCAGGCGCACAAACTTGTAGCCGTAATTTTCCGGAGCCGGGTGAAAAGTAATTGTGGATGGATTGCCGGTGTGGAGCCCTACGCCTGAAAATTGCACAGGCTCTTTTATCGTACGTTGTTTTTCGATCATAGCCGAGTTCTGTTCCTTTGGAGTCTACAAAAATACGGCATGGTTCCGACGTGGACACGAATCAACACCTGAAAGATGGCAGGCATCAGGGAAAGATGAGAAAGCCCAGGTGTCGTCGAGGTGGTATGTCCTGGATGCGAGGGCAATGAACGTTGTACCTTGCCTCAAAATCGACTGAGCCCTAGCATGCTTGACAACCGACCTTGTCTACGAACACGCTTATGTGTGGCTCGTAAGACCTGGACGCGGTTCTACGAAACCTCAAGGTTGCAATGGACCCACACAGATGTTAAACCTTGAGCGAAAATTGCGGAGTGTTCTGTTATCGACTCAATCGTCGAATCGTAGCTTCTTGTCTCAAACGCTGTTTGAGTTCAACGGCTGGAGATCCTGAATACACACCTGCTTGCGGCAGACTTTTTGACACACCTGACTGTGCGCCAATAGTCACATCTGCTGCTGTTTGAATATACCCGACTACTCCAACTTGTCCTGCAAGTCTGTTCCGTACGCCGATTCGGGTTCCCCCGGCTATACCGCATTGAGCTGCAATTGCGGTATGGTCCGACACTTCAACATTGTGTGCTATGTGGACGAGGTTGTCGATCTTCACTCCCTTACCGATGTAGGTGCTACCCAGCGCGGCTCTATCGATACAGGAACCGGAGCCAATCTCCACGGCGTCATCAACCACAACATTTCCAATCTGAGGAATTTTATCGTATGAACCGTCCGCATTCTCCAGGTACCCAAATCCATCGGATCCAATCACCGCGTTCGCATGGATAATACACTCAGCCCCAATACGACAATCGTCATAGATTACTACCCCAGGATAAAGCATGCTTCCCTTCCCCACTTCCACGTTATTGCCAAGTACCACGCCAGGGTGAAGCACCGCCGATTCTGACACGACACTGTGTTCGCCAATCACCACACCGGCACCAATAACGGCCGAATCAGCAACCTGAGCCGACTTGGCGATCACGGCAGAAGGATGAATGATTCGTGCAGCCTTCGGCTGCTCACTTTGCAGATAACGAATCAAGCGCACGAACGAGCGATGTGGATCATCACAGCGAAGAAAGATCGTGGAGCTGTGTACCGGCAGTTCCTGCGAGGCATTGACTAATACACAGGATGCACGCGTCGTTTCAAGGTGCGAGGCGTAACGAGCATTGGCGACAAAGGAGATATCACCTTCGTGGGCATCTTCGATCTTTGCTAGTCGCACAATCAGTGTCTCTCCACCGGCTGGGCAGTCAGAACCTAAAAGCTGAGCAATGAACGCGACTGACAGTTGAAAGTGTAGCATAACCTTGTAATAAAAAGGCAATCCAAAAGGATTGCCTGTGGTCAATTAGCGCGGAATTTCTTGGTTCTGTTGGTCGTTTGGTTTGTAAGTGTCGTTAGACTCCGTCTGGGTCCGAGATCGTTTGCGTGGAGTTTGCGGCTGTTCTCGATCCTTCTTGTTCTTCGGGTCATCTTCGATGGCCTTCTTTTGCTTTTCCTCCAGATCGTCCGCCGGAATATTCAGCTTCTTCATCACTTTGACAGTGATGTCAAACTTCGGATTGGCATATGGAATCGGAACAGTCGTTTTATCAAAAACAATATCAAAACCTTCGCTTGCAGCCACATCCTGGGTCGCCAAGTACAGTTTTTCCTCAACTGGCTTCATGATCGCTTGCGTTTGCGTATCATACTCGCCGTTGGGATCGAATTTCTTGTGCGCAAAATCTTCTCGAGCCGCTTTCTTTTTCTGAAGCTCGGCTTCTTTGGCCGACCGTTCTTCGTTCGACCAGATCAATCGATTCTTTTTGATTTCGAGATCTAAATCGTCGATTTGTTGTTGCATCTGGGTCAATTCACGCTTCCAATCGTCAACGAGCGATTGTATGCGCTGCGTTGCCTGAATCATGTCCTGCCACCTCTCTCGGATGACCTGAGAAGCGATGTAGCCAACTTTTTGTGACCAGCACATTGGCCCGGCCAAAAACAACAACAGAATGAGAATCCTTCTCATGGCGACCTCGATGGTGATTAACAAATTGCTTCTACTTGAGCAACCGGAGGTTGCACGAAAGATGGGTAGCCTTACTTCATACGCTTCATGCGATCGATCACTTTGTAGGTGATGTCGATGGCATCGTCCGCATACAGTACGCTACCGGAGCTAACCTTGTCCAATACCAGCACATATCCTTCATCCTTGGCTTCAGCCTTTACCGCATCTTGAATCTTGGAGATAACCGGTTGAATTAACTCGGCACGCTTGCGTGCAAGTGTTCCTTGAGCACCCAAGTTTTCTTCTTGATAGGCGGAGTATTGTTGGTTGAGTTGGGCTAAGCTCTCCTCTTCCTTCTTTTGTGCATCCGGAGTCATCATGGTCTTGTTCTTCGTGTATGCATCATACTTTTCCTTGAAGTTCTTTTCCATGACGTGCATGGAGTCTACCATTTTATTCTTCATGTCGGTGAGCATTTTATCCGCATCTACTGCTTCCGGGAGTTCCTTTGCTACTTTTTCAACGTCGACGACAGCAACTCGAAGTGAAGAGCTTGAACCTGACATTGATGACTTGGAGGACGACCCTTTGGACTTTTGTGCATGCGCCTGCGGAACAATGGCGAGCAAACAGAAAAGTGTAAACAGTGTAAGAGAGAGTTTCATGAGATACAGTGAGAGTTGTGAAGAAAAAACTTTTATCGACCAAATTGAAAGTGAAATTTCCAACCACTTGGGGTTGTGGAGCCGGGAAGTGGATCAAACCCGTATCCATAGTCAAAACCGATTAAGCCAATCGGATTGAGCAAAATACGCAAGCCAAGTCCGGCGGAGCGATACAGACTAAACAAATCCGCACCTCGGAAATTCCTCCAAGCACGGCCGGCCTCTGCAAAGGCTGAAACATAGATCGGCATGGGATTAAGGGATACTGCGAAGCGAAGCTCAGCGGTTTGTTTGAACGTGAGACGGCTCACGATTTGGCTGAGAGAATCGCGAATCGCCAAGGTATTATCGTCATAGCCCCGTAAGGGTACCACGTTGATTCCTGCCAAGGCGTTCCCACCCATACTGTAGTACTCGAGTTGAGGTACAAACTCGCTTTTTGATCCAAGGTTGGTCACATCCCCTATTTGGGTACTCAGATACAGTACGAGTCTGTTGAAACCATCAATCTGCACGAGCGGATTCACAAATTCATATTGAAGTTCGTTTTTCCAGTAGATGGAGTTCGCGGGATCGATGACAACGTATCCAAACTTGGTTGTGTACCGCGCACGAGAGCCTGATGACGGAAAAATGAGGTTATCAAAACTGGTTCGAGATAATGTCTGAGAAACGGACAAATCGGTAAAGATTGTGTTAGCATTTTCAAGCGTGGAACCATACTCCTCATAATGCTGTGCAACTAACGACCAATCGCCGCGGAAGTAATCATCCGGCCATCGAAGTCTTCGACCGACGTTGAACTGTCCACCGGTTCGACGGCCGCTGTAGTTTAGATAATACCGTGTATCGTACAGATTAAATCCGATTGAAGTTGGTTTGCCGAACAACCACGGTTCAGCAAAGCCCAGGCTAAAGGTTCGCAGATTATTCTGCGTTCCGAAGTCCCACTGAAAACTAAACACTTGACCTGCGCCGCCTCGCAGCGGGTCGCTAATGTCGAAGTTGTTAAACGTAACTCCTAAACTTCCGGTCAGTCCGTATGTACCGGCGTAACCCACCGAGGCATTGAGTACATCGGTCGACCGTTCATCCACCTGATACACCAAGTCAACTGTGTTGCTCGATACCGGTCGTACGTTCGGCTGAAGTTTCTCAGGATTGAAAAAGTTTAAGACGCCAAGTCCCTTCACAGAACGGATAACTGCACCTCGATTGAAATAATCCCCGGGCTGCGTAAACAACTCCCGTCGAATCACCCGATCCTGCGTTTTCGTGTTGCCAACAATCTCTACTCGCCGTACGATGAAACGATCGTACTCAAAGATCTGAACCTTTAAATCGACAGAATCGGTGGCGACATAGGCAAAATTGCTCTTGATTTGACACTGCAAGTATCCGTTGTCTAGATAAAGGGCTCGGATGTCTGACTGTTCTTCATTTCCATTGAGATTTTTTTCAATGCGTGCCTGATCCACCGGTTTCCCACTACTCACATCCAATCGATGGAGTAAAAACTCTTGTGTGTAGACTGTGCTGCCTTCAAAGCTGATATTTCGCAAGAAGTACTGTTGCCCCTCAGTAACTCCAATGCTAATGTCCACTGCTGAGTTTGCATCGTCCAAACTATAGTGAACATCTCCCTTCACGGCGTTCATGTAGCCATGATTGTGGTAATACTCAACAACGCGTTGCACGTCCTCAGAAAGTTTCGTCGTATCAAATTTGGCCGACTTCCAGAATTGCCACCAATGAGCCGGCTTGGAGTCTTCAACCTGGTCGCTCAGCACCGACGATGGAACGGTTGTGTTTCCGGTGAAGCTAAGGGAGCGTATGGAGTACTCTTTGCCCTCATCGATAGTCAGTCGTACTCGAACGAATCCCAAGGTATCGGTGGATACGGTATCCGCTGTCACAGTTGCAAACAGCAATCCATCCCTGGCATACAACTCTTTCACCGATTTAGCGATATCGTGAACGTCCGACGGAGCCAGAATCTCGCCTCGGATTCTGTGCACACTATCTTGAATACTCTTCGTCGTGATTTTCTTGTTCCCTTCCACTTCCAGCGACGAGTAGCGTGGGTTTTCCTTCACGACAATTTTGAGGAACACACCGAGCGGCGACATTTTGTCTACTACAATCTTAATGTCAGAAAACTGCTTACGAAGCCATAGTGATTTCAGGCCTTGGGGAACCTCGTCACTTCTCGGATTAAGTTCTTCGCCAACGTGTAAGCCGCTAATGGCGATAATGGTCGAGGCATCCACAAAGTGATTGCCTTCAACACTCACCCCAGCAATGAGGAGTTTGCCTGCATTGCCCTGCACGGCCTGAGCAAACAGTCCGACACCGAAAAAGAGCAAGAATGTGCAGAGGACCCTTTTAACGCTTCGTAAATGCATTCCGTACTCGTTGGATGTAAGATGGTTGCTGATGGTCCTCAGCATTGGTGAGTTGAGAGGAGGTCATACCGAATCGGCGCTCGCGTGAGGCAAAAATCTGAATTGCGTCATAGAGGTCGGTTCGGCTAAAATCTGGCCAACACTTGTTGGTAATAAATATTTCTGAGTAGGCTATCTCCCACAAGAGGAAGTTGCTAATTCTCATTTCTCCGCTCGTACGGATCAATAGATCCGGATCCGGGAAACTCGCCGTCACCAAGTAATTGGAAAAGAGGTCCTCGGTAATATCCTCAGGTGAAAGCTTGCCTCGACGAACATCTAGTGAAATCAATTGCGTAGCTCGCACAATGTCCCAGCGTGCGCCATAACTCAGCGCCAAATTCAAGGTCAGTCCGGTGTTTTGGGCTGTGCGCTCGATTGCTTGCATCAACACTCGGTGGACTTTATTGGGTAGCGCGTTGAGTTTTCCGATGGCGTGGATACGAACGTTGTTGGCGTGCAGCTCGTCAACCTCCTTACGCAGGTAGAACTCAAGGAGCTGCATGAGGGCATTCACCTCTGTTTTGGGTCGTTTCCAGTTTTCTATGGAAAACGCGTACAGGGTAAGTACTTTTACACCGAGCTGACTGGAGGCTTTCACGATGTCCCGCACCGTTTCAATACCCTGCCGGTGCCCTGCTACCCGTGCTTTTCCCTG
>JBDHXF010000036.1:0-39648 GCA_039810585.1 Chlorobiota bacterium
AGCAGAACTGGAATGCCAGCTGGGAACAATCACTGGATGCCGTTGTCTTGTCCGACCGAATTGTGATTAGTCCCTCATGGAGGGCACACGAACAAACCCATCCCCTGTGCATCATTATCGATCCGAAGATGTCGTTCGGCACAGGATACCATCCCACTACTCGAATGACAGCGCGCCTCGTAGAGGAGCACGTCCAATCGGGCCAAGAGTGGATGGATGCCGGCACGGGCACCGGCGTACTCGCCATTATAGCAGCACAACTGGGAGCATCGTCAGTGTTTGCGTTCGACAATGACGAGTGGTCAGTCGAAAACGCTCAGGAAAACCTCGAGCGGAACTCGGTCGGCGACCGAGTTCGTCTGCAACAAGCCGACATCTTTCGTCTGGATCTTCCATCTGTCGACGGAATAGCTGCGAACATGTACCGTACCGTGCTTATCCCCGTCTTTCCAAAGCTCCACACCTCGCTTCGCATGGTCGGCCAACCCCTAATTGTGAGCGGTATACTCCAATATGATGAGGAGGAAGTTGTGCAAGCCGCGTTATCAGCCGGCTTCAAACACCAGCGTACGATGCGAGAGGATGAGTGGCTAGCAATCCTCTTTACAAAAGCATGAGAATCGCCTCGATCGATATCGGGACAAACACACTTCTCATGCTGATAGCGGATGTCGCTGACAGTGAACCTACCCGCTTGCATGTTGTGGAAGATCATCATCGCATAGTCCGACTAGGCGAAGGTCTCCTAGCGGGTGGCACCATCAGTTCTGTCGCGTTACGCAGGGCGGAGTCCTGCCTTCAGGACTATGCCACACGTTGTGCTGAACTTCGAGTTGATCGACTCGCTGCCGTCGCAACAAGCGCGGTCCGTCGAGCGGCAAACCAAGCTGACGTTCTTCAGCGACTGTCGTCTGCATTGGGCAGCACTGTCCGTTGTATTAGCGGCGATGAAGAAGCCGATATGGTTCTGCTTGGGAGTCGAGAGGGTTTTGACGATGTCTGCCTGATCGATATCGGAGGTGGAAGTACAGAGATAATAAGGTCGGCGCACGACCGCGTTGTTTTTCGCCACTCCCTGGAAACAGGCGCCGTACGCCTTCGAGAGCAGTATCTCACGCGGTCTCCCGTTGACACTGCGACTGAGCAACAGACATCCGATCATGTAGAATCTCTCATACGTCTTCATCTTCAGAGCTTGCAGGCCATGCCTGCTCCGCCAATGACGATCGCGGTGGCCGGCACTCCCACATCTCTCGCCACCCTGGCCATGGATGCTGAGCATTTTGATGCGGATCGGGTTCATGGATTCAGTCTCACGAACATTGAGGTGCACCAATTGTGGCATCGACTCCGCGCCTGCACTTTGGAGGAGCTCAAAGCATTGCCCGGCGTTCACCCCGATCGAGTCGACATCCTTCCTGCAGGCACCTTCATCCTTCTGCATTTGATGAAGCGTCTATCCATCCCTGCAGTGCGCGTCAGTACGCGAGGCCTTCGGTATGGTGTTGCCATCAGAGCTGCAGATGTGCAAAGCGGATTCTGAAACAGCGCTCAAGCTGATCGTGGGTCGGGAGTGATGAATTGGCATAGCACTCTACTAAAAGCCCGCGACGGAGTGCAGTTGCATTGTAAATTTGTTGTCTGCAACAGTTCGTCAACGGCAATTTCGAGAAGATGCGAGCGGTTATCACCGGTGCTACAGGATTCATAGGCAGTCACGTTACCGATCTCCTGATTGAGCGCGGGTACGAGGTATGCTGTATCATTCGTCCCACCAGTAATCTACGTTGGTTGAAGGATAAGAAGGTCGAGCTGGTTGAAGCTGAGCTTCACGATCAAGAACGCCTTAATGAGGTGTGCAAAGGCGCTCACTACATTATCCATTGTGCCGGGGCAATTGCCGCCCATAATCTTGAAGATTTTATCCGGCACAATAAAGGTGCTACCGAGCATATGCTTCGTGCGGCACTCACCACAGCCGGAACTCTGAAACGTTTTGTGCATCTCAGTAGCATGGCTGTGTGTGGACCTGCTCAGTCACGCAGCGATGTTCTCCACAGTACATCGCCCTGCATGCCGATTACCGCGTATGGAATTTCAAAGCTCGAGGCGGAAAAGGCGGTGCACAACGCCATGGGACGATTGCCTATCACCATTATTCGTCCACCTGCGGTGTACGGAGAACGTGACGAAGCAACCCTGTCGTTCTTCGCCATGATCCCTTATCACATAGTGGCGCTCATTGGGTTTGGGGAGAAGTGGATTAGTATGGTTCATGTATCCGATCTTGTGCGTGGTCTCGTCGATGCCATGGAAAGCGATGCCACGATCGGCAACACCTATTTCTTGAGCAGCGGTGAGCAGTACAATTGGGATCACATTGCCGAGGTGTCTGCATCGGTCATGAACGTACGCGCATTTAAAGTTAGACTCCCCCATTCGGTGGTAAAGCTCGTTGGAGCCCTCAGTCAATTATTTACCCGCTTCCACACTCGACCGGCCGTCTTCAACTATGAGAAGGCCATCGATTTCGTGCAACAGTATTGGTTGTGCAGCATTGAGGAAGCGCAGAGAGATTTTCACTTTCAACCGCGCGTGGATCTTCGGGAGGGACTCGAGCGGACAATTCAATGGTATCGAGCACAAGAGTGGCTCTAAGTTTCTATGGTAGGTTTTCTCCAGCGATTTTCGGCCTTAACAATGAGCATCATTGCGGTGGTGATCATTACCCTGGTGTTCTGTGTCAATTTGGCACTTCGATCCAATATCAGTCCCGGATTGGAAGTGCAAAGTTCATCACTACAGGATAGCAGTCACATTTGGCGCAACGCCTTTGGCATTCCGCATGTTACCGCTGCAAACGAACACGACCTATTTTTTAGTATGGGCTTTGTTCATGCCCAAGATCGACTCTGGCAGATGGACTTACTCCGTCGTATCGCGCGAGGTCAAACTGCTCGGATATTCGGAACACGAACATTGGAGGCTGACAAGTTCTTTCGGGTGCTTGGTATTTCCGGTATCGCCGATCGACTCGCCAAGACTGTGTCACGACCCTCCAAGGCCTGCCTTGAAGCCTATGCCCAAGGTGTGAATTGCTTCATCGATCGCAACCGCAATGCACTGCCCTTCGAATTCGACGCGTTGGGATATCAACCGGAGCCGTGGAAACCGTCCGACTGCTTGGCGATAGAACGACTCATGGCATTTGACATGAGCATGAGCTTCTGGACCGACATCGCCATTGGAGAAATAGCGGACACTTTGGGAGTTCAGGAAGCTCTGAAGTTCGTGCCCTCCTACCCTGCCGGCTCGCCGACTGTCGTGGATGTTGGACGCACAAGTAATACGGACAGCACTCATAAGAGCCTCAGCTACACTCATGCTCAATCCTCGCTGCTCAGCTCCTACGCCTCTGCGATGCGAACAGTGCGTGAACAGTTGAACATGAGTGGAATGTGCGCCGGAAGTAACTGTTGGGTGATGCAGAAAGACGAACAGAAGCGCGATGGTTTAATCTTTGCCAACGACCCGCACTTATCACTGGGGCTACCTCCCCATTGGTACCAGATTCACCTCAGCTGCCCGCAAATAAACGCCGTTGGGTGTAGTGTCCCCGGTATTCCAGGGATTATCAGTGGACGCAACGACCATATAGCATGGGGCATTACCAATGTGATGCTGGATGACTGCGATTACTTTATGGAGAAAGTGGATCCGAAAAACACCCAGTACTATTATAACAGCGCCGGTCAACGGGTAAAGTTTCGTCATGTACGTGACACCATAGACGTCAAAGATTCTGCCGGTATCACCCATTTAGTTTTTGATTATCGAGCAACAGATCGATCAGCAATTGTTTCTGACTTTCATGCTACACGCTCGGGGGATTCACTTTTTCACTATCCCGCGACCTCACAATCTCTAGCCACTCGCTATGTACTCAGCTTCTCGTGGACGGCTCAGGAACAAAGTGATGAAATTCTCACGGCGTTGAAAATCATGAAGGCAGACAGCTGGAAGGACTTCAATGAAGCCGTCGCAACGTGGGGCAGTCCGGCACTTAATTTTACCTATGCCGATGAGAGCGGAACGATGGCCGTGGCACCCTCCGGAATTATTCCGATACGCGGAGACGGAGATCCCAATTTACCGCACCCGGGCTGGGATCCGAGTTACGCCTGGAAAGGAACTCGTCCGGCTTCCGCCTTCCCTCGTTTGGTCAACCCGGCTCGGCGATTCGTTTTTAGCGCCAATAATATGACCGGTCGCAATGTGGGTTTTTATGTTTCTTCACTCTGGGAGCCACCGTCCAGAGCCGAACGCATCGAGGAAATGTTGCTTGAGTATCATGAGTACACGATACGCGATGCACAATTTATGCAGTTGGATTTAGTGTCGCGCAATGCCAAGACTCTTCTTCGCTTGAGCCTACCGGCTGTGTTACGCGACAGCAACTCGTATTCGCCGGAACAACGAGAAGCGCTCAATGTCTTGCTACGCTGGGACGCGACGATGACACCACAGGACATTGCCCCGTCGATTTACACCGTGTTTCAAGAACGCCTCATGCATACGGTATTTTGTCAGCATATCAGTCCCTCCCTCTACAAGAAGTATGCCTTTGTCGGCAGTTTGCCGATGCGCAAGATCAACGAGATTTTGGCTGACACTGCCTCATCCTGGTTTGGCACTGATCAGTACGCTGCAAAGCAGCGTATGAATGTCCTCATTGTTGCGAGCTTCAAAGAGGCGGTTCAATATTTGGATCAGCGATTTGGCCCCGACATGCACCGCTGGACCTATGGCCAATTACATACGCTACGACTCAAGCATCCACTGGATGATGTTGCTGCCTTGCGTTCAGTCGTCTCTTTTTCTGTTCCAAACATTGGCGGCGACGCCACGACCCTAAATAACGCACTGTGGCAAGTACACAATCCATTCGACGTGTATGTTGGAGCGTCAATGCGATTCGTGTGTGATCTTCAGGACAGCGTGATCTATACGGTTCTTCCCGGTGGTTCCTCGGGTCAGCCCTTGGACGCTCATTACTCCGATCAGATTCATCTCTGGTCGAACGGCGGATATATACCGCTCAGTATCTCGCGCGTTCCATCTACAGGGTTTACGCTCTTTGCCAGTCTGGGGCCGGCTCATTGACGGCTTTCGCTCTCGACCTCTTCGTGTGCGCCAATGAAAACAGTCATTCGTCCGGCTCGTTGACCGTCGCGTCGATAGGAGTACATATTCGCGCTTGTCATCGTACACTCCTGGCTCATCTCAATATTCTGTTCGCGTAACCCTGAGTTCCTGAGCTGATCGTACAACGCTGCTTTATGATCCAGGGCAAAGTGTGTCTCATCAACCGGAACACAGTAGTCAGCAAAGAACTGCTGCACATCATTCTGCACAAGGTAGGCCGGCGCAGAAGCGCAGGGCGAACACCATGCATGCAAATCTGATGGAGAGCACTCTCCCTTGGTGCAGAGTTTGGTAATGACCTGAGGCAGAATCGACTGCTGTGTTCCTCTCCATCCTGAGTGGATAACGGCAAAGAGTGTTTTCTTCGGATGATACACCACAATCCCAGCGCAGTCTGCCACCTGCGCTCCCAGCAACACACCGGTTTCTGAACAGAGCAAAGCATCCACTCCCTCAACGACATCCACGCCTGTATCAGCCCACGCACTATCGGCACTATGAACTTGCTTCATGCTCACAAGGTTTTGAAACCCCAGTTCATCGAGGAGCAACTGTCTGTCTCGTTGGACAGAGTCCTGTGTGTACTCTGCACGGGCTTGAATGGCGAAGGGTTGGGACTGTCCTTGCTGATTCTGAGCCAAGGTCATGCCGTACACGTAGCGACCAACAATGAATTCTAAACGTTCAATCATGGCGGGAGAAGAATGAGTTGAGTGTGTTCTCCAAGAGACTGGCACTCATTGCAAAAGTAGCGCATACCACTTTGCGGACATCGTACAAACAGTGTGTCGCTTTCCAGCGATCGAAGGTACCGACTCATAGATTCCGTACAGTGAAGTACAGAACGAGTATGACCACTGCCTAGTGTCAAGACGATGCTTCGTGATCCTATAGGCTCGACGCTAAAAAGACGGTGCGATTGCTGCCACGTGAAGCGCAGGAGTGGTTTATCACTACATCCGTACGCGGCAGCAATTACTAAACTTGCCACCACCGTGCGGAATACAACCGAACGATACGATCGACTCCGCATAATCCAAAAGAGGCACAGCGACACACCAACACTGAGCCACAGCGATCGCGGTGCATACACACGCAAGGGATCTAGGTACTCGAGCAAGACGCTCAGATCCACAACACCTCGAAGGAACGCAGATGCACATTCTCCGAAAACGGTAGCCAGTTGAGTGCTGAAAGGCGACGTCAGCGCAATCAGAAAGCTGAAGCCATACCAAATCCAGAGGATTGGCATGGTCAGGATAACGACAAATCCGGATACCAAGGACAGGGATGGAAACAGAAACGCCTTCAGCGGCATCATCAACATCATCATCGTCAAAGAGGCACGCAGTGCCGCAAGAATTGAACGGAAAATGGAGTGTAGTCCGCTTCTTCGTCCTGACGTTGCAAGAATGCTAAAACGGTACACGTCCGTCGACCATCGGGCAAAGGAAAAGGCAGCTGTGACAGAAAGCCAGAGTCCGCCACTACACACACACATTGGGTCGACGATGACGAGAAAGAACAACACGACAATCACTCTGTTAACGGCATTCACCGGTCGTTGAGCACTCAACAACAGCCACCCCAGCACCGCACTGATAAGCTGGCGTTCCGCGCTCAGGCGAAGATCTGCTCCAAACCACACACCGATAAGCAACGCCACGAGCATCAATCGACGAATGCGTGGCCAAGGAATCCATGACGCGAGAAGTGAACTGAGAAAGAGCAATACGGCAAGGTGCAGGGCCGGACTGCGCAAGGCAACAAGCACATCTGAGTCGGCATGAGCCGCCATCCATTCTCTACAGAGCTCCGGACTCTGTTCTCCAAGAAGCACCAGGCCAAGGGCTCGATAGTCTCGATCCAATGTCGATGCAATGCGAGCGGCAACGTCATGATACACGCCTCGAACAGTCGTAGACCGGAGTTGATCGTGATAGTCCACTGCTACTGTGTGAGCAATCAACGACGCGGACCACAACACATGGTGGGCACACCATTGCCAATGCTGATCAGACTCGGTTGGAAAGGTTGCCTGCTGAGCGCATTGCAGCCAAGCATTGGCGACAAAGCGCTGTCCAACGCTAAGTAAGGGAATCTTGAGGCCATGATCGAGTGAGCACAGCACTCGAGCTCGATGCTCTGGAATACTGCGACTATAAATTGTTGCGTCGACCAATACTTGTACACCGGAAGTGCTATAGTGCTGAATATCGATAACTCTTCCGTGAAGAGAAGCAGCCACACGAGGTGCGCGGGCAACGGACTGCGTAGCACTATCCGAGGCGCTGCAAAAGCCACAGATTAAGCCGGCAGTGAGCGACACCAAGAGGGAAAGACCGAACCGAACGGCTGATTTCAAGCCTGAGGAAAGCCTGTGCCACACAATGCAAAGACCCCCGACTATTGCAAACACGCTTACGATAGTGCTATTTGGATGACCGATGACGTACAGTCGATACGAAGCCGTCAAGACCTCCGCTGCATGGAGCCAGATGAACAGACCCAGTACAAAGGCGCAGAATTGACGAAAGAGGGGCAGATTGTAGACCATGGGCTGAGAATAATCTCTGCCTGACGGAGCGGAATTTCAGGTGAGGAAGTGCTTTTTACACTTGTTTTTTTGACATTTGTCGTATCTTTGTGTTCGTTATTTTTAGGAGCAGCATATGTCCAAGCGTTGTCAATTGACCGGAACTACCGTTCTCTTCGGTAATAATGTATCGCATGCTAACAACAAAACACGCCGTCGTTTTAATCCAAACGTACAGAACAAGCGCATTTGGGACGACGAGAAAAAAGTGTGGGTTCGTATGAAAGTTTCCACACGGGCTTTGAAGACACTTTCAAAGAATGGTTTGCAAGCCATGTTGAAAAAAGCACAGACGATCTAAGTATTTGTAAAACCCTTCAACGAAGGGTTTTTTTTTGACCATGTGGCATTTAGGTCAGAGATTGCAAGTCATGAACGTTTCGTTGTGTCTTCGGTGCCTCGCCCTCATCCTGCTTCTTGGCTCCTGTGCCTCACCTCCGCAGCAGCAACAGACGCAACGTCGCACGATCAGCTTCCACGAAGATTCCCTAGTCATCGCCAAAACCAATCGCGATCTTTTTACACTTGCTTCCATTCGCTTTGAAGTACGCGACTACTCGTCGGCTATTCGAGGCTTGAGAGCGATGAAGGGCGGGTACGACACAGCTGCTGTCGACCTTCTCTACGCAAAGTGCTTTCAGTCCATGGTTCAAAACGACTCCGCATTGGTTTATGCACAGCGTGTCATTGCTCGCGAACCGGAGCTTGAGGAAGCCTTCCTCGTCTTAGCCCAAGTCCAAAGTTCGAAAGGAAATTTTTCCGAAGCTGCTGCTGCTTATGAAGCAGCATGCAAGATTCATCCTCGTCTGAACACGCGCTTCTCACTGGCGCAAACCTATGAGCGCATGAACGACGATCGCGCGCTGACGATTCTGCGCTCGCTCGCGGCGTTGACGGATGATGTCAACGTGTTGTTCGAATTAGCCGCGTACTACGAAAATCACCACATGAACGACGAGTATGTGAAGGTAATGGAGGGGATCATGAATGAGTTTCCGGCCAAGGCTCTTCCCTTTCAAGATTACTTCCAGAGTCTTCTCGATACGCGTTCGTACACTCAAGCGTTGCGTATCCTGCAAAGCAAGAGTGATACCTTCAGTCCGGACATTCGTCACGACAATCGCATGCGAATGGCTGTGCGCTTGTATGAGGATAGCACCATGCACGACAGCGTGTGCGTCAATGCCATGGCAGAGATTGTACGGACGCAGGACGACTCTAGTGCGGAGGCGCACGAAATTGTCGGACTCTTGTACATCAAAATTCAGGACAGTAGCGCGGCTCTTGAGGAATTGCTTCGAGTAGCAGAACAGGATACGGCTGAGAGTAGTGAACTTCGACTATGCTCGTATCTGGTAGGCGCCAATTACCTCTACACAGCGCGCCGTTTTTGTGTAGAACTCTGTCGTGCTCAACCGCAAAGCCCTCAACGATGGCTATATCGTGGAATGGTTGAGCAAGCGATGCAAAACGTACCGGAAGCAGAAAACTCATTTCGTGAGGTATTACGACTCGACCCCACGCGGGAGGACGCCTGGATCCAACTTGCGGGACTCTATGATCAACAGGGAGCGCGGCTACAATCCGACTCCTGTTACCGGCAATGCCTCAGCCATAACCCTTTGAATATCACTGCATTAAATAACCTCGCCTACTCCTACGCCGAACAAGGGCAACACCTTGATTCTGCACAGGCTTACATCGAACAAGTTCTTAAAGTCAATGATGCAAGTGAGAACTACTTGGACACCTATGGTTGGGTGTTGTACAAGAGGTCATTATACGAGCGGGCTTCGCCCTATTTAGAGCAGGCCGTTATGATCGCTACAGAACACCGCACATTGAACGCTACACTTTTGGAGCATTTGGGCGATAATTACGCTAAACTCGGAAAGCGAGTACTCGCAGCGGATGCCTGGAAGCGTGCAATGGAGCTGGATGCTTCGAAAACATACTTACGGGAGCGGCTGTTGAACTCGAAGTAACCACCTATACGAGTCCGACATGTTCGTAATCATTGGTTTAGTCGTCGTTTTCGGAAGCATTCTCGCAGGGTACACCATGCACCATGGTAACCTTGCCGTACTCGTGCAGCCTACCGAATTCATTATCATCGTTGGTGCCGCTATTGGCTCGTTACTCATAGCCAATCCCCTGCACTTAACGATGGGAGTTATCAAAGGCGTCCTCGGCACACTCAGCGGTTCCAAGATTAAAAAGGAAACCTACGTTGAAGTGTTAAAGATGCTCTACGAGCTCTTTCAGTTGGCGAAGAAGGAAGGCCTCATCGCGCTGGAACAACACATCGAAAATCCCTCCGGAAGTCCGATTGTTTCCAAATACCCTTCGTTCCTGGCGAATCATCACGCCACGGAATTTACCTGCGACACATTGAAGATCGTCCTCAATGGCGGTGTACCCGCCCATGATTTGGAAGATTTGATGGAGTTGGATTTGGAAACAAGTCACCACGAACACTCACAACTACCCACAGCACTGTCAACCGTTGGAGATGCCTTTCCGGGATTAGGAATCGTTGCTGCGGTGTTAGGGGTGATTATCACCATGGGCGAAATCGACAAGCCACCGGAAGTGATCGGTATGTCGGTTGCTGCCGCTCTCGTGGGAACATTTCTTGGAGTGTTGATGAGTTACGGCGTGGTGGGTCCTCTGGCCAAAAACATGGAACACATGGTTGCCGCCGATCATCGCTATTTGGTGTGCATTAAAGCTGCCATTCTAGCCTTCGCCAAAGGTGCCCCTTCAGTGGTAGCGGTAGAATATGGTCGCCGTGCTATTGAATCGCACGACAGACCGAGCTTCCAGGAAACAGAAGAAGCCGTGAAATCAGTCAAGTAACGATAACCGAGACCACAACCCAAAATAATACATGACGTCCGATGGCTGAGCACGAACAACCCATTATCATCAAGAAGGTCAAGAAGGGTGGCCATGGTGGACACCATGGTGGGGCGTGGAAAGTGGCATATGCTGACTTTGTGACAGCTATGATGGCGTTCTTTCTGGTGATGTGGATTCTGGGTCTGAGTCCGACTCAAAAAAATCGCATTGCGAACTTCTTCAAAGAGCCCGGTGTGTTTGACAACGAAACCGGCAAGAAACTACCGACTCCCCTTGCCCTGAGCCCCGGCTCTAAAGGCAACGAAGGAAACGGTTCCGGCGACGTTGGTATGGCATCCAGCGATCAAGAAACCGAAGCGAAGTTTAATGCGGCGGGCGCTGCCTCGATGTCTGACTCGGCTAAGAAAGAATTGCAGACAGAAGCGAAACAAGATAGTGTGAAGCTGGTGGAAAAAGTAAAACAAACCGCTGAGAAGCTTCGGGAAGATGTTGAGAAGATGAAAGCAGAGCACCCGGATATGAAAAACATGCTTGACAACGTCAGCGTCACCATATCCGACGAAGGTTTACGCATCGAGTTAGTGGAGGTGAGGGACAATGAGTTCTTTGAAGTGGGAAGCTCAGCATTAAAGCCCACTGCCGTTCGCATCCTCCAGGCATTGGCCAAGAGTCTCGGCTCTTTGCAAAATCGCGTCGTCCTTGAAGGTCATACCGATAGCAAGCAATATCCCGGCTCGCGTGGAGGTTACAGCAACTGGGAACTCTCAAGCGATAGAGCCAATGCGGCTCGCCGGGTGCTTGAAACCAGCGGACTCTATCCCAATCAGATCATGAACGTGGTGGCTTGTGCGGATAAAAACCCGTACAACAAGTCGAATCCCTTCGATCCCAGCAACCGTCGCGTCAGCATCGTCGTTCCTAACGTGCAAAGCTCAACCTTACTTGAACAAAAGATAGCAGAGAAAAGTGGCACAGCCAGTGGCGAAGAACAACATTCATCACATCAAGCTATAACGGGTAGCGGACACTAATGAGCGCAAAAGCTTTAGACATCCTGCTCATCTCTCAACCTTCAGATCGAAGTGTTGTCATCGACGCACTGAATGCATCGTGCCCGGATGCCGTGGTCAAACGTGAAGAAAGCCCCGGTCTCGTCTTACAACTGCTCAATACCACCCATCCGGAGCTGATCATTATTGATTGGAATGTGAGCACCATTCATGCCGACGAGCTCGCGACGAGAATTCTAAAATCACTCGGCGACTCTCCGTGCTACGTTATTGCGCTCACGCACACGCAGATTCATTATACGCAGGCCTTGCAGGCCGGCGTCCATTACATCATCGACGTGCACGACGAACGTCATGCCTACACGCAGTGTATGATGACCTTCGCGTTGTTGCGGACTCTGGAGATAACGCGCGGAGAAAACAGACTCTTGCGATCTGCCATCCGAACCAAAGAGCAGAACGAAAAACAGATGGTTCACGCCATCGAAAAAACAATCCAGGTTCGCTTCCCCGAAGCCGCCGATAGTCTGCCGTTCATCTCCAACGCTGTGGAATGGATTGTCGATCAGTTCCGCAACGAAGAAGAATTTGAGCTGGAGAAGACACAAATAAACTACGCCGTCCACTTGGCGTGGCTGGGTCGCATGCACCTGCCTGATGCCGAACGTCAAACTCGCATCACCTTGGATGGATCCGCCACAAGCACACTTACCGCCTTCGTTCCCTTGCAAGCAGATGCTATTCTTGAGGGTGTTGATAGTCTTGAAGGAGCACGTCACATTCTCAAGAACATGTATGAGAACTACGACGGCACTGGCTTCCCGGATCGAAAGCAGCATTGGCAAATCCCCTTGGGATCGCGAATCTTGCGCGCCGTGTGTGATCTGGACGAGCTCTCTCGCCGTACGAATACGACTGCTGTCGAAGCACTGGAGACCCTCAAGCGCTTCAGCCGCCGCGTCTACGACCACCGTGTCGTCGCGTTGCTGGAAGAATATGTGGTGAACGTTTCACGTCGGACTAAGGATAAAGCAGAATCGCGCGCTGTTCAACTGTTCGATTTGAGTGAAGGTATGCAACTGGCAAGCGATATCGTGACCAACTCCGGATTGAAACTCATGAATGCAGGTACAGTTCTGCGAGATCAGCTTATTCTCCGGATTCAAAGTCACAACGCCATGGATCCCATCCTTGGCAACATTTACGTGCGCGAACATCAATCCTAGAAATCGTAGCCGATGGAGACGATATAGCTTGGGTCTGACCATTGATTCCCCTCTCGTCTCCATGCTATATCAACCTTCAGAGGATATCCTGCAAGAAAGCTCCGAAGTCCAACCCCGGCACTGAGTAGGAGCGAGCCAGGACTGTAATAGCGATGCACACCAAAGGCATCAACCGTGTCCTGCGGACTGCGTAACGCAATGTCTCGCACGCTCCCGTTCCACGCTGTTCCCAGGTCGGCAAACACCGATCCCAGGAGGACAAAAGGCAGAGGGACTGCTACAAAACCACTGAAAAAGGGAAAGCGAAACTCGGCGTTGGCCATCACAAAATTCCTTCCCGCTAGCTGTCCAATATCAAAACCACGAAGCGGAGTTTCCAGATTCAAGAAGGCAAAATCTTCAGCGTGATTGAAAATGTCATAGCCGTATCCGAATGCTGTTCGGCCAATCCAATTCTCTACTCCGCCGAGAAAAAATGGTCGTGGGTCCGCGCCCATGCTCGTTCCACCTGCCGCCCGAAATGCAAATCCGTAATATTGCTTCCACAGCGGCAAATACTGCCGTATGTCTGCCTGAACACTTACAAACGAGCGGGTTAGAGGAGATACTGTCACACTGCCCAATGCTCGCGTTCCATTGTACGGAGCAAAGAAGCCCCACTCACTGTTGTCAAACACGTAGCGAGCAGAGGGAACGGCAAAGTTGAGACTACTATTCGTACCGGAGAGCTCGGGCACAGATTCGTTGAACTTATCAACGCCAATCCACGCAAGACTTCCCTCGATTCGCTCATATCGATTCCACGCATATTTTGCGCCAAGGCGTACCCCGTACGTTTGAAGTGAATACAAGTCGAAAGACGGCGAGACCGTACTGTCGTTCGTCTGGAGATAACTCAGAAACGCATTGTGATAAGCTTCTAGCGAGTAGTCAATGATTTCCGGTTGGTAGTAATACCCTATGCTCAAGTTGGAGTTTCTGAGATCATTCCACAATTGCATCGTGCCGGTAATCACGTGATCCCCCAACACATCACTAAACATCATGTCGATACTGAGCTGACCGTTATTCCATAATCCGTTGTACCCAACCCCACCGACGATGTAATCACTCGTGATCGAGGGTTTGTAAGCGTGTACCGGATAGTGGCTGGGATCTTGAACAGCGGAGCCACCGAATGTGCGCTGGGTAACAACAGTGGAGGCGCTAACGTCCGACATGGCGCTACCTAATCGCGATTCCACTAAGCCATCCGAATCGTTCGAATACACAGGTTGTTCCTCCACAGCCTGACGCTTGGCGTCGATGTCGAAGTGACCGAATCCTTTAAAGTGTTGTCTTGCTTCACTGCCGCCCTCGTTCACACTGTCGACGGTAAGCGAAAGTCGGAAGCTCGCTTGACGATTCTCGCGCTGTCGGAGTTTTGTAAGTGGAAGGCTGCTCACGTTCAAGCTTTGGTCCAGAGGATGTCGTAACATCCAAATGTCCAGTGTACCTTGATTCTGAGCGCTGAAGCAAAGATGCGCGTCATCCCGCGAGAGCGAGACTTGGCCAATACCGGACAAAGAATTTGTGACCGGACGCTTGAGTCCACTCTGCACATTCAGTTCATAGATGTTTCCAATTCCGTTTTCATCGCTCACGTAGAGCAGACGATCATTGTCGCGCGACAGACAAAACGAACTCTTGTGATTACGAGCATCAAATGTTAATCGACGTATCGCCATCGAATCAAGATTCAAGACATAGATGTCGGTTCTGTCGCTGTGAGACGTCCAGAGCGAGGGTATGTCGTGTTCGCCACACACCGTATCCCCTTCCCGATCGGAGATGAAATAGAGCCGCCGGGAATCTGAAGACCACAGTGGATGTTCGTCCGCATAACTGTCTTTCGTTAGCTGCCGAAGTGTCGCGCTCTTCAGATCGAAGACGTACAGATCCGTCTTAGCTCCTACGGTGGCACTAAAGGCGATGCGCTTTCCGTCGGGTGACCACGCAACGCTACTCATGGCCTTCATGCCGAATTTGTGCATGGTGTACTCGCCGGTCGCCACATTTACAATGGAGAGCACGTCTTCCCCGCCTGCCTTTGCACTAATCGCCAGCTGCGTTCCCTTCGGATCCCACGATATTCCCGGTGTCCACACATTCAACTCTTCAAAATCAAGCGAGCGTCGACTGTTGACCACCAGCTGCGGCTTCCATCGCTGCTCTAAGTTTTGCACATACACTCCGTAGCCGCCGTTACGAAAGCTTAAGAACGCCAGGCGCGATCCGTCCGGCGAAATAGCCGGCGATGAATTGTACCGACTCTCGTCACGGTCATGGTTGGAGAGACGCACAGCGAAATCATCCAAGCGATTGAAACGCTCAAGATCCGGATAGTATTCGCGCTTCATATCCGCCAACCAGCGTTCGGAAAAATCACGGAGATCCAATCCGAAGCAGGCGCGAAACACCGCGTCGAGGGTCATGCCGATGCGTACACGTTGCAGTACATCGGCAATCTTAGCACGACCATAGGTTCGAGATACGTAATCCCAAAACGCTTGCCCGCCCTTGTAAGCAAAGTAGCTATCGAGTTGATCTAAGGGTGGCAATTGATCTTGCAGTACCACATCGCGCATGAACATGTCCGACTCAGCATCCATCCCGTGATTACACTCAAACTCGGCCAGACCCTCGTTCATCCATAACGGAAACTGCACGCGTGACTGAAAGAAGTATCGTGTGTTTCCAAAGTAGAGCATGTCGTTCAACACGGCATGCGTAAGCTCATGGTGAATAAGTTGCCGGAAAAGCTCCCAGTTTCCCTCGAAGTTTACCACCACACGATTCTTAAACAGCTCTGTTACTCCCCGCACACCTTCGGGCATGTACTCCGGTATGACGTTCGTTTGCTGGTACTCTATGTGAGAGGCGTAGAGGATGATTTGCTGGCGAGAGGCGACGTGGTGCCGTACATCCTCTTCAATCTGAATCAAAGCCTGTTCGGCATTATAGGCACACACTCGCGCTACGGTGTCCAGTCCTTCATCGAAATACACGTCAAAGTGGTCGGACGATAACACGTTCCAGTGAAAGCGTTGGTACTGCACCTTATTCTGACCAAACTGCGCATGCACTGCCGCCGTGCTTATCCATAGAAGGGCAAGCATCGCGAGCACGCGCTGCGATTGCCTCAGACATCTGTACCGGTATCTTTTATCCACTCGATCCGACTCGCTCATGCTCTTATGAATTCGTGTGGCGCTGTGCGCCGCACGTAATAAAAATCTCTAGCCGACATTCAATCTACACTCTTCCGACTGTACGTATCCTGGCTTTCTTTCCATGGAAAAGTGACGCGTGGAGCCTGCTTTGAGTGTCGGCTCCGGGTCTTTCTCAATCCCCCCGATTCGCTATTTTTGTCACTATTCCCTACGATTCGTCCCCTTTCGCCTATGCCTCGAGTTCTTGGTTCCAACATACAACACGATCTCAACTACGAGAAGAACTACGATCACAACAAAAATCTCTTCCGCATCATCGAGGCCACGGGCAAAAAAGCCAAACTGGGTGGCGGAAAGAAAGCCTTAGAAAAACACCGAGCAAAGGGAAAAATGTCGGCGCGCGACCGTATAGCCGCTCTTGTTGACGAAGGCAGCAGCGTTCTGGAGGTGGGTCTCCATACCGCCCACGATATGTACACAGAACACGGCGGTGCTCCCGGGGCAGGCGTTGTTGTCGTTGTGGGGATCATTCACGGTCGAGAGTGCATTATCGTTGCAAACGATGCCACGGTGAAAGCCGGCGCCTGGTTTCCGATGACCGCCAAGAAAAACATGCGGGCACAAGAGCTGGCCCTTGAAAATCATGTTCCCATTATTTATCTGGTCGACAGTGCAGGAGTGTTCTTGCCCATGCAGGACGAGATCTTTCCTGATAAGGAGCATTTCGGTCGTCAGTTCCGCAATAACGCACAACTCTCGGCTCAAGGCGTGCCGCAGATTGCGGCTATTATGGGTCCATGCGTGGCCGGTGGCGCCTACCTTCCGCTCATGAGTGATGAAGCCTTGATCGTTGAAGGTACAGGATCCGTCTTCCTCGCGGGACCTGCGCTGGTGGAAGCAGCCATCGGAGAAAAAACCGACATCGAACCGCTGGGCGGTGCGAGCATGCATGCCGGTGTGAGTGGCGTGATCGACTACAAAGTGAAAGATGACGCCGAAGCCATTGCTACCATCCGTTCGCTTGTCGAAAAATTCTCGCCATTAAAAGGCGCTAAAAGCTTGTTCTCCCGTGAAGCTGCACGTCAGCCCGTGTATGACGCCGATGAGATCTTCGGCATCTTGCCCGCTGATCATGCAAAACCCTATAGCAGCTATCAAGTTCTCGCGCGTCTGTTAGATGCCTCAGAGTTTGATGAATACAAGGCAGAGTATGGCAAGACGTTGATTTGCGGTTTTGGTCGTATTGACGGCTGGGCTGTTGGAGTAGTAGCAAACAACCGCGAAATCGTCCGCAGTGCCAAAGGCGAGATGCAAGTAGGCGGGGTTATTTATTCCGACTCAGCCGACAAAGCTGCCCGTTTCATCATGAACTGCAATCAACGCGGTATTCCACTTGTGTTTCTGCAGGACGTCACCGGGTTTATGGTGGGCACGCGAGCCGAGCAAGGCGGAATTATTAAAGACGGTGCGAAGCTGGTCAATGCCGTCTCAAACTCTGTCGTCCCCAAATTCACCTTCATCCTCGGAAACAGCTACGGGGCAGGCAACTACGCCATGTGCGGCAAGGCATACGACCCGCGTTTGATCTATGCTCTGCCAACAGCCAACATCGCGGTTATGGGGGGAGCGCAAGCTTCGAAGACGATCCTGACGATCCGACTGGCGAGTCTGGAACGTGAAGGAAAACAACTCAGCGAGGCCGATCAGAAGAAAGTGCTGAAAGAGATCCACGCTCACTACGAAGCCACGACAACACCACTCTTTGCCGCATCACGTTTGTGGGTGGATGGCATTGTGGCTCCAACAGATATTCGCTCGATTGTGTCGCGTGGTCTGAGCATGGCTTCACACAACGACACCATTCCCGAATGGAAAGCCGGCGTGTTGCAAGTGTGAGTGGTCGAGCCATACCAGTGCCGAGCGAGGAAGCAATAACAACCAAACAAGTACCCTTCAATTCCGGATGCAACGTTCTATGACATCATCTCAGAAAAAACAATCAACCCAGTTTACGATTCCGCGTTGGTTGCCCTATGTGGTTTTCGCCCTTGCGACCGTTGTGTTTTTCAAAGCGCAGATTGGTGGCTCCGCGTTCTTCTGGGATGACTTCGCCGAATACGTCTACCCGGTTCGAGCGTTTGCAGCGCACCATATGTCACAAGGCGTTATTCCCTTCTGGAATCCCTACTCCTTTTGCGGCATGCCCTTTCAAGCAGATGTTCAGTCAGCACTGTTCTACCCTCCGAATCTCATACTCGACATGATCTCGGGTTCTTCCGGAGCCTACCCCATCCTTAATCTGCAAATCCTCATTGTGCTGCATTATTTCCTGGCCCAATGTTCCATGTACATCCTGGCTCGCAGCTTGAAGATCAGTACCGGCGGATCGATGATTGCAGCATTGAGCTACGGTTTCTCGGCACCACTCGTTTTACACGCTTTTCACCCGATGCAGTTGGAACATTTAGCATGGTTTCCTTTGGTAACGAGTGCTGTTTTGACGGCGGTCAGACGTCGAAGTATCCTGCATGCGTCGATGGGAGGATTGGTGATGGGCATGATGATGCTGAGCGGCTCGCCGCAAATGACCCTGTACATGGCCTTTAGTTTGGGATTGATGATTCTCTGGATGACGGTATGGTCAGTCTTCGAGAAGAAATCAACCATAGCTCAGGCGTTCTCGTCGTTCGGTATAGGGCTTATCCCACTCTTTCTCGGACTAGGGATCTTCTGTGTGCAATACTTGCCGGTGCGAGAAATCGCCGCATTGTCTGAACGTGCGGAGATCAGTTACGAGAAGGCGTCGGTGGGCTCGCTTGAAGCAAAACAACTGCTGTGTACAACAGTGCCGAAGGCATTCGGAAGTATAAGTCCTGAATCGTCGAACAAAGCTCCCTTTTTCCTACACGATCGTGACTACTACCTGTATTGGGACACCGCCTTCTTCTTTGGCGCTGTAGCCTTTATCCTTGGACTGTTTGGGGCATTGAACGGGTGGCGAAAACGGGAGGTAGCTATGCTCATTGCTCTGGCAGTGTTCGCGTTTTTGTTCGCACTAGGTTCAAACGGTTTTGTTTTCCCGATCTTCTTCGAGCTTCCATTTTTCAACGCGCTGCGTATTCCGGCGCGTATGATGTTTCTCTTTGCCTTCGCGTTTTGCTTGCTAGCCGGATACGGCTTTGATTTCTTATACGATGGGACTTCGTCCAATCGACGTCTCTACACTCTGGTTGGTTCCGCATCACTGCCGGCAATCTTTGCCTTAGTGGTGGCTACAGGATCGGGTGTGGACATCCCAGCACCTGCGATGGAGTCGACCATTCATGGTTTTGGTACGACGGCACTCTTGATTGTTGCCGCCTGTTTTGTTCTCATGTTTCTGGTCTACAAAGACATCGTCAAACCAAACATCGCCCTGTGGCCTTTCTTGCTGTTGATATTCATCAATTTGTATTCAGCGCACGCAGATTTCAATAACGGAAAGACAAATCCCGTGAAGGAGTCGCAGTCGATGCTGAGCGACGATTTGAAAGCGCAACTCTTGCCGCATCCGCCGGGTGACATCTTCCGTGTGTCGATGCGTGCACCCGGAGTAATGGCGCTCAAGCGTAATCAGGGCATGACGGATGGAGTGATGTTGTACGAAGGTTACAATCAGCTCTTGCTCGCAAAACGACATCCCGAAGTAGGTGATATCAAGCGTATGCTCGACATGCTCGGTGTGAAATATGAGATCGGAATCGATAGCGTCAGACGAAGCGCAGGCTTTCGACAACGCCCCGATTACTACCCCAATGCCTGGATGGTGTATGGTCATCGGGACGCAAGCGAGAGCAGCATTCGCGACGTAATGAAAGATACAACGATTGATTACCACTCGGTTGCCGTGTTCGACAGTACACTCAATCTTCAACTCAGTAACAAGAAGTCCGCCGAGGTTGAGCATAGCGTTCATTGCGATGAATACAAGGACAACTACACTCGCTACACGGTCAGCACCTCAGAGGCCGGTATTCTGTGTTTCTCGGAAATCTGGTATCCGGCATGGAACGTCTATGTGGATGGCAAGAAAGCCGACGCATTGCGCGCCGATTACTGTTTCCGAGCTGTTGCCTTGAGTCCGGGCAAGCACATTATCGAATGGCGATTTGAATCTCAAAGCTTCCAGCACGGCATGCTCATCAGCCTTGGTTCGCTCGCCACGTGTGTTGCTTTGCTCGTGGTGGCGTTGTTTCTCGATCGTCGCAAAGGCGCCTCAGCTCTTGTGGCTGACGATGCGAGATAGCTAACCAAAGGCGCACGTAGACTGTCGGTATAACTCTCTTCACACGATACACAAAGGACATCCATGGTACGCGCCGTCATTTTCGATTTGGACAACACCTTGGTCGATTTTATGGCCATGAAACGTCAGGCTGTCGACGCCGCCATTACGGCCATGATCGATGCCGGATTGGACTTAACCTTTGATAAGATTAAGTCGCACATCGACGACATCTACCGTGAGCAAGGCATCGAATACCAGAAGGTGTTCGATCAGTTGTTGCACGAAAGTTTGGGATACTTAGACTTTCGTATTCTTTCTTCCGGCATCATTGCCTATCGTCGGGCACGTGAGGCGGCGCTTCGCCCCTATCCTCACGTAACCGCCACCTTGATGCAATTAGTAAAGCTTGGCGTGAAGCTCGGTGTGGTTTCTGATGCTCCGGCGCGCGAAGCATGGCTGCGTTTGTGCTACATGAATGTGCATCACATTTTTGATGCGGTGGTGACGTATGACGACACGAGCGAACGCAAACCAAGTCCCAAGCCGTTTCTGCGAGCCTTGGAGTTACTGAACGTTGCTCCATCCGAGGCTATGATGGTCGGTGATTGGGCTGAGCGAGACATGGTGGGGGCAAAGAACGTTGGCATGCATACGGCATTTGCCAAGTATGGCGACAGTTTTGGAAACCAAAACGTCACCGCCGACCACGTGCTTGAAGAAATCAGCGATTTGCTCACAATCGTGCACACACACAATAGCGTGACAAACTAATCCGTTGTACCATTGAGCGTTGGCGAAGTCCGCCGGTGCACCGCAGTTCATTCCGTAGTTTTGCAGCCGTATCAGATCACTACACTCAGCTATGCTTCTTCCTATTTACCTCTATAATCATCCAATCCTGCGCGAAAAGGCAACGGCCGTGGAAAATGTTGACGACGAATTCTTTCAGTTCGTCGAGAGTATGTTCGACACCATGAGGCATGCCAATGGCATCGGTCTGGCGGCAAACCAAGTGGGAAGTTCATGGGCCGTAAATGTGCTCGACATTTCTGATGTGGATGAAGGGAACGGAACCAGACCAATGACACTCATCAATCCTGTTATCGAGGCCTTTTCAGACGATGAGGTTGATCATGAGGAAGGTTGCCTGAGTGTACCTGAGCTGCGAGAAATTGTGTACCGACCTTCTTCTATCCAGGTGCGCTACTTGGATGAAAAACTTCGCGAACAAGTTTTGGAAGCAGACGGCTTACTGGCGCGTGTAATACAACACGAAGTGGATCACTTAAATGGTGTGTATTTCATGGATCGCATGTCGCCTGTTAAGCGAGCTCTGGCAAAGAGTAAACTTCGACGTATCGAGCGAGGCCAAGTTGAGCCTGATTATGCGGTTGTAAAAGCCCCCTAAGGCTTGCTTTGATTCCGATCGATGGCATGAGCACAACACGCGCTCTAGATTTGGCTAGCTGCTGATTGTGCGTCCAATACACAGAGTAAGGTTCCTTTTTCTACGGCTGAACCCTCGGCAATATCAAGGTTTCGAACCACTCCGGATCCCGGCGCCTTGATAATATTCTCCATTTTCATTGCTTCGAGTACGAACAGCTTCTCACCCTTGCGAACACTTTGTCCGTTATGGATGCTCACATTCTTGATCAGTCCCGGCATTGGCGCCACCACTTTTTGGAGCTGCTGAGTTGCCGATAAATTCTCTTTGAGAATTGCGTGAAAGCGCGCATACACGCTGTCGCTGACTTTCAGCAGGTACTGGTAGCCTTGAAAAGAGATAGACACCATTCCACGACTATTTGCCTCCACCACGGCGTGACGGAGGGTACTGCCAATGCGTATCTCGTAGACGTTTTGATGTCCGGCTAAGGGACGAAGCGTGAGTTCTTGTCCGGATTGAAGAAGGGTCTTTCCCTCTTCCACTTCAATTCGAACTACGGTGGCAGATTCCCACTCAGGTTCAACAGTATAGGTGCTCACAATTCTTCCTATGGATGCAATTTTTTGATGCGAAATATCTCGCGTAGGGTGGCAAGAGAGTCCTTGATGGGATTGAGTCTGCTCCGAGCGTCGTTATACCAATCCACCGGCACTTGTTCGATGCGCAAGCCTAGCTTGCGTGAAAGAAACAACAGCTCGACGTCGAAGCCAAAACCATCAATTTTCATGTGCGAAAATACGCTTTCCGTTGCCTTTGCAGTCATTCCTTTAAAGCCACATTGGGTGTCCTCAATCCCCTGCATCACAAAAGCCCGAATGATGCGGTTTCCGAGAACGCCTATCAGTTCACGGTACCAAGGCTGATGGACTTTCAAACTCGAGGGATCCAAACGGCGACTCCCAATACATACATCTGCACCATTGCGTAAAGGCTCGAGAATTTTTGGCAGCTCACGAATTGGGGTTGAAAAGTCAGCATCGCTAAAGACGCGGTATTTACCGCATGCTGCCAGCATCCCGCGGCGCACGGCGGCGCCCTTTCCCATGTTCTGTCCTAACTCAATTCCGCGAATATCCGGGCCGTAGTGATGAACAATACGCGCGGTGTCGTCCGACGAGCCGTCGTCCACTACAATAATCTCCCAGCTATAGCTCTGTTGCTGCAGATACTCCAATGCGGAATCCAGCGAACTCGAGATTCGCTCCGACTCGTTATAGGCTGGAATGATGAGTGAGAGTTCGAATTCTGCCATAAGGTACGGGAACAGCGAAGGCGGCACAACACTGTGCCGCCTTCGCGTGAAGAACACAATGAGCCGAGATTACATTTGTGGCATGGTAGCCGCTTGTCCGGACTGCAGCTGCAAGTCGTCCATCAGCTTCATCATTTCCTGCATATACACGCCCTGGCTAGCTTCAGGACCGGCATGCGCAGCAAACGCTTGCGCCGCAGCGAGTGCTTCTTTGGCGTGCCCGGCGGCAGCTTGGAGGCGCACATCCATCAGGTCCTGACGGAATTTAACGCGAGGATTCGGTCCCACCTTATTGGTGTACAACTGCAATGCCTCGAGTGCCTTGCCCTTATCACCGAGTGCAACAGCAGCATCAGCTAAGTACAGTTCAATGGGATAATCTCTAGATCCGGCACCGTTCTCAAACTTTGCTTTCTCGGGTTTGTCCACGATTTGCGTACAGCGATCTTTCACCAATTGTGCGAACTTTTTGGCTTTGTCGTACTGCTGACAATCCTGATAGAACGTTGACACGTTCATCATATCGATGTAGCTCATCGGGAACTGATCGATGGAGATCATCTCCATGAGTTTATCAAGCACTGCCACTGCCTTGCTGATATTGCGTTTTTCTTCGATGAGGTAGTTAGCGTACTGCATGTAGATACGACGGTAGCTGTCGAGATAATTGCGATGGTGTTCATCATAGTACACACCGGAATTGTTCATATCTCTGAGCTTGAATCCGTAATGCGGCACTTTGTAACTTTCGTTGTCAGCCAGCGGGTGCATGAGACACTGATCCATGACTTCCTCATTTACCGACATGCCTGTGAGTCCGCCGCGTTGGCGCACCGGACAGATCTTGTAGGCCATACCTTCCAGACGGACAAAGTCCGACAATCCTACAAAGGTGGCACTTCCCGGATAGCCGGCTGTGGTCGAGAAGTACAGCGGTCGCGTAAAGCGCGTGGTTTGCAGGATGTCGAGGATGAGTTTATCCTGCACTTTATCCAAATACAGCGGCGTACCGTCTTGATCTTTAGTGTACTCTTCACCGTTGAAGACAAAATTCATCTGGCCGGCGTTTATCAAGGACGAATCGCTGGTGTATTGCGCCATAATCTCTTTGTCCACCGGAATACTGACGCGCTTGGCTTTTTCCAGTGAGTAGGTCAGCGCTTTGTCGTTGTTTTCATCGACCAGCAATGATTCGTCGGGGAAGGACAGCGGAATCTTTTTTGCACCCCATGGCTCGCGATTTTTAAGCTGTTCAATGTACCAAAGCGTGTTACCCAAGCTCAAATTCACGCAGCGAATATCAGTTCTTACTCCGTCCACATCCTGCAAGTACCACACCGGGAAGGTATCGTTATCACCGTTGGTAAACAGGATAGCATCCTTGGCGCAGCTTTGTAAGATGTTATAGCAATAATCATAGGGTAAATAGTTGCCGGAGCGGTCGTGCATCTTCCATCCGCCAATTGCCATATTCGCCGGAACAAGGAGCACGGATGCCAGCACAATGGCGGGTGACAGCGAATAACTCTTCATTTTCTCTGCTGCGAATTCTATGAGCGCATACACACCAAGGCCAATCCATATACACCACACCATGAAAGAGCCGCAGTAGAAGTAGTCACGTTCTCGAGGTTGCGGATTTTGTTGATTCTGTGCTATCGCGGCAAACACACCCATCATGAGGAACATGACCAGGTACACCCAAGCCATCTTTGGATCAGCTTTAAAGTGGAAGAACAAGCCAATCATCCCAAAGAGCAAGGGCAAGGCAAAAAATCGAATGGGAAAGAGGTTCTTGTAGCCGGAGTTGAAGTTGCGAATCTCTGCATCGGACGAACTGAAAAATGCCGCCGGCGAGTCCTGTAAATCGCTGCTCCTTCCCACAAAATTCCAGAAGAAGTAGCGGATGTACATCTGATAGATTTGGTAACTCCACAAGTAGTTCAACTCCCCTGCCATGTTGAGTTTGGTCACTTCCGGAATGGTGATCTCACGTCCGTCCTTACGAGTTACCGGGACATCCGTCGGTTCGTACCATTTACCGTAATTTTTGTACAGTCGGATTTTCTCTTGATCTCGTGTTTCATATCGTCTCGGAAGTAAAATGGGTGCTTCACCGTACTGCTCACGACCAATGTACGACAATAACGATGCAAAGGTCTTTGGCGAATTCTCATCCATCGGGGGATTCGCTTGCGCACGCAGCAAGAGATGAGTGTAGGTTGTGTATCCCATCAACACCAGCACGAACGCGCTGGAGAGTAAACTCATCCATGTGATTTTTTTGGTGTAGCCGTAGAAAACTCCTACAATAGCAGCAACCACGATCAGGACTGCCAGCACCCGTACCCACAATTCGTCCTGAACGGTGTATTCTAGAATCTTGTTTCGTATCGGCAAGTTCCCAGCCATGAGTGTTGGCATCCAGAAGATGATCATCTTGTAGATCACCACAAAGGTCACTAACGACACTGCAGAGGCGATAACAAAACTCAGGTTAGTGAACTTGTATCGTCTGAAGTACACGAGATAGACTATGGAGAAGATTCCGAGCAGAGCTAAAAGGTGCACCCCGATGCTGAGACCCAACAAGTAGGCTATGACAAGCAGATAGCGTTCGTGTCCGGGATTGTCGGCTTCCTCCCACCAGCGCATCATCATGTACACGACGATTTGGACGAAGAGAGAAGACGAGGCATACACTTCAGATTCTACCCCATTGAACCAAAATGTATCACTGAAATTGAAAGCCAGCGCTCCCACGAGTGCCGAACCGAACACCATGAAGGCATCAGCCATTGTTTCAATGCCCTTTTTGCGGAAGGCGTTGATCACCATCACAAGGGTCAAATACAAAAGCCATACTGTAATTGCGCTCGCCATCACCGACACGAAGTTGACTCTTATACCGGTATCATCAGGATTTCCGATGGGAAGCATATGAAAGAGCTTGCCAACCATGAGAAACAACGGTGCGCCCGGAGGGTGCGGAACCTGTTGGTGCGCCGTAGCTGCCGTAAACTCTCCGCAGTCCCAAAACGGTACGGTCGGCTGGACAGTCAGACCATAGGTCATCAGCGATACCACCAGCACCACTGCGCCAAAAATTCTGTGTAAAAGCTTTGTATTCATGTAAATCTGAGAATAGAAGTAAGTTTCGCAACGAATCGTGCAATCTACTAAAAAAGGCGTGTGTGGGCGGGATTGGCTTGGTGAATTAGTGTTAAGGAAGGCTAAAGGTTTTGCCAATTTCGAGACCAAAATCAGACGTCGTCAAACGGACGTCAGCACGCTGCGACTATCGACCTTAGGCGATCATTCCTTCCATCCCCAGTGCCCGTCTGAGGATGGCAATCTGACCACAATGGTAGCTCTCATGAAAGCTGCGAAACGCGATGCGACGCACCACCGCATCACGTTGATCTTCAGGCAGCGATTCCAGAAGTGTTGCGATGCGCTGCAGAAAGAGCTCAGACGTTTCGTCCATCATCGCGAGTAATGTTGTTAAGCTCAAGGCGGTAGATTGTCGCTCGGGTGCTTCATGCCGTGGTCTATACCACAGGAGTTCTTCTTGATCATGCAGTCGCTGCGCTCCTGCCTCTTCCAGGGTGTCACTTCGAGACCGGAGCATGTGACCCACGATCCAATTCATCGATGCTGAGCCGTTCAACTCGAATAATGCTTGGTTCTCGCTCACGCCGTCCAGATTGATACCTAAAGCGCGTCGATTGATTTCATATTGCTGTCGAAAGACGCTCTCTACCATGGTGTTTGTTCGTCTGGTGAAACAGAAGCGCAATCTAGCGCCAAAGTGCGACTGCTCAGTCAAGAGCCAATTTGTTCAGTTCTAGAGTCATTGGCCATCGCTCATGTTGTCGCCCTCAAGCGCAGACTCTAACTTGCACATCATTCTGCCACTGTTTGTTTGAGAAACGGTCCTTGCCCACTTCCGCTTTTGATATCGACGTTGTAATCATCAGTTACAATACCGCTGAGCTATGCCTGGCATGTATTGACTCCATCGTGTCGACAGCGGAGTCTCTGCGCGTTCACATTATTGTGGTTGACAATGCGTCGGACGATGACACGGCGTCCCGCGTACAGTCGCTCCATCCTTCGGTCACCCTCTTCCGATCCGATGTTGCCCTCGGCTATGCCGCCGCGTGCAACGCCGGTGCTGCACTTGGTGATGCGGAACTGCTGATCATCTGTAATTCTGACGTCGAAGTGCAGCCGGGATGCTTGTCGCACATGTTCACCACCATGCAAAACACGCCGGCAATTGGTCTTTGCGGTGCACAACAACACTATCCGGACGGATCGTGGCAACGGAGCTATGGTCTCATTCCCGGCATTGGTGCAGCGTTAGCCGATCTCAGCGGGATGACCTTTGCATGGAAAGCATGGAAGAAATGGCGATTTCGGATGAGGGCAAACGAGTCGGCAGCGTTGACCGACGTTGGGTATGTGGACGGTGCGTTGATCTGTACGCGCCGCACGCTGTATTTGTCCGTTGGCGGATACAATGAGAACTTTTTTTTCTTTGGTGAAGATATCAAGCTCAGCATGAGCGTTCGAAGCGCCGGCTTTCGTGTCGTGATGCTTCCTTCAGCACATATCATGCATGTACGTGGCGCAGGACGTTCGATGGACCAGCAGCGCGACCGCCTATTGGCGGCGCGAAATGAAGAGGCTCGCTTGCGTATAATGCGTGAACGCTATGGAGTTACGCTCTGCCGTCTCAGCATTGCCATCGAAGCGCTGTATTTTTGTGAGCTGTGGCTCTTGCGTTCTGTGTTAGCAATGGTTCAGACAGCACAAACGGCAGAGCAACAGCGAGTCAAGGCTGATCGATCAAAATTCCTCATGTTGGTCTGCACCGAATTATTGGAACAGCTCGAATGAACAATCGCGACCATTCCCGCCGTCGTGGCGAAAGAAATCACCAAGCACCCAGGAGCCGTCGGCCTCGAGCCTCCGAGCCACCTGCTGAGTACGTCGACCCCACAACGCTTTCGCATCATGACGAGCCAACGGCAGGCAATCCGGAAATGTTTATTTATGGACGCCGTGCCGTTGCCGAAGCTCTGAGGGCAGACCGTGAGTTGGAGAAGATCTTTGTTGAGTATGGCGTGCAAGAAGCGGGCATCAAGGACATCGTCTTCGGCGCTCGCAAGAAGGGTATTCCTCTGGTCACTGCCGATAAAAAGAAATTCCGTCAACTGGAGCTCGAAGCCCAGGCCGGAAACTTTGCGCAAGGCGTAATTGCCATCTCGGTAGCCTATCAGTCGGTGGAAGACACAGAGCTTTTTGAAACTGCCTTAGCCACAAACCCCAACGCCTTACTCGTTGCGTTGGATGGAATCAACGATCCGCATAACCTTGGAGCCATTGCTCGCAGCATCGTCTGCGCCGGCGCTCATGGATTACTGCTCCCCACCCGTAACTCTGCGCCAATCAGCTCCGCTGCGCTCAAGACAGCCGCAGGAGCCTTTGAGTATCTCGCCGTTGCCAAGTGCAATAATCTCGGCGTCTCCCTCGAACGCGCAAAAGAGGCAGGCTTCTGGATTATCGGAACGGATGCGGAAGCAACGCACAGTTATACGGCGCCATTGTATGATCGTCCTGTGATACTGCTCATTGGAAGCGAAGGATCAGGAATGCGGGCTAGCACACGAAAGCTCTGCGATGCCGTGATTTCCATTCCCATGCACTCCTCCATTAGTTCGCTCAATGCGAGCGTTGCGGCTGGTGTGATTGCCTTTGAAATTGCGCGACAACGCTCGCTGAACTAACGAGCAAGTGCCACGACCTAACGCAACTCGGCATTAAAATGAAAGAGGACTCTTGATGATCAAGAGTCCTCTTTCTGCATATACGATGTTTCTGAGATCGATGTCCTTACTTGGCCAACGCTGAGCTACGACGCTCGCGGATGACCGTAACTTTGATCTGACCCGGATATTCCATCTCGCTCTCGATTTGCTTGGCAATGTCGTGCGCCAGGGTGTCGGCCGTCAGATCGTCTACCTTTTCCGGTTCTACAATCACGCGTACTTCGCGACCTGCTTGAATGGCGTAGGTCTTCTGCACGCCGGAATAGCTCATGGCTATTTCTTCCAGCTTTTCGAGACGCTTAATGTAGCTCTCGAGCGATTCCCGTCGCGCGCCGGGTCTGGCACCGCTGATGGAGTCGGCTGCTTGGACTAAGACCGCAATCGTGCTCTCCATTTCGATATCCTCGTGGTGAGCACCAATGGCATTACAGACCACGTGATTTTCCTTGTACTTCTTGGCCATTTCCATTCCAAGCAAGGCGTGCGGACCTTCGGTGTTTTTGTCGGCGATCTTGCCGATGTCATGCAACAAGCATGCACGTTTAGCAAGTTGGGTATCAAGACCAAGCTCGGCTGCCATGACGCCACCTAAGTAGGCCACTTCGATGGAGTGAGCCAAGAGGTTTTGTCCATAGCTCGAGCGATACTTCATCCGACCAATATTGCGCACCAATTCGGGGTGCACGTTGTGAATGCCAAGCTCCAGAATGGTGTTTTCCCCAACGCGCACAATTTCTTCTTCCAGTTCCTTGCGGGTCTTCTCCACCACTTCCTCAATACGAGTGGGGTGAATACGACCATCGCCCATCAAACGCTCAAGTGCCACGCGGGCCACTTCGCGACGGAAGGGATCGAAGCCCGAGATAATGACGGCTTCTGGAGTATCATCGATAATGAGGTCGATACCGGTGGCCGATTCGAAGGCGCGAATGTTACGACCTTCGCGACCGATGATGCGACCCTTCATTTCCTCGGATGCGAGATTTACCACCGACACGGTGTTTTCCACGCAGTGATCGGAGGCGGAACGCTGAATGGCTTGGAGTACCAGGCGCTGCGCTTCTTTTTGTGCCGTGAGTTTGGCTTCATCGCGCATTTCCTTAACCTGGATAGCGATCTCGGCCTTGGCGTCGTTGAGCAAATTCTCCATCAAGAACTTCCGTGCATCTTCTTTACTCATGCCGGTGATACGCTCGAGACGGTTGTTTTGCTCGGCGACGAGATTCTCCGCTTCGTCGTACTTGACCTTGATTTGATCCTGCTTACGGTTAACTTCTTTGTCCAACTGCTGAATGGACTTCTCCTTCTTCGTGATCAGCTCCAGTTTTGCTTCCACAGCCTCTTCACGAGATTTCAGTTGTTTTTCCTGGTTTTGCAGTTTACTCCGCTTAGAATTGACATCCGCTTCGTATTCCTGCTTCTTCTTGTACCATTCCTCTTTCACTTCCTGAAGTTTCTCTTTCTTGAGAAGCTTCGCTTCCTTGTCGGCGTCCTCGATGACGCTCTTAGCTCTCGTGTCGGCTTCGGCAACCTTCGCGGCGGCTACTCGAGTGCCGGCAAAGTATGCCAATGCGAAGCCCAGGACGAGACCGACAACGGAGAGGATAAGTGTCATTGTTACATTATCCATCGCTAATCCTTGTTAAATAGCTCTACGCTGTTTGATAAATGTTTGATAGATGCCCCGACAGCTCAACGCCATCAGAATAAAAAAACCGCACAAACATGCTGTCCGGTTTTGCCGGAACGGGTAAATGAAGAACCCAAAAAGCACAATTTGGGTGAAAGCCTGGTCAGGTTTGACGTCTACCGGTACCGGGTGCAAGACCCAATACTCCGCCTTTCGACGGATGAAGCCTGTCATTCATGACCGGAGCATATCTCCCTGCAGATTGAATAACGGTTCTTCATAACGCGTGCGCAACATGGAGTGCGGTTCATTTTTGCGTTATCAGCCACCACTGTCAAAACAGATGCCAACGAACTGGTAGGTTGTGTGCCGAATCTATGGCCACTCAGTCAGAATATTGGCTGCTAAACTGGTCCAGGTAGGAATTCATCGCTTCGAGCTCGCTCGTAACATATTGCTTATCAAAAAAATGCTGCTGACGATTCTCATCGTTTTGTTCGGCTATGTTCAGGGCCGCAAGCAAGGCAACCGTCGAGGTTGTCTGGTCTTGTAGCTTCGATTGTAATTGCGAAATAATAGAATCGACTTCGGACACGGCGCGACGGAGCTTGGTCTCGTCTTCGCAACGTACCTTCAATTCTCTACCACCCAGTTTAACGGAAACAGTTTTCGACATTGGATTATGTGCCGCACTATCTGTATTTGCGCAAAATACAACGGCAATGATTCAAGACAATAGCCAATTGTACTGCGCTGAATTTTCCTTCGTTCTTTGCCCTTAGGGCTGTTTTCATCCAAAAAGACGTTGTCGGCACTCTGATAGTGTTCCATGCTACCGGCATTCGGTAACCGTGTTTGACGATTGGTACTATTCCTGTTCGAATACTCCCACTCCGTATTCAGAAGTACCGGTGCCTAATTCGTCAAACCTGTGGAAAAAGCCTCTTGCAGACTCAATCCGTATTGTATTTTCGTAGAACTGGATCCACGTTTGCCTCACCTTCGTTGCGAGAATGGAAAAGATTGTCAGCGACATCCCGATGAGTCCTCCCCGGACGGAATACGGCATCGTCACGCACCCTGGCTATCTTCGTATTCGGCGCGTTTTTGAGGTTTTGTTGATCGTTGCCTTCGCTCCCATCATCGTCCCCGTCGTTGCCATTCTCTCCCTGATTGTTGCTTTCGATAGTGGTTTGCCCGTGTTCTACTTTCAAGATCGTCCGGGTAAAAACGGCAAGCTGTTCAAAATCGTGAAGTTCCGTACCATGCGGCATAGTCGGGTGGAGGAATTCAAACTCACCGACGACGACGACCCCCGAGTCACTCGCTGCGGTCGCTTCCTGCGCCGTCACCGTTTAGATGAGTTACCTCAGTTCTGGAATGTGCTGGTGGGCGACATGAGCCTGATCGGTCCCCGTCCTGAATCGCACTTCACCGCGAAGGAATTCAGCATCACCGTCCCCAACTGGAACCTCCGCTACGCAGTTGCACCCGGCATCACCGGCTGGCAACAGGTGAATCAGGGACATGTCAACACGCTCGAAGACACCTGCATCCGCGTGGAGTACGACCTCTATTACATCCGTCACGCGTCCTTCCTCTTCGATTGCAAAATCGTCTTCCTCACGATCATGACCATGCTCAAGGGCGTTAACTCCCGGTAGTCACTCCTGTCAGTTTTATCGCTGGTAGATTTCTTCTTGTCCATTCTCACACGCCACGCATCGCCATTCTACGGAAGCATCTGATTGCGCACTTTGCCGTCGGTGATGGAGTCGTCCTAAGTCATTTTCTTACGAGTGCGCCTTTGGCGCGCTCGAATTATTCATCCCCTGAACGACCATAGACCTTGAGTTCTCTTAAAAGAAAATGGCGTCCCGGAAAGTTCAGGACGCCATCTGTCTGCATTCGTCAGTTGAGTAAAACGCTAGCTGCGATTGGCAAAGTTTGAGGCCGATGACGCGTTGTCGTCAGCGTCGTCGTTGATTCTGTTTCGTCCACCGGATTTCTCGGGTCCTCTCTCGCTTTTCTGCCGGTCGTCTGCGTTAATAAGCTTCGGCGGAAAGAGCTCGTCGAGGATGCCATCCATTTGTGAGAAGATGGTCTCCCACGAAAAATTCTCCGACACCAGTCGTGAGGCTCGTTCAGTTATGGTCTTACGCAAGTCAGCATCCTTGAGAAGTCTGATGGCATAGAACGCCATTTCTTCGGGCGAATGTCCAATCATCACTTCACGCTCGTGCAGAGCGGGAATGCCGTGGACACCGGTGGGAGTAGTCACTACCGCGCAGCCGCTGGCCATAGCTTCTAGCGCCTTATTCTGGATACCCGATCCACCACGATGCGGATGGATGAAAATAGCAGCAGAACGCAGGTACTTGCGCACGTCCGACACATTGGGATGCAATTCGATATGCGATGAACGCAAGCGCTGAATGGACTTCGGTGGATAGCCGCCCACGATGTGCAGTTTGATATCCGGCAAGACCGCACGCACGCGCGGAAGGATCTCGTCCACAATCTCATGCACCATCATGGTATTGGCCCACACGTCGAGCTTGCCGGCGAAGACCATGTCACGTCGCTCCGTCTGCGCCGTGTACTCCGCGGCCGGATCGGCTTCCACACCGTTGGTGAGAAGTCGGTAGCGCACTTCGGGATTCATCGAACGCATGGCGGCGATGTCGCCGTTGGTGACGAAGGTGGTATAGTCAAAATCGCGGACAATTCCAGGTTCGTATCGCTGAAGCTTTTTCAGTTCCCAGCGTCGAACAAGTTTTTGGTGCAAGGAGGTGGAACTCGTACTCTCGTGAGAGCGCTGCATATAGAGAGTACGACAATCTTCGGCAATCAGGATTTTTGGAATCTTCAAGTCGCGCAGGTACTCACCGGCACGCATGAAGAAACCCATAGCCACATCGAAGTGCTTTTCTTCGGTGAGACGTTTGAGCGTCTGGCGATAGGCTTCATCCTGATAGAATTGAATTTCAAGCGGAAGCTCGCTCAGCGGATTGCTCACGCAGCGGAGTCCGTTACGGATGGGATGCAGAGGCAGGGAAACCACTTCCACTCCAAGCTCTTCCATGGCTTGCACTTTCTCCGGAGGAGCTTCAGAACCATGGTGAAAAGTGAGCAGAGTAACGTCATGATAGGCGGCCAAATGCCGAAGCAAGTGGAAGGGCTTGACCCGATCACCACCAATCAAAGGAAAGGGAAAACGAACACTGCAGAAGAGAATGCGGAGGCGTGGACGTATACTAGCGCCACGGAGTTGCTGTTTCTTGGACATTGTGTTTCGTACGATTACACGACAAACCTAATCCGTACAGACCTGCGATAAGCGTTCCCCTTAAATTCCAACAAACACCGGCGGATTCAGTCGGTAGAAACACGCATGCAGACATCTCAGGTGGAACATATCCCCGAAACACGATAGAAACACGGGGCCGTAGCTTCGATGCAATATACAATGGAGCAGAGCTTAGACTCAAGAATTTTTTGAATCGGGGTCAGTTGTCGGCCCTAGAAGCAATTCACCTGCCGGTGGTAGCAGCAAGTCATCCAACGGACTCTCCTGCTCTTCTTCGGCGAGCACATAATGCTCCACGAATTCATCCGGTACCGCTTCCAGAAAGCGGGAGGGTTGCGAGAGCACGGTGCCCGATTCCCTGTCGAAGATGTTCAACGGATACGACAAGAACAAGCGGTTCTTGGCGCGCGTGGTGGCAACGTACATCAGGCGACGTTCCTCTTCCAGACTGTCGATACTCTCGACGGCGCGAGATGAGGGAAAGCGCCCCTCCAACACTGTCAATACAAACACGGTATCCCACTCGAGACCCTTTGCCGAATGGATCGTGGACAAGGTCAGAAACTCCCGCTCCGAACCTTCCGCTTCCAGATCCGCCACGCTAAATTCCGGCGGCTCCAGCGCCATGTCGCTCAGGAAACTCTCCATGCTGTCGTACGACGCAGCAATGGTGCACAGCATCTCCAGATCCTTCCAGCGTTTGGCAAAGTCATCTTGCTTTTCTTTGAGTATGGGTCGGTAGTACTCGCAGAGCCGACTAAGCTTGTCGGCCGTACTCTCGCGCGAGTCGCGCACGCGACGTAGCATGGCAAACAAATCGGCCACCGCTTCTCGTCCCCTCGGCACAAACTGCACATCCGCTTCGGTGTCAAGGTTGAGTTGCCGGGATTCCAAACGCTCCACAATCATGGCTGCCGTGCGTTGTCCTACCCCATCCAGCATCAGCAATACGCGCATCCAGGAGATCATGTCGGACACGTTCATGATCACTCGCACAAGCGCCAACACATCCTTCACGTGTTGCGTTTCGAGCAGCTTCAATCCCCCATATTTCACGAAGGGGATGTTGGCTTTGGTGAGTTCGATTTCAAGGTCGAACGACATAAAGCCAGAGCGAAAGAGCACCGCAATATCTTTGAGAGCCACGCCGCTTTCGCGCAGTTCGAGAATCTGTTGCACCACAAATTCGGACTGCATGCGCTCTTCGCGGGCGCAGACAATGGCCGGTTTTTCGCCGTGCAGTTTGTTGGTAGAATAGAGCGTCTTCTCATAACGAAACGCTGCTGCGGAAATCACAGCATTGCTCAGATCGAGAATCTGTTTTGTGCTGCGGAAGTTCTCTTCGATGGTAATGATACGACAGCTTCGGAAGGACTCCGGAAAGCGCATGATATTCTCGAAGTTGGCGCCGCGAAAGGAATAGATACTCTGCGCATCGTCACCAACAGCCATCACGTTTTGGTGTTCGGCGGCAAGGGCGCATACAATCTGGTGTTGCAGACTGTTGGTGTCCTGATACTCGTCCACCATCACGTGCTTGAAGCGACGTCGCAAGTCGATCTTCGCCGCGCTGTCATCCGTCAGCAACTTGGCCAGATACAGCAACAGATCGTCATAATCCATCACATTATTGCGAATCTTGTAGCCATGAAAATCGCGGATGAGCTGTTCGATCTCCTCAGTCTCCGACGAAAACTGCGGGTAATCGGTCTCCACAATTTCACGCACAGGAATGCATCGATTCACCGACGCGCTGGCGATGCTGTAGAAGGTTTTCTTGTTGGGGAAACGTCGTTTACTCGCATCAAGCTTCTTCGAGGCCCGCAAAAAATTCACGGCATCTTCGGCATCGCCCTGATCCAGAATGCCAAAGTTGCGGGCGTATCCTACGAGGTCCGAATAACGTCGGAGCACAGAATGTGCGAACGAATGAAAAGTCCCTCCGCTCACCCTCTCACACCGTCCATCCAGCAGCATCGACGCTCGTCGCAGCATCTCTTGGGAGGACTTACGCGTGAAGGTCAGCAGCAACAACTGCTCCGGCGAAATGCCGTCTTCCACCAAACGCGCCACGCGGTAGATCAGCGTACGGGTCTTCCCTGTTCCGGCACCGGCGATGACGAGCGCTGCACCCTGCTGATGCATAACGGCTTCGTACTGCGAGGCATTGAGCTCTTGTTCGTAGTTGAGTCTATAATTCGTGCCGCCTGCGGCGTCACTACGTTTTTTAAGGACGAGCTTCTTCATTAGGGAAGCAATATCAGCAAGGCGACGAGAAAGTAGATCACAATTCCGCTGACGTCGACCAAGGTGGCCACAAAGGGCGCGGAGGACACAGCGGGGTCAAAGCCCAATCGCTTCAAAATCATGGGCATCATCGAGCCGGCAAAGGTTCCCCAGAGGACGATGCCTACTAAGGCGGTGGCGACGGTAAAGGCAACGGTCAGGTGATTGGGACCAAATACCGTGGAACCGAACAGGACCCAGAGTTCGATGCGAGCAAAGCCGATAACGGCAAGGATGGAGCCAAGGAGCAGACCGGACACAAACTCTCGCCGCATCACAAACCACCAGTCGCGCAAGCGAATTTCATCCAAAGCCAGAGCGCGAATGACCAGGGTAGCGGCTTGGGAGCCGGAGTTTCCGCCGGAGGACATAACCAAGGGAATGAAAAGCACAAGCACGGTAGCGCGTTGGATTTCCCCTTCGAAGAACGAGAGCGCGGAGGTGGTGAGCAATTCGCTCACCATGAGGATGGAAAGCCACCCGGCGCGTTTGCGCACCATATCGAGAATGCCAGCAGTGCGGTAGCTTTCATCCAAGGCTTCCATACCCCCGATCTTTTGGATATCCTCGGTTGCTTCTTCCTGGGCGATATCGAAGACGTCGTCGAAGGTGACAATCCCCACCATAATGCCGGAGCTGTCGACCACGGGAATAGCCGGCAAATCGAACTTCTGCATGGTGGTGACCGCAACTTCCTGATCGTCGAAAGCGCTGAGGGAGTTGACGTTGTACTCCATGAGGTTGCGGATTTTCTCCTCATCGTCAGCCATGATTATGGTGCGCAGCATCACGTCGTCCAGCAACGCCCCGCGCTCATCCAAAATGTAGATACGATTAATGGTCTCCGAATCCTGACCATGCTTCTTAATATGATCGATGGCTTCACGAACGCTCATATCCGGACGGATGGACACGAAGTCGGGCGTCATCAAACGACCAATACTCTCCTCGGGATATCCCATGAGCCAGCGCGCTTCGCGCAAGTCGTCGGGAGAGAGCAAGGACAACAAGCGGTGCGACACCGCCCCGGGCAACTCGCTCAGCAGATCGGTGCGGTCATCAGGCGGCAACTCCGCCAACAGGTCACGCGTTTCCTGATCGCTCAAATCCAGCAGGAGCATGTCTTGTTGCTCGGGTTCCAGGTAGGAAAACACCTCCACGCCCAGTTCCCTGTCGAGGGCACGGTAGAGGAGCACGCGGTCGGATTTCTTGGAATCCAGCATCAGGTCAGCAATCTCGGCAGCCGACCACGAGTGCAGCACCTCCCGCAATTCGGTCCACGCGTGGGTTTCAATCAATTCAAGGATCTCGGGTTTGAGCAGTTCTTTGAGCATGAGGAATGGGTACAGCAGGTGAATTGATGCTCAGACGGGAGCCCGGCTCCCGTGGACTACGAAAATACCCAATGACCGAGGCTTGGGGGCTCGTTTCGCCCATTCTTAACGAAATTTATTGTTGTTTTGCTCAAAACGATTATCTTTGTGTCTTGCTAAAACAACCAATACTTTTTTCATGGCTCATCATGCATCCGCAATCAAGCGGAACAGACAATCGAAAAAGCGTAAAGCCTACAACAAGGGCTACAAGACCGAAATCAAAAACACCACCAAAGCCGTGCGTGCCAGCAAGGATTTGAAGACCGCCGAAGAGGCACTTCGTCTTGCAGCCAAGGCTCTGGATCGTAGTGCTGCCAAAGGTATCATTCACAAGAACACGGCAGCAAACCGTAAGTCATCCTTAGCTCGCTTCGTCAACAAGATTTCTCGTGCAGCAGCCGGCGCAGCCGCTTAAGCACGACCTGTTGCACCCGTAGCTCAACTGGATAGAGCATCTGACTACGGATCAGAAGGTTTGGGGTTCGAATCCCTACGGGTGTACGATTGAGTATGTGAAGTCCGCAATTCTTTAGGAGTTGCGGACTTTTTTATTGGCCATTAGGCAATTCATTAGGCAATTTTGGGAGGGATGAAAAAGACATTTTCCATGTTATACTTTGTCCCGTCTCCATAAGGATTCATTCATAAAAATACTGCCAAATAGTCTTCCCTGCTTACCATTCTTTGTAACTTCAGCAGTCACTTCATACTACAAACAGATTTGATATGAATATTCCAGCAATCGGTGATGCATTCCGACTATCTCAGTTGGACCTGCACACAGTTGGTTATGTTGTAGGGGTTAAACTAGACGAAGACGGTCGCGGCTATACCGCAGCAATTCGCTATGAGGATTCCAATGGACATTGGGTTGAGATTCTTCATAGAGAGCAACTGCCCGACGATGCGTAAGCGTGAGTTAGTCGCAGACAGTTGGGTACATCATGCTACTAATTCCGGAGTTGGAGTTGACGCTCTTGATCGCTGTCAATCGAAGAACGCTCTGCTACACATACTTCTGATTCATCAAAGTGTAAATTTCTCATATTTTAGCTCGCGCTCTAGAATACCTCTGCTGACGATTCCCATCAAACTGCCATCCGGAAAGATGCTTCCGTAAAAGCCTGAGGTAGTACGCCCATCGTTCCACATATCGATATTAATGGCAGGAAGGTCCATAATTGACTCTGAATCAGGGTTGACCAGGGACGCACAGACGGTGCGCAGAGTCCGAACTTCCAAACCCAAAGCATACACGCCCGTAACACCAACTTCTCGCAAGAAACTAGAACTGTATTTCCGTTGGAGGGGCCAAAAATCGAACGGTAACATTGGTAAATGGCCAAACCAATTGGCGTCCAATCTCAATCCCTGAATACTTAATGCGAATTCTTGCCCTTGGATCGTAACAACTGGCAACTCCACATGGTAGTTTCTAAACTCACGGTGGTAAGCCAGAGCAAATCCACTTCTGCGAAATCCCATTCCCATCAGCCACGCGCCATAATTTCCTCTTCGGATAGATTCAGGGTGTATTTCGACTGGCTCGATATCGGAATTCCGTTCAGGGGGTGGATCGACATGAAGAATAACTGAAGGATCACCACAGGAATCACTTTCCTCACGTAAAAGACTGTTGATAGCGATGCATTTGGATGCAGTAGGCTTAATCAGTGGTGCCCAAATAGCAGTTTGATCGAGACCATGCTTGAGAGGACCTTTGGCATTTGGCCGAATGTTGCCAGGTGTTACAAAACTGCCTTTCGCCTCCATTAACGCAACACGATTGTCAGAAGTTTCAAAGACAAAGTCTGGCTGAAGACTGAACGATTGACCGTTCAGGTTTCCTACCATCTTAGCGATCCGCACCATCTCTTTATGCTGTATAGTGGCCTTATGCGCGGCACGCATCCAAACACTTGCAATCCTATCCCAGTAAACGTAGCCCCACATTTTGGTCATGGTTAGGTAAGCGAGTGCTTCACCAACGCGCCCCGCCAAACCCTTTCCACTAAAGTCTTCTAACCATAAACCGCTACCGTCTGTGCATCGAAGTGCTCTGACCCCCAATAAACTGGACCGATATTCTATTTCTTGTTGTTGAGTTTTTCAAGGCATCCGATGAAGTT
>JBDHXF010000037.1:0-38712 GCA_039810585.1 Chlorobiota bacterium
TGTCGATTTGCCCATCGGCCATTGCCATCCATGACAATTGCAATGTGCTTTGGGAAGTTGCCCACGGATCGTATTTCCTGTTGACGCAAGAGGTCTGCTTCGTCCTGCTGCTTGGACCAATCCACTACTACCTCAAATGTTGAGACGAACATTGATAGAGACACAAAGATACAGCCCTCCGCGAACGTAGACAATGGGGTTGGCATCAATGTATCAGAGGTATCGGTAGTGCGATAGAGACCTTAATGGTGAGAGACTTAGACCTACAACGTGGAAAGCGGAGGCTTATTGTTAGAGGCGTCGTCTGAATTCGGACTTGGATGCCCGGTACTTTGCCGAGCTGCCGCAATACGCTGGTCACGCCTACTGCTGGCAAGCTGTCGCAAGTCTTCCACTCGATCGGCCTCATCCACGATTTCGGCTCCGAGAATTGTTTCTACTACATCCTCCATCGTGATGAGCCCCTCTACCCCTCCATATTCATCGACGACGATAAACAGATGTTGGCGTCGTGTAAGAAATTCCTCGAGTGCCTTGTCCAGGCGAACATTTTCCGGGATAAAGTGCACATCTCGAATGAGATTGGACAGAGCTTTTTCGGTGCCCCCGTGTAAGGCAGATGAGTAAATGTCGCGAGTGAGGCAGTAGCCAAGAACGGCATCGAGCGACTGCTCCTCGCACAACGGAATTCGTGAATAGGTCATTAACTCAGGCCGATCCACTACATCTCGTATCAACGTGTCGGCGCTCAGATGAAACACCACGCTGCGCGGTGTCATCACATCCTTCACGGTCACCTCGCTGAACTGCATGATATTGGTGAGAATGCGGTACTCATCCGCATCCAACGTACCTTCTTGGATCGCTTCGTCCATGATCGCGGTGATTTCCTCCTGCATTTCTTCACGAGCCTCCTCGTCACTCTGTTGTCCACTTATCTTCGTATGGACGAATTCCACGAGGGCATTCATTGGAAAACTGGCAATGACGCACACGCGCAGGACAAACAGGCTGAAGGTTAAGAGTTGCTCGGAGAATCGGGAGGCTATGGCGGACAAAACAGACCGTATGCCGGATAAAAGGCCGCAGGCCGCAAGAATTGAAAGGACTATGGTAGAATCCGGGATGCCACTATGAACAATGGCAAGTGCGATGCAAGCGGCGCTTAGCAAACCAAAGAGCCATTCGCACAGTACCACGGCATAGTACTCGCGTGATCCTTCTTGCCGAACCGCTAGGATGAGGCTGTGCAGGCTGAACTGATCGTCGTCCTCCAGATCCTGCAAGGCCGCCGACGATAACGCAGATTGTACTACTTCCAGGATGAAAAACACCGCGGTAGCGAGTACCACGCCTGCGTAGAGGAACAGATCCGAAACGATCATGCCCACCACTCTCGTGTGAAACAAGTCTGCACCCAGCTTCGAAATCTTTCGGCAACGGTCATTTAGTTACGGAACTCTTTGTCAATTACGTTGATTCTGCTCGGATATGTGATAGCGCCTAACGGTGTGTCGACCGTCGGCTTCACATCTAATGTCAAACGACCGGCACTTCCCTGTTTTCCACCAATGGCCATTGCCAAGTTGATAAGATCATTATAGGCTGATCCTTTGAAGTAGTCCATAAGATTCAACGAGACAGCAATTGGAACTACGGTCGCCGTCCCACTTGCCGGAATTTGAAATGGCTGCTGGATATCGCCGGTGATTGTTTGTTTACCGTCGATGAGAAGGTGGAAATCGAGCGACTTCAAGGTTGCACTCGTGCTCTTGGTGCCGTTGGTTCCGTCGTTCGGATTCTTCACATCCATATTGAGCAGAAAGGTTGTGGGTAACGTATTGGAGCGGTACGCGTTCATGAGCGACAGTCCGTCCGAAAGCGGATTGAAGTCCGACAGCTTCGATTTTCCGCTGATTTCGATACCTGCCAGTGAGCAATTGGTCACTCCATTGAGCTTGAATTGCAGGCGCTGGAGGTTTGCCAAGGTGTCGGAAAGACTCTTGATTTGTGAGCAACCGTTGAGAAGGAGTATAACTCCGAAGCAAGAAAAAAGGAGTGTTTTCATAGTGTTCGAGATAAGTCCGAAGATTGCAGAATGCGACCAGAGGTGTCTGCGTATGGTGACCAATTTAGGGAGCAAATTTCGATTGTTCTCTGCTGTGCATAAAAAAACCGCTACACTTCTGTAGCGGTTTCATCGTGTGTCATGCAGAGCACAGAACCGTGTTCTGCGCTGCAGAAATAACTCTTAGTAGCTGCTCACCTGCATTTTCTCAAGGCGCTCAGCGCGGGCACGCTGAAGACTCAAGTTCGTCAGCAACTTAACCTTGGCAATAAGCAACTTCTCTTCGATGGGTTTCGACAGAAAATCGTCGGCACCGCTCTCGATAGCCTTCAGTTGATTGGCAACGTCGTTCAACGCGGTGACGATTACAACCGGAACTCGCGCTGTTTCAGGATTTTCGCGCAAACGTTTCACCGTTTCGTATCCATCCATGCGTGGCATCATAACGTCTAACACAATCGAATCCGGAATACGTGTTGCAACTTTTTCCAGACATTCAACGCCGTCGTACGCTTCGGCTGCCTCAAAGCCATTTGCTTCGAGATAGCGACGCAATAACTTGGTTGTGATGCGATTGTCATCGACGACCAAGACAAAAGGTTTTTCCATACAAGTCTCCTCGAGTATGCTTTTAGGTTAATTGATTTCCATTGTCAGTCTTCTGAGACTAGGCAAGTGCCGTGCCAAGCTATATATTACTAAGGTCGACACAGTAATGTCGAGACACCGAACCACTCAGAAGCGGCTGAAGGATGTGGGCAAGAAGTTCCGCTCCACCTTCATTGTAGAAGTATATCGGCGATAACTTGCGTTCCTGAAGGCCTCCGTCAGGAAAGATAAATCGATGGGCTTCCTTGACCCGTCTCAATTGCTCTTCATGCTTCCTGCGAGCCGATGCTCTCACTTTTTTCTCCAATATCGCCAATTCCTTTTCAACAGATCTCTTCAGTGCCCCGCAACTTCCTTCCAAGCTGCCGTCCATCGCCAAAATGCGCTCACGGAGCGCCTCGAGACCCTTATCAAAATCTTGGCCGATTCGTTCCAGCTGCCCTACAATCTCCTCGTCCACTAGCTCATCGGTGATTGCTTTCTCGATGAAATCCCACGGTCGCAACAACGATTCAACCTTGAGACTATCTTTATCTAACATTCGCTTGTAACGCTTTGTGAGAACCGTAGCACCACTACGCAACAGGATATGCGGCATGGAGTACCCAAAAAAGGCATAACTCTCTTGCAAGAGCGCCATGTACGCGAGCTCCGACGGCCCCCCAATAAAACTGTGTGTTCCAAGTATGGCATCCTGAACTACGGGTCGTAACAAGACTGAGGGTGAAAACCTATTCGGATGTTCGGCGAGCATGGTCTCTAAGTCCTTAAAACTAAAGCTTTTGTCGCCGATGATTACTTGTGCGCCATTTGCACTATCTTGTTGAATTTTAAGACGTTGCCCGGCTGCATCATGGTAAAACAGGTTGAGAAATGATGCCTCTGCTTGGACATGATAGCTGTTTGCACTCAGATTTTCGCCCGCCTGCGTTACGATTGCTGCCATTGCTCCCGGATTTCCTAACTCTTTGGCCACAATCTCCTTCATCAATCCCGATTTCCTGCACACCGAGGCCTTGATAAAGAGTACCCCGTGTGAGGCAAAGAGCTCATGAAGCATGGCGATAAAGGCATCGCTCAAGGAGTTTCCCGGCACGTACAGGCGATCCAGTAGTGACGCTGTTGATTCGGTAAACGCGGTTGAGACCAGAAGTTGCATCAGTTCGGCTCGGGCTGACTCCACTTCTGAGCCAAAACTTAAATCCCCTACGGAGCGACGTGACTCTTGATCCACAGGCATACACTGAATTTCCACCGCTCCTTGTTCATTCGTGTAGAGCCAGGCTTTACAGGCTTCCTCAATGTCGTGATCGTTGTCTTCCACCCAGAAAACGGAGACGGCCTTTGCGCCAACCTCACGTGCACGAGAAATGGTGGTGGCAATTTTGTATATCGTGTAGAGCGGACCTCCGAGCAAACCAACTTGCTGACCACTCACTATACACTCAGCTCCAGCTACATACCGATCTAGCGCTTCCTGTTGCGATGGATGCCAGTTGAGTCCGTCCATGGAGTCCTGAATTGCCCGCGCGGAATCAGTTCGAGAAACAGCTACACGTCCTGGCTGTGCTGCAAATCGTGAACTAATCCATGGCTTGTGGTGGAGAAAATCGCTAATCAAGGGACTATATAGTCCCAATGCATCAAGGTCAATCGCGTTCCTGCTTACATCATTCATGGTACAAAAATAGTACGCGCCGAAGCCTTCAGCCGAGACGCTCCTTATTTTTGTGACTGCAGACGAATGAATCCGTCTTCTCATCCATGCATTTGTTTCACCGAGAAAGAGTACACAGTGACAGAATTTCACAATTACATCAACGGACAGTGGCTGCCAAGCACCACCGGACAGCATTTCGACAACCTCAATCCCGCCGATCAATCTGATGTGATTGGCCGTTTTCCACTCTCTTCCGCGGACGACGTTGAGACAGCCGTTCAAGCGGCGAGTGTGGCTTATAAACGCTGGTCAAAAATGCCTGCGCCGAAGCGTGGTGATATTCTCCGCAAAGCAGGCGACATCTTTAACCGACGCAAGGATGAGCTGGCTGAGATTATGACACGTGAGATGGGCAAACCTGTGTTCGAAACTAAGGGTGACATCCAGGAGGCAATCGACACTGCCTACTATTCCGCAACCGAAACCCGCCGCCTGTTTGGATACAACACCCCCAGTGAATTGGCAAACAAAATGAATCTCTCGTTCCGCATGCCTATCGGAGTATGTGGAATAATTACAGCATGGAACTTCCCCATTGCCGTTCCTAGCTGGAAAATTATTCCTGCCTTGGCCTGCGGCAATACCGTGGTTTGGAAACCATCCGACGATGCACCACACTCGGCCAATATCTTCGCCGAAATCTTGGAAGAAGCCGGACTTCCGGCCGGTGTCTTTAATGTCGTGCACGGAAAAGCCGAAAGTGGTGCCGCGCTAGTTGAGCATCCGGATGTTCGCGTTGTTGGCTTTACCGGATCCACGAACACCGGTAAAACCATTGCCGCACGCTGCGGAGCGCTCAATAAGAAAGTGTCGTTAGAAATGGGCGGCAAGAATGCAGTGATCGTCATGAACGACGCCAATTTCGAACTGGCGTTAGACGGTATCCTGTGGGGAGCCTTCGGCACAACCGGTCAACGCTGTACAGCTACCTCTCGGGTCATTCTTCATGCCGATGTGTATGACGAGTTCATCAATCTTCTCTTAAGCAGAGCGTCGAAACTTCGTCTCGGCCCGGGACTTGACAGCGGCACCGATGTTGGGCCGGTGATCAATGAACGTCAGTGCACCAAAATCTTGTCCATGATCGCCCAAGCCAAAGATGATGGCGCTGTCTGCGTTCTTGGCGGCGATCGCATTGTGGAAACGGATTTGGGCAAGGGCTACTTTATTAAACCAACGATCTTTATCGACGTCCTCCCGAGTATGCGCATTTTCAAGGAAGAAATCTTTGGACCTGTCCTCGCAATCAGCAAGGCTGAATCTTTCGAGCACGCCATCGAACTAGCAAACGATTGCGACTATGGTCTCTCCTCCTCCATCTACACTCAGGACGTGAACCTCGCGTTTGCTGCCATTCGCGACATTGAAGCAGGCATCACTTACATCAACGCTCCCACGATAGGCGCCGAAGCCCATATGCCTTTCGGCGGCATTAAGGGCACCGGCAATGGTCATCGTGAAGGTGGTTGGACCGTGTTTGATATCTTCACCGAGTGGAAATCTGTCTACGTTGACTACAGCGGATCGCTACAGCGAGCACAGATCGATAACTACTAGAGTCCAAGAATTCAAACTCGAGGAATTGGATAGCACGATGGCTGTCGGCGCACAAGCCGGGAGCCATCATTGCATTTGCCCTCAGTGATCAGATGAATTCGAGCCTGCCTGCGCCAGCATCGCCGCGCCAATCACGCCTGCTTGAGCATTGAAGTGGGCTCGTAGGATCGTTATGTCGTCCCTAAGGCTAGGCAAGACTCTCAATCGCACGTCACGGCTCAAGGCCTCAAAAAAAATGGCTGAGACTTGCGAGATACCGCCGCCTACTACTACCGTTCGAATGTCCAACAGATTGAGTGCAGAAGAGACACCGATTGCCAAATCGGATGCGACATCTTCCAACACGCGACGACTCAATTCATCGCCATTATCTGCTGCGTCGGAAATATGGTGAACATCCAAGGTATCTCCGAGCTCATGGAGAACCGAAACAGAATCGTTCGCTAACAGTACTTTGGCACGGTAAATCAAGGCATGTCGACCACAATACCGTTCCATAACTCCGCGGCGAAAGGGTCGATCGTCAGGCATCCCGCGAACCTCCGCGTCGTCTTCACGACGAGAGATCACTAGATGGCCAATCTCTCCGGCACCTCCACGCTCGCCGTGTATGAGTTGGCCATGTAACACGATGGCTCCGCCAACACCCGTTCCCAGTGTTATGTAGAGAAAGGAGGGAATCTTGAGCGCTACACCGGCTCTTAACTCGGCGTATGCAGCAACGTTTGCGTCATTGTCTATGACGATAGGAAGGTCAGGCCGCAAGGGAGTATGAATAGGGCTGCCGGGTCGGTCGGCAGAGCGCAGCGCTGACCACAAATCCACTGCCTGCCAACCGGACATATTCGGCGGAATGTGGACGACTCTGGCTCGTGAATCCACCACCGATGGAAAGCCAATACCAACTCCACAGAGCGTGGGAGTATGGGCAGCAAGAAAAGCAATGTCGTGACGTAGGCTGTCGATGACACGCTGCATTCCGCCATCTGCACCCGTTGGACGTTGATCGTAGTACACAACGGATCCGGACTCGTCGACGATTGCTCGTTTGACGAAGGTTCCACCGACATCAAGACCGGCGCTATATCTCATGAGGAGCTATCCTGAAGCGTTCTATGAAATGCGCATCGGCATAACGAGCATGAGCAGACTATCAACAGCAGCGCGAGGTTTCATGAGAACTGCGCGGGTCGGTGCGCTGATCAAAAGCTGCACCATGCCATCTTCCATATCGTCACTATTGATATGCTGTAGCGACTCTTCGATGTAGCGATGGTTAAAGCCAATTTCCATGGGATCGTAAGGAAACTCGGCAGGAATAATTTCCTTTGCCTTCACACCACTTTCCGAATCTTCAGCGCTGATGCTCAGCACATTATCCTTAATCAGAAACCGGATTTGCGGAGACACTGTCGACGTAAACAAGCTAATGCGCTTGATGGCAGATAGCAATTCACTTTGCTTAACGACGCAGATCTTGTCATTGTCCTTCGGAATTACATTGTCATAGTTCGGAAACTTTTCATCGATCAATCGAGTGACCGTAGTCGTGAGCTCGGAACGAAAACGCGCATGCGTTTTATTAATGGATACTTCGATGTCATTATCGGCCTTTGCCAACAGATTGACAGCTCGGTCGGGAATGATAGCAGCAATGTCCGCCGGGAAGTCCTCGCCTTTCGCAGCAATAGTCAGCTTCACCAGTCTGTATCCATCAGTTGCAACGGCTAGCAAGTGATCATGCTTCGACTCGAAATAGACACCAGTCATTGCCGGACGATATTCTTCACGAGAAACAGCAAATGTGGTCTTCGCTGCGATTCGCTGGGCGTCCGCCTTGCTGAGACTAAATGACGATTCCTTCTTGAACTCCGGAATGCTTGGAAATTCCGTGACATCGACACCTTTGAGGAAGTACTCCCCAAATGGAGTTCTGAGGTTTACCACCATGCTCTGCTCATCGACAATGACGTCGAGCATCCCTTCGTTACCAAGCGACTTAACCAGATCTGTTAGCCTGCGCGCGGGAATAAGAACTTCACCATCCTCCGTACTCATCACGTCAAGCTCTGTGCTGATAGCCAGTTCTTGATCCGTGGCAAGCAAGCGGAGTTTACCGTCGTGAAGCGAACAGTGAACGTGTTCTAACACAAAGAGAGTTGATTTGGCAGGAATGGCGGGCATCACCAATTGCATCGAACGATACAAATCACCGAGGGCTATCGAAAACTTCATACAGCAGATCCGTAGGTACAAAAACAGGACGAATCGGAAACGACTATTTCCTAACTTCGTGTTTGCAAATTACGCATTGACTCTGCCCTGCCTGTCGCAAGGACAGTATTGTGGAAAAAATGTGGAGCACGGGCTTCCGGTCGGCGCTGCATTCTGAGTCGTCACAATGTGATCTATGTTTTCAAAGTACGGAATCGATAATCTTGTCTGGCTCGTGATTAGTGCTTGTGTGCTTCTGGGCGTTGCCTGGTTTCTGTCGAAACCACTTCTCAGTAGCGTTTTAGCCGTTCTCGGATTTACTCTGCTCTGCATGTCGTTGTGGTTTTTCCGAGATCCGGAACGACCTCTAAACGCAGAGGTGCGGAACGATGCTTCGCTGGTCGTCGCACCGTGCGACGGTAAGGTGGTGCAAATTTCAAAGGTATTTGAAAAAGAGTATTTCAAGAGTGAAGCGGTACAAATCAGCATCTTCCTCTCCCCGCTTAATGTGCATGTGAATCGTTATCCTGCCAGTGGCGTGATTGAATATGTGAAATATCATCCCGGTGACTATCTCGTAGCTTGGCATCCGAAATCTTCGGAACTGAACGAGCGGAGTGTTTTTGGTTTGGCAACTGCACACGGAAAGATCTGTTTCAAGCAAATCACCGGTTACCTCGCCCGACGCATCGTGTTTGACACAAAGGAACACGACACGGTTGAAGCAGGCACACGATTTGGCATGATGAAGTTTGGTAGCCGGATGGACGTGGTCGTGCCGCTGAACGCGGATATTCTCGTGCATGAGGGAGACCTTGTGCAAGCAGCCGACAATGTGTTGGCCCGCCTTCATTAACAGGGATTGAAGCGTGGCACTCCGAATCACCCGTTCCATCGTCCCGAATTTCTTTACTCTGGCGAACCTCTTCTGCGGCTTCTCTGCCATCGTGCTGTTCAGTCGTTCGGATTACACCAACGGTGCTCTGCTAATTTTGCTCGCCGCCGTGTTCGACATGTTGGATGGCGTGATGGCTCGCCTCACGAAGTCTGCCTCTGAACTTGGCGTTGAATTAGATTCGTTATGCGATGCTGTCTCATTCGGTGTGGCGCCGTCGTTTCTTCTCTACCAAGTCCACTATCACAGCTTCCAAAACTATGGTATTCTGATTGCCGCCTTCCCGGCAATGGCGGGTGTGTACCGTCTTGCACGCTTCAATGCTCAGCTCACGACGTTGGAAGACAAGCTGTATTTCCGTGGCATGCCTATTCCATCCGGAGCATTGGTCATCGTGTCATTCGTGGTCAGTGTCGTCCTACCCGACAAATTGCCTGCCGATTGGCGGAATCTTTGCGTTAATTTTGTAACGATCGCAACGACGCTGGCAATGGTTAGTACCATTCGCTACGACAATGTCCCTCGACCATCAAAACGCAGCATTCGTGAACACCCGGTTCTGTTCGGAGCGTTCGTGCTGGCGCTCGTTCTGGGCATTGTCACACGCGGCGATGCGGTGTTCTACCTCATGATGCTGTACATGGCTTTTGGTGCGCTTCGGCAGACAGTAACCTGGATCCGCGAGCGCAATGATCTCGATGATGAGCTGGAAGAAGATGAAGACGACGATGACGAGGAAGATGACGACGTGAATACCGTTGCATCACAGACATAGAACGCAATACCAACACCATCAACTCACACTAGTCTGCCGTATGAAAACCTATAGAGCGTCCGTTGACATCACCCTCCGTCCCGGAATTTTGGACGTACAGGGTAAAACCGTTGAACAGGCCTTGCATTCCATAAACTTTAGTGGCATTCATAACGTCAGAATGGGAAAGTTCGTCGAATTCAACGTGCAAGCAGAATCTTCGTCCGATGCTGAGCGCATTGCTCAGCAAGCGTGTGAGCAACTGATCGCTAATCCGATCATGGAAGACTTCCACATTACCGTAGCGGAGGCCGCATGACCTTTGGGGTCGTTGTTTTTCCCGGATCCAATTGCGATAATGACGCTTTGTACGCTGTTTCTGCAAATGTTGGAGCGAAGGCAAGGTTTCTCTGGCATAAGGACACCGCAATTCCGTCGGATATCGATTGCGTGATTCTTCCGGGAGGTTTCTCCTACGGTGATTATTTGCGAAGCGGTGCCATCGCCCGTTTTTCCCCGATCATGAGAGAAGTAGTGGATTTTGCCAAGCGTGGAGCTTTCGTAATCGGCATATGCAATGGATTTCAAGTGCTCACTGAATCCGGCTTGCTGCCCGGTGCGCTGGCTCGGAATGATCGGCAACTTTTTTCCTGTAAGAGTGTTAATCTCCGCGTAGAAAACACCGAAACTGCCTTTAGCTCGTCCTATGCCCTGCATCAAGTCTTACGAATGCCTATTGCTCACGGTGAGGGCTCGTATTTTGCCGATGCCACGGTTATTGAAGAACTGGAGGCTCGTCAACAGGTTGTTTTTCGCTACTGTTCTGAGAACGGTGAAATTGTGAGCTCGGCAAACCCCAACGGTTCGCTGAATAACATCGCCGGTATCCGTTCGAAGGAAGGGAATGTGTTGGGCCTTATGCCTCACCCCGAACGCGTTTGTGATCCTCTTCTTGGAGGGACAGATGGTCTCGGGCTTTTTCAATCGTTGGTCGACCATGTTGCGCTCGCTGTTTCGTGAGAATTCTCATTCAACTCTCAATTCGTCTATCTTTTTTCCATTGATTTCCATTTTTTGAGGTTTATATGCCAAGTATTGGTTTTTCGGAACTACTCGTGATTGGTTTGATCGTTGCCCTTCTTTTCGGTGGCAAGAAAATTCCCGAATTGATGAAGGGTCTCGGCAGTGGCATTCGTGAGTTCAAGCAAGCAGCAAACTCCGACGTGCAAGAGAAACCGGCCGACACGAAGACCGGCACTAACTGAGTCCTCATTCCCTTTCGTCTCTTTATCGGAAATCTATGTTTGATGTAGGCGGCGGCGAACTCATTCTGATCGTGCTCGCGACCTTGGTATTGTTCGGACCTAAGAAAATACCGGAGGTCGCTTCCATGATTGGCAAAGGTATGCGCAAAGTGCGCGATGCTCAAGATGAGTTCACTCGCCATATGCGCGATCTTTCCACTGAACTGGAACAGACGGCTTCCGTAAGTCCTGTCTTGCAGTCGGTCTCCCATAACGCGACTTCAGCTGTTGCCGAACTTCCGGAAGCGGAAGTTGTCACTGCAGATGTTGAGCGACATCCACAATCGCAAAGCGTCTTAGAACAATCAAACGATTCCACCGCCGGAGATTCTCAGGTCGCTGAGGAAAACGTTGAGCCTAGCCCTCGTCTCCAAACAGCCACCGGAACGGTCGCCAGAGCTCCTAAGTATCCTGCACCAACCCCCTCGGAGTCCGATTCACGGTCAGATTCATCGTCCGAATCTGCGTCTGCATCACACTCAGCTGCGTCGCCCGAGACATAGCGGGTGCGTGGAGAACTCACGCATGGCCATGTATCGCCCATCCACTCGCGTCCACCCATCCCATCTCATTACCCGTTCATTTGTATTGAACCTGTGCATATCCTGTGTACAGAACAGCATTGAGTGTGCATAGACCAAGTCTGTCGGTACATTGTGTCCTGTTTCAGACCCCAAGAAAAAACCTACGATTGCGAGTGCTTCGGTACCGTTCGACCCTAACAATCAGCTCTAACGCTGTATTTTTGTGGCTTCACATTGTAATGACTTATGCGATCGTATACTGCATTCCGCGCCGAAAGAGAACAACACACGACGACGTGCACCCAAGAAGTGCTCGCATTTCTTGAGGTAATTAAGCAGCAATCCCATCTCAATGCATTCTTACACGTGGATGCTGCGTCCGCTCTTCAGCAAGCCGAAGAGAGCGACCAGAGATTTAACGCTGGCACGCAGCGTGTCGCAGAAGGAATGGTCGTTGCACTCAAGGATAACATATCGTTCAAAGGAATGCCGCTCACCTGCGGTTCAAAAATTCTTGAAGGTTTTGAGCCTGTGTATGATGCCACCGTGGCGAAGCGATTACGTGAAGCAGGTGCCATCATCATTGGCAAGGCAAATTGCGACGAGTTTGCCATGGGCTCATCGAACGAAAACTCTGCGTATGGACCGGCCTTGCATCCACTTGACAACAGTCGCGTTCCCGGAGGATCTTCCGGCGGATCTGCCGTTGCTGTTGCCGCCGGAATGGCTCACGTGTCTCTAGGATCTGATACCGGAGGTTCAATCAGACAGCCAGCCGCGTTTTGTGGAGTGTTTGGGTTTAAGCCAAGCTACGGGCGCATCTCGCGCTACGGACTAGTTGCCTTTGCTTCTTCCCTCGATCAAATTGGTCCTTTTGCTCATAGCATCGAAGACGTAGCATTGGTGACAGACGTTATTAGTGGAAGCGATGATGCAGATTCGACGTGTGCACAGCGTCCGCCGACACAATCTGTTTCCGCTTTAAAACATCATGATTCTTCAACCACCATTGGAATTCTCGACGATTCTCTGTTGGAAGGGTGCAGCGCTGAGGTTTGGAATCGGTACCGTCAATGCCTCGATCTCATTCATTCTCTGGGACATCAAACCAAGGTGGTACGCTTGCCGGGAAGGGAAGCATGGATTCCAACGTATTACATCCTAACATCTGCCGAGGCTTCGGCTAACCTGGCTCGTTTCGACGGTGTGCGCTTTGGCAAACGAGTTGGTGACGCAGACGAGGATATCATGATTGCTACACGATCTCGTGGTTTCGGAGCTGAAGTGCAGCGACGAATCATGTTAGGAACATTTGTACTATCCAGTGGCTATTACGATGCGTATTACAAAAAGGGTCAGCAAGCGCGACGTTTGGTAGCCGATGGATATGATGAAATATTCAGTCAATGCAGCGCACTGTTTTTGCCAACTACTCCCACTGTAGCATTTCGACGGGGCGAGAAAGTCAGTGATCCGATTGCAATGTACCTTAACGACCTGCTCACTGTCTCGGCGCCTCTTGCCGGCATACCTGCCATTAGCATCCCCGCCGGAGTGGATTCACAAGGATTGCCAATTGGTATGCAGCTTCAAACGGCACGCTATGCTGACGAGGAACTCCTGAGTTTATCGCGTCAATTTCATTCGGTCATGAGCGCGTAGGACGGAGCGCATTTCATCGAAGTGCTCTGTAATCAAGTGAAGGACTTGTGCTAAGATCATGCGAGATTCGGGTGAGACTATAGTACCGCTTGCTCCAATTCCTCGCGGCGACGTTGCAGATGACGATCGATTTCTTCCAGTCTGGAGACGAGTGTGGCACGTTCACGCTTTTTCGATTCCACTAGTGCAAAGCTGGCGTTGAGTTTCTCCCTTGTGACGCCATAACGCTCATCGAGATCTGCCAGTAATTGTCGGTTCTTGTGGTGTTGACGTCGTTGCTGTCGTAATGCTACAGACCGTGATAAAAAGAACACGAACAAGACTCCAAATCCAATCGCAAAGGCCAGGAGAACCTTTTGCACTGCATCAACCATATCGGGCACAGCATGGAAGTAAGCACTTAGCTCCGGCGCATACCATGTTGCCGCCACAATCATTACGCACAGGATAAGGGCAATACGCGCCGCTGCAGCGTCGCGATTCGAGGTGTATGGTGGAGTACTTTGTCGCAGGGGATGGATCTCTTGCTCGAGTTCCATGGCATGAGATTGTGCATCGCGAACGTCAAGTTGAGCCTGCTCCAACTCACGCTCCACGGTAAGAAGAGTTGCTTGGAGTTGGTCGCGAGTAAGGGTCGAATTTGCTACGTCTGTGCTTAATTCATCTTTGCGCTTCGCCCAGTAGTCGGCAATGCGACGGTATTCCTCGGCATCTTCAGAGCGATCATACTGTGCACAAAATTGTGCAAGTAATTCGCGAAGATCAGTTTTGAGTGATCGCGATTGCGTGTGTCGCTCGAACAAAGTTGGTACACGTTCAATCAATCTCTCAACAATGTCCTGATCGTGAGGCCACAGAGCGGCAACCGTCTTCTCAGCTTGGAAGTGGCGCACATGAGCCAAATGCTTGAGCGCTCGTTGCTCCTCCGCACTGAAGTTTGCAAGGGTCTCTCGCGCTTGCAAAGCCACCCGAACAATTTCCTCATAACCTCTTGCTTCTTCGGGCGATTCTTTCTGTACCGTAGCGCGAAGCGATTCTCGAACAACCGGAATGAGCTCAAGCTTATCCGGTTGGTTTTGCGACGTACGGCAGAGCTCGGAACGACGACGAAGGTATTCGTAGGCTTTGTGCGGATTGGCATGAGCTTCCGAAAAACAGCGCAAGAGATCAGCGTCAAACCATTCACAAAACGCTGCGCATCGAACCCAGGCTTTCTGTTCGGTGGATTTATACCAGAGAATACGGTCGGCAGCGTGCGAGACAATGCTCTGTCTCTCTGGATCGCTGCCTTGAATGGTTTGTGTCCGCGACCAGAGTGAAACCAAATACGGAATTCCACCTGTGCTGCGCATCACTTCTTGAACGTCGATGAGGTGATTATTTTCTAGCTCAAAGTATTCACGCACATGCTGTGGATTAAACTGCTTGAGCGGGATATCCAGCACCGTGGACTGCCAGCGATCCCATCGCCGTTCGGGGTCGGTTTCAAACAAGGGTTCACGGCCGGCAAGGAGAAAACGAATGTCGAAAAACTGTCGTACGTGAACTTCGGGCGACAAATACGGCGAGTTGTAAGATCGGAAGTCACCGAAACGCTTGATATAACAGTACAGTAGAAAATGCTCCAATAACCACGCATTGAGCGCGGTGCTCATTTTTTCGTAGGTGTCGATGACCACCACAATCTTGCGCTGTGTGGACGGTACCTCAAAGTGAGGATCCTCTCCATCTCGAGATTGCAGTGGGAAAAAGGTGTTCATCAAGTCAACAATCAATGCTTCACACATGACCGACGCAGTGTCCGATAACAGCCGGCGTTCATCGGCATTGCGTTGTTTGGTGTAGTTCTGTCGCGCTTCGGCCAGTTCAGTGGTGTTGTCGTGGTTCGGCGCAGCCGGACCGAATAATGAATCCATCTCCTTCCGAAGCTCGATGTATCGCATCCATCGTGAATCGGTCTCATCGGACTTGTAGCGTGGGATGTCATCTCTGCAAGCGTAGAAGGAATTCAACAGCTGGTGCACGAATTCCGGGAGATGCTCCAAACGAGCATCTTCGTTGGAGGAGAGAACGACGTCGACGTGCGACGCGTTGTGAAGGCGTTCCACCACTTCGCGTAACACGGTGGATTTACCAACGCCAAACATTCCGTGAACGGCAATGATACGTTTAACGTCGTTGGCGGTAGCCGGCTTGGCTATTTCGCTGACAATACTTTGAAGTTCGGATGAGCGACCAATGAGCATAAGGAAATTCTATAGTCGGACAAAAATACGCTCCAACTGCCGTGAAGCATCCTCAAGTCCTATCTTTGCAGTCTTCATTCAACTCGGTGTATGATGCAGACAGAACTTGGATCGTCAGGCAAAGTGCTCGCCTTTAGAGGAATTGAACCACGCATTCACCCTTCCGTATTTCGTTGTGAGGGATCGATCGTGCTGGGTGACGTGGAAATCGGCGCCGATTCGTCGGTGTGGTTTAACGTGGTGATTCGTGGTGACGTGCACTGGATACGAATCGGAGAGCGGACCAATATCCAGGATCTCAGCATGCTCCATGTGACCCATAAAAAACATCCGTTGAACATTGGATCCAACGTTACCATTGGCCACAGTGCAGTGTTACACGGTTGCGAAATATCCGACAATGTACTCATTGGCATGGGTGCAAAAGTGCTCGATCGCTGCGTTATCCTGCCGCATACTTTTGTTGCTGCCGGCACCGTGCTTCCGGAAGGAAGCTGTCCTCCCGGAGGCGTGCTCATTGCCGGAGTTCCCGGAAAAGTCATCCGTGAACTTCGGCCGGAAGAGAAAGCTAAAATCGAGCAATCGGCTCAGAACTACGTCGACTACGTGGCGAGCTACCATCAACACACAGTCTAAAACTTCCCCATGTCCTTTACAAAAAAGATACTCCTGCTAGGATCCGGCGAATTGGGCAAAGAGTTTGTTATCGCTGCCAAGCGCTTAGGACAGTACGTCATCGCGGTCGATTCCTACGAACGCGCTCCGGCCATGCAGGTGGCCGATGAGTTCGAAGTGATTCGTATGCTTGATGGTGACGCCTTAGACGTTGTCGTGGCCAAACACAAACCTGATATTATCGTGCCTGAAATCGAGGCTATTCGCACTGAGCGATTGTATGACTACGAGCAGCAGGGCATTCATGTCGTGCCAAGTGCCAGAGCAGCCAACTTCACGATGAACCGCCGAGCCATTCGAGACCTGGCAGCGACTGAGCTTGGCGTGCGAACTGCACCCTTTCGCTATGCCGCAAGCCATGAAGAATTTCGCACGGCGGTTGAAGAGATTGGTATCCCCTGCGTGGTGAAGCCCCTCATGTCGTCGTCCGGCAAAGGACAGTCCACTATTCGTTCGTCTGAGGAAATCGACAAAGCCTGGGCATACGCGCTAGCCGGAAGTCGTGGCGACGTCGTGGAAGTGATCGTAGAAGGCTTCATTGATTTTCATACGGAAATCACGTTGCTTACCGTGACGCAAACGAACGGCCCGACGTTGTTTTGTGCTCCTATTGGTCACCGCCAAGAACGAGGCGACTATCAGCAAAGCTGGCAGCCGTGCGCTATGAGCCTTGAAGATTTGCAAGCCGCGCACGACATTGCCGGCAGAGTTACCGCAGCTTTGGGTGGAGCCGGCATTTGGGGTGTGGAGTTTTTCTTGTGCAACGACGGCGTCGTGTTTTCCGAGCTCTCTCCCCGTCCTCACGACACCGGCATGGTGACTCTTGCCGGTACCCAGAACCTCTCAGAATTCGAACTCCATGCCCGCGCCGTTTTGGGTCTGCCTATTCCATCTATCGAACTTCGTGGGTCCGGAGCAAGTTCTGTTGTACTTGCAGATTTCACCTCGGCTGTTGAACCGACATTTGCCGGAATAGAGAACGCCATGGCAACCGCGGGCATCGACGTTCGGGTGTTTGGAAAACCATCCACCCGTCCCTATCGTCGAATGGCCGTGGCTCTTTGTTTTTCTGAGGATGTCACAAAAGCCGAGGCGTGTACTCAAGCGGCCATGAAGGCAGCGTCTAGCATTCGAGTACTGAGCGGAGAGCAGGCATAAGGAATGGCTAACCCTCTCGACACCCTGGAACGCTATCTGAAGCAACAAGGAATCGCCGTGGGTCCTCTGCTGTACCGTGATCGTGAAGCCGTGGCTTCATCCGAGGTGGAGCTGACTCATTCAAGAAGCGCAAGTCCAGAGCTGTCGGCAGAGTTCTCCGCTGACCCACCGGAAGCATTTGAAAACCGTCTAGATGAGGATATGGCTAACGCAGGTACCTGGAAACACACACGCTCCTTACAAGGCTTGTACGATCGCATTTGCGAATGTCAGAATTGCGCACTTGGTGCAACACGAACGAAATTTGTGTTTGGTGTTGGAAACCCTGAAGCAGACATCGTCGTGATCGGTGAAGCACCGGGCGCGGATGAGGATGCTCAGGGAGAACCATTTGTGGGCAGAGCGGGACAACTCCTCACCAAGATTTTAGAAGCTGTGGAATTGCAACGTTCCGATGTGTACATCTGCAATATCCTTAAGTGCAGGCCGCCCTCAAACCGCGTCCCGACTCCCGAAGAAGTTGATCAATGTGAGCCGTATCTGTACAAGCAATTAGAGATTATCAAACCAAAATTTATCTTAGCATTGGGACTCACGGCTGTCAACACGCTGTTGAAATCTAAATTTCGAATGGCTGATGTGCGTGGCAAGTTCTTCAATTACCAGGGGGTGCGCATGATGGTGACCTACCATCCTGCTGCTTTGCTTCGTAATCCGGAATGGAAGAAGTCGACCTGGGATGATGTACGACAACTGCGCAAGGCTTACGATGACTATCTAAGCAGTGGTCGTTTGCCTGGATTTGATGACTATACATCTTGATGTTCGTCACGTCGACTGCACATACCAACAACACTGTATATCACCATCATTCTTCACTTCTGACTCTATGAATATTGCTGTTTTCATGGGCGGTAACTCCCCCGAACGAAATGTATCGCTCAGTAGCGGAAAAGCTGTGGCGGAAGCTTTAACATCGAACACTCACCGTGTAGTATGCATCGACCCTGCCCTTGGAATCAATGGTGTGCTCGATCTCACGCAGCTTGTTATTCCAACCACACCGCCCACCAAGGACGAGCTAGAAGCCCTTCCCACTCGAGCCTATCTCGAAGCCTTGAACATTCCGGCACTGAACGATGTTGAGGTAGTATTCAACGTGTTACATGGAAAGAATGGTGAGGATGGTATCGTGCAAGCATTACTGGAAGCGCGCGGCATTCGCTACACAGGATCCAAAGTGATGGCAAGTGCCCTGGCGATGGACAAGGTGCAAAGCAAGATTATCTTCAGCGCAACGGGAATACCCACTCCCGCATGGGCACAGCTCGGAACGGAGCATCTGGGTGACTTCGAATATCTCAAAGAAGTGCGAGATCACTTCCGAGGAAACCTGGTGGTTAAGCCTAACGATCAGGGATCCACCGTGGGGATGACAATCGTGCAGCACGGTAATATGGATGACTTTGAAACAGCCGTCAAGCTTGCGTTGGAGTACTCAACTATAGCCTTAGTCGAGCAGTATATTGCGGGTCGTGAACTGACGGTAAGCGTTCTTGGCGAGGAAGCACTACCTATCGTGGAGATTGCACCGGAGGGCGGATTCTACGACTATGCGCACAAGTACACCAAGGGAATGACCGAATACATCAGCCCCGCGGATCTGGATGAGGAGTTAACTGCTTTTATTCAGAACTTGGCAATCACCGCGCACAAAGCCTGCGGGTGCAGTGGGTATTCTCGAGTTGACTTCCGTTTAGATGAGGATTTCCACCCATGGTGCCTGGAAGTCAATACATTGCCCGGAATGACCGCCACAAGCTTGGTTCCTAAGGCAGCTGCAGCGGCGGACATCGACTTTCCACAATTATGTGAACGAATTATTGACGTAGCCTAACTATGACAAAGAACTTACATCTCGTAGCTCTCGGTAATGCATTGGTCGACATCGAATTTTCTGTGAGTGAAGAACAATTGCAAAACATCGGCTTGGCCAAGGGTGGAATGACACTGGCTTCTGCCGGTGACCAGGAGCAATTGCTGGCACAACTCAAGGATTTAAGCGGAAGAAAAAGCAGCGGTGGATCTGCCGCTAATACGGTGATTGCCTTTGGGCAATTCGGTGGTCGAGCTGCCTATAAGTCACTCCTGGGAAATGATGCCAATGGCGAGTTCTATGCATCGGAATTTCATGATCTTGGATTGGAGCTATTTGCCGATCGAAGCAGCAACCACCCTACCGGTACCTGCGTTGTTCTGATAAGTCCGGATGCTGAACGTACCATGCAAACATCGCTCGGTGTAAACACCGGTTACAGTGCCGATCACGTTCAAGAAGAGGTCATTGCTCGGGCGGAATGGTTGTACATCGAAGGCTATAAGTTCACCGAGGAAAGTGGTGCAGCGGCTATTGATGAAGCCATTTTTTATGCGAAGAAGCACAGGACCAAGATCGCGGTGACCTTTTCCGACACCTTTATCGTTCACGCGTTTCGCGATGTCCTCAACAAGGCTGCTGCTGAAGCGGATCTCATTTTCTGCAATGAATTCGAGGCCAAAGCATATGCTCAGACCGATGATATTCAAGAGGCCTTTCGTGCATTGTCGTCCAACATGCCCAATGTGGCTCTCACCTTAGGTGGCAGCGGATCTCGAGTGAAAGTTGGCGATGTAGAGTTGTTCATACCCGCCGTTGAAACGACAGTGCTGAACACAAACGGAGCCGGCGACATGTACGCTGGAGCGTTCCTGTATGGCCTGACTCATGGTATGGGAGCACAGAAGGCAGGAGAACTCGCCTCTCTTGCGTCAGCCAAAGTAGTTGCGCAGCATGGCGCTCGACTCAACAGTTCGCATACAGATTTGCGTGATTCTGTTAAAAATCGATAGAATTGGCCCATTATTCTGCGAAACTTAACCCCGACTTAACAGCTCTTAACGCCCGGGCGAGTGTTATTCTGCTATTTTTGAGGGTCACTAAAGGTCATTCACCATGAGAGTTTTCGCCGCAACTCACTTTCTGCAGCAAGATCTTGAAGCGATGGCAAATCGTGTAGCACGAACAAAACCATCGTATTTGGTCATTGCAGCACTGATTGTCGTCGCCGGTTTAAGTGCCCTGAGTCATCATACGCACGTGATGACCAAGTCTACGATCAAGCATTGCTGTACACAATGCGCTCCCCCATGTGATCGCTGTACCGACTAGTAGGTGATGTACCGGCAAGAAGTTTTTTATTCGTAGCCACTTCGTGGCTCCCCGACCTGGATTGTTTTGATTAACGGGTTTGATGTTTAGGCGACATTTGGAACGTCGGCAGTGTTTTTCCGTTGTGAATGACCTCACCGGTTCCCTCTACCTTTTGAGATCGATGGTGCAGCGAGCAGCGCTCCGGTAAGAGTACGCTAAATGTTGCGCCATGACCGAGTTGCGATGCACAGCTAACGCTACCGCCTAAAGTCTCCACCATTTTCTTTACTATACTCAGCCCTAAGCCACTGGAATGCTCGCCGCCTGTTGGTCGTGCACTCAACTTCGTATATCGGAGAAATAACTGTTGCACTTCTTCCTCGCTGATGCCCGGCCCCTGGTCCTCAACGTCGATACGCACACCACAGAGACCATTGGTATTATGCTCAGACGCTCGCAGATAGATTCGGCGATCTGGCGGTGAAAATTTCAGTGCATTTGAAAGAAGGTTATCCATCACTTGAGTCAGAAGCGACGGGTCAGTACTGCACACGAGATGTACAGGGCTATCCACCAGTACAGCAATTCCCTTTTGCGTGGCACGCTCGCCGTAGTCGTGTTGCAGTCGGACTAAGTAGTCATGAATGTTCACCTGTTCAACGTGAACCTGAAGTTTTCCGCTTTCGAGCTTGTTGATGTCAAGAAGCTGTACCACCAACGAACGCATTTTAACTGCGGCACTGTCAATACGATCCATTGCCTGAAGAATCTCATCTTTGGACATCTTCTCATAGTATCGCCTAATACCGGAAATGTTCAACGAAATTCCTGCCAGAGGATTTTTCAGGTCGTGTGCAGCAATGGCTAAGAAGTCGTTCTTCTCTTTGTTGACTAAGTCTAATCGTTCGTTCTGTACAGCAAGCTGAGAGTTCACCTCGGTCAACTGATCTACCGCGTCACTAAGCTCAAATTGTTGGAGAAGGATAAACTCCTTGTCTTGATCAATAACCTTGCGTTGAAGAAACTCACGACGCTCAGCCACTTCGAGGACGTAGCCGGTGAGCGCGCTGATGATAAGCGACGTAACCATCACCATATCGATATGCAAAAGCGAAATGGGCTCGCTGAATCCTAGAGGACGAAAGGGTGAAACGAGCTCCACGATATTAAAGATGGCGATGAATCCAACGCTTACAGTTGTCGCGACTCGCATGCGAGGCTTTGCCAGAAACACTGTCATGATGAGCATCGGCAGAGATAACATGTACCCACGATGCGCAAACTCAGTGTCAGCGCTGATTTTGATGATCGCCAGTACGTCGATGGACAGGAGAAACAGGTATGCAGAGAAAATGTCACGAATGTGCCGGTAGACCCAGGGATTGCGTCGTATGACGAAGAGCACGATAAGCGGAATAATCGAAAGAACCCGCAGGAGTTCGATGGCAAACAGATGCGATTGGAAACCGAATAAGTCAGCTGCACAGTAGCTTAACAAAATGAAGGTCCCTTGAATGAGCCCCCATCGAGTAATGAAAGCATGTGCCCTGGGGTTGTAGAACGACTCCTGAAATTCGCGTTCAACAATTGAGGGAAATCGCAAACGACGAACAGACTTCAAAAGTTGTTCGTTGTAGATGTGATTCGCAGAATCCGCTATCGTGTGACCAATCATCAGCCTGATTATCGGCCTTTTTCGGTCAATCCGTACGATTTTTCGAGTGAAAGGCAGAATTTTCAGAACCTTATAGCCAGCCTCACTCGAAAGCTTGGTTAGGCTATTGCCGCAGCTAAAACAGCCTTTTGCTCTCGCGCATGGATAAGCGAGGAACCCGTTGCAGGACTTGCACTTGCAGCGCGTCCGACATATTCAAGATGTTGACCCTTGCCGAGAAGCGGCGCAAGCCGCTCGTGAATAAAAGTCCAAGCGCCCATGTTCTTGGGCTCCTCTTGTGCCCATACCACTCGCTGCGCTGCTGAATAGCGTTGCAATATCTCCTTCACGGCTTCCGCATGAAAAGGATAAAGCTGCTCGATACGAACGAGAGCCACATCACGTCTACCCTCTTCTTGACACGTATGGAGAAGTTCGTAGTAGAACATTCCCGAACACAGAACCAGCGTCCTCACATCTGCGGGGTTCACCTGCTGATCGTCGAGTACTTCACGAAACACTTGAGAAGAGAGCTCCTGCAACGAGGATTGAACTTTTCGCAGGTAGCCCTTCGGCGTCATGAGTATGCAGGGTTTGCGCCAGGGAGCCAACGCTTGTCGTCGAAGCAAGTGGAATAATTGCGCAGGAGTAGACACATAGGCTACCACCATGTTCTCTTCCGCGCAGAGTTGCAGGAAACGTTCCAAGCGAGCACTGGAGTGCTCGGGACCTTGTCCGTCGTACCCATGAGGTAAGAGAACGGTCAGGTTAGATTTTTGTCCCCACTTGTCCTCAGCTGAGGAGATGAACTGATCGAAGACTATCTGCGCGCCATTGGCAAAATCTCCAAACTGCGCCTCCCAAAGTGTCAGTCCATTGCTTCGAACCACACTGTAGCCATATTCAAACCCAAGCACCGCATACTCGGACAACGGTGAATTGAACAAGTGCAGGGATCGCTGATTAGCGTGCAAGTGATTCAAAGGGATATACTCGGTTTGATTCTTGACATCGAGTAAAATGGCCTGTCGGTGATTAAACGTTCCCCTGCCCGTATCCTGGCCGGAAAGGCGAACTGGTTTGTCATCAAGAAGCAACGAACCATAGGCGAGTGCCTCAGCTAACCCCCATGAGATTGTGGATTCATCAGATTCGATTTGTTTACGCCGGCGAGCCAATTCGTCCGCCACTTTTGGATGGACGTTAAACCCGGGCGGAACTTCAGTGAGCGCCATGCCGATTTCCACCAGGCGTTGCTTTGCATATCCGGTCTGAACGACTGAAAACATGGTATCGCCTGCACTGTGCCTGGCTTTCTCGTGAAGTACTTGAGATAGTGGCACAGCAGAGTCCGACTTCTTTCCAACCGCAGAATCTCGTAAATCGAAGGCTGCGTTGAGTCGGTCGGCATAAGCAGATCCCATTTCGTCCGCTTCTTGGGCCGTGAACACTTTCTCTTCTATAAGACGGGTACGGTATTTCGCCCGCACAGAGAGTTGCTGACGGATCTTCTTGTATAACAAGGGTTGCGTTGTTGTGGGATCGTCGCCCTCATTGTGTCCGTACTTGCGATAGCAGTACATGTCGATCACGACATCTTCATGAAAGCGCTGACGATACTCAATGGCAAATTGCGCCGCAGTGATGCAGGCTTCCGGAGAATCGCCATTAACGTGAAGAATGGGTACTTGTAAAAACTTTGCGATATCACTGGCATAACCCGTTGATCGCGAATCCTCCGGATTTGTGGTAAAGCCAACTTGATTATTGATGATGATGTGAATAGTGCCCCCGGTTGTATAGCCTCGAAGGTTGGCCAAGTTCATGGTCTCGGGTACCACACCCTGTCCCATAAACGCCGCATCGCCATGAATGAGGATGGGCAGCACGCTGTGGTAGCTCCTATCCCCTATCTCGTCGCTCCACGCACGGGCAGTTCCCTGTACAATGGGATCGGCTGCTTCAAGGTGGGACGGATTCGGAACGAGAAAAACTTCTACTGATTGCCCATCCGGAGCGCGATAGCTACCGCGAGCTCCGAGGTGATATTTCACATCACCGCTTCCCTGCACTGTAGTTGGATCCTGAACGCCTTCAAACTCGTTAAAGATCGTCTCCAACTTCTTCCCCATCAAGTTTGCCAAGATATTGAGGCGACCTCGGTGAGCCATGCCAAGCACGACACCGTGAAGTTGTTGCGATGATGCATTCTTGAAGATGTTTTCGACGATCGGTAGAACGGATTCGCCCCCTTCCACCGAAAAGCGTTTCATCCCTATAAACTTTGTGTTGATATAATTCTCGAAGGCTTCAGCTTGCATCAGTTTGTTGTAGATTTCCTTCTTCTCATCGTTCGTGTAGCTCAAGCGATTTCGTTCTCGCTCAATAGTACTTTGCACCCAGAATTTTTTTTCTGGAGACTGGATATGCATATACTCCATGCCTATCTCATCACAATAGGTGTCGTGCAGGATATCGATGATCGTGCCTAAGGTCGCCCGCTTAATGCCGGCGAGTCCACCGGTATCAAACTCGCGATCCAGATCCCAGACCGTAAAGTCATAGTACGAGGGCTGTAGCTCCGGGTAGTAGTACGCCTCTATACCAAGCGGGTTGATGTTTGCCATAAGATGACCACGCACACGATAGGCATTGATCATTTGCAGAACCTTGGCTTCCTTGTCGACGCTTTCGATTTCGTTTTGCGGTCCGAATGGACTCAGGCGCTTATCAACCGACCACTTCAGTGGCTCCTGTGGCATGTGCAGAGCAGTAAATATCTGCTCGTAAAAATTATGTTCCCCAATAAGCAAGGAGTGCATGTATTGGAGAAACTCACCCGACTCGGCACCTTGTATCACGCGGTGATCGTAGGTGCTGGTAAGCGTCATGACTTTCGACACAGCCAGCGTGGAGCGTACCTCGGGCATCACGGCATGAAACTCTGCAGGATAGTCGATAGCGCCGGTAGCGATGATAAGACCTTGACCGCTCATCAGACGTGGCATGGACATCTCTGTGCCAATGCCACCGGGATTGGTAAGCGATACAGTTGCACCGCTCAGCTCATCAATCGTCAGCTTGTTGCTGCGAGCTCGAGAAATCAAGTCGTCATAGGCTTGTAAGAAGTCAGCAAAGCTGAGCCGCTGCGCATCCTTTATTGACGGAACCACAAGCGTGCGAGTCCCATCTTTACGGGTGGTGTCTACCGCCAAACCGATGTTTACACTGCCGCGCTGTACACGATGCAGCCCGCCGTTTTCATCAAGGTAGCAGGAATCGTTCATACGGGGAAACTTCATCAAGCTGCGAACGATTGCCCACGCAATGATGTGTGTGTAACTGATTTTCGGACGATGTCGGCGATTCATCGCCTTCACGATCAAGCGCCTATTCTCCTCTAGCACTTTCACAGGTACGGTGCGTACCGACGTGGCTGTTGGAACCGCGAGAGATTGCATCATGTTGACCGCCACTCTCTCCGGAACACCGCTTAACCGCTGCATGCTATCCAATGATCCTAATCGCGGAGCCGCGGGTGGAGGCATTGCCGATGCCTGAGTCCCTCGGACCCCATTGTGAGCGTCGGAATGCGATGAGGATGGTGTGGTGGGAGTGGGAACTTGCGAAGACGCCGCTGCAGGAGACTCATGGTTCGTACCCGCCTGCGGCGGCTGCACATCAATCTGTTGGCGGTCGTCGTGGTACTGACCGGAACGAAAGTAACTCTGCCACTCTTTCGATACCGATTGGGGGTCGCGGAGGTATTGATAATACAATTCTTCGACGTAGATATCGTTCGGATTCATCATAACATGTTCAGTGCCGTGTTCAGTTTCTCATTACGAAACTACGCAAGGAATCACAGAAGGGACAAGCCGAGTGACTCGCGTGACCCTTCCTGCAAGGGCGCATGAATTCTAGGTTTGCGCGGATCGGTCTCGGACAATTTTATCGCATTTACATTCGAGGTGAGCGAAAGCCTACCGGCGTGCGTGAGCTCCCAATTTCTCTAAGCCTTAATCGTTAGGAAGAGTTAACTTGCAGTCTCACTATTTTCCTCCAGCACTATAGGACACTGATGAATACCCAATTCTCACGCTCGGCTCTCTCATCCACATCGGCCGACGGTTTAGTGATGTATTTTTTTGAAAACGAACGGTCATTTCAACAGAAGAAGAAAGCATGCGTTCGTGAATTTGCTTCAACGGAAGGTCTGCTGCAGAGCGGCGACTTCAGCGGTGCCAAAGGCAGTGTTAGCGTTGTGTATCTCAAGAAAGGCAAAGGCGCCAAACGTTTGTTCCTCGTCGGCTTGGGAAAATCTGAAAACGTGGGTCTCGAGCAGATCCGTCGCTCGACCGCTAAGGCAGCTCGCGTGGCTCAATCTCTCAATGTCAAACATCTTGCGTGCGAGTTCCCCACTATTGACCATTTGAACACCCAAAGTGTTACCGAAGCAATCATTGAAGGTGCGGTGCTGTCCGTGTACAAATTCGACAAGTACTTCACGATCAATAAAACGAGCTCCTATCTTGAACAGGTTACGATTTGCGGTAGCAAGGATCTGCAGGCCAGCATTCAAGCAGGTATCGACTTTGCGACAGTGTTATGTGAAGGAGTGTATTTGACACGCGATCTGGCCAATGCACCGAACAACGAAATATATCCTGAAGCTTTGGGTGAACGAGCTCGCAAGGCGGCAAAGGAAGCCGGATTTAAAATTGACGTCTTCAACAAAAAGAAAATTGAATCTCTCAAGATGGGAGGTCTTCTAGCGGTAAACCAAGGTAGCGTTCGGCCTCCGGTGTTTATTGTGATGGAGTACAACGGTGGTAAGAAGGGCGATGCTCCGGTCGTTCTCGTTGGTAAGGGGATCACTTTCGACACCGGCGGAATCTCCCTTAAGCCGGGTGCGGGAATGATGGAAATGAAGCTCGACATGCATGGTTCCGCAACAGTAATTGGAACCATGTACGCGGTAGCTAAGCTCAAGCTTCCCATAAATCTGGTATGCTTAGTACCCTCAACTGAAAACATGCCTAGCGGAAGCGCATATGTGCCGGGAGATGTCATAACGCACTTCAACGGCGTCACCTCCGAAATCGACAACACCGATGCGGAAGGTCGTTTAGTTCTTGCCGATGCACTCAGCTATGCCGACCGATATAATCCACAAGCAGTCGTGGATATTGCGACGCTTACCGGTGCTTGTGTGATCGCTCTCGGAAGCGTCACATCCGGTCTGATGGGAACAGATGATGCGTTGAAATCGCGCATTAAAGCCGCCGCTTCAAATACGAGCGAATACGTGTGTGAACTTCCTCTGTATGAAGAATACGAAGAACAGATTAAGAGTGATATCGCCGATGTGAAGAACTCCGGCGGACGTCCGGCCGGTTCGATTACAGCGGCTCTCTTCCTCAAGAAATTTATCGGCAACTATCCTTGGGCACACTTGGATATTGCCGGCACCGGCATTGCACCTAAAGATGGTCCCTACGCACCCAAAGGAGGCAGTGGTGTAGGAGTCCGTTTATTTGTAGATATGATTCGCAACTGGTAAAGCTTAAAGGAAGAGTCACCGCTGCACATTCGATGGTGTCAACGAGACAATCAAGCAGAAGATTTCGTTCTTCTGCTTTTTTGTTGAGTGTCAGTCAAGTATTTTGAGTCTCCAAGTATCGGAAATGTGGAATTGAATCTGGGGAATTGTTTGGGGAATCGCTTGGGGAATCGTTGATGAAATCGCATAGTACTTGCTTCGATGTGCTCCTTTCTTAAGAATCGAACGACGATCTTGTGCATAGCATTTACATGTTCTCCGTTGCTCAGTTTTTCCGCTCAAACTCCCCGATTCCAGTTTCCTGCAGAATAAGTGGCAACTACTATTCAGTATTATTCACAATATTTTTAGCTCTATGAGATTGAAACTTTGCATTGCCGGCCTCGCCTTAGCCGCTGCAATGTTTATAAGTTCCTGCTCAACGGTACCGTTTTCGGATTACCGTTTTTTGGGCAGGTTTGAAAAAGGTACGAATCGGGCAATTATCGATTCGTTGAAGAATGAGGATCCAAAATACCTCTTCGATTATACCGCAGACAGCGTCATCAAGGCGACGCACGTGGATTGTTACTATCTCTACACAACCACGTACCAGCCGCTGTATGCCCGCATTCTCGGACTCCCAATTGCGCGTGATTACTACGATCTCATCGTATTCGCCTATCAAAACAACGATTTGATCTATTGCGGTTGTCTGGAAGATTTTAAGAGAAGCACGAATCCTGAAATCCATGCCATTGGTCTCAAATTGGCAACGTCACTGAAGGGAGAAATCAAATGAAAAAGACATTCCTTCTTGTCTTCAGTATTGTTGCGCTGGCCGCTGTTTTCGGACTTCAAAGCTGTAGAACGGCCGTCATCGCATCGTATAACGATTTGTCAATGCTCAGAGTAGGCATGGATACCACAACGGTGGACAAGTTGTTTGACGACGACAATCTTCGTGGTAAGCAAACATTTGCGCTGCCCAATACAAATTACACCATCAAATACGTATGGATTCCGGTGACGCTGTACACCACGAGCTCCTCCAATGGATACGGTCAGTCACGAACTCAGGTTCACTATGTCTACAACGCTTTCCTCATGCTCTTTGACGAAGGAAAGTTGAAGTTCTGGGGATACCAATACGAATACAACATGAGTGATGACCGTGATATCCGTCGTGTGATAAAATGGGTTAATTCTTTACAGATTAAGGAGCATGACTAATATGAAACAAATACTAATCATCGCCCTAATCCTTGCTGTCAGCGGTTTGACAGCTTGTAAAACCTACCTGTATGAGAACATGTTCGACGTCCAGTACGGAACTTCCTCTGCTCAGGTTATCAAAGACGAGTCGAATTTGGTGGACGAGAAACCAGTTCAGCTCAAGGGTACGAACTTGGATCCTAATAGCACCTATACCATTCTCTTCGCTAAAATGCGTTCGACTGTTATGGAGAATTACTGGGTGTATGGCTTTAAGAATGACAAACTCATTTACTGGGGATACCCCTACCAATTTCTTCGAAATTCCGATCCTGAAATTCGAGCTTTAGGGGTAGAGGCAACCAAATATCTCGTGAATGAGGAGTACTTGAAGGCAACATTACAGTAACAATGTTGGACTGCTGAGGATGACGTTCCTTTGCGACGTCGGTCGTGCAATCCATCAGCATTGCTCCCTCGGTTCGATATATACAAAAGGGTTGGCGCTTGCCAACCCTTTTTTTATTGCAATCTCCAAATTTGAGCAAATGAGATACGACAGTTGAGATCTCCGTCAGTGCCCGATAATCGTTGTATCGCTCAGGAGCCAATAGAAGACCTTATGATGGATTTCCTCAGTGACCAAGTCGGTACTCTGCGGCGACAACAAATTGTGCTTGAATGTAGTTCGCACCGTTGTTACCATAAACGTAACTGTAGTTAGTCGGAGAGGTAATCGGAAAGTTCAGGTTCAAGCGAATACGTGGGTCAAGCGTCAGACGATCATCCACAGGAATCTCTACACCTAATGCTAATCCGACGGACTGAAACAGAATGTGATTGGTTGAGGGGGTACTCGTTCCTACCACAATGTCCTTTGATACAATATCCTCCGTCACAAAATGAAATCCAGCCTCGGCTGTAAAAACAGGTGTAACACCGGATTTTCTGCGAAAAACATAGTAAGAATATCCCATCGAAAGCAAGTAGTCACTCAACGAAGGTGTGCTGATGATTTCGCCATTCAAACTACTATTTTGTGCTTTGCCTGAGGCGCCGAAGTATCCCAGACTTATGTATGTCGAAGCATCTCTGCTTGTTTGAAAATCAAACAGTGCTTCGAAGCCCAAACCGACATTATACACGTCGGCTTCAGAAAATACAATTTTGGAAATCGGGACGGCTGCTCCCACACGAAAATCAGTTCCGGCAAAAACTAGAGAGGAAGGTAGTATAACCAAACCAAAAAACAGCGCCGTAATCAACACGCTATGTTTGACGGAATAAGTATTCATAGTGATGGCAACATTTGAGTTGTGAGTGATGATGCGTTTATTTTGTGCGCAAATTGATAAGGATGAACGAACATTCAGCTTCACACACGAGATGCGTTCGACATCGCTTTGAAATACAGGAACACGCGTCTCAGTTTCCTAAGCATACATTGAGTACGCCGTTAGAGTGACGCAGAGTAGCATGACTATGGACATCAATGCCGTCCTTCGTTTTCCACCACGTATCAGTAGACACGTTTATTGCACGAGTATTGTCCGACAACTGCTTTCAATGCACAGTTTAGCTTTCCACAGCAAACTGCAGCTTACGAACAATGTCTGCCGGCAATGTAGGAACACATTCAGGTGCTAAAAGGTAACTGCTCAGTGCAGCTATGTCGCCAAACGCACGGTGTCGAGTAACCGTTTGCATCAGATAATCCGCTCCGCTGGATCCTCCAGTGCCAGTTCTTTGGCCAATCATACGCGTGACCATCGACGTGTGACGATAGCGGAAGAGACTCACCAAGTTGTCCATTTCCAAAATGGTATCAAGAAGCTTAAACGGCCCCTGTAACAAGGGATACTTAGCATACACACTCACAAACAGTGCTGCAACAGTTGCTCGCTGAGACAAGCGTTTAGAACCAGCCGCACGCAATTCCTCAAAACGATGCTCATCAAACAACGCATCGAAGTTCTGTTCAAGTGAATAGATTTGGCGCTCCTGATGCTCAAGCTGCTCGCTGGTTAACGAACTCACTTTTTGTAGCTCTGCTCGATCATGATCAAAAATACTTTTGACCGCATTTCGATACTCCACCCAAAAATGGAAGTCGTCCCCCTGCATGAACGGCATTTTTTCTAACCATGACTGCACGGAGCTGAACAACGTTGGTTGCTCCAAGGCCTGCCGAACCTCGTCTTGGTGCTCTTGTGCCAATCGAGAAACGTATCCCTTTTTATCCAAATGCAATCGCTTCGATTCGTCGACACCAAGAGCTATCTCAAACAAACGAAACTGCCACGACTGAAAACCGGAAGCCGGGTTGAGGTAATCGCGAAACTCCATAAAGCCCATTGGGGTCATGGTCTCGAGAATTGAGAACTGATCCGGTAACATGGTCAATATCCTATTGACTCGTTGTACCCTTGCCAGGCACGTCCCGATTTCGGCTTCCGGAACATAGTCGCGTTGAAGGATGTTGATCACATCCTTCAACTCAAACAATATCTGCTTGAACCACAGCTCGAAGGCTTGATGAACGATAATGAACAACATTTCGTCGTGTGCAGGCTTCCCATGCTTGACACTCTCCGGATGTTGTGCTTGAAGGAGAGTGTCCAATTGCAAATACGAACCGTAGTACACGTCACTTTTCATTATTCAATCCGATGTGATACACTTCAACGCGGTCATACTGGGTACTTGAGCCGACGATATTCCACGCCTTCTTCGCTATGCAGATAAGGCGTCGTGCTCTTGGTTGTCAACGACATCACGAACCTGGTACACAGCAGTGCCACAGATGATATCGTGTAGTGCGGTCTTCTTCTCTCCCAACATCATCAAGGCGCCCAGTACCACGACGAATCCAAGGATTCGACTGCCGATATACAGTTCGAATGATACAATCGTATAGGCGAGTAAGGACAAAATATTAAAGCCGGATTTCAAGAGCCAGCGAGATGCCAGGGTACCGAGTGAGGCTTTGTGACCGTCGGCGCGAGCGATTTGGATCGACAGAAGCATTTTGCCAACTGAGGCTGCAAAAAACACTTCCATGAGACTAATCACGATTCCCACAACAAAGGCTTCAATCTGCATTGCGGCCATTTGCTGCATGAAAGGTATCGTTTTCAATTCAGCTCCCTCGCCGAACGCCGATTGCGTGCTGAACTGCATATCGATTAACGACGCACTGAGGGACGGAAAAACATCACCTGCAGAATAGTACAGGATAATGGTGAGAATCAGCATCACGAAACCATCCAGAATCGAAGCGCCAAAACGTTTACCGAAACCTACTCGCTGGTCTTGCAGTGTAAGTAAACCGTCGTCATTCGGTATAAACGGTGGGTTTGAGATTTCGTCCATGTCCATTGTTTAGCACGAAGTGAAACAAGCAGTCGCTGCCAAAAACCGGCATCGTCTGGTTCAAAATAACACGCTACTGACTATTGTGACACACTTCAAAAGTGTGGAACCGCGCAAACCTTCCTTGTCACTTCTCTTCGATGCGATTCTTTATCTCAACCGCCATGTCGTACTTCTTGAATGGGGGCATCAAGTACGCTCCGTCGACCAAATGACGTGCCTGATCTAAAAATTCAACAGCTATCGTCACTCCTTCACGTGAGGCACTCTCGGTCGTACTTCCGGCGGACTGCATGCGCTCACGTACTCGATCCGGAACCGTCATACCTGGGACTTCATAGTGTAAAAACTCAGCATGACGGACAGTCCGCAGCGGAATCACTCCGACCATAAACTTGAGTGGAATGTGAGCTGTTTTCTCTCGAAACTTCTCCAGAATATCGAGCTCAAAGAGTGGTTGCGAAAAGGCAATCTCGCAGCCTTCCGCTGCCTTTTGAGCAAGCCTGTCAATTTCATGCTCTAAGTCCTCCGCAACAGGATTGACTGCACAACAGATAGTGAACTGTGTTCGCAGTCCGAGAGCATTGCCGCTCAAGTCTCTCCCCCCGTTCATGCGCGACAGCGTTCTGATGAGACCTATAGAATCCAAATCATACACGCTACTGGCAAGTGGGAAGTCACCTATATGGGTAGGATCGCCTGTCACTGCCAGAATATTTCGAATGCCCAGACAGTGCGCAGCGAGCATATCGCTTTGCAACGCCACCATATTGCGATCTCGGCAGGCAATATGGGTCACACACTCGAGACCAGCCTTTTGTTGAACGGCATGGGAGATTGCGACGGGATTCATTCTTAGGCGCGCACGCGCGCCATCGCTAATGTTCACTGCATCAAAACCATGGTCTTTTAGGTACGAAGCCGCTTCCGACAAGCCTTCCACATCCGCACCTCTAGGTATATCCAATTCGACGGTCCACAAAAACTTTGAAGCGATATTCTTTCCGAATTGTGAACGAGAGTCCAGCGTCTGCTCTGCCTGCGGTTCGTGATTTTTGACGGCTACAGAAACCGGTTTGGAACCAACGACCAAGCCTTTTGTCCTATCGGCGATCGCCCGAATGTGCTCATACGTCGCTCCACCGTCAGCTCCAATGATACCGACGCCCTGTTCCACGAGTCGGGCGGCAACTTCAGCTACGTATGTTGGAGTAGCGTGATATACCGGACGCCCCTTGACCAGAGTCGGAATCCCGATGTCGGGCAAAGCACACAGTGCTGCATCGGTCTGACCGATGGCCTGCATGATCGACACCATCCGCTGTGGTCCTACAGTTCCATTCGAGCCCAAGGCAATCACTTTGTGCTGTCTGAGTCTGGTCGCAATCTCAGCTGGATATGACGTGGCAAGAACTGAACCGTCCTCCGGGAAAGTCTTGAGCGCTATGATGGGTACATCGGCTTTCACAAAGCGTGCTGCTTCCAGAGCAATCTCTAGCTCTTCGATATCGATGAACGATTTAAGCATCAACACATCGGCACCACCGTCGATTAGGGCGACGATTTGTTCAACAAATGCTTGATGCGCAACTTCACGTCCCAACGAACCAACCGGACTCAATATTCTCCCAGTTGGCCCTACAACGCCTGCAACGAAAGCTTTGTGCAAAGCGGTCGTCCGAGCGATCCACACAGCTTTACGGTTGATTTCGTACACCTTGTCCGACAAGCTTGCTGCAGCAAGCGCGAATCGATTGGCACACCGCGTATTGGTTTGTACGAGCTCAGCCCCGGCGTCGATAAAGAGACGATGTATCTCCTCCACTACTACCGGATTCTTGAGGTTGTAGACGTCCGGCGGGTATTCTTCTAGTCCACGACGCGACAACTCTGCCTGGATCGACCCATCACATACGATGGGGCCGGCTTTCAAACGATCTTCAAAACCGCCCTTGTTCACTGTATTCATGCCGTCGGTAAAGCCTCATGATGTTGATCCGACTCTGCACGCAAGGACGATCCGCCAAGGTATCGCTCAAGGCTTAGCCATGAATCCGGAAAGAAAAACAATAACAGTGACAGAACGAGAAAGCCTGTGTCTTCAGCTAACTTTGGGAATCCCACGGGCTCCGGGTGCGCCGAACAGCCGCAGTTGATTTCCAAGCCACGCGCCATGGCAATGGAGATGGCCATCATGAACATCACGAGCATCGACGCACTGAGCAGAGCACCGCTTCGTACTCGAAGTCCGACTATGAGTTGCAACCCAGCAAACACTTCTACCCAGGGCATCACCAGTGCCGCGATGTTCACCCAGGCATGCGGCATCAGTTCATAGTTCATGATGTTGTGCGCGAAATCCTTCGACAGAAAGATTTTTTCCAGACCATAGGTAAGGAAAACATAACCGAGAACCAAACGATAGACAAGAGTGAGTCCGGGATGACCGAGAACACGGAATATTTTCATAAAGGCACAGAGGAGATTGGCTCGTGGTATGTGGCAAATTACAGAATTCGACAAGTTTTCAGAGAATCTGGATGACGACGACAGAGATATACCGCTGAGTCCAATACGCAGGTCGTGAGCTCCCTTGATGTCGCTTACACCTTGGTGAATTTCATACTACCAAGGACATACCATCAAAAGTTTTCCTAAGTTTCGGGGCAGTGTGCTACAATCCATTCATCTTTAAGGGGTATTTATGAAAAGCGTTCTCATTACTGCTGTAGTACTGTGTTTTACTCTCCTAAGCTGCGGGGAAAAAGCAAAGGAAATGCAACAGGCTGCTGAAGCCTTGAAAAACATCAGCCAGAATTCGGATCAAATACAAAAAACAACCGACGAGATCAACAAGCTGCAAGAGGAACGTAAGGCAAAAGGCGACACCTTGGCTATGCCGTACAAAGATCTGGAGCAGTACCTGCCCGCCTCAATATCAGGGTACAAGGCAGACGATCCTAGCGGAGAATCGACTAACATGGCCGGATTCTCGTATTCAAAGGCTTCCCGTCATTACCAAAACGACGCCGGTAACGGTGTTGACGTGGAAATCATCGACTACAACCAAACAGCAAATTTGTACGCAGGTGTTACAGCGCTTTGGGCATTAGGTCTGTCGGTCGACAACGACGAACAAAGCTCCAAGGGATTCACACCAGGACCTCAGTATTGTGCCGGCTATGAAGTGTATCACAAAAAAGATAAGCGTTCTGAGTTGACCTATGCCCTAGGCGGACGCTTTATCATGACGATCAAGGCAGACAATCAGAATAGCAACGATTTTGCAAAGTCGATCGGAAACAGCATGAAACTGGAAGAACTTTCAAAGAAATAGTACCACACCGGTGGTTGTTATTCACTTTTCAGGGGATCTCTATGGACGCGCTCGAAAAAGCATTGGCGGACATATTTTCCAAGCTACCTGCTTGGCCGCAAAGTATCATTGATCTGCTTCGTCAGTATTTCGCTTGGATCATCCTCATAAGCTCCGTACTAAGTGCCTTGGCAATTCTCGCTGCCTTCGGCATAGCAAGCGCTGCCTTCTACTTCGTTCCGGTCCATTCAACGGTGTTCATGCTGAGTCTTGTGCTACTCGGATTGAAAGCCTTGTTTGGAATTCTCGGTGGTTGGCGCATGCTGTCAAAAGCAGCCGTCGGCTGGCGTTTTGCCTTGTATTCGGCTCTATGTGGCATACTGGCAAACATTTTAGATTTTGGCCTTGGCGGAATTATCGGCAATCTGCTCATGATATGGGCTTTGTTTCAAATTCGTCAGTATTTTGTTGCCGACGATTCCAATAGCGCCGCTTTATAATCAGGGATGAGGAGAGTTACAAAGGGGATATGAACTGCGGTCTGAGTACATCGGACCGCAGTTTTTTTTAGTGAGCTGAATAACGATCACGGGAGACGGTGTGATGAAATACCAACTATTGCTGGTGGACGACAGTGAAGAGTTTAGCAACCTCGTGCATTTTGCCCTTCAACCGCTAGTAGACCGCGACGAGTTATCGTTGCTCTTTGCACGCGATGGCGTCGAAGCCCTGGAGATGATTGCCTCACATCCAGGAATTGCACTTGTGGTCACCGACATCTCGATGCCACACATGGACGGTCTCACTCTGCTCGAACAAATCAATACCTACAACCCTCACATCCGCTCGATTGTGATCAGTGGATACGACGACATGAATTTTGTCCGTCGTGCTATGAACGCCGGCGCTAGCGATTACCTCGTCAAACCAGTCAATCTAGACGACCTGCTCCACAGCATCATGCGCGCAGCTGCTCGTGTGGATATCGTGCGAGAAGCACTCAAAGCTCGCGACACGCTTAAGGCCTACGAAAGCGAGCTTCGCATCGCCCACGAAATCCAGCAGGAAATGTTACCACGAAAATTTCCTGCCTTCCCCGAATACCAAGAGTTTGACCTCGATGGTGGCATGTTGCCCGCTCGGCATGTGGGTGGAGATTTCTACGACTTCATGATGATTGACGACAGTCACCTTGGCTTCGTGGTTGGCGATGTGTCCGGCAAGGGAATTTCCGCCGCCCTCCTGATGGCGCAGGTGCGAATTCTCATTCGTTCGTACTGTCTGCAAGGCTACACTCCTGCCGAAACTCTCTCCTTAGTAAATAATATCATCGCCGATGAAAACAAACAGGCAATGTTTGCCACCGTCTTCCTTGGCATCATGCACATTGCAACCGGGGAGATCGTGTATTGTAACGCCGCCCACTTAAATCCGTTACTCCTGCATACAGACGGTTCCGCGAGCGAATGTGAACCCACGCGGAACATGGCTGTCGGAATGTTGAGTGGTATGCCATACCATCTGGGTCAGACTCGGCTCCTTCCCGGTGAATCGATCATTGTTTTGACCGATGGCGTGACAGAAGCTCAGGATAAAGATGGAGTGCAGTATGGTCTTGATCGACTGGTGCTGTCCACGCGAGGAACCGTGGGGATGTCGGCTCACGATATCATGATGAATGTTGTGGAGCACGTGCACCGATTTAGCTCACAGAGTATGCAAATAGACGACATCGGCATCGTGGTGGTCAAGTATCTCGGTACGACGAAAAACCAGACCGTACATTCTGCCTGAGCTGGTCTGCCAGATCAGACGCATACGTGTACGAAATTTTATGGATCGTGCGCGGTCAATCTCTGTGACGTGCCGACCGCTCAATCGCTTGCAGTGCACTGTTCATTCTCTGCGACAACGCACGGCACCTCGTGATTTCTGTGCTCGACGGATGTTCATCACATGCTCATCCTCCGTACATTGCATTTCGTTTCCAGCGGCAAGTGGAACAATACAACATTTTTTTGTAGCACATTCCATCGCACCACATGGTGGTGGACTGTGGTCACCTCATCACTCAATTAGGAGTTATCGTATGAACAAATCTCTCATTGCGGCCGCCGTGCTTGCTATGACACTCACCCTCCTTAGCTGTAGTTCATCAACAAGCACAAACACACCTACGGCTACGGTAACGAACTACATGCCGTTGAAAGCCGGCAATTACTGGATTTACAAACGAGCAATAATCGATACCACAGGAAGTACATCGTCAACCACGGTTAGCGATTCATCCTTTGTACTCGATAGCATCTCCTACCAGGGTCGTTCGGCATTTCGCGTTGAATACGACAGAGCGGAAGGAACGAAGGACACCACGTATTTCCATAAGGAAAGCGACGAGTCCATCTACACCTACATCAATACCAAAGTTGCCATTCTAGATACGCTAGCACCCGGCTTTAACGCACCCTCGAGTTGGGTACTTATTCGTCCCGGAAATGATGCGACGTCGTGGGTTTCGTTGGACACTACCTTTAACGGAGTAACACTAGATCTCAGTCGATTCGGCATGGACACCGTGACTGCCAGTCTCAACTTCAAAATCAACGGTACTTTGGGTGCAAAGAAATCTGCTAGCGTCAATGGCTCCACCTACGATGCTCAGGAGTACATACAAAACTTCGTGGTGAGCGTCAATGCGGGTGCGGTGAGCTACACGATGACGCAGCATTATCTGTTTATCAAGGACGTTGGTATGTACATACTTCAAGCGGACAACAGCTCGGTACTTAGTCCCTTCGGTACCCTCATGAAAGTACCCGGTAGCGTAAGCACCCTTACCCGCTTTTCCGTTCATTAGGACTTCGTCGCTTCCCTTGAGATGATTTTTCTTACGAGTGGCGCTCCGCGCCGCTCGTAAGAAAAGTCTCCTACTCGTCTACACCCTAGTTGGATGAAGGCTTCGGCACTTCCTTTTCAGCGATGTACAAATCCAGCCCACCTTTGGAACCGGTGCGATCTGAAGCGAATACGGCTCGTC
>JBDHXF010000038.1:0-37032 GCA_039810585.1 Chlorobiota bacterium
AATCCGGACAACGCTCGGGTCCTACGTATTACCGCGGCTGCTGGCACGTAGTTAGCCGACCCTTCCTTTGATGGTACCGTCTAGCCCCGCGTAGCGGGGTTTTCGTCCCATCCGACAGTGGTTTACAAGGCAGAGCCCCGTCATCCCACACGCGGCGTCGCTGGTTCAGTTGTTAAACCATTGACCAATATTCCTCACTGCTGCCTCCCGTAGGAGTCTGGACCGTGTCTCAGTTCCAGTGTGGCTGTTCGTCCTCTCAGACCAGCTACTGATCGTAGCCTTGGTAAGCCATTACCTTACCAACTAGCTAATCAGACGCAGACCCATCCACTACCTAAGTTTGGAGCTTCCTCCTCATCAGGTGTTAGCAATTCGTTAGAAATGTTATGCCTGAGTAGTGGGCAGGTGATCTACGCGTTACTCACCCGTGCGCCAGTGACTATCCGTATTGCTACAGTAGCCCCTTGACTTGCATGTGTTAGGCACGCCGCCAGCGTTCGTCCTGAGCCAGGATCAAACTCTCCATAAAATGATGTTTGATTTCTTGGCTAAATAAAATTGACGTTTGCTGCTTCCTGTTTTCAAAGAACCCTTAAAGGTTTTTTCCTTTTTTGTCCCCGCGTTTGCCGTAGCGTCCGAGGGGGCTACAAACATAAGGGAGATTTTGGACAAGACAAAAAAAAGTTGAAGAAAAAGTTTCGAAATGGTGATTCACCCGCTGCACTTTTTCCTTGCACAATTGCATCGCGTTCAGTTCGCATGCTCGGTGTGCGATTGCTCTCCCTTCGTCACCGACTTCTTCGCAGACTACCACCACCTTGCCCTGGAAGGCGCACCAATACTGATGTTCGAGGCACTCCGTCAACTCGCTTGCGTTACCATTTTTCACAGCGCTGACAACTCGTTCGCGCACCGGCGATTTTTTGGACTCACAGATTCACAACTGAAAAAAAGTTTTTTTTCGTTTTCTGCTTTTTCGTCACTTTTCACTCTTCTGCCATTTTTTTGTCTGCGTTCGCCCTTCCATTTCACTCAAATTCTCGGCGATGTTCAGACATCAAATTTCCCCTTGCAGGCCAATGCGGAGAACCAAAGTTTTACGTCAATGTGACCAAAAGTGCCTCCGCCAATGTCCTCGTTGAGATGTGAACAGGTCCGCGCCGACTAAAATCACCGAAAAGTGAGTCTTTTTGGTCTGTCGTTGCGAATCTGCTTCCACTCTCTCCCCTCCTTTGCGCTTAACCCGCCCATAGCCCTTCGCCTAGGAACTCCACTCAAATGAACGCCTTATGCGCTCCCTATCCCATCCTGCGCCCAAGGCACAAAGCAGCTTAATGCGCGCTTTCTGGCCGTTCAGAAAGTCGGCAAAGATGATTCCCGCATCATAGAGTTGCTTTCCCGCTCCTTCATAGGCGTACACGTGCTCCGTTCGACCGACCGGACACCGTGACACCAACACTATTGCTAAGCCTTTGTCGTAGAGAGCCTTAAGCGCATAATACACTTCCGGAGGTACGTTACCCACCCCCATAGCCTCAATTACCATCCCCTTTGCTCCCATCTCGTACGCCTGTCTGAGCATCCTACCGTCCATCCCCGCATAACATTTGAACAAAGGCACAAAGTCCGGCAGATGATCTATCGCAAACTGCTCCCTGTGCACCGCTTTGCGATACATCATCACTTCGTTGTTGCTTACCCTTCCTAATGGACCAAAATCGAAGGATCGAAAGGTATTCATTTCCTCCGTATCCGTTTTTGCGACTTCTGACGCCGCATTGATTACCCCGGCTAAACACACCAACACGCCACTGTCTCGCGCCTGCGGTGATGCCGCTACCTCTATCGCGTCCCGCAGGTTGCGCGGTCCGTCCCAATCCGGCTCGCTGGAATTCCTCATCGCTCCCACAACCACCACCGGCTTCGGAGAATCAATCACACAGTCGAGAAAAAAGGCCGTCTCCTCCAGCGTATCCGTTCCGTGCGTAACCACCACACCTGCCACCACTTCGTCGTCCAAAAGCTGTTGCACACTTCGAGCAATCTCCCACATCCGCACAGGAGTGATGTGGGGTCCGGGAAACTTTCCATACTCCACCGCCCGCACGTCGTAGGTGTCCCGAATGTCCGGTACGGCATCCAAAATCTCGCTTACTGATAATTGCGGCACAATGCCGCCAAATTCCTGATCGATCTTCGAGGCTATCGTGCCTCCTGTAAAGACAATCCCAACTCCGGTTTTCATGATCTCTCCTCACATCAAATGCTCAATCGCTGCAGAATGGATGTCGTCAGGTGATTGATAATACGTGCGCGCTTCGCGCTCAAGACGACAACGGACTATGAATGCACCATAACCAGGGTGTTTTTTGTGTCAGGTATCAAACAAAGCCGACGCGAAATTATTACACTTCTGCACGTCATGATTATTCGTCGCGCTGTCCGCTCCATTCCTCGCTAATTTGTTGTCCGATCGAATACGACTACCACCTGAAACGCATCGTCTTCCTTCGCGTTATTTCAGTGAATTCCGTGTTTTCATAAGGCTCGTTATGCGCTACCTCTTCGGTTTCTTCCTGTTGTTGTTCACCGTTCATTCCATTGCTCTTTCGGCACGTCCACCCGTAGCCGGTCGGGCTTGGATACGACTAAAAGCCAACGTGCCCTTTACGACGGCTATCGAAACTCTAGGCCTCCCAGGAAACGCCCGTCTAAGTCATGCCATGCTCCTGCCCGAGCAGTGCATGCGCTTCAATAGCCGAACCCGGCAGATCGAGCCTGCGTCAGCAGGCAAGAATTATTCGGTCTCTGCAACCACCGTGGATTCCCTAGAACAACTGCTCCTTCGAACGATTGTTGTGGACTTTGATTCAACGATGAGTGTGGCTGCATTCTGCGCGCAGGTACGCAAGCGCTGCACCGAGGTTGAGTACTGTTATCCCGTGTTTGAAAATCGAAAGTCCTTTGTTCCGAACGATCCAAAGTATGGTCAGCAGGGCTACCTCCAAACCATCCAAGCGGAACAGGCATGGGATATTAACCGCGGCGATACGTCGGTCGTCATTGCTATAAGTGATGATGCGATTCGGCGTACTCACGAGGATCTGGCGTCAAATGTTGCCGTCAATAAGGCCGAGATTCCCGGCAACAATATTGATGATGATAACAACGGATATGTCGACGACTACGCCGGGGTGAATTTGTTTGCCACGCAGGAACACAGCGCGGGCGACAATACCTTTGTCCCGCAAGACAGCCACGGAACCTGCGTAGCCTCCATCGCCTGCGCCGTGCAAGGCAATCAAAAGGGCTATGCGGGCGTAGCCGGACTGTGTCGCTTCATCCCGATTAAGGCGAGTTACGCCGGCAACGGTGAAGACTACATCGATGCCGGTTACGAATCGCTGATCTACGCTGCGCTTCGAGGTGCACGAATTGTGAACTGCTCCTGGGGCAATAGCGATCAGGGCTACAACCCCCTTGAACAAACAGTGGTGAATTATGTGATTTCACGCGGAACCTGCATCATTGCCGCCGCAGGAAATACGAACGATGCCAACACGCCAACGTCCGTGTTCTATCCGGCAGCGTATAGCGGAGTGTTGGGAGTGGGCGAAACCACCGCGCAGTCCCGCCTGACGGATGCATCTACGCTAGGCTCACACTGCCGAATCGTTGCGCCCGGCGACGGGATCAATACTGCATCGTACAAGGGCGACGACTCCTACACCGATACCGATGGAACGGGCACGTTTGCCGGAACATCATCTGCTACCCCCATCGTGAGTGGTGTTGCGGGACTTGTGCTCTCCGAGTTTCCGGACTTGAGTCCTCTTCAACTTGCGGAACACTTGCACGTGACTGGCGACGACGTAACAGGACAAAACCCAAGCTGGTCGCTGTTTATTCCACGCCAAGTCAACGCAAAAAATGCCCTGAGTCGCGACCCGATGCAGAGTCCCGGAATCGTAGTATTAAGCTCCGAACTTCGCAATAGCGCCGGGAAAGTGATTCAGAACGATGTCGTTGGCGACACCGTCCACGTTCGATTCCGCCTGCACAACTACCTGGGCGCAGCTAGTAATTGTCAGCTCAGTCTGGTTCTTGCAGATCCACTTGGAACCAACGCCGTGTACATACCGGATCAGAGTCAAAACATTGCGCAGCTCGCGCGAAATGCCGATACCACCACAGCCGACTTCGACCTCATTATCATGCAGTACAGCGCCGAACACGTCTTTCTGCGACTCAACATGCACGCCACCGGCGAAGGCGGAGCTGAGTACAGCGATTTTGCGTTGGTGGAATTCACGCCCACCAAAGACTATGTGGATCTAAGCGATGGAAATGCACTCGTGTCGGTTGGTGACTACGGATGGATGGGATCTAATCAGTTCACCTTCGCCACACGAAAAGGAAATGGCTTCAGTACGCGGAACCTGGGAAACATGCTGTATCGCGGCGGTGTGATTTGCAGCTCGGACGAGAATTTTGGACGAACCGGATTGGGCAGCGACGCGATGCAAGCCAACGACTTCACGTACATCAGTCGTACCGAGCCGTATCCCTACGTACTGACCTATACTGACCAAAACTCACAGCAAGGTAATCCAATGGGAATTGAGCTACAGAACTCATTTCGTTGGCTGCCTGGCTCGTTGTTACGATGCGACGTGACGATTCGCAACACGGGACTCAATACCCTACATCACTTTGCCTTGGGATACTATTGCGATTGGGATATTACAACAGAAGGTACCAATAGCTTCGTACGCCGATATAACGAAATCGAAGCGCAGAACCTTGCGTCAGCCGCGGAACTTGAATTTCATCAAACTGTCAGAACCGCGTGCGCTAGTTTGGCGATCAGTAGCGATACCGATGCAGTTGCCCAAGCAGCCGGGATGGGACAGAAATTTGTGAGCGGCAATTTTTCGGTCGATTCCATGTTTGCGGCATTGCACGAGGGAACCAGCATTCAGTACAGCGGACCGGATGATATGTCTACCCTTGTCGGTATGATGTTTACCACGCCCTTCGAGCCCGGACAGGAACGTCATGCCAGTTTCGTTTTCGGCATCGGAGGCTCCATCGATTCGTTGACGACTGCGTTCAATACTGCGCTGGATGATGTACCGAGCGACGCGCAGCCGCCGGCCGACATGGTTATTTCTCCACAGCCGGCAGATCAGACGCTTCAAATTCGGCTACTACGCCCTGCCCAATCGTGTCAAGTGTACTCATTGCGCGGAGAATGCGTTCTGTCATGGCACCCGGAGCCGAACGATGTGTGGATTCGTCGCGATGTTCATACACTTCCCGATGGATGTTACGTCCTTCGCGTTACAGCCGGAGATCACTACTCGCAACAGCTCGTGCGCATTATCCATTAGAACCAGCGCTGTTATGCATGCTCAATAGCCGTCGATGCATCGATGAGTTGTCTAGGGTGTATGTACGAGTTCTCGACGCACGACGGGAATGCCCTGTGTGTCGAAGTAGGTGAGGAATCGCGTCAACGCATCGTTATGGTCGGCGCTTAGGTAGGAGACAATTCGAACGGGACCAAAAATACTGTTGCGTTGAACGATGATGCGCGCTGAGGTGTTGAGTTGTTTTTTCACGACGTCAAAATTCTCGCTCGCGAGTTTGCCAAATAGATAGAGCGTCGTTGGCATGGTGTCGTTAATGAGAATCCCGGTCAACTGCGAAATCAACACAGACTGAGTGTTAATATCAGCAGTGTGTGCTTCGCGAAGGGCTTGTTGCAGCACACGACGACACTCATCAGCCGAGACGAATCGCTTGTAAAGAGCGGTGCCTGCCACAATCATATTGATATCCGATGAGTCTGGCCGACCGATGTCAGACCACACCGAATCCACCACCGTAGCGGTTTGCATACTATCGAGTGGAGAAAGCACCAGAGCATATACACTGCGTACCGGCGGATGCTTACGTTTTGCCATCACCTCGAATTTCTTTGGTCGCTCGCCATACACCATACTCAGCACCAAACCAATGATTCCGAGTGCTGCGATAAAGCCGAGGACAAGTTTCCAATTATTCTTGCGTGCCGGAGGCACGCCTGTTCCAAAGTTCTGATCTGAAGATTCATTCATGGGGATAGTTAGCGGCGGTGAATTATCGTAACCAAGCAATCTTACAACGTTTTTCGCATGGTATAATGTTGGATGCATCCAAAGAGCCGGTAGGATTTCTTTTCAACTGCATAGCCGAGCCGGCGATAGAAATCCAGTGCATTCTCTCGTGCTTCAAGCATGAGTTCCTGCGCGCCCATCATGCGTGCAACCTGTTCCAGTTCGTTCATCATCATACGTCCTAAGCCCATACCCTGACTCTCGGTATCTACTGCCATGTAGCGCACTTGTGCTTCTGTTGGGGAGTTGAGGTGCAGACGACCAACTGCCACGGTTCGTCCCTCATCCGAGACAATCATGCGATTCGTACTGCCGGTATCAGAAGGATCTACTTCAGATCCTTTGGCTTGACCCCATGGCTCGCGAAGTATGCGATGGCGTAGGTCGTAATACGCTTCCCATTCTGTGGTTGAGCGCGGTTCTTGCAGGTGCATAGCTGAGTTGCCGTTCCGGAAATGAGATCTAACTTACGAACGAATGCTCTGTCGCTGCCGTATAGTATTCACCACGGCTGCTGTCACTCATTCAAGGCCATAGCCGATTCAACAGTTTCGTTCTGCTTGCACCATGGAGCGCGAATCACACCGCACAGTTTCCGACATCGTCTCGGTGCTCTTCGTTTGCACAGGGAACTCGTGTCGCAGCCCGATGGCCGAAGCGATCCTGCACCACACAGTACCAACCGTCAACGTTAGGTCGGCGGGAACATCGCCGGCAACTGCTTTCTCACCCTACACCATCAGCACACTTGCGGAACATGGCTTAGCTCTGTTGAGCAAAGATCCTGGGGATGTTCGGACACTCAGGCACCATGAGTATTCGCACGTCATCAGTCTGAGCGACGATGCAGAAGATTTTTGCAAAGAAGCGTTTAATTCATCGGTGCATCGTCGCTGGTACGTGGACGATCCATTTGAGTGCACTGGGGATGAGTCCGCGCGCCGGGTGGCCTATGAGCACTGTTTCTTAACAATCCAGCAGCTCGTGCATACCGAGCTGTGTGGAGGGGTCGAGCTAAAGTCTGGTGACTTGAAATAGGAGGTTGTCACTCGATAGTCATTGATCGCAGACGCAGGCTATTACTGACAACGGAAATGGAGCTCAGTGCCATTGCAGCGCCGGCATACATGGGATCAAGGCGCCAGCCAACGATAGGAAGGAACACACCTGCCGCCAAAGGAATGAGGAGAACGTTATACAGGAATGCCCACCACAGATTTTCTCGAATGATGCGCCGAGTAGCAAGCGAAATGTGCAGTGCGTCCTTAAGCAACGAGAGTTCATTGCGTCTTAACACGATGCCTGAGGCATGGACAGCAGTGTCGGTGCCGCCGCTTAAGGCAATACTGATATCGGCGCGAACTAAGGACTGCGCATCGTTTACGCCATCTCCAACCATAGCAACAACAGCACCACGGTTCTGCAGCTCACGAATGTATTGCTCCTTGTCTTCCGGACTCTGGTCAGCTCTCCAACGTTCAATGCCACACTGTTCTGCAACCCGCTCAACATTGTCCCGGTTGTCACCGGAAAGGAGATGAATACCATAGCCCTGCTCCTTCCACCGACGCAGCAAATGAGCGTCTTCATTCCGCACGCCGTCGAAACCAGGGAAGCGACAAAGCATTCGGCTGCCGTCCGACACAAAGATTCCGGATGCCTGACTAAACGAGGTGCCGGGCATCCCCTCTAGGGCAAAAGCCAGAGTGCCTATGCGGAAGTTTCGCCCATTCAGCTGAACGCACATCCCCTTCCCGGGAGATTCCTGAATTTCATCGAGTGCTTTGATCCGTGCATTGCCTTCCAGCGCTTCTCTCAGTGCTTTGGCGTGGGGATGCTGTGAGTGCATCTCGGCACTGTAGATTACATCGAGAATGTATGGTCGTTCGTTTTCCGACGCGAACCAAACCGTGTTATCGAAACGATAGAGTGGTTGACTCAATGTACCGGTTTTATCGAACACAATATCGGTGACGGTACAAGCGCGTTCAATCTGCTCAGCCGATCGGATGAGGATGCCTCTGCGTGCAGCCCGGTCAATGCCGATTACAACGGCGATCGGAGCAGCCAAGCCCAAGGCGCATGGACAGGCAACAACCAGAACTGCAATCATGGAGTTGAGAGCTTGTCCCAGCATCGCGGTACCTCCAACAGAATACCACACAACAAAGGTCAGGACGGAGAGAATAAGAACCGCAGGTACAAATCGCGCAGACACGAAATCTACCAGACGTTGGGCGGCAACTTTGGACTCTTGGGCATCGCGCACGGCCGACCGAATGGACGAAAGAACAGTCTGGTCGCCAACACTTCGAACCTCCATTCGCAGCACCGAGTGCAGATTGACCGTGCCCGCAAAAACCTTCGAACCAACTGCTTTCGGAACCGGTGATGATTCTCCGCTGAGCATGCTCTCGTCGCATGCGCTGCTCCCTGCATTCACTAAACCATCAGCCGCTACACGTTCGCCGGCTGCGATCACCAGAATATCGCCGCTTTCCACGGAGTCGATAGCTCGAGTTTCCAGACGATCGCCCACTAGCACCGTGGCAGTGTTGGGTTGCAGACTCTGCAAGGCATCCAGAGCGTTGCGCGATTGATCGCGCGCACGCTCCTCCAATACTTTGCCGCTCAAAACAAAGGCAACCACCATCGCCGCACTCTCAAAACTGAAGTGCGCGGGAACCCCACTATGAACCAGCCAGTCGTGCGCGAACAATACAACGAGACTCCAAACAAACGCTAAGCCTGTGCTCAAAGCCACAAGGGTGTCCATAGAGGTCGTACCGATGCGAAGTTGTTGCCACGCACGAAGGTAAAAACCCCGTCCCGAGATGCTCAGTAGCGCAAGACACAGCACCGCTTGGGCAATCCCAGCACCGAGAACATCATGCGGCGCGATCATCGAAAGTACCAGTATAGGCAATGCGCCAAACCATGCGAGAGTGGCATCCCTGCGTAGCAGACGCACATAGCGGGCGTGGTTGTCTGCCCTTACGTGGTCAACGTCCTTCTTGATGGGTTCAACATCAAAACCAAAGGGTATCAGGGTTTGATGAAACTGCTGCAAACCGACTGTCGCCGGGTTACAATCTACAACAACACTTTCGGTGGCAAAGTGGACTTCGGCCTCACGCACACCACCCAGAGTTTTTAATAACGATGCGACGCTGTTTGCGCATGCGGCACAGTGCATGCCGCTGACACTAAATCGCTGATGTACAACAAAATCCATGGCTCAACGCATCAAGCGCTCAGCGGACCAAAACGATATCCGAGTTTTTCGACAGAGCTCTTCATGTTGCTCTCTGCCGCTTCAACAGTGGGATCGAACTCGACCTCGGCTTTGGAGTTCTCGAGGTCAAGACTGACCGAGTACACACCCGGTACAGTGCGCAATGCCACAAGCACAGAAGCCACACAGCCTTTGCAACTCATGCCATCAACCATGTAGTTCTTGACTACACTTGGCCCGTCTGGTTCTTGAAGAGTATTCATACATGCAAAAAAAAAATCCGTGTAAAATTACACGGATCGAAATCGCCGAATCGTATAGATATCACCCGAGTCGGTACATAATTTCAGGAGCGAGATAGTGCTCTCACGTCGATGCGATTGGCGCTGAGGTCCGTGTTAGTTCTTGATCTCCACGCCGCCAAAGGCTACAGAGGAACGAACCGTGAGTGTTCGAATATTGTCGCCCACCGCAGGATGCAAAATCGTATCGTTAGAAATGCCTCCAAATATTGGAGTTCCACGCAGATTGACTTGCCAAGCTTGAGGGACTTTGATTTCGACGCCACCGAAGGTGCAGTCAACATCAAGCGAAGCCTCAGTACTAGCCATGTCTGCCGAGCGCAAGTCTATTTCCACACCGCCGAACAGACAATTGATGCGACCGCCGCGAAACTTGTTCGTCACCACTCGATGCTCACTTCCGCTGAACACAGCGCTGACATCGATGAGCTCGTCGTTGACGTCGGTCGATGCTCCGGAACCCATCTTGATGTTAAACGACCGCTTGATGTGAGCGCCGGGACCACGATCCTTGTCGCGAAGAAGAAATCCAATGCCGAAGAGAATGAGTGCTAACGGAAGAGCCGTTGACCAAAAATCGGTACCTGTTAAATGGTTAGCGATTAGCAAGCCGCCAAGACCGACTAAAACCAATCCGCCCATGAGTTTGTTGGGACGGTTGACGATTTGGATGACGCCAACTACCACGAAAATGATAGGCCACCAAATGTCAAAAATGTCGCTAAACGCAAACATTCCAAGATTTTCGGCTAAAAAGCCGAATCCAATCAGGATGAGGAATGCCCCAATCCAAATGCGCTGTTGCATGTTGTTCCTTTCGATGGTTCGCTTTCACTACGACTGCCGACTTTGCAGGTTGCAGACACTATCCCCTAAAAAATGGGGATAGTCCCTTTATTTCGACGCCAACAAACACTGCCAAGCCGAGGCAACGTCGTCGACTGCGCAAAACAGCTTTGCAGCATGATGTCGCAAACTGTCGTTGATCCCTCCGGTGAGTGCATTCTTCAGCTCATCGAGCTCGACAATTACGGACTCATCAATCTTCATCCGCAGCGCTGCAAGCGCTGTGAATAGAGAAAAATCACCGACGGCCTCAGGTACCGATGTCACGAGAGCCAGCCGTGCCAGATCATTGCCACTCAACACGGTACTCTGTCGGATCGACTCCGGAAGTTGATCCATTCCAATGCCGCGGGTTCTCGGTTGGGCAGCCTCAAAGCAGTCCTCCGGTCGCACCCTGGCGTACCACTTATATCCCATCCTGGCTACTTGATCCATCTTACGGGGGTCGATCTTGCCATCGGTTATCACGTCTTCCTTTACATGGATGCGTTGCACTCGAAGCAGCATGATGTTGCCATTCCCACCTATTTCTCGGAACAATTCACGGTTGTCGATGAGCGTGCATTCCATCGAGAAATTCGACTCGGCTACGTAGGGCACGGCCACCACATCGGAGTCAACCTTGTGCAATCCCGATTTTGTGTACTCGTCAACGCCATACTCGTAGTCGGTAGAGCTGATGTTCATTTGATGCACAAAAGAGTAACTCACAATGGAAATCGTGCATTCGCGGGTCTGCAGAATATTCAAGAGCGTGTCCTTCTCACGTCCGCTGGCTGCCGCTATAGCCGGGCCGATAGCAACGACCGGTGGCTTCGATGCAAAGCAATTAAAAAAGCTAAAGGGCGCCAAGTTTAGCTGACCTGCCGAGTTTTTGGAACTCACAAAGGCAATGGGACGTGGCGCGATGCCACTGAGAAGTATTTGATGGAGGTCGCGATGCGGCACGGTGGCCGGGTCATAGTGAATCATGGAGTGAGCAGAGGGTGACAAGAATTCGATCGCTCGGCCGAAGCCCAAGGGTCGAGGGGCAAAAATACCACCGGCTCGCACTTTCTCTTGGCATTGATCGCTCAAAGACATTTCAATTCGCAGGCCCTTCGGGCTTGCTTTTTTGTACGGTTTCGATGGAGTGACTCCGTATTTTTACGACTTCGCGACGCGTCTCCTTCCACGGCTGCGTCGTCGAAGTTTTTGAATTATGAACTTTCTCCATCTTTCGAAGGACTGTTTCATGCGCACATTCCCATCACTTGTTCTCGCTGCCACCCTGCTCCTCGTAATGACGAGCTGTAAACGCAAGCACGAGTACAAAATGCCTCCCAGCGACTCTAATAATTATTCCTTGTGGCATAAGGTCGATACCCCACCCGGAGCTGACCCAAGCGTACCGGACAGTCTTGGTGGCAACGGTTTCGAAAAGATTGCAGACAAGCTTGGATTCGTGACCTACGCCCCCAAAGAAGACGAAATGAAATACTTCGGTGATTCACGTGCTGTAAAAGGTGGCGAGTTCCGCATTGTGTCGGAGCAGTTCCCGGCCACTTTCCGTCCGGAAGGTCAGAATTCCACCACTGTCTACAATCAAGATGTGAAATCCGTGGTGTATGAGACCCTGCTTGGCGAACACCCGGTCACGCGCGCATTAGTCCCCTCATTGGCTTCGCACTGGAAGATCAGCGACGATAAGATGACCTTTACCTTCCGGATTAACCCCAATGCTCGTTTTTCAGACGGCTCACCGGTGACATCGGAAGACGTCATCGCCACCTACAACCTCTTGATGGACGAGTCTATCTTAGAGCCATCTGCACAGCTCGTGTACTCGAAATTTGAAAAACCGGTAGCACTCTCGAAGTACATTGTGCAAGTGAAGGCTAAGTCTCTCAACTTCCGCAACATGCTGTACTTCTCAGGCATGGGTATCGAATCTGCCAAGGAGATCGGTAAGCTCACCGGCAAAGAATACCTCGAGAAGTTCAACTACAAGATGCCCGTAGGTTCCGGGCCGTACATTTTGCTTGAGAAGGACATCAAGGACGGACAAGAATATGTGCTCACCCGTCGTGACGACTACTGGGCTAAAGAGGATCCTATCAACAAATATTCGGGCAATTTCGACCGTGTGGTGTACGAAATCGTCAAGGACAATCCGACACTGCAGTACGAGAAGTTCAAGAATGGTGAAGGCGATGCATTCCGCTTCAATATGGCAACCACTGAAAAGTGGATCAACGATACAGGCTACGACGCAATCAAACATGGTTGGATCAAGCGCATGCGTTTCTTTGATGATGCACCGATGGGTACCTCCGGCTACGCCTTCAACATGCGGCACGAACCATGGAACGACATCCGAATCCGCAAGGCCTTTGCGCACCTTGTACCCCGCGAACAAATCGTCGAAAAGTTGCTGTATAACGAATATGAGCCCTACGATTCGGAGTATCCGAACAGTGTGTATGCATGCCCGAGCAACGAAAAGATGAATTTCGATCCCGATCTTGCGAATAAGCTTTTGGATGAAGCCGGTTGGACTCAACGCAACGAGCAAGGTATCCGCGTGAAAAATGGAAGAACCTTGTCCTTCGTGCTCGCCATCACCAAACCGTCAGAGCGATTTGTCACTCCTGCCCAGCAAGAGTTGCGTAAGGCGGGCATCGATATGCAAATCAAGTTTGAAGATTGGCCAACAACGATCAAGAACGTAGATGCGCGCAACTTCGATGTCTTCTACTTTGGCTACGGTGGACTCCTCACTCCGAATCCCGAAACATCGTTGAAATCGGACCTAGCCGATAAATCTGACAACAACAACATCCAAGGCATTAAGAACGAGCGCATCGATCAATTGTGCGATGAGTATGATAAGGCTTTTGATATTAAAGACCAAGTGCGCATCATTCGAGAAATCGATAGCATCACGTCGAGCATCCACTACAATGTGCAAGGCTGGAACCCACGCGGAATTCGTTTTGCGTATTGGGACAAGTTTGGGATGCCAGACTACGTGGCTCCTCGCTATACTCAGCTTTCCTATCTCTATCGGACGCTTTCGATGACGTGGTGGTGGGATCCTGAAAAGGCTGCTGCCATTGAAGAAGCCAAGGCAAAGAAGACCGATGTGGAAGGTCCGCGCACGGTTCAGGAAAACAACTTCTGGAAGAATCTGAAGTAGAGAATTCTCCCAATAACGATATATTTGAGCAGCCGACTCCTTTGAGGGTTGGCTGCTCTGTTTCCAACGAATCCCATCGACCATGTTTGCCTACTTTGTTCGGCGCCTTTTACTCGTGATCCCTACATTTATCGGTTGTACCCTGGTTGTCTTTGTTATCGTGCAACTGGCCCCGGGAGGACCCCTGGAACAACAGCTCCTCGCACTGAAACATGGGAGTACGGAAACAAGTGGCTCGAGCAATTTGCAAGGTCAGAGCTTGCCAACAGAAGCTTTGGAGGAGCTGAAGCATTTTTACGGATTCGACAAACCAATCTATATCCGCTACCTCATTTGGCTTGGCTTGTGGAAGCGCGAAGCGGAATCGTATGTTGTTCAACCGAACACACCACGACTCATCGGAAACGGCAAAAGTGTTATCATGAGTAATGAAAGCGGTAGTTGGGTACTGCATGATGCTGACAACCCCTCGCAACTGGTCACTGGCTGGATTATCTCCCAAAACACTGAAGAATCGGGAGCCATTAAGTACCGCATCGCCCGAGAAGAGTATTCGGGCATACTTACAGGAAACTTTGGAAAGTCCTACACATACCGAAAACCTGTCATGGACCTGATTCGCGAGCGTATGCCGATTTCCGTGCAGTTTGGTATCATCAGTTTCATCCTCACGTATGTAGTGTGTATTTATCTGGGTATACAGAAAGCACTTAATCACAATTCGCGTTTCGACTTCATCTCATCGTCTATTGTATTTATAGCCTACTCAATTCCTGGTTGGGCATTGGGCGCTGTGTTGCTGGTTCTCCTGGCTACGGACAGCTTCTTGCCATTCTTCCCTCTGGGAGGATTTCAGGATAAAATGTATTCGAGTTTCGGCTTGATGGACAAGATCATGGATCGTTCCATGCACTTCATCCTACCGCTTATCTCCTATTCGCTTAGTGGCTTTGCAACGCTCACTATGCTCATGAAGAATTCGCTGCTCGACAATCTCTCTCAAGACTACGTCCGAACAGCCTTCGCCAAGGGTATCCGCGAGGATCGTGTGATTTGGTTGCATGCCATGCGCAATTCGGTCATCCCGAGCGCGGCGGGTATAGGCTACATTCTTTCGCTCCTCCTGGCCGGATCCTACTTAATCGAATATGCCTTTAATATCGACGGTATTGGAAAGTTGTCGTTCGAAGCGATCGTTGCAAGAGACTATCCCATAGTGTTCTGCTTCACGGTGCTGACGGTAAGTATCACACTCCTGGGCTCGATCATCTCGGACTTGGTGGTTTCTCTGGTCGATCCTCGAATTCGTTATCAATAGTAGCTGAGCGCGAAGCGCGCACGAATCATCTTATGGCTGAAAACACTGCAAAACCGAAAAGCGAGAAAATTCTCAGCATCAACCAGCGACGGTGGCGAAAATTCAAGACCATCAAGCGCGGGTATTGGTCGCTCATCGTCCTACTTGCTGCTTATGGCCTTTCCTTCTTCCTGCCGGTGCTCGTCAATAACAAGGCCTTGTACGTGCATTATAACGGGACAAGTTACTTCCCGGCATTTCGTCACTTATTGGACTTACCGCTTATTGGTCCCATTGGTGGTGCCCCCTTCATTTCGGGCGAAACCCTGGGTCAAAAAGGCAATCAGGCAGAGTGTATCTATCGTGCTTTGAAAGACCAATATGCTGCTGAAGGTGGCGCGAATACGGTGATTATGCCGCTGTATCCCTACAGTCCTATTGAAGATATTTCGGTGCCCGGTAATGAACCCTTCGTAGGACCCTTTGCCTCGAAGAATGGCTCTCCGCCTCGTCCTCTTGGAACAGACGACCGCGGTCGAGATGTGTTTGCGCGCCTGGCCTATGGCTTCCAGATTTCCATGTCCTTTGCACTCCTCGTGGCTATCCTCGAATACATCATCGGTGTTCCGCTTGGCGCACTGATGGGCTATTTCGGTGGAAAGTTCGACCTCTTCATGCAGCGCTTTATCGAGATTTGGCAAGCCCTACCTTTTCTCTTCTTGATTATCATTTTGGTCGCCATTTTTCAACCCTCGTTCTTCATGCTCGTCTCCATCCTCTCTGCCTTCGCATGGATTGGTATCGCAGCTCAGATGCGAGCCCAATACTATCGCGAAAAGACGCGCGATTATGTGGCAGCGGCTGTCTCGATAGGGGTGCCGACACGATCGATTCTCATCCGACATATTCTCCCTAACGCGCTGGTTCCCATCATCACATTTTTCCCCTTTGCCATTGTTGGCGGCATTGGTTCGCTTGTGAGCTTGGAATACCTTGGCTTTGGTTTGGCACCGCCCACGCCATCGTGGGGTGAAATGGTGGGAGTGGGTTTACGGGAAATCACCAGCGGTTATTGGTGGATGGTGTTGGTTCCGCTGGGAGCAATGTTCATCACACTCATTCTTGTTGTCTTCATCGGGGAAGCCATTCGCGAAGCATTCGATCCCAAAACCTTTAGTCGTTTGCGCTAAGCGCTGCCCTCGTATCTGACCTTCTGAATTCATGACGCACGAAAAACTATTCGAAATAAAGAACCTCAAGACCTACTTCAATATTGAAGGGACCTGGGCTAAGGCTGTGGATGGCGTGAGCTTCGACATCTACAAAGGCGAAGTGCTGGGTATCGTTGGCGAGTCGGGCTCGGGAAAATCGGTCACCGCTTTATCCATGATGAAACTCATCCCGGATCCTCCGGGACGAATTATAGACGGCTCCATTCTCTACAATGGCACCGACATCGTCCAACTCAGTTACGAGGACATGTATAAGATCCGCGGCAAACAAATCGCGATGATCTTCCAGGAGCCGATGACCTCGCTCAATCCCGTCTTCCGCATCGGCATGCAGATCTCCGAAGTGCTCATGGCGCACGAGGGCTTAGATTCCAAGGCCGCCATGGACAAAGCCATCGAGATGCTGCGTTTGGTTGGGATCCCCGATCCGGAAAAACGTATTCACGACTATCCGCACCAGTTCTCCGGCGGAATGCGTCAGCGCGTGATGATTGCGATTGCACTGGCCTGCAACCCGGCATTGCTCATTGCTGACGAACCGACAACGGCCCTTGATGTAACCATTCAAGCGCAGATTATTGACTTGATGTTGGAGTTAAAGGAGCGACGCAAAGAGGCGGCAATTCTTCTCATTACGCACGACCTGGCGGTCGTGGCCGAAACATGCCAACGCGTCATCGTGATGTACGGCGGAAAGATTCAAGAAATCGCCGACGTGCAGGAGCTGTTCTCCAAACCGCTACACCCGTACACTCGCGGTCTCATGGGATCGATTCCAAGACCGGAGGATGAAAGTGTGCGCCACGAACGACTCCAGGCTATTCCCGGCAATGTTCCGAGCATTATGAATCTTCCGGCCGGGTGCAAGTTCTGCACTCGCTGCACGGAGAAGAAAGAAATATGCGATACCGTTGAACCACCACTTGTAGAAATCAGTCCTGATCATTTTGTGCGTTGTCATCTCGTGCCATCGCAAATGGAAGGAGCACGCAGCTATGAATAAGAACGCGCAATCCGAAGGTGCAAACGACATCTTACTAGAAGTCAAGGATCTGAAAGTACACTTCCCCGTTTATGCGGGCGTTTTTCAACGCAAGGTAGCGGACGTAAAGGCAGTGGATGGAGTAAGTTTCACCGTGCGCCGTGGCGAGACCCTCGGCCTGGTCGGCGAGTCCGGCTGCGGCAAGACCACTGTCGGCCGTGCCATTATCAACATCCTGCGCCACGTGTCGCCCGACGTGCAGATTTCGGGTGAAGTGAACTTATACGATCAAAAGACGGGCACAAAAACCAATCTGTTGCCTCTTAGTCAACACGCCATGCGTCCCTTCCGCTCGCGTGTACAGATGATTTTCCAAGATCCCTTTTCATCGCTCAACGCCCGCATGAGTGTGCGCCAGATCGTTGCCGAGCCCATGGAAATTCACCTGCCCAACATGTCGCGCAAGGAAGTTGACGAACGTGTGCAATGGCTGCTCGAACGTGTTGGCTTACAGCCTGAGTATGCTGCTCGCTTTCCGCACGAGTTTTCCGGTGGACAACGTCAGCGCATTGGTATTGCTCGCGCACTGGCTACCAACCCTGACCTCATTATTTGCGATGAACCGGTATCTGCACTCGACGTTTCCGTGCAAGCCCAAGTGATCAACCTCATGGAGGACTTGCGCGATGAATTCAAGATGAGTTATCTCTTCATCGCCCACGATTTATCGGTGGTCTATCACATCTCCCAGCGCATCGCCGTGATGTATCTTGGAAACACGATGGAGATTGCCACGAACGACCAACTGTATTTCGATCCCAAACATCCCTACAGTCGCGCCTTGCTCTCGGCAGTGCCGGAGCCCAACCCGGATCGTAAGGGGAAGTCGCGGATTATTCTCCACGGCGATATCCCCACACCGCTCAACAAACCGAGCGGATGTCCGTTCAGAACCCGTTGTCCAATTGCCCAACCAACGTGCGCGGATGCCCTGCCGAGCCTTGATGCTCAGGCAGACGGACGCAGCGTTGCCTGCCCTCACATCGAACTGGCGGCCACACAGATGGGACGATAATCTGCGCGATCTGAGCGACCTCGATTCGATTCATAATGGCGACTACATTATGCACCCGGACTACCGTGGAAGCGATAGTCCGCCAGAGCTCTCATGAAACACACTCACCGCGGAATTCCGCGAGAGTGCTTTATTTCTGAGGAATTGTGCCGATATATGGCACAGCGACCAATACGAGAGTGAGACGAAGAAGCACTGCCTCTGCGGGCTCTCGAGGTTGTACAGTCCGAAATCAAAGCCTATCTTTGTGTTCTTGATTTTTGACGTGAAAAAAATAGTGGTCCCGTAGCAAAGTGGCTATGCAGAGCTCTGCAAAAGCTCCTACGGCGGTTCGAGTCCGTCCGGGACCTCTTTCACAGCGCGATTCTCTCCGAATCGCGTTTTTTATTGTAATTATTTCGTCCCATTAATCGCAGTGTGTCATGGCAACGACGTCCGATCTTAAACCCGGAATCTTCATCAAGTTCAACAACGAGCTCTGTCAGGTCCTCGAATCCGAACACCGTACACCGGGCAATCTTCGCGCGTTCTATCAAGCGAAGCTTCGCGTCATCCGCTCGGGCAAGCTCCTCGAAAACCGCTTTCGCTCGGGTGAAACCATCGACATCGTTCGGGTTGAATCCAAACCCTACCAATATCTCTACCGCGATGGTGAGTTTTTCGTGTTCATGGAAAACGAAACCTACGAGCAGATAACGGTAGACGGTAAGATTGTGGGAGACCAAGCCAAGTTGATGAAGGAAAGCCAAGATGTGCAGATTTCCTTCGAAGAAACAACGCCGCTCTCCGTGGAATTACCGCCACACGTCAACCTTCGTATTACCTACACCGAACCGGGATTTAAGGGCGACTCCGCCAACAACGTACTCAAACCGGCAACGATTGAGACTGGCGCCACAATCAGCGTCCCCACCTTCGTAAACGAAGGTGACCTGATCCGTATCGACACTCGCACCGGTGAGTACATCGAACGCGTGAAGGAATAAGTTCTACGCCGGCAGTTGAGCGACTCCTTTACCCTCACATCGACCAAATTCGTAAACACCCGACTATTAGGGATTTCCACCTAAAGTTGGGTGTTTTTGTATAGAAATCGGTCAAAAGTTGCCGAAATCTGCCCGATTTTGCTCCACTTTTTTTGTTGGACAATCAGCATTCCTTCCCTAACTTGTGTAATAATTCTGACACTTCTGGAGCTTGAGTATGGATCTTGTGTACCTGAAAAAATTGATGAAGATATTCGATGATTCCACGCTCAGTGAGCTGGAAATCGAGGAAGAAGGCCTGAATCTCAAGCTCTCTCGCGGAGGTGGCGCTGCTCCCATGATCAGCTATGCCGCTCCAATGGCGGCGCCCATGCACCATGCCGTTGCACCTGCAGCTGCCCCGGCAGCGCATGCAGCAGAAGCACCCGCTGCCCCTGCCGCAAGTGCAGCCAGCAAACACCACACTATCCTATCGCCGATTGTCGGTACCTTTTACCGCGCACCAGCCCCGGATGCCGATTCCTTCGTCAAGGTTGGCGATCAAGTCTCTGTGGGTCAGACCTTGTGCATCGTCGAGGCGATGAAGCTGATGAACGAGATTGAGAGCGATATCAGCGGAACGGTGGTTCGGATTCTGGTTGAAAACATGAATCCTGTCGAGTACAATCAGCCGTTGTTTGAAATCGATCCGAGCTAAGAGTCAGACTCCGCCTGTCGTCGCACCGGAACGGAAACCACACGCAGTGTGTCGTCCGTTTGCGATACCGGCGAGCCGGATCAAGCGCATGTCTTCAGTAAACAACTGAAGACGATAGCGTTAAAAGCATTCAGGTCAGACCGGGATTGTTGCACACACCACTCAACAGATGAAGAAGATCCTCATCGCCAACCGCGGCGAAATTGCCTTACGCATCATTCGTGCATGTCGCGAAATGGGCATTAAAACAGTAGCCGTGTATTCTGAAGCCGATCGTAGCTCCTTACACGTGCGCTTCGCCGACGAAGCGGTGTGTATTGGACCGGCGCAGGGACGGGCTTCCTACCTCAAGATTCCTCATATCATTGCTGCTGCTCAGGTCACCAACGCGGATGCCATTCATCCGGGCTATGGTTTCTTGGCGGAGAACGACACCTTTGCCGAGATCTGCACGGATTGCGGAATCACCTTTATTGGACCGACACCTGAACAGATTATCAAGATGGGAAATAAGTCCATCGCGAAGGACACCATGGTAGCAGCCGGTGTGCCGGTTGTACCCGGCAGTGCCGGCGTGGTGAACACGGTGGACGAAGCCTACGAGGTTGCCGAGCAGGTTGGCTATCCGGTCATGCTCAAAGCCGTGGCCGGTGGCGGTGGAAAAGGAATGCGCTATGTGGAAACGAAGGCAGACTTAGAGAAAGCCTTTGTCACCGCCCGCAACGAAGCCGAGGCCGCCTTCGGAAACGCGGATGTGTACATCGAGAAATTTGTGGAAGAGCCGCGTCACGTGGAGATACAGGTCTTCGGTGACAACTTCGGCAACGTCATTCACCTCAACGAGCGTGAGTGTAGCATTCAACGACGTCACCAAAAGCTGATCGAAGAAGCTCCGTCTCCCATCGTCACTCCCGAGCTGCGAGCAGCCATGGGTGAAGCTGCAGTCAAAGGAGCTAAAGCGGTCAACTACGCCGGTGCCGGCACGGTTGAGTTCTTAGTCGACAAACATCGCAAGTTCTACTTCATGGAGATGAACACGCGAATTCAAGTGGAACACCCGGTCACCGAACAATCGCTCGACATCGATTTGATCAAAGAACAAATCCGCGTAGCGGCCGGCGAAAAACTCTCACTCGTCAACACAGCGCCAAAGTTTCACGCCATCGAGTGTCGTATCAACGCGGAAGATCCCTTCCACGATTGGCGCCCCTCTCCCGGCATGATCACCTCACTACACTTCCCCGGCGGACACGGCGTGCGCGTCGATTCTCACGTCTACCAAGGCTATACCATTCCGCCTTACTACGATTCCATGATCGCCAAACTCATCACCTTTGCCGATACACGCCTCGAAGCCATCGCTAAAATGCGTCGCGCACTGGATGAACTAACCATCGAAGGTATCCATACCACCATCCCCTTCCATCGAGCCATGATGAATAACCCGGACTTCATCTCCGGAAACTTCGACACCAAATACCTCGACACCAAAGGCTGGCAACGAGACGAAGCGTAGTCGCTCTGAAGATTTCTGATACGTACGAGCCAAGGGCTCGTACGTATCAAAAGACTCCTGTTCGTCTTCAAACACATTCTATAGGTTGCTTTCTTCACACCGTTACTACCAGATCGTTCGGATGCAGGCGTCGATTGCCAAAGCGATGTATCGCTTAACCAGGATCTTGCCCGCACTCTAAACGTACAGGTCTTGAGCCTCGCTCCAACAACTCCTCCACATCCCCACTCATGAACTCCGAGCAACGAGAGCGACGTACTCTAAAGATTATTGCATCTTTCAAGCTTGCCAAGGCAGTGCTTCTCTATGCGGTAGCGGGGGCACTGTTGTTTTTAGACCGGCGTTCCGATGTGGTGACACGATAATCGCGTGGTCGGAAGACGAGCTCATGTTGTTACACAGCAAGGTGCTGATTTGGTTGCTCAATCGTGTGGATGTAATGGTGCAGCAAGTTGGATTGGGAACGAGCGGTTTCATTGCCTTATTCTATGCCATGATGCTTAGTGTGGAGGGTATTGGCGTTTGGCGGGAGAAACGATGGGCGGAGTGGTTGATGGTGGTAGCGACTGCATCGCTTGTCCCGCTGGAAGTCGTGCACATGATCCACAAGCCGGGTGCATTAAAAGTCTTGATTATCTGCGCAAACATCCTGATTGTTGTGTACCTGATCCTCACATTGCGACGACATCGAGCGCATTCGGCGCCGTCCGGACAATGAGATACTGGTTCGCGATCGGTACTTTGACTGGAGATATTCATGACACGTCGACACATTCTTATTTCGATTCTTGCCGGCTTGACTTGCATAGTGTCGTCGGTAGCGATTCGGGCGCAGTTACTGCAGCGAACGAATTTGCAGTCAGACGGATTCCGGTTGCAAGTACAACGATTTGAAGAGTTCCGTCGTACACACAAGCTGGACACCATGAAGGGCTGGAAATTCTACAAACGCTGGGAACATGAGCAGCTCATGCACACCGTTGGGAATGGCCGTCTCGACAACTTCGAGGACTATCATCATGCATTGTTGGTGGCGGCACAGCAGAAGATGCAGGCAAAGTTTTTGTTTACAAACGACCACTGGATCTCGATTGGACCCGAGGATCGACCGGATCCGGAGGATTCAACGATGCAGAACGGAATGGGTCGCGTAAACTGCATCGCCTTTCATCCCACCGATTCGGCTACCTATTATGTGGGTGTTGCACAGGGAGGTATTTGGAAGACTACTGATGATGGGCAGAGCTGGAGAGTGTTGAGCGACCGACTTCCCATTACACGTGTGTCGGACATTGCTGTCGATCCCGTGCATCCTAACACTGTGTACGCCGCTCTTGGTGATTATGAGTACATTCAATTTGGGCTGTTGCAATACGGACGTAAGCGCAATACCTACTTTGGTATCGGCTTGTATAAAAGCACCGATGGAGGCGAAACGTGGTCAGCCACGGGTCTAGGTCGAAGTCTCTACGAGGGCGAAGCATCGTTGCTGTGTAAAGTCCTTATTCATCCCATTAACCCGAGCATTCTGCTCGTAGCCGGGACAACCGGAATATTCTACAGCTCAGACGCGGGAAAGAGCTGGTCTCAGCGCGATACGTCGTTAATGTGGGATTTAGAAGCCGATCCATCGGATCCGAATGTGGTCTATGCTTCCTGCGGACACTTGATGATGTCAGGCATCGGTCGCGCCCGTATTTTGAAATCCCATGACTTTGGTTACTCTTGGACTGCTCTTAACTGCGGCATTCCTGAAGTGGATACCGTGGAACGCATCAAGCTGGCTATCTCCCCTTCCAATTCCAAGGTTCTCTATGCAGCATGCACCGATCGTTATTATGGCTTGTACGCGATCTATCGCTCCACGAATGCTGGGCTGAGTTGGACAAAACGCTTTGATTCGCTCAATATTCTGCAAGCGTGGGATGGTCATGGTCTTGGCGGACAAGGCAGCTATGACTTATGCATGCAAGTGAACGCAACGAATCCCGATGAACTGTACGTGGGCGGGGTGAATCTCTGGGCTTCGAATGATGGAGCATCGAGCTTCAAGATGGTGTCGTTTTGGACGGCCAACTTCGGACAAAGCATCCATGCCGACCAGCATTTGATGGCCTACCAAAAGCTGAGCGGAAGCTACTTTATATGCAACGACGGAGGAGTGGCACGAACAAAAAAGATGTACACCACTACGTGGGATTCGCTCGTTTCGGGTGTACGATTCACCACCCAGTGGACGCCGGTTACGCGGGGGATGTCGATCAGCTCATTTTACAGAGTCTCATCGTCGCACACAAGTGATGGCCGTGTCTTGGCCGGTGCGCAGGACAATTCCTCCGCTTGGTTTTTCAATAAGAAGTGGAACGGGGTGATCGGTGGTGATGGCATGGACAATTGGATTTCACCGGAAACACCGGGTGCAGCCATTGGAAGCTCGCAGTATGGAAGCTTTTCGAGAACACTCGATGGCCTTCACTGGAACGATATCTTCATCACGAATGAACCGGGAGAATGGACAACCCCCATCGTGGCCTGCTATCGCAAGCCGGGGCTTTTGTTTACGGCCTATGAAAATGTCTTTCAAAGTCAGGACACCGGCTCGTCGTGGACAAGAATTTCAAATTTTCCCTACGACTCAGTGCATAATGCCTATCAGGAGGCGAGCGCCTTGGCGGTGAGCGGCACCAATCCTGAGGTGCTGATGGTCTGCCGGCGCATTCATATTGAAAAGAACCTGCCATCGACCTGTTGGCGTACAAACGATGGCGAGTTCACATGGTACAATGTCACTCAGGGTTTACCGGACTCCCTCTATTTCACCGGCGTTGAAATTGCCGCCGACAATCCAAATCTTGCATGGGTCAGTTGCGCCGGTATGGTGGGCGGCGTCAAAGTTTTTCGCACGACAGACGGCGGTGCGAGCTGGAAGAATATCTCCTACGACTTACCCAATCTGCCCGTCAACGTGGTCAAATGCATTCCCGGTTCGCAACGACATCTGCTCATGGTCGGCACAGATGTTGGCATCTACGTAATCAACGACAGCAGCACACACTGGATCAGCTACTCTAGCTCACTACCCAACGTGATCGTCAGCGATCTGGAGATCAATGAAGCCGCGAACGAAATGATCTGCTCTACCTTTGGTCGTGGCCTTTGGAAAACCGAGCTCATCTACGATCTGCCTATTGAGGTTGGCGTGCTGGCAGAAGCCGACAGCCGCGAGTGCGACGTCTATCCCTCGCCCGCTCCGGCAGGCACGACATTGAAAATTCGCCTTCATACCCAAACTTTGGGAACGCTCAGCATCGATGTGTGTACCCTACACGGTAAGTTGTTACGGAGCATGCAGCAAACAAAAGATCGACCGGACCTTGATGTGGATCTGACACCCGATCTACCAGCCGGTGCGTATTTCATCCGTCTGCATTGCGGATCCTGGCAAGCCGTGCGAAAGGTGATGATCAATTGATTACATGATCGTTTGAAATCACATCCTCCGGGAGTTGATAATACGTGTGCCGCTTTGCGGCGCACGTATTGAAAGAACCCTGACGATTTCATCGCTTTCGGTTGCATTCCATACTTCGCCGACCTAAGGATTCAGAAAGTAGAGCACAGCATAAGGCGGTGCAGAAATGCACTGTGAGTTGTAGTTTCGTAGGATCAGAGAGGTCGCCGGAGGGGGAAGCGCGACACTCAGGGATCATGTACCGGTGCTGTACGCGCACAACTAAGCTCATTCACACATTACGGGGGTTACCATGGGCGGTGTAGGATTAGTGTTAATCGTAATTATCCTTCTCGCGATTTTGTCCAGCTTCAAGACGGTAGCGCAAGGATATGTGGCAGTAGTGACCATGTTCGGCAAGTATCGACGAGTGATGATGCCGGGTCTCAACTTCAAGCTGCCGTTTTTCGAAACCATCATGCGGCGAATCTCCATCCAAAATCGTTCTGCCGATTTGGAGTTTCAGGCTATCACAGGCGATCAAGCCAACGTGTACTTCAAAGCAATGATTTTGTATGCGGTGCTCAATGCCGACGAGCAGGTCATCAAGAATGTGGCCTTCAAGTTTATTGACGACCGCAATTTTATGCAGGCTCTTATTCGCACAGTTGAGGGTACGGTGCGTTCGTTTGTGGCAACAAAACGTCAGGTAGAAATCCTCTCGCTACGCAACGAAATCGTGGCCGAAGTCAAGCATCACCTCGATGCCTCGCTTGAGGAGTGGGGGTACCATTTGATTGACCTGCAAATCAACGACATCACCTTCGACAAGGCAATTATCGAATCGATGGCCAAAGTGGTAGCGTCACAAAACCTGAAAGCAGCTGCCGAGAATGAGGGTCAGGCTCTGCTTATCACGCGCACCAAGCAAGCGGAAGCAGAAGGAAACGCCATCAAGATCAACGCCGAGGCAGATCGCGAAGCCATGAAGATGCGTGGTGAAGGGGTAACGCTGTTCCGCGAAGCTGCAGCACGCGGTATTCGTGATTCCGCTCGCGAATTGCAAGAAGCAGGGCTGGACGCATCGATGGTATTGTTCCAAATGTGGACCGAAACCATCCGTCACGTAGCAGAATTCGGAAAAGGCAATGTGATCTTCTTCGATGGTACGAATGAAGGATTGGAAAAAACCATGAAGCAGATGGCGGCAATGAACCGCATCGACACTCAAGCTCGAGATCAGAAGGGTTAAGAGAGCCTTGCCGAGAACCATGCGAGGTGCTCGTGATAGGCGGGTCAACGAGGTGTATAAGCGCTGTGGTTACTGATGTGATGTGCACGCAGTAGCCATAGCGCTTGGATTATTGGGCCAATACCAGGGCCACAGTTTTGAAAGACAACCAACCATTGGAAAGATCGCGTATGAAGACTTGTTTTCGTTTGCTCGTTGCACTCGTCGTTGTCCTACCTGTGTCCGCACAGGACGCAACGTGGTTTAAAGATGTAACATCACAGTGCAAACTCGATTCGGCGAAGAGCTGGCAGATCAGTTCCGCTGACTTCAACGGTGATGGCTATCCGGATTTGTTTTTCACCTACGTGACTTACGACCGATCGATGAAAAGTCGTATGTGGCTTAACAAGCAAAACCCCGACTCCTCCAATCCCGCAGCGCGCATCTTCGTGGATGTTACTGATTCCAATGGCATGTATGAGAATCGCGATCCGAATATCGTCGGTCGCGAAGCAGATGTGTGGGGCATCGCGGACGTCAACAACGATGGGTATCCGGATTTGGTGAGCGCGCCTTTTTATTACTATTCAACCACTGTGGACCATGGTGACAGGTTGGAAGTGCTCTTAAACGACGGTACCGCTCACTTTCATTTAGTGCAGAACAACGGCATCGACGGCTTGGGTGATCCGGCATCAACGCCACCGGGGCGTTTTCCAACCACCAGTTTTTGTTTCTTGGATTACGACATGGATGGCAATCTGGACATCTATGTCGGCACGTTCTCACAAAATCATCAAGCGGACATCTGGTTACCGGGATATTTGCTGAAGGGTCATGGCGACGGAACCTTCACCAACGTCACCGACGAGACCGGAATGTCTGCTGTCTTCGAACCGACCTATGGCGCCAGCGTTACTGACTGGAATAATGATGGCTGGCCGGACATCGTCACCTCACCGTACTGCCGCACTGATGGAACGCTATGGAAAAACGAGGGTGACGGCACATTTACGAATGTCACGGAAGATCAAGGCTACACTGCCAAAAACAACATGCACGGTAACATCGACTTAGTGCAAAACGGGAGTGCCACGTCGTGGTTCCCACGAGAACTCTGTCAGTGGGAAGCCTTGCCATATGACTACGATAACGATGGCGACATAGACTTTGCCCAAATGCTGGTGCACGGCGGCTTGGATCCACAAGAGGGTCACTCCCCACTCACTATAAACGATGGAGCCGCCGGCAACTTCCATTTGCACTGGAATGAGGATGGGTTTAGTCGTCCATTAGTCACCAACAAGATCACGCTGCGCGACACGCTCAAGAACGACACGTCCTGGACGAATCCCTATGGAGCATTCAATCTGCCTAAGGGATCGATTGTGTACGTCAGCAACTATGGTCACCTAGGCGATCAAGCCGGATCCTGGTTTGACATGGACAACGATGAATTGCCGGATTTTCTGCTTAGCACCACAGGGTATGACGCAACGAATGATCGTTGCTACATCGAGCACCAACAGTCCGATCACAGCTTCACAGAAATCGCAAAGGCACTGGGTCTACAATCCATTCTCCACGAAACGCACTCACAGCGTCCTTTCGATTTTGACTTGGACGGCGACGACGATTTTGCCATTCAATACTCGCCACGTACCGCCAATTCTCGCTCCGACCATATTTGGTTGATGCGGAATGATATTGGCAACAAGAACAATCACACCACCATTCGTTTGGATGCCCCAAGCGGATGCAATAAACCCTGCATCGGCGCACGGGTTTGGGTGTACACACCCGACGGAGTCCACCAAATGCGCGATATCCAATCCGGTGTCGGCCGTTGGGGAATGTCTACTCCCCTCTTCCTGAACTTTGGCATCGCACAAAATCAAACCATCGACTCGGTGGTGGTGCGCTGGCCGATGAAGAATTTTCCTACGACAACCGTGGTCAACCCACCGATCAACACACCCTTGCACATTAAGCTGGATGGATTGGTTGCAGACGTGCACACCCTCGACAACAACAGTTCATTGAGTGTCGATCCGAGTCCGGCCAGCGACCGCGTTCGCGTCTCAATCCCAGAAGCACTAAGACTGCACGCGCAACTCGAACTCTTTAATCTTCAGGGTGAACGAATATCCACCACGTCGCTCGGAGGCGAGAGCATCAGCTCTGTCCCCGTCAACGGGCTTGCTTCCGGGGCATATATTATTCGCGTCTCGAATGCACACGGATCACGATCAACGGTGTTTGTCGTGAGTCATTAAGGACGACGCCACGAATGCGACGACCCCGCTATAGGCAATGACATCATCAGCTCGACGTCATTATAAGTGACCGTATGAGCCTCGACGTCATTGCGAGCGAAGTGAAACAATCCCGTCCTGCAATTGCTAATTCGAGCAGCATTCAACCCTCCCTAAACGTTATACACATGCACTGTATCGTGATTCTCACCGTCACAGCTTAATTATCAAGCGACATTATTGCGTACATTCGAATAATTCTATGTGTGCGGCATTAAAGGAGAATTGAAATGAAGGCACATACCTTTAGCGCATCTCGCCAATGTGACATGCGCTCTGGCGCCCGTTCTAGATTACCAGCCCTTTTGTCGCTGCTAATTGTCTTCACGGCATGCTCATGCGTCCTCCGCGCCTCGGAGAATTTGAAGTCCACTCTCAGTGCTGACACACTCCCTCCAAAGCCATTTTATACCCTGTCTCCATCTCGCACCTTTGCCACTGGCGGCGTTGAGGACGAACCAAGCTTGGACTCGGCCAGTAACCTAAAAGCGATCGAGGTGGACAGCTCCTTTAATTGCATCCTTACGCACGATTCGATCATTGGCAACGATACAAAAGTTGCGCGCTGGCATGTCGACTTTATCAAGACAAGCTACGATGCCTACATCAAAATCCGCTTTGTTGACAATGCAAACAACGACACAACAATAGAGATTCGTCAATCACGCCTCCCACCGCTTCTGAGCTACAATGGCACACACGATCATTGTGGCTTCGTTCCCTTTATTGTGCGTGGGCCGGATGATTATGCTTCCTATGCTTGGTCAAACGGAAGGACAACTCAAATAGACACCGTGATTGCCATTGGCAAGGATACCGCCGTGAGTTGTACTCTTACCCGCGATGATGGCGAAATAAGCCATACTGATACGTTGTATTTCAAAAATCACTGGGAAGATAGTAGAGTGGGTGTCCTTGTGATGAATGCACAATACTGCATAGACACGAGCAGTCTCGATCAAGTAATACGCTTCCAGTGGTATGTTAATGGCGAGGAAATAGACAATTCGGATTCTGTGTGCAAGTCCGTCTCGTGGAAGGAAGACGACTCCATTAACATATTGTGCACTACTATATTCGGTTGCCAACGCATGGGGTGGTTTATATACCATTATTCCAGACCTGGGGACACTAGTGTTGTCAATATCCAAACAGCTGATGTCTGGATTAGCCCTCAACCGGTACAAAACGAACTAAGCATGCACAGTGGAGGCGTGGAAGACATTAACTCTATCTCATTTTTCGATGCACTTGGACGCCCCGTACTCCACGAATTACATTTCTTGACCGGCGAACGCGATTTTAGCGTCGACACATCTACGCTTCCCGTGGGTTGCTATTTCGTCCGCGTTGAAACGCGAAGGCAAGTCACAACTATTGGATTCATTAAGGCGAGTAACTAAAGCAGAAGCAACGGAAGACTTACCGAATTACGTCCGAGCAAGCCACCTCTTTAACGTGATTGCCTTGCAGCTACACGTATTGAGCTGTACAATAATCCACGACGTCATCGCAAACTCCAAAACGTCATTGCGAGCGAAGCGAAGCAATCCCGTCAATGACGATCCAATCACGAGATCGCTTCGCTCCGCTCGCGATGACGTGGATGATATGACGTCAATGCAAACTCTAAAAACGTCATTGCGACCGCAGCGAAGCAATCTCGTCAAAGCACGCCGGTTCAATGCCAGCGACGCAACATCTTGCTTCGCCACGATTATTCCTTATTCTTCCAACGTACTTATATCTCCTACATCCAAGCCCTGCGCTCGGGCTTTGAGGACACGTCGCATAATTTTTCCGGAGCGGGTCTTTGGCAGGGCGTCTACAAAATTGATGGCGTCAGGTTTGGCGATGGGACCAATCTCGTGAGCCACGTGTTCCTTTAATTGCTCTTCGAGTTCTCTGCTGGGGCTTACGTTATTGCGTAACAATACGTAACAATGAATCGCATTGCCCTTTAATTCATGGGGTAGTGCAATAGCTGCCGCCTCCGCAACAGCGGAGTGACTCACCAATGCTGATTCTACTTCGGCGGTGCCGAGACGGTAGCCGCTGACTTTGATCACGTCATCAAGACGACCAATCACCCACACATATCCGTCTTCGTCAATGCGGGCGGAATCTCCAGCTGTATAGTAGCCCTTGTCTGCAAAGTCACTCCAGTAGGTTGTGGCCCACCGTTCAGGATCGCCTAGTATCGTGCGAGCCATTCCGGGTGAAGGATGTGTGATGACCAGTTTGCCTTCTTCGTTGGCAGGAACAGAATTTCCTTGTTCATCCACGACCTTTACTTCGTTGCCAAAGAAGGGCTTGGTTGCTGAGCCGGGCTTGAGTGGCGTAATTGGCAGCGGCGTGATCATAAATCCACCGGTTTCGGTTTGCCACCAGGTGTCCATAATCGGACATCGCTCCCCGCCCACTACGCGGTGATACCAGCGCCACGCTTCAGGATTAATTGGTTCGCCTACACTTCCTAATAAACGCAAGGTGCTGAGGTCGTGACGCTTGACCCAGTTATCACCAAAACGCATCAGTCCACGAATAGCGGTTGGTGATGTGTAGAGAATGGTGATGCCATACTTCTCAATCATCTGCCACCAACGATTGGGATAGGGATGATTCGGTGCGCCTTCGTACATCATAAGCGTCGAACCGTTTATGAGTGGCGCGTACACTAAGTAAGAGTGACCCGTAATCCACCCCGGGTCGGCTGCACACCAATAGCGATCTTCATCCTTGATGTCGAACACATAGCGATGCGTCGTGGCCGTGTACACCGAATAACCACCATGCGTATGCACCAATCCCTTCGGCTTGCCGGTGGTGCCCGAGGTGTAGAGAATAAACAGCATATCTTCAGAATCCATCACTTCGGTGTCGCACTTAGCCGAAGCAATCGGCAAAGCAGCCAGATCGTGATACCAAAAATCGCGGTCGTTTTCCATCACCACGTTTTGTCCGGTCCGCTTGACCGTGATACAGACTTCTATCGTGGGCGAGCGACGCATGGCTTCGTTCGCTATGGATTTTAAGTCGGTAATTTTTCCTCGTCGCCAACCCCCATCCGCCGTCAGCAACACTCTGCTCTTTGCGTCTTCAATGCGTGCGGCCAACGCTTCCACGCTAAATCCGCCATAGACCACGCTGTGCGCGGCTCCGATTTTTGCGCATGCCAACATGGCAATCGGCAGCTCTGGAATTTGCGGCATATAAATCGTCACGATATCTCCCCGACGCACACCCATGCCCTTGAGGATGTTGGCCATTTTGCACACTTCGCGATTGAGTGCGTGATAGGATAAGGTCCGCACGTCGCCCGGCTCGCCTTCCCAAATGATGGCCAGTTTATTGAGACGCCAGGTTTTTAAATGTCGGTCTATTGCATTCAGCACAATATTGGTCTTGCCACCAGCAAACCACGAAAAGAAGGGTTTGTTGGAATACTCAAACACCTGATCCCACTTCTTATACCACTCAAGCTTCTCCGCCTCGCCGGCCCAAAAGTCCTCGCGGTGATCGATGGAGTGACGGTACATGGCGTCATAATCCTTGATGTGCGCGTTCTCAACGATATTCTGTGGGGGGTGGTAAAAGGTCTCGTCACTCATGATGCAAGTGTCCTAAAAGTGGTGCAAACAAACTGGGGTGCCGGTCACTCGAATCTACTACGAGTCCGGCATTTTTCAAGACAGTCTAGCGAGGCTCGTCATTCGCTACCGGAGCCACTGATGAGGAATCGTCAGGAGATGTTCAATACACGCGCCCTTCGGGCGAGTTGACGATGACTACCTGACAAGAATGCCACTAAATCATTCGAGTACTTCGAGCTTCGCGAATTTTACCATGAGGTTCTTTCGTCCGACGCCGGGAAACATCACGGCAACTTTTTGGTTTTGTCCTTCCCCAACCACCACTTCCACCTTGCCATCGCCGAACAGTTTGTGGCGCACGCGCATTCCACGTTTCAGTGGCACATCTGCCGGTGCGGTCTCGAGCTGGCTGTACGATTCCTGAGCGGGCATATCGTCGAAACGAGGCTGGGTCTTCGAAGCAGGCTGACGGAAAGTCTGCTGCGGACGACCTGACGATGCCGGTCGTTGTCCAAATCGGCTACCGCTGCTGCTCCCACCACTTCCGCCACTGCCGCCGTGTTGCGCCGAAGGCGCGCTCGAATAATCATCAAATCGCGTCCGTTCCTGAACCTGTTCGCGACGTCCCTGCCAATCAATACTCTCGGCCGGGAGTTCATGCAGGAAGCTGGAGGGACGGCTGTACTCCACGTTGCCAAAGCGCAGACGTCGTTCTGCATAGGTGATGTTGAGGCGCTTGCATGCGCGCGTGATGCCCACATAAAACAAGCGTCGTTCTTCTTCGCGCTCGTCGGGATGCGAATTATCTTTTACCAAAGGCAGCAATCCCTCCTCCACGCCGGTGATAATCACGCAGGGGTACTCGAGACCCTTAGCCGCGTGAAGGGTCATCACTGCCACACGATTTTGCGAGGTATCGGCTTCGTCCACATCACTCACGAGTGCCAGTTGCTGCAAGTATGCTTCGAGGGTAGGTTCTTCTTCGCGCAGTGTGTACTCGGAAATATCGGTGAGTAAGCGGACGATGTTGTTCAGTCGATCCTCGGCCTCATCGGTCTTCTGCGCTTGGTAGTGTTGCATGAGACCGGTGGATTCGATGTATTGCCGAGCCAAGTCATCCGGTGGCATCGTGGCAATCTGCTGACGGTAGTTCTGAACGAGCGAGGCGAAGTCGTGCGCTGCTTTTATTGCACGCTTCATCAAGCCCTCAACATTCTCGGCTTCCTGAAAAGCGTCGAACAAGGTGATCTCGCGCTGAGCGGCGTGATCGCGCAGGCGCTGAAGCGAGGTGTCGCCCAGTCCACGTGCGGGCTCGTTCACCACGCGCAGGAGCGACTCCGCATCGCTCGGATTGAGAAGCAAACGCAGGTACGCAGCGGCGTCCTTTACTTCCTTGCGCTTATAAAACGAGATACCGCTCACCATGGTGTAGGGCGTACCGGAACGTCGCAAGGCGTCTTCCAGCGCTTGCGACTGCGCATTGGTGCGATACAAAATGGCGACGTCGTTGAACTTCGTGCCATGCGTGCGCATCTCCATGTCGATTATCTGCATCACCCGATCGGCTTCTTCACGATCGTCTCGATTGGAGTAGATGTGAATCACCGAGCCTTCTTCATTATCCGTCCACAGGGTCTTGGGAATCTGCTTGCGATTATTCTTGATCACAGCATCGGCGGATGCCAGGATGTGCTTGGTAGAACGATAATTCTGCTCCAAGCGCACAATCTTAGCTTCGGGATAATCCTTCTGAAAATCCAGAATGTTGCGGATGTCTGCTCCGCGCCAACGGTAGATACTTTGAGCATCATCGCCAACAACGCAGAGGTTGCGATGACCGCTCGCCAGCAGCTGCACGGCGATATACTGAGCGCGATTCGTGTCCTGGTACTCATCCACCAGAATATGCGTGAAGCGCGATTGCACGGTCTGCAACATCTCGTCGTTCTGTTGCAGCAGTCGAATCATGTTCAGCAGCAGATCGTCAAAATCCATCGCGTTGTTGCGCACCAGAGCACGCTGGTAGGCTTCGTAGACTTTGGCGATTTGTCGTTCACGAAAATCCGTTGCCGCCGAGGCATAATCCTGCCACGAGGTCATCTGATTCTTTGCCGACGAAATGGTGGAGCGCACGACGGCGGGACTGACGAGTTGCGAGGAGATATTCAAGCTGTGCATGGCACCACGAATGGCGCTCAGCGAATCGTCCGTGTCGTAAATCGAAAAACTATTCGTGAATCCCAACGCCTCCGCATAGCTGCGAAGCAGTCTGGCAAAAATGGAGTGAAAGGTTCCCGCCCACACTTGTCGGGCGGCATTGTCACCACAGATGTGTTTGATACGCTCCTTCATCTCGCCTGCAGCTTTATTGGTGAAGGTCAGCGCCAGAATATTCCAAGGCTTCACTCCACGTTGAATCAGGTGCGCTACACGAAAAGTCAGCACCCTTGTCTTGCCGCTGCCGGCGCCGGCAACAATGAGTAAGGGACCGTCGGTGGTGGCCACGGCTTCGGCTTGAGCGGGATTCAGTCCGGCCAAAATCTCATCAGAACTTTGCGTTGCTTGTGGGGTGTCGAAGAGATGCTCGGTGCTTTTAACAAGTTTAAGTGACATAGGGTCGGTAATTGACAGTACAAATGCTAACGGCTCAAAGCTCAGCACTCGCTCGCAGCGAGTCTTTAGAGAGGCGTCATACACCTGTAAGGGTAACAAAAGCGTGAGATCCGGCGCTGCTCGCAGCGTCAGAATGAAGAAAATCCACCACGTGGGTACAGAAGCTGCCGGAGAGTGCAAGATAGCACGTGGGGTGGCCAGACGGAAAGCACAAAGTATGCACACCTTAATACACGTGTATATGCGTGCCTGTGTGCACGTCGGTGAGCACGACTGCGCAGAGTTGCGGAGATCAGGAAGCGGAGAGCATAGAGTCGGTACCAGAGTCAGAACATTGCCCAAAGAGGCAGTCGTAGCACGAAGAGGTGCATAGCTTCGTCTCTCTGCCGAATCACGACCTTCGCCGTATATTGCGTGTTCATGAAAACTCTGCCTACAATTCTGCTGCTTGTCGCTTCCACTCTGGTGTGGACAGCCTGTTCGTCAACCTATGATGCGACGAATAAGAGTCCCGAAGACATCTTTGCAGCTGGTAAAAAAGCCTACGAGGAAAAGGACTTGTTCGAAGCGCAGCGTTTGTTCGATATCATTCGTCTGCAATACCCTACTGCCAAGATTGTGGATGGCGCTCAGTATTACTTGGCTGAGATCAATTATAAGCGCTCGGAGTACGTGCTCGGCGCGTACAACTACAACTACCTGCGTCGTATGTACCCAAGTAGCGAATACGCGCAGCGGAGCATGTACAAAGCAGCGATGTGCTATGTGGAGTTGTCGCCACCTTACGACCGCGACCAGAAGTACACCCGTGAAGCCATCGTCGCCCTAACTGAGTACCGCGAACGGTATAAAGGCGATAGTACTCGAGCCGATAGTCTTATCAAGACACTTCGCTCGAAGCTTGGCGAACACGACTTCCGCGTTGCTGAACAGTATCGCGTGCTCTTGGCTCCCAAAGCAAGTCTGACCTACTATGATTCGGTAATTGACGACTACTCCGACACAGACTTCTGCGAACCTTCCATGCTCGGAAAAACCGAAGTGCTCATCCAACTCAAACGCTACGATGAAGCGCTATCGGTGTGTTCGCTGTACTCGCGATTCTATCCAAACGGTCCGAACAAAGTAAAAATGGAACAACTTCGGGCAAGTATTCCGTTGAACCCCCAAGCAGCCGCCACGCCCCAAAAATCGGATAAGAAGTAGACAGACCGAACACCTGAATTCTCAAGACGACTTTTCTTCAACCACGCGCTTCGCGCCGTGTCATGACGCGCGTTCGAGCACCGCTTGCTCAATCGCAAAACTCCCGCGAGTGGCATTCATCCTGCACACTGCACCATAAGGAAGCGTGAGTTTCTTAGCCGTGTGACCATACATGAAATTTCCCATAGCAGGCTTTTCACTTCGATCGGCATAGTCCCGCAACACATCAGGTATCGCACGAGTTGGTGTGGAAGAGCTACGCGTGGTATCCTGGGTGAACTGACCAAACACCAAGCCGGATGCGAGATTCAGTGCACCACCCAATTTCAGCTGACACAACAAGCGATCGACCTTGTAGCTCTCTTCACCGATGTCCTCGCAGAGAATGATAGAGTCACGATATTCCGGCTGTATCGAGGTTCCATGTATCGCCGCAAGCATACTCAAGTTGCCGCAAACGAGACGTCCCTCGGCAGTTCCCTTCCTCACACACTCACGTTCACTCGACTGCGCGATCGTGCCAACTTTACTCGCAGAACTCAACATGCGCCAAAATTGTTCCTCGCTCTCTGGGTCGAAGTTCCCCATGTCAACACCGACCATGGCACCGGAAAAGGTAATGAGACCGGTGTGCCGAAAGATCGCGGCATTCAAAACGGTCAGATCCGAAAAGCCCACAAAGATCTTTGGGTTCTTACGGATGACACTATAATCCAGCTTCTCGACAAAGCGCATGGAGCCGTACCCCCCACGGGCGCAAAAAATGGCATCCACACTCGGGTCTGCAAACATTCCCTCGATGTCGGCCCGTCGTTGCTCGTCGCTTCCGGCAAGGTAACTCTCGCGTTTGTAGACGGCGTTTCCAAGCTTCACCCTATAACCCAAGCCTTCCAGATAACGCACGCCGGCCTCAAGCTTCGTCTCATCCCGCATCGGCGACGCCGGAGCCACAATGCCAATGGTTCCGCCTTTATTAAGTGTCTTGGCTAAGCGAGTTTTCAACATACTTATCCACAAATGCGGGATTTTTAGTGATTGACTGAGAGTCTTTTATGTTAAACACCAAATGAAATTTTCAACCTAGGAAGTTGTAAGCGTAGTTCTTCCAGCTCA
>JBDHXF010000039.1:0-36856 GCA_039810585.1 Chlorobiota bacterium
TTAGCTTGTTGCGCGGCCGTTTTGAGTGCTTTGTCCTTTTGTTTCTTATCGATTTTGTCAGAGGCAAAGAGGTATGTCGTCAAGTCACCGTAAGCGCGCTCAAAATCGAGCCAAGCCATCCACATCTGCTGTATAGCGTCCGTCGCCCGCTGAGCCGAGAACAATATCGCGTTGTTGCGACGAACCCCGCTCCACATGGACGGTAACAGTCGCGTCTTCGATGGGACGCATGGCGGCATCGTAGACTTGTCCGATAAATTCCACCCGTTCTCCACCGGCATAAAATTCACGTGAGGTACGAATGCGCACGGTACGTTCGTCGTCGCTGCTTTGTAGCCACTTCGTACTGTTTTGCAGGAACAGCGAGAGCACATCCGGATCGCCGCTTTTTCCGTGTGCCTGATCCTCGGCATTACCCAGCATTTTCCATCGATACAAACCGTAACCGAGCACTGCCACGCACTTGGAGTGTTGAACGTGACGCGTCAGGATTAAGGGATCGCTCAGTGCAACATTGTTCACCTTCATACTGGCAACAATCTCCGCCTCGGGTTTCACACGTACAAAAGTCTCAGTGCGAAAGATTGGTGGTAGATTATTCCAGCGTTGTACGTCCTCAGCGTCTCCTTGCAAGCGAATCAGCGGATTGGCTGCGACACCCGGCTTTACGTCCGCCGTGATGCTGAACTCGTTGGCTCGGCTGCTCTGCACACTAAAGGGAAGGACAGCGTCGAACAGGCGGAGCTTGGTATAGTCTACACCTTGCGAGGCAATGAACAGCAAAGGTTTTGCGCGCAGAATCTCCGTCTGCAGCATCTGCAGCACCGACGGCGAGGTGGAGGCGATGGGAAATCCAACAAAGATGACTTGCTCTGCCGCGTGCACCAGAGCGGCACTGGGCGCATCGCCGTAGAACTCCGCGCCTTCCTTCTGCACGTAACAATGAAGCTGGATGCTCTTGTCTGCCTCCAGAGCCGAACGTATAAAACTCAAATCGGGACTGGGTGCACCGGCAAACAGTACAATGGTTCGTTTGGTACCTAGTACTTTCAAAAAACACCCGGCGCTATTGTTTTTAGTGCTGAGCTCACCGCTGACTTCTTCCACCGAAGCACTGAGTTTATGGATGCCTTCTTTAGCAGCTGCGTAGTCGAAATTCAACGTGTAATTCTGTTGTTGAGGGTGCAGCACCACGTCCTGTTCACCGCAAGGTTGACCGTCATCTTTCAGAACCACATGAACAGAGCGATCAGCAATTCCAACGGACTTCAACCGGACCGAAACCGGAACGGTGTTTCCAACATAGCTCAGATCGTTTGAGACGATCGATTGTACACTCAGGTCTCGAACCTCAGCTGTGTCGCCAATGCCAATCACATAGACAGGCATGGACATCTGCTCTGCTTGGTACAAGGGGTTGGAGCCGGTATTCGATGCTCCGTCGGTTATCATCAGTACAGCTTGCGTGTTACGCGACGCGGCGTTATCGACACAAAAGCGAAGTGCGCGATCGATGTCAGTTCGCTGACCCTTTGCCGTGACAGAGTCGTTTTGATACGCGGGCACTGCGTGCACGCTCTCATCAAACAGGCTCATACCCTCGTCTCGCGCCAGATCCCTGAGCGGCAGGCCGCGAAGTACTGATTGATATTGATCCCAACGATCAACGTTTCCGGTGCGAAGTCGCATGGATGCGGAGTTGTCCAAGAGAACACAGAGCTCCGGCTCTTGTGTGGAGGAGTGGAATAGCGATAGTACCGGTTCGAACAGTGCCAAGAGCAGGAGGAGCAGACCAAGCCATCGTAACGCCGTCAACACCGATCGGAGACTTCGACCAATTGGCGGGTGAACACGAGAGTAATACCACAGCGCGCTCAGCAAACTCAAAGCGGCAACCAAAGCAACCAGCCACCAAGAGCTGTTGATTCCAATACTGTACGAATGCATCCGGATGTGGACAAATGAAGGACAAATGAGGAAACCTCTATCGCAAGAGGACGCAAAACAACCGCTCTCTATTGAGTAGTGGTGTGTGGTTGCCCAGAGAACGATGAATCCTGCCGAGCAACAAATTTACAGAGACTTTCACTCGTTTTTGCGCAGTCGTCCTCCAATAGCTATCTTGCACAGGTATTCGGGGTGTGGCTCAGCCCGGTAGAGCGCCTCGTTCGGGACGAGGAGGTCGGAGGTTCGAATCCTCTCACCCCGACGGATACACATCAGCCGCGAAAGCTTCCGCTTCGCGGCTTTTTTTTGTCCATTAGTCTGTTCGGCGTTCACGCTCATGGTGTACAGATCGCTCTTCCATGTCGTTGCGTGCGGACCTTAGCTGAGATACACAAACATCCGACCATGATTCTTAAAGTCGGTCTTCACGTAATGGATCTGTGCCTTTATTTCGGGTCTTTGCAGGAAGCGTTCCACTTTTCTCTTGAGCTGTCCGCTTCCCTTCCCGGGGATAATTTCTATTTCCTTGATGCGCGTATCAGCGGCATCCTCGAAAGCCTGCCGAAGAGCCGATTCGATCCCGCCTGAGCTGTTGAACACATCATGCAAGTCTACTTTTATCCGTGCCATAAGATGCCTGTCGTGAGTAACACATGCTTGTTGTGCAGCGCAAGTGAGAGTTGACAAATCGTGCCACGAACTCAATCGTGATCGCCGCGGCCTGCGTGTTGCTCTGTGCGACGTCAAACTCCGCGCGTCAGCGGATCACTGATTCCATTGTATGACGAATCCCGTGAAGAGTCGAGAGATTTTGCAGATGCTGCGCACTCTAGTCAACTACATGACTTTGAGGGTAGCGGCCGTGTGTTGCTACTTCGACCCTGAGTGCGAGAGGCTACGGACCAAAAGGTATTGCGCATCGTCGAGAGCTTGCTTCGGTTCTTTCTTTCCGTAGAGTGCTTCAACAACGGCATTCTCAATGATGGATTCCATTTCGAGCCATTGGGGATGCACAGGCGTCATCCGTGCGTTTTCGAGCTGCTTGGCAAACACGGATCGAATGGGGTGAGCAACAAAGTAATCGTCATGAAAACTCTGCTTATCGGCCGGGAATCCGGCTTCTGTCACTTGTTTGCAAAACGACAGAGCCGTTGAACCATTGGTCAGAAAGCGAATAAGTTTACGAGCCAACACTTGTTCTTGCGACTGAGCGCTAACGGAGAGGTATTCTCCACCGGCGAAGCTAATGCCTTGACCACCGGGACCCTGAGGAAGTACGACCACCCGATAGTCAAGCAATGGATTTTCTTTGGCGATTTTGTCAGCCAACCAGCCGCCGGAGTTCCAAAAGGCTAGATGTCCTTGCGCAAAGGCCTCATCCAATTGCTTTTGTGTATCGATCGTGCCGGAACGCGAGAGTTCAACGTAGGTACTAAGAGCCGCAACGTTTTGGTCGGAATTCAACACAGGCTGACCATTCGCGTTGAGTACATCACCACCGAAGGACCAAAAGAAGGGAAGAATTTTCTTATAGAGGCGATGGCCATCGGCACCATTGGCACCGAATCCTCCGGCAGCTCCACCGGCTTGAACACGCTCAGCATCTTGCTTCGTCTCCTGCCATGTTGTGGGGAATGAGGAGATTCCTGCTTGATCCAGAAGCGCTTTATTAATGTACAACACTCTGGTGTCGACAACCCAGGGAACGGCATACAGCTTTGAGTCCCAGCGACATGGTACGGTTGACCATTCGATGAAATTATTCATACCCATACTGTCAGCCGGCAACTCAGCCAGTACGCCGGACGAGGAAAACTGAGCAACCCAATCGGAACCAAACTCCATCACATCAGGTGCCGTGTGTGAGCTAAAGGCAGCAACCAATTTCGTCTTACCGTCGTTCCAGCTGAGCTCGGTGCATTCGACCGTGCAGTGTTCTTGCTTTTCAAAATCGGACAAGAGCTGGGTCAGGACTTGCTTCTGTGAGGGTTCGCTCCAGAAGTGCCAGAAGTGAATGACCGGGCCACCGGATTTTTTTTGTCCGGAGCAGGCATCAAACACAAACGCACAGACACAGCAGAGAATGGCGAGACTGACGAGACGGGTCGTAAACAGCATGGCAATGAGGATTGTGAATTAAGACGACTGAAACATCGAGCGATGTTTTTGCAGCTTTTTGTACATCATTTGGCGAGCGCGAAAGATGTGGGCTTTCACGGTCCCTAGCGGTAACTGCAGTTTTTCGGCAATCTCGTTATACTCGAGTTCTTCGTGGTGCCGCATCCGAATAACCTCTTTGTACTTAGGCGGAAGGGCTTCAAAGGCTTCTTGGATGAACTTCGTTCGCTCCGCACTCAGCATCGCTCCATCCGGTTGCGGCGAGGAGGGATCTTCGATTTCCATACCGCTATCACTATCCGAGCCAGGAATGGGAGCATCGATGGAAATCATCGCAAATCTCTTGCGACGAAGGTAGTCGATGCAGTTGTTGGATGCAATCTTGTACAGCCATTTCTCGAATGAATGCTCGCAGAGAAAGGTTGGGAGCGCGTTGTAGGCTTTGATGAAAGTAACCTGCACGAGATCATCCACGTCATCTTGATCACGCACCATGCGGCGCATCAGACCCTGAATTTGTCGGCGGTACTTTTTCTGGAGTTTCTCAAAGGAGTTGGTGTTGCCGGCCAATACGTCTCGAATGATCAGGCAGTCCTCGGATGGAACCGGTGAATCCCCTTCTGTCGGGTTGTGCGTCAGATCCATGATTATGCAGCAAAGTCACCGGTGAGCGGAGCGGAAGGAGAGAGATTCGAACTCTCGGTACCGTTTCCAGTACACACGCTTTCCAGGCGTGCCAATTAAACCACTCTTGCATCCTTCCGAATAGGAAACACAAATATAATACAGGACGTGCAGCTACGCATCGGGATGTAGTGCGAAAATCTGAGCGGTAGCGCCACTTTTTTGGAAGCGAATTGAGATTTGTCGTGTTACTCCGAATGTGAACCGCCCCCCGAATCCCGACGATCGACCACTCGAGCCAAAATCACGAGAATGCTAGATTTAGGTCTCTAAAAGTGAGCTAAAATTCATTCGTCAATATGCTTGATAAAATTAAATTTGCATGAAGCCTATTTTGGGATAAAACGACTTTTTCATGGCGCATAACCGTCGTACATTTCTCAGTACCACCCTTCTTGCCTCAGCCGGACTTGCAAGTGCCTTGCGTCCAAGTAGCTTAAAGGCAGAATACTCCGCACTTCCGATGCGCGGATTGGTGGTGCACGACGATCTGGTTTTGCCTCCATCGCTAGCTAAAGGTAGCGTCGTTGCCATCACCGCCCCCGCCAGTGGAATTCGGGCCTCGGAATTGAGTGATGGAATACGCTTTTTGGAAGCGCAGGGAATGAAGGTCGTCTTAGGAAAGTGCATCTCACCGAGCCTGCATTACCTTTCGGCGCCGGACAATCAGCGGGCCGACGAGTTCAATGAGTTTATCCAGCGGGATGATGTGGATGCCATTCTTTGTGCCCGAGGCGGATATGGCGTAGCACGTATTCTTCCGTTGATCGATTATGAGGCTGCCAGACTGAAAGCAAAAGTGATCATGGGCTATAGCGACATTACTGCGTTGCTCATTGCGGTGTTTCAAAAGAGCAAGGTGATTACCTATCATGGTCCGGTGTGTTCCTCGACATTTGACGCAACGACCAAGAGCTCGTTTGTCAATGTGATGATGAACAACACGCCACAGGCTAAGGATGAGGAACCAAGCGATACCTTGATGTATAAATCCGACGCTCTGGAAGTGTTGCACGACGGCGAAGCAGAAGCTGAACTCGTTGGCGGGAATTTGTCGACCATTTGCTCGACCTTAGGAACGCCCTATGAGATCGACACCAGAAACAAGATTTTGTTCCTGGAAGAAGTTGCTGAAGAGCCGTACAAGATAGACCGCATGATTACCCAATTGTGGCTCAGCGGGAAGCTTGATGTGGTAAAAGGCATTGTGCTTGGCATTTTCAAGAATTGCGAAGTGATTAGGCGGCATCCGTCCAATGCATTGAACGACTCGATGTCGCGCAGTTTGAAGGATGTCTTCGCTCAACGATTTTCAACCATGACAGTTCCTGTATTGGCAGGGCTGCCGTTTGGTCACATTAAGAGCAAACTCACCTTGCCACTTGGAGTGAAGGCTCGGATGGATTGTTCTCAAAAGTCGTTGAGTTTGGTTGAAGCAAGCGTCGCATAGCGTAGTACCGTGTAGGCACAATGGTCTGCCTGCTGAAAGTACGAATCGGTTAGAACGTTGGCTGTGGTGAAACAAAAACATGAAAACGAAGGTCAGTTATAGGTTGAAGAGCCGGCGATCTGATCGACGCTATGGAACGGCAGCAATGATCGAAGGGCTACGCACACACACAAGAGAGAGAAAACATTAAACATTTCATGGAGAGTATAGTGCAAAAGGATTACACACTTAGGGGAACGTGGATGCGCACGCTGTTAATTGTCGTATGCGCGTGGCTGTTGCCACAGGCGGTTCACGCTCAGTTCTTCCAACTGTATGGATTGGATGTCAGCAAGTTTCCGCAAATGAGCGCGCACTTTGTGGCGCAGGATGCGGCAGGTAATGACTATCCAAGTGTCAGCAATAGCGACTTTAACATCGTTGAGAGTGGCGTGCCCTTAGATGCTGTTACGACGTACGAGTGTCGTGACACGGCTGTTCCTCCGGCTGCAAACGTCGTTCTCATTTTGGATCGAAGCGGATCGATGAGCACGATTGTGGATACAGCCACAAAAGCCTCGCGCATGGACTGGGTTATCGCCGGAGCAACCTCCTTCTTGAACACCTTCAAGTTCGTACCACCATCCGAAGTGGCGGTGATCTCGTTCGGTACAATACCGACCTTTGAAAGTTCGTTCCGAAATACAGCTGCACCGCTTATCAATGTGATCAGCAAACTCAAGCCACAAGGTGGTACCGAGTATAATCCTCCGATGTTGGATACGGCATTTGGCGCGATCAAACTCTTGTCCGGCGAGCCACCTACGGTGCGACGTATTATCATTTTCTTGACGGATGGCCAGCCGGATCATACTCCCGCTCGCGATTCGATGATCCACCTCTGTAACCTTAACGCAATTCAGTTCTACGCCATCACGGTGGGAACGAACATGAATGCCGATTTGAAGGCTATTGCAGACGCTACCGGCGGGAAATCGTTCGTGGCACTGACCGAAGCCGACTTGGTACAGATTTACAAGCTTATTGCTCTTCAAACCGAGATTAAAAAGCTGTGTACCGTCACGTGGACAGCTCCCTACGCGTGTAATCAAAGTCAACGTGATCGAGATGTGAAGATCACGTTTAAACGTCCGAATACACCCATTACGTCTGAGCTCACGTACATCGCGCCTGCAAACGCTGTGGCCAGCGTCGGTTTGTCGGCCAACACCTTGTACTTCGGAGATCCGAATCCAAATGCATCGACGACTCAAACCATCACCTTTAAACCTGTCAACGCGCCTCTCATTATCACGTCCTTAACACCCAGTCCGTCTCAATACTTTACGGTCGCGGATGTTGGCGGTGGAAAGAGTTTACCGATCACAGTTCAACCTGGTGACAGTATCGTCATCACGATAAAATTCACACAAGGCAATACAAAGGGTTATCGTCAAGCCAGTTTGGTTGTTGGCGGTTCTCCGTGCCCACCACTGGTGAGTATGTTTGGTGGACTTTCCAGTGTTCAGGTTCTGAGTCCTTCCGGTGATATTAAAACTACCTGCGACAGCATCACAGTAAAGTGGGGCGGTGTAGATATTAACCAGCTTGTGGATATCTATTACCGTGATGAAGACGATCCGAATCCAACATGGAAAGTAATCGCCACTAGCGTGAAAGGTTTGTCGTACACCTTTAAGCCGACATTTAGCGGTAAACACTTGCGCATCCGTATCACTTCCACTCCGCCGAAGGCGTACTTGTGGACACGAGATATGGGAGGACCGTTACTCGACTCAACCCGGTCAATTGCGTTGGATAACAGAGAGTTTTATGCCTACGTAGGTGGTGTATTTAGCGACACCATGCGCGTTACAAATAGTTCAAAAACAGTAGCAAGCGCCGGTGGAAAAGATGCTTTCGTCGGTCGATACGACTCCGATGGGTATTTAACGTGGTTGGAGAGCATTGGTGGAACGGGTGACGAAGGTATCGCAGCTGTGGCTACGGACCAAGGTACCAGCGCCTATGTCTGTGGATACTTTACGTCGAAATACCTACAGGTTGGCCAAACACTCAAGAATTTGGGACCCCAAGACGCTGTGAACATGTTTGTTGCGTGTTACGATTCATCCGGTAATGTAACATGGGCGCAAACAGCAGGTGGCACTGCCCTGGGTACGGGGTATTGCTATGCCGACTCGATCAGTGTGGTTAGAGACAGCGTGTTTGTGTTTGGTCATTACAAAACCAAAATTCACATTGGAAATTACCCAACCGGATCGCCGTATGAGTTGACGACAACCAGTACATCGTTGCGGACGTTTACCGCTGTATTTAATCGAAATGACGGCTCGTTTATCAGTCTGGTTCCAGGTTCGTATGGTCGTTCGCCGGTTAAATACTCAACCCAGACTGTGACGGATGCTAATGGTAATATCTATGATTGTGGATTTTTTAAGGGAACACAGAATAACGGAAGTACCGCATTAAACCTCACATCAAGGGGTGACTATGATTGTTACGTCAGGAAGTTCGGTGGTCAACCCGGTAGTTCCGATTCAGCAGATAACACCTTCAGCATTCAGTCGCCGATTCTGTCCGTTAAATCACCGCAACTCACCTGCCCGACAATTTCTGTCGGACTGGCGTCGGATACGGTGTTTAAGATTCAGCTCTGTAACAGTGGTGACATTCCACTTCTTATTGCTCAAAACGCAGTATCGTTAAGTGGTGCAAATCCGGGTGACTTCAAGATAACGTCGAATTACGATGGTCAGGTTATGTTCCCCGGAAGTTGCTATGACATAGAGGTGCACTTCCAACCAACAGCCGAAGGTCTGCGCTCGGCAACTCTTGTCGTGAATTCTGTGTGCGGTTCGCCCGCATCTGTGGAGTTGCAGGGCAACGCACTTCCTCCGTGTAAGTTTGAGTCTTCTACTCCGTACATTGGAACCTCCGGTGTCAATGTTCCAATAGCGACTAAATCAGCTCCTTGTATTATTCGCAATAACTCAGCGTCCATGTATTCCGGAACGATTGAGTTAATTGGAGTCAATTCTGCGGAGTTCACGGTTAATTTTCCAAATATGACTCCTCCTGCTAGTTTACATGCCGGCGATGCTCCCTTACCATTTTCGCTGCAAGCAAATAAGGACTGTCTGGCTGCAACGATCGATTTCACGCCTGCCGGCGTAGGAGCGCGAACTGCTACCTTAAAGTTCAATATTCCGGTACAGTGTGGCTTGGAAGCAGATGTGCCTTTGATTGGCTATGGTTTGGCAGCCAATATCCGAGTGGATTCGGTTCCATTTGGATTCCAACGAGTCCTCACATCAAAAACCCTACCCGTAAAAATTTCGAATAACGATACGCTCGATGCGCTGCTTTCGGGAATCGCAATGTCTTCTGGCACGAGTCCATTCAAGATTGATCCGACCTCGTTGCCCTCATTCCCCTACAACTTGAAAAAAGGTACGAATATCACTGTTCAGGTAATCTTTACGCCGACGGCGGAAGGTCCATTTAGCGATTACGTTACCGCTTCAGTTTCCGGCAGCTCGACAACCTATCAAGGATTGGCTACCGGCGAAGGATTTATTCCTCAAATCAGTGCGGCAGACCTCACGTTTCCTGCCGTGCCGGTGGGACAAACAAGCGGGCCTTTACAATTGGTGATAAAGAATACGCATCACAGAGTGCCCTTGTACATAAAGTCAATTGGCGCACCGTCAAACAATCGCTTTACGTTTGTCGGCACACCACTCTCGAATTTCTCGATTCAACCGGATTCGAGTTATTCGATTCCTGTGAACCTCAGTCCGATAGCGGGCACGAATACCGCAACAGTGGATATTCATAGCGATGCCAAGGAAGGTCCCATGGACTTGCCTGATGTCGACACGCTGAGTGTGGTGCATTTGACTGGAGAAGGCCTTCAGATTTCGCTGGATCCTGAGGTTGCACCCTTTGGTGATGTGTTGAGCTGCGATTCGACGCAAACACGGACGATGACTTTGAAAAACGACGGATCTTCTCAAATGATCGTCGACGTCACAGCCACGGGTAGAACGGATGCATTCGACATTCAACCGGCCGTGGGTACAGATACACTGCAGTCCGGACAAAGCGTCACCTATACCATTCGCTACCGTGGAACCCCCGGAAACGGCATAACGATGACCATGAGCTTCACACTCCCATCCGGAACACAAACGCGAACATTCACGGCAAATGGCGTGACAGCGTCCATGGACATTAATGCCAACAACATGGCCTTTAATGCAGGTGAGCGCAAACAATGGGTGGAAACGTTTAGTATCCCGACATTGAAAAATGTGACGGTTTATAAACTTGCGTTGGAAGTACGATTCGATAGCACGTTGGTGTCCTTCGATACTCAACAATTCCGCACCACAAATGCCGGATGGACTTGGGCCTACACACCGAATGCTGCGTCTTCAGGTACGTGGGTTGTCACCGGAACGTCCGTTACAGGCGTGACCGGCGGTAGCGTGACTTGCAACGTTCCACTTCGACTGTTGAATCCAACGGTTACTGAAGTTCCGATTTCGGCAACTTGGTATAACTCTACGGACTATCCTTGTATTGTCCCCAGTGTCACCAATGCTATCATTCAGGTTAATCAAGGATGTTATAGTAAGGGATCGCAAATCGTGCCGATCGGCACACCGTTGGCATTGCGTGTGTCGCCTAATCCGGTGACCGGCTCTACCATCGATTGCGATTTCGGCGTGCCCGCAGAAGGAAATTACACCTTGGAAATTGTGAACACGATTGGTGAACGCGTGGCACTCGTTGCCGATGGAACGAATGCGGGAGATTATCACTCGATCACTGATGTGTCCGCCTTGTCTAGTGGTGTATATTTTGTGCGCTTGGTCACGCCTTATGGCATCTCGACGCAAATCTTGAGTATAGGACGATAAGGTGTAAGTTTTTGCGACAAAGGTCAGCCAAGTGGCTGGCCTTTGTTGTCAGCACTATGGACTTTCATTGCTCGTGGAGGGCGGGATATGATAAGCAGGTCTCTCATCATTTGGCTTGGAATTGCTCTCTTTGGAATGTATCCCGCTACCGAGGTTCTTTCTCAGGCGCAGTTCAACAATTTCTTCCTGTATAATATCGACACGTCTTCGTTCCCACGGGTGACAGGAACAATCTTTGCCGTTGACAATGAGAAAGTGCGATACCACAGTTTCAACACGAGTGACTTCGACCTGCTGGAAAATGGTCAGAACAAAAACTCCACTCTCGCCATAAACTGCGATACCTTAAAACAACCATTGCCGGTGGCAGTTTGCCTTACTCTCGATCAGAGTTTTTCCATGGCAAACATCACTCCTGCCGGTGATACGTATTGGGACTGGGCGTCGTTTGGCGCGAAGACATTTATCGATTCCTTCGCCATGGTTCCTCCGAGCTGTATTGCCGTGACCTCGTTTGGTGGGTACGCTTACACTCGCTCTCCCTTTCAAACAATCAAACCGCCGCTGTATACGGCCATTGCGGGAATACCCATCCAAGGAGGAACGAATTACGACGAGGCTTTTCTTAACACCAGTAATCCCAATGGTTCCAACGGAGCTGTGTACATTTTGAAGCAAGCTCCAATCAGCTTGCGAAGGATTATGATTATCCTCACCGATGGCCAGCCGGATAAAGCGCCGTCTCGACAGCGGATAATAGACTCGTGCGTGAGGAATGGTATAACAGTCTATGCCATCAACATCTTGACCTCGAAGAACAGTATTATCAATCTGGACTTACAAACGATATGTGATAAGACTGGTGGCATGGCCTTTCTGGCGCATTCCAAAGAAGAGATGGGAGTTATTTATCAACTCATCGCTAAAGAAATACAACGCAATATCGACTGCCGAATTACGTGGACTTCTTCCGTTGGCTGCGGGCAAGCCAGTCGTCTGCGCACTGTAAGAGTCACCCTTAAGAAAGGCGTCCCTTATCCCATTTGGACCGGCACCTATCTTGCACCTGTTGAAAGCGTCGGCGATCCACTTCCTTCTGTTTCAACGCTCACCTTCGAAGATCCGGGAGGCGGAAGCTCCGTACGCAAGAACTTCAGTGTAAAGGCACCGTCGTGGATGAGCATCACCTTGAATTCTATTTCAAGCTCACTTCCAACCTTCTATAAAATAATCTCGACTAATCCTCCTCTTCCAGTGTCGCTATCTCCGGGACAAAGTGTGGACGTTACCGTCGAGTTTGACCAAGACTTGCCCGGCGCTATTCACACAGGGAGTATAACCATCGCAGGTACGCCGTGTCCTACGACGATTGCCGTCAATGATATCATACCCATCCTAAAACTGGAATCACCGAAGGGTGGAGAGGTTCTGCCGGGATGCGACTCCATTCCTATTCAATGGAGTGGTGTGGCGGAAGACGAACCCATTACGGTGATGTACTCGTCAAACAATGGACAAAAGTGGTCGGTTATCGACAACCATGCTTCCGGTCTGCACCTGCCGTGGTACCACCGAGTGGAGCACGACGGAGGAACCGACAACCTCCTTCCCTATCGCATTAAAATTCAGCGAAGCAGTTGCTTGTGGATTTCCGCTTTTGGCGGCAACGCCAACGACAGCGCCCATAGTATCTGCATGAACACCTTCACACGCAATCTTGGCATTGGTGGAAGTTTCGATGCACCCATGAAGTTTGGGACGACCACCATCACCAGCTTCGGTTTGCGTGACGGATACTTCGCGGAAATGTCAGCGGCCGGATCACAGAAGTCTGCCGTTGCTATTGGTGGAACAGGTGACGACAACATTTTGAGTGTGGAGTCGGATCGAATGGGTAATTATGTCGTCGGGGGCAATACGACAAGTCCCCAACTGCACATCGGTGATTCTCTCATTACTATTAAGAACGCACAAACGCGAAGCGCTTATGTGGCCTGTATAGATACCCTCGGAAAGACATTATGGTGTTGTTCTATTTCCGATACCTCCGGAACAAACAATGGTGAGTTTTATCTGACTAGCGTTCATACACTCGCCGATAGCTCCGTTGTTGTCCAGGGATATCAACGTGGTGTCGTTGAAGTTCTTTATCCGGCCCTCTGTCTGCCTTCCCGGCTCAGTTTCGATGCTCCAAACATTAAAGATCTCTACTTCCCGATAACAGTCGAGATTAGCAAGTACGGTCGTGTTCAGCGTTTTCTTGCCGGCTTCTACTATCCGAGTTTCAGCAAAGCCTCTACAACGGTGCTCAATAATAACCAGAGCTACCAGTGCGGAAGCTTTGATTCCGATCTCCATTGTGGAACGTCTGTAACGCGAAGTCAGGGGGCCTGCGATGGTTTTGTTCGTTGTGTGCAACTAACGCCAGGCGCGGATTCATCGTCCAAGAGTTTTTCAATCGTTGCTCCACTCGCTTGGTTTGAGGTCCCAAAGATTTCGATGCAATCGGTTGACGTGGGAAAGAGCTTGCAGTATCCGGCCGGTCAGCCATTTCGCAACGACGGAAGCGTTGGACTAAACCTACTGAGCTTCTTCGCCGTTGGTGTAGATAGCGCCGACTTCAGTGTTGATCCTCCAATTGCACCGGGTGTCATCAGTCCTCATTCCAACCCGGATCTTCAGATTGTCATTACCCCTCGACCGGTTCCTCACGGAATACGGGACGCCTACATTATTGCGTTGTGCTCATGTTCCGATCCGGCATTTATACGCGTAGAGAGTTATGCCAAATTCCCAAATCTGAGCATGGTCGGTACCGACTTTGAACGCAAACGAATTGGCTCTCTCAATTACGATACCATGTATGTAAAGAACGCCGATGTTGGTTCGATACCGCTGACCACCCTTGGATCCGCCTACAACAGTTGGAATGAATTTCAGTGGCATATAATCTTGGCCAAGGACTCCCTCATTCCTGGACAAACAGATATTCCGATACCGGTGGTGTTTAGTCCTACTCACATCGAACGAGATTCCCTGGAAGTCCACGTTGATACTTCAGATGCAATTCACGTTCGGGTGTATGCCTTAGCATACGGATCGGGATTCCTACCTCGCCGATCTTCGCAAGGCCATCATTTCTCTGTGGTGCCGGCTAACACTGTCTCACCCGAACAAGGCGCTGTGATTATACGAAACATCGACACCATCGCACCGCTGCGTATCTATAACTGCGGTTGGCTCAATGGTCAGTCTGATGCTTTCCATGCCGATCGCGTGGTACCGGATACCTCGATTGCACCAGGTGATTCCCTTCGCATCAATGTTGAATATTATCCGCTCACACCGGGATTTCATTCTGCATCTTTCGTGTTCACGCATGATGCAGCTCCTGGTCCGGATCTTCTGCCCAAGAACTACGATACCGTACGCGTCGATGGAGACGCGGTACAAATCAAAGTGGATTCCGTTGCTCTGCATTTCCCAACCATCTTGCGATGCGACGCGGATTCGACTCAGTTCTCCATTCGCAATCTTTCAGGAGGAACCTCTGTTCACCTCAATGCTCCGGTTCTTCAACAAAGCGGATCAAACTTCCGCGTTGCTCCCTCTGCCGCTCAAGATCTGGTTGCCGGTGCACGTGTGGTTTACACGGTGTACTATTCTCCAACGAGCGTAGGACCGGCAAGTGCGCTCATCATTGTTCAACCGGATCAATCGCTTCCGCCCGATACAGTGCGAGTGAGTGCAAACTCGGTGACTGCATCACTAAGTATCGCGGCAAGCGATACCACGGCTGACGTTGGCATTGGATCACAGGTACTCTTTCCTGTCGTCGGTTCGCTGAGTTCGTCGACAGCCTTCCAGTTGGACACCATGAGTTTCCTGCTGAGCACACACCCTTTTCAAGCCAAGTTCAATAATAGTCGCTTTCAGGCTAGCGCCTATGGTTGGACCTGGAAACAGACAATGATTGGCGATAACGTTCTTCTCGAGGGCAGCTATGCCGGAGGCCCGCTCAGCAATCCTATCCACTTTTGCGATTTACCTTTTGATGTGGTATTGAACCGTAGTTACGACAACGTTATGAAGATTGTAGCGCACGACGATGTCGTGAAAGATTGCTTCTTCGTCGATAGCGCAAGCATCACACTTCACGAGATTCCCGGTTGCTATACCCAAGGTTCGATGGTAGTTGCCACCATTCCGCTGTCGTTAACCGTATCGCAACATGATGCTACGACACTTACCATTCACTATGACACGGACGGATCCGGTCCTTTACACTTGGACGTCTTCAGTGTTCTCGGGCAAAATGTGAAGAGCGTGGATATTCCGCGTCAAAATGCCGGATCGTATAGCATGGAATCGTCGATATCGCAGCTCAGCGCAGGACTCTACTACTGTCGATTGACAAACGCCTTCGGATTTGTGGTCCGACCAATATCCATAGCGCGATAGTGTGAAGCATGGCGTCGACAACTCTCGTTTGATCGTCCATGATTTATGCGCTTCATGGCGATAAGAGCCATCCCATCCTCTTTAATTACAACAGATTAGAGTCGTTTAGTGACTTCTTATACGTGCCCTGCAGTGCAGGGCACGTATAAGAATCAGACATTGACGACAACCTCCCACCTATTTCAGTTCCGTCTACTGACGGACGATCAGCATCAGCTTGGCACAGCGCTTGCGGAGTCCGGAGAGACTCATTAGGATTGGAGTGCAGGATGCTCAAAGAAATCTATACCGCAGCCATGGGAATGCTCCCCCAGCAAACCCGATTGGAACTCACTGCAAACAACATAGCCAACGCCAATACCACCGGTTTCAAACGAATCGGGGTATTTGAGCAATCGCTCATCGAAGCCCGCGAGAATCTGCTCAACAACAAGGGCGAAGCCGAACAGGCAGATCCACCACTCGACCAATACACCGATTTTTCAACCGGAAGTTTCCAGAAAACTGACAATCCACTCGATTTGAGCTTGGATACCAAAGGTTTTTTTGTGCTAAGCGATGAAGACGGAAACGAGACGTTTACGCGATCCGGACATTTCCAGATTAATGAACGTGGCGTCGTGGTGAACGACAGTGGCAAGGCTTTGCAGAGTGACAAGGGTGACATCGTGGTTGATCCGGGTCAGCAAACTGCAGGACTGGCAAACGACAAAACTGCCATGAGCATCAGCATTAACGCCAACGGCGAGGTGTATGCCAACAACCAATACCTTGGCGCTGTACAGGTCGTATCGGTCGACAATCCGCAAACTCTCCAACGTACCAACGGCATGGAATTCCAAGCCGGAGATACCACCGATTACCGCTACCTCAGTCCTACAGAAGTCAACGTAAAACAGGGATTCCTTGAGGGATCCAATGTGAACATCATCAACGAAATGGTGACCATGATTCAGTTGCAGCGATCGTTTGAAATGGGACAAAAGGTAATTACCACGAACGACGGAACGCTGGAAAAAAGTATTGACATCGGCAGAGTCTCGTAATCGCCACACACACGAATAAACACTTAAGCAGAATACACACGAAATACTGACCACACACACACGGCAATGGATAAAACACTCACAACAGCGGCAACCGGTCTCAGCTCACAGCAGCGCTACATTGAGATCATTACCAACAACCTCGCCAATGTGAATACCACCGGTTTCAAGAAGGTGCGTCCTGAATTCCAGGACTTGCTCTACGAAACCATCCATCCCTACGGGAACACGCAGCTCTCGAACGGCACGCCGCTCGACGAAGTGCAGATTGGTTCCGGAACGGAGCTGGTGGCAGCCACCAAGGAGTTTGGTCAGGGAACCCTGGAGCAGACCAACAATCCCCTTGACATGGGAATTAATGGTGAAGGTTTCTTCCAAGTGCGTAAGCCGGACAACACCATTGTCTATACGCGCGACGGATCGTTTACACTCAATGCAAACGGCACCGTCGTCACCTCGCAAGGCTACGTTCTCGATCCGGAAATTCAAGTGCCGTCCGACAGTATTGATTTGCAAATCTCGAGGGACGGAATTATTACGGTGAAGGACTCGAAGGACGCCACGACGACGCGCGAAATCGGACGCATTCAACTTGCGCGCTTTGTCAATCCCGGAGGATTAAGTGCCATCGGTGACAACGCTTTTCAACAAACACCGGCGTCCGGTGAGGCGATTCTCGAAACACCCGGATCGAACAATACCGGTGAAGTAATCCAATCCCAGCTCGAAGGTTCGAACGTCGATTTAGTAACCGAAATGGTGAACATGATTGTAGCTCAACGCGCGTACGAAATCAATTCGAAGTCGGTGAAAACAGCGGACGACATTCTTAACACAGCAGTAAATCTTAAACGATAATCACTATGATCATGCTCTCGTTCCATCGTAGTCTGTCCGTTGCCTGCGTCACGCTAGCCACCATAGCTGTTCTCGCGTTGAACGCGGTATCGTCCAATGCCCAGGCGCTTCCAAAACCTTCACGTTTCAGCTCTGCTACCCTACGCATCGGCGTCGAGTCGTACTTACGTGATCGCTTGGAGGACAGCGATGACTTTGAAATTGGAAAAGATATTGCCGATCAGGTGTTCACGGAGTCATTTGTGGTTGCGCACTGCGAAGCAAGTCCGGAGAGTCTGCACGGTTCAACAAAAATTCAGATCGTCTTCTCGAAAAACGACAACGTCCTGCGCCGTGTGTATATCCCGGTTCGCATCACCATCAAGCGTAATGTGCCGGTGGCAACGCGTACCATTAACAAAGGCGATATCGTTCAGAGTTCAGATATCGAATATCGTTTGACGGACGTGACTTATCTCAACGCAGCGATCGCCGACGACGTGATCGGCCGCCGTGTCGGAACCACGATCAGCAAGGGAATGGTGATCAGTCAATCCCAACTTAGTGCAGCCAATGGCATACAACGCGGCGACCAGGTGCACATGGTTATACGCTACGGCGGAGTGACCGTGAGTGCCACAGGAACGGCTCTCGACGACGCAATTCCAGGTCAACGCATTCGCGTGAAGAAAGACGACTCGCAGATTATCATGAACGGCGTGGCTCATGATAACAAGACGGTTGAATTAGCCGGAGATGCTTCGACTGCTCCAAGCACGTCATCGTCTTCATCAGCCTCAGCAACATGGAAGGAATAAAACTCTTCGAGCACACAATTAATGTAGGCACGAACAGAATCAACACTACGACAGCACAATTACACTCAACATCCTATGATTCGATTTGGAGGAGTTATGAAAGCGTTCATTCTCATACTCACTATTTGCGCCAGCATGCTGAGTTCAGCCGTTGTGCACGCACAACTGGGTGAAGCTGCCACGCGCAGTATGTTTAGCGACTTTAAATCCGCCCGCAAGGGAGACGTTGTCACGATCTTGATTGTGGAAGACGTACAAGCGGATAATGGTGCAAAAACGCAAACCAACGCCACCACAAATTTGTCGGTCGGCGTGAACGGATCTGTGAATTCAAGTCAAGCCACCGTTTCGGGCGGCATTGGGAGCGGTAACAGCTTTAGTGGCAATGGTCAGACCTCGAGAAACGAAAATGTAAAAGCTAAGCTGACCGCACGTATTGTGGAGGCTGACAATTTAAGCGCGCTTAAAATCGAAGGTCGACGAACGGTGACCATTAACGGTGAAACTCAGGTGATTGTGATTACGGGGACGGTTCGCTATGTGGACATTTCCCCAGACAACACAGTCTTCTCATACAACATTGCCGATCTCACCCTCAGCTACAACGGTGAAGGAACCATCACCAAGGCACAAGAGCCGGGTCTCTTTACCAAGTTCCTTCGCTTTCTGTTTTAAGGAGAATTTCTATGAAGCGTATTGCCCTCATCGTCTGTTCAATAGTCCTCAGCCAAAGTCTGTTCGCGTCCCGAATTAAAGACGTGGCCAGTATCGAAGGTGCAACCAGTGTGCAAGTGGTTGGCTACGGACTCGTGAGCGGATTGAATCAAACCGGAGATTCTCAGCGCTCGGGATTTGCCGTGCAGTCGGTTATGAACATGCTCCGTCGGTTTGGCATCACGCCAAAGGACGTAAACCTCCGTACGCGCAACGTGGCTGCCGTGATGGTGACTGCAACCATTCCCGTCTTTATGAAGAAAGGCGCAAAGATTGATGTCAATGTCTCGTCAACCGCCGATGCGGAGTCGTTGCAAGGCGGCGTCCTTCTCATGACGCCGCTGCAAGGCAGCGACGGAACCTTCTATGGATTTGCCCAAGGCTCGGTAAGCGTGGGCGGCTATGATGTACGCTCACTGGGCTCTCGTTCCGGACGCAATCAGACAACCACCGGTCGAGTACCTTCGGGTGCCATCCTCGATAAAAACGTCGACGCAACCATCATCCAGAATTCACAAATCCGCGTCCTACTTCGTGATCCGGATTTCACGACCGCTACCCGTGTTCGCGACGCCATCAACAAACTCCCCAACCTCAGCAATGCCGCACAAGCTGTGGACGCCGGTACGGTGAGTGTCAAGATCGCCAGCGGTGCTACGCCATCGCAAGTGATGGACGTAGTTGCGCAAATCGAGTCCGCGCAAGTATCCGTCGATGTAGTCGGACGCGTGGTGATCAATGAACGCACAGGGACAGTGGTGGTTGGTGGAAACGTGCAACTGCTTCCAGCAGTTGTTGCTCATGGCGGATTAGAAATTCAAATCCAGAAAAACGTCCAGCTCTCGCAGCCGGCGCCATTTAGCGTTGGTACCTCTCAACGTGCGGAAACTGCCACGATTAACGCTCAGGAAGAACGGAATCAGCCTGTGCTCGTTCCGGCGGCGTCGACGGTGGAAGATGTGGCAAAAGCGCTGACAGCGCTGAAAGTGAGTCCACGCGACCTCATTCAAATCTTCCAGTCGCTCAAGGAAGCCGGTTCCCTACAGGGCGAACTCATCATTCAATAAGTGCAAAAGCTTTACAGTAAAGCACTTAGTCGTATGTAAATAAACCCTGTGATACTATTGAAAAGCGTCTTAGGGTTTCTTTTTATTCGTAGCCCCGCAGGGGCTACGTAAGAAGATGGCTACAGCACGATTAGCACTTGGCAAGGTTCTTGCTTACTACCCTATGGTTAGTAGACAATGGTCGTCATTCAATGTGAGTAAGATCATGGATGAATCTGTAGCTTCATTGCCGATACAAACAAATTTGGCCTTACAGAGCGCTCGTTTAGATGCTCTGCAGCGTGTCTCGTCGTCATCGTCTGACTCATTGAGTCCGGAACAGAAGGCAGGTTATGCTAAAGCCGCTCGTGGTTTTGAATCCATGTTTGTGCATGAGATGTACAAGACCATGCGGGAGAGTATGCTGGATGGGGACGACAAGAACAAGGAGGACGGGGATCTCAGTTTTGGCAACGACACCTTGGAAGGATATACCGACATGCAGTTTTCGGACTACGTGTCGCAGAATGGTCATGGAATGGGACTTGCCGAGCTCCTGTATAAAACCATGACGCACGGTGACAGTCTTCCTACGCTCGTTACACAGCATGCACAGCCGTTGCCAATACAACCGGCCTCACAACAAACAGGAAATACCAAGCTTTCGAACTCACTCACATCCGATGCTGCGGCTGAAGTACGCTCAAAGGTCTTGCAACAAAGTGCACCCGATGGCACACCGGATGGTTTCATCACACGAATGAGTGATCGTCTGAGCAAGTTCGACGCGTACATCCAAGATGCATCGACGCAGTTTGGAGTGCCTACCTCACTCATTAAGGCAATTATCACCACAGAGTCGGCAGCAAACCCTAATGCTGTTTCCTCTGTTGGCGCCAAGGGCTTAATGCAATTGATGAACGGCACGGCGAAGGACGTGAACGTTAGCAATCCGTTTGACCCGCAGCAGAACATTCGCGGTGGAACGGAGTACATCGCCCGAATGATTCGTCAGTTTGGAAATCTTGATCACGCCGTGGCAGCCTATAACGCGGGACCGGGCAATGTCGAAAAGCATAACGGCATTCCCCCGTTCAGCGAAACACAAGCTTATGTGCGTAAGGTTCGTCGCTTTATGAATCAGTACGCGGCAACTGAGCAAACACAGAATACGGAAATCTCGTCATAACATGAGGTCAGGGATGGCAAGTAGCATGTTTTATTCCGAACTCTTTGGTCTCTTAACCTTAGAATTCGATGTTTTACAACAGGTACTGGAGCTGAGTACACAGCAACAGAAAGCGCTTATTGGCTTTCAATCGGCTCGCATTGAAGAGATTGCGCGCGAGCTGGAAGGTCATACGCGGCAAATCGACGAATGTGAGATGCAGCGCATTCGCTTGGTGAGTGCCACGTTTGGCATTCATCTGAGCGAGGCTCGTCGCTTACGTCTTTCCGATCTCTGCGCAATGGTCAGTTCGGAACATGTAGACGAACTGCTCCGTTTTCAAACGCTGCTCAAGGACCTTTCGCAACGCATACAGTTTGTCAATACTGTGAATCGTGTTCTTGCTCTGCGTGGTCGCAACAGCGTGAAGGCCACGCTTGACCACATTCGTTCCATTCGTTCGCATATGATCAACGCTTCGCTCTAACCAGGAAGAATCTATGATTACCGCCTTTGAAACCAGTGCCCGCGCCCTTGCTGCTCAACAACGAGCGCTCGACGTGACGAGTAACAACATCGCCAACGTCAACACGCCCGGATACACACGTCAGCAAGCCATCTTTAGCGAGACCGATCCACTAACGACGCCGAACTATCAGTTGGGCACCGGTGTGGTGGCCAATAACGTGCAGCAGTACCGACAAGAGTGGCTGGATCGTGAGATGCGCAATGGGCTCACCAGTCAGAGCGGTTACACCTCTGATACCCAACTCTTTCAGCAAATTCAGTCAGCCTTGAATGAACCGAGTGACTCGGGTCTGGACACATCCATGAGCAATTTCTTCAGCTCCGTGGAACAGCTCAGCGCTAAGCCCGATGATTTGTCGTTGCGTCAAAGCGTACTCAGCACTGCTTCAAGTCTCGCCGGCAATTTCAACAGTGTTTTGGGAAGCTTGAGTTCCCTGCGAACCAACGTGTACTCGCAGATGGGATCAAACGTGTCGCAGATCAATTCCCTGCTCACTAACATCGCCAATCTGAACGCTAGCATTGCCACTACACGCACTACCAACGGACAACTTTCGAGCACGCTGCTTGATCAGCAGAATACCATGCTGGAGCAGCTGTCCAAAATCGGCGACATCCAGGTTAGCCGCGTCAATGGCGTAGCCAATGTGTCGATGAACGGCATGGCGGTCGTCTCGAACGACAAGGCCATGAAGCTGAGTCTGCAACAAGACATCAACTCTTCGACCAGCGAAGTGACCGCTACGATCTCGATGACCGACTGGAAAGGCAACCCGGTGGGAACCTATACTCCGGCCGGCGGTGAGCTCGCATCGCAAATGAAGTATTACAATGTCACTCTCGACGACAAGGACAGTTCGGGTGGATTCTCTGTTGTAAAGAACATCAACACCCTCGCCAGTTCATTTGCAGCGAAGGTCAACGGTTTGAGTCAGACGGGATATGGGTTGAACGACACCGGATCGACGCCTCCGGGACGAAACATCTTCACATCGTCTGACGGCGGTCCCATAACCGGGGCTAACATCCAGCTTAATCCGGATTTGATTTCGCACCCTGAGGACATCCCAACCGCATCAGCGGCAGGCACTCCGGGAAATAATGACATTATTCGGCAGATTGGTCAGCTTGTGAATGACAGCACGACGGTTGGCAATCAAACCGCAAGTCAGTATTACGCACAGACTCTTGTCACCGTCGCACACATCGGTGGAGACGCCAGTAACGGACAAGCAGTGGCCGATGCCACAGTCACGCAAGTCGGAACCCAGCGAGACGCCGCTGTTGGCGTGAACATGGACGAAGAGACCGTAAACATGCTGAAATACCAACGAGCGTTTGAAGCAGCCGCCCGGATGGTTTCTGCAACCTCGGAAATGATGAAAACAATTGTCAATCTTGGAGCATAGGAGTATATCGTATGAGAGTATCCACCAATTCCATGGCGAACCAGTTTTTACTGAACGTCAATAACGTGAATGCCAGAATACAGAAGGATAATATTCAGCTGACCACAGGGAAGGCTCTTGTGGATTTGAGCGACGATCCGAATGCGGTTGCCAATATTCAGTATTATGACCAGTCCATCGCCAACTCCACCAACTACATGAACACCGCATCGCAAGGTGTTGACGAACTTACGACTGCCACCGACGCGTTGGATAGCTTTTCGTCGTCGCTGCTCAATATCAAGCAAACAGCTACGGCTGCGTTATCGGTAGATAACTCCGACAAGCTCCCGACGATGGGACAAGATGTGATGACGATGCTGAAAGGTCTTATCGATCTGGCTAACACCGATTACAATGGTACTTATGTCTTTGCCGGTACAAAGAACACCGCTGCGTCTCTCACGCCACCTGTACCGCCTGCAACAAATTCACTGCCCTTCGAACTCGTGCAAGAAACACCGACGTCCGCCAATCCCTGCGGTCTTCGCGTGATGTTCAAAGGCAACACCGATGCACGCACCGTGAATACGGGCCCAAGCTCAACGGAGCAAGTCAACGCCACCGCCGATGAGGTATTCGGTTCCGGTGGGACGGATGTCTTCAACAAGGTAATTGATCTTTATAATCAGCTCAACTACCGAGCAGACGGATCGAAACGGGACACGAGCTCGCAACCCTTTACACCGGCTGAGCAATCTGCCATGGAGAGTAGTATCCAGCAAATTGGGAATGCTGCGGATTTGACTCAACGTGGCACGGGCGCTGCGGCAACACGACTCAATCGTTTACAGGCTGTGCACGATCAGATGAGTAGTGACATTTCGCGCACAGAAGAAATTCGCTCCAGTGTTCAAGATGTCGATGTGGCACAGACCATCATGAATTTGAATAAAGACCAGATGTCGTTGCAATACGCTCTGCAATCCGGTTCGAAGATGTTCAGTCAGTCCCTTATGGACTTCTTAGGCTAAGAGTCTCCGATTTTCTACGCCTGCTCCCCTTCAAATGCCTTCTGCACGGCGGCAACAGCACGCGTTTGTACGCTATCAATTCCTTCGCCGCTTACGCGGGCTCCGGCGGCATAGATATGGCCGCCACCACCAAACTGTGCGGCAATACGATTGACGTAGAAATCGCCCTTGGAACGAAACGACAGCTTGACCTCATTGCTACTCGGCCGTTGAGAAATCAACAGTCCGCATTTCACACCGGCAATACCAAGCGTTTGCTGCACCGCTCCTTCAATAGCCTCTTCGTTACAATGGTGTCGCTCCAACATTTCGTTTGTGATTCGCATCACACACAGTCGTCCGTCCGCTTCCAACGTCATGTTAGCCGATGCCTCGGCAATGAGTCTGGCCTTATCGATTGGCCACGTATTAAACATCTGATCGTAGATGCGAACAGGGTCAGCGCCTTGCTCAATCAATTCTGCTACGATATAGTGTGTCGCGGCGCATACTCGTGGAAACCGAAAGTTGCCGGTGTCGGCCATGATGCCCGCGTAAATATTTGTGGCTATGTCGGCAGAAAGATTCTCTGGCCACACTGCGGCCAAGAACTTATACACTAACTCCGCTGTTGAGGTCGCCTCAATATCGTGCAAGGAATGTGCGAAGAAGTCCTGCGGATCTGTATGATGATCGATCATCACCACAGCATCCTTGCGCTGAAGAATTCCCTGCTCCAACTTTCCCGTTCTCTTTGGCGCGTTTAGATCAAGGCAGATGATGCACTCTACCTGAGCCAGTACGGTTGCATGGATTGATTCGTCAAACACCTCAATACTTTCAGAGCCCGGAAGAAATCGGAGATTTTCGGGAGTGACACTGGTGTTGACAATACGCACATTTTTACCTCTGCTTCTTAGTGCCAGCGCCAGGGCACAGGTCGAACCAATGGCATCGGCATCCGGGTTCATGTGCGTCGTAAGCACGAAGTGCGTTGATAAAGAAAACACCTGTTCAATTTCATGGATATCCCGGCGCAACGCCTCAACGGGGATGTTTACATTCATGGAGGATTCTAAGTATGGGAGATTGCCGGGCTTTACCGGAAGGATTGCACGGGAAAATTTCACGCCGTGGTTTGATACAATGTAAAATAAGGCATTTCGTCAGCTTTATGACAATCTCGCCTCTCCCAGGCCCTGCAAACAGTGCTTCTGATGTAAATTTGAGAACACTCGCATTCTACGCATGTCATTTCTTTCGTCTCGTCAATTTCAGCTCAGCGTTCTTGCTACCGTGCTTGGACTTGTGCTTCTTGCCGTGTTGTTCGACAAGGTGGTCATGCCACTTGTTGTGAACTCGGCTCGCACGGAGCAGGTACCCAATGTTGTGGGCATGCCAAAGCAGCAAGCCATAGACATGTTGGAGTCCAAGGGATTGAAGGTGGAGAAGGTGGTCGAGACCTACAATTCCTCAGCGCAGCATGGTGTGGTTCTCACCCAACTTCCCTATCCGAATTCTCTGGTGAAAGAGGGTCGCCGCGTGTACCTCAGTGTCAGCAAGGGCTACGAAGTAATTACGATGCCGGATCTGAGCATGATGTCGCAACGGGAGGCACAGCTTTCACTTCTCAGCATGGGCATGCAAGTGGGTACAGTCAGCTATGACTTTCGCGATTCTATTCCCGAGGGACGTGTGATTCGTCAGTCGTACTTACCAGGTATGAGCGTGGGAAGCGGCACGATTGTAAACCTCGTTCTCAGTAAAGACTCCAATGCTACCGTGATTACCCCGTCGTGCATTCGCTTAAGTGAAAGCGAAGCGATGCAATCCATCAATGATGCCCAACTCGTTCTGGGTCAAGTAAATATTGACGCGAGCGAAACCTACTCTCCCGGTACAGTTACCAACCAGCAACCGTCAGCCGGAACGAAGGTTCACCGGGGCTCGAAAGTGGATATTTGGGTGGTCAAGCAATAAACTGCTCCCGTAGCTTGTTCGAAAACGCCGCTCAACACTTTCCCAATGACGTCATCCGACGTGATGCACTCTTAGTGCGCGGTTGTGGCTGAAAGCCGTTGTTGCAACTCAATTGCTTTATTCTCAAATGCAATAATGGCATCACGGTATTGGGGCTGATTCCGCTCTCGCATGGTCTTGGCGTAGGCTTGAACCAATTCCAGAGCACCCTTTACATCACCCTTCGCCTCTTTCTCATCCGCATCAAGTTTTGCCAGTCGGAGCTCGGTTCCGGATTTATCTCCGCTTGTGTTGCGATATGTTTCAAGCATGGCCCGGGCTTTGGAAAATTCTCCCAGCTTGGTATAGGCTTGCGATGCGGTGATGGCAGGCGGAATGCGATCGACAAATTGTGGATAGCGTTTTTGAAGGTAGGGTTTTTCCACCAGCCTCTCGCACTGATCCGCGACCCGTCGTTCAATGGCATTGGCTTGCGTGTCTGCACCGCATTGTGTGTAGATATCGGCGATGTCCTGCATGAGGGCGTACGACTCTTGGAATTGATCCATCGAAATCATGGCGTTCATGGTGTCAAGCACTGCCACAGCGTGGGCTTTTTCGCCGGCATTGTAGAGTGCGTTTGCATACCGGATATACATGGTGCGATAATTGTCGACGTAGTGTCGATGTGTTTCGTCGTAGTACACCGACATGTTGTTAAGGTTTCGAAGCTTGAAGCCATAGGACGGTCCAGAATCCCAATCGTCACCGTTACGTACGTGCATCAGGCATTTCTCGGTTGTGGCGAAATCCACAACTTCGCCAGATTCACCTGTTTGCATCGGGCACACTTGGTAGGCCATACCTTCAAGACGTGTATATCCGCCTAAGCCGCAGTAGATATCAGACGTTGGATAGCCGCAGGTAATCGAATAGTAGAGGGGTCGCTCGAACTTTGTTTGCTTCAGAAAATCTATAATCACTTGTTGAGAAACGGTAAAGGCATATTGTCCTCCCGAGCGACTATATCCCGTCAGCTTAGCATGAAAGGTACTTTGCGAAGAATTGGAGCTCAGTCCAAACTGCCTGCGAACCGTATCGGAGAGCTGAAACTGCACATCTTTTGCCGGACCGAAATCTGTACGCAGTGCTTGATCGCTATACTCGTCGGTGAGTAGGTTTTTGTCGTCGAATGTCAGCGGCAGGGTCTTTGCCCCCCATGGCTCTAAATGTTTTAAGTCATACACATACCAGAGTGTGCTTGCCAAACTCATATTCACAATGCGTATGTCTCGCCGAATGCCGTACACATCCTGTAATAGCCACAAAGGAAAGGTATCATTGTCGCCGTTGGTCACCAGGATTGCATCTTGCCGACAACTCTGCAGAATATTATAGGATAAATCAAAGGGCAAATAATTACCGGCACGTGAATGAATAAACCAGCCGTGCCAGGCCATATTCACCGGTACGACGGCTACCAACACCGCAACGCCAAAACCTTGCACTGCCGTGACTTTCACCCGTTGCCGCATTTCATCCAGCAGCATGTAGCTACCAATGGCAATCCAAAGTGCCCACACCATGAAGGCACCCGTGTAGAAATAATCTCTCTCTCTGGGCTGCGGTTCCTGCTGGTTTTGCGCAAAGGCTGCCACCGCTCCCATCACCAAGAACATGGCCATATATACCACGGCCATTTTGGGATCTCGACGGAAGTGAAGAATGAGACCGAGGATTCCGATGACGAATGGAATGCCGTAAAACGTAACGGGAAAGTGCTGTGCATATCCATTTCCCTCGTTCTGCGTCTCAACATACTTTGCCGAAGTTACCCATGTGTACGCATCGGCATCCTGAACATCACTCGTTCGGCCGAAGAAATTCCAGAGCAAGTATCTCCAGAACATATGGTCGAGCTGATACTGAAAAAGGTAATTCCAATCACCGGAATTCATCTTCGCTGCGCTGTAGTCCGGTACCGTGAAGGACATTCCCGGCTCGCGAATCGAAGGAATATGTTTATTGGGTGGTGGCGTGTAGGGACCATATTTCTTGTATGCCTCCATCTTATCGGCGTCGCGTTCAAAGCGTCGCGGGAACATGGGATCATCTCCATATTGCTCGCGTCCCAAGTACGAAATCAACGCGTTAAAACTCTTCGGTGCATTCTCGTTCATTGGCGGTGAAGCGTTGGCGCGAATCAACGTTTGCGTGTAGGTGGTGTAGCCAAGGAACAGAGAAACGAAGGAGGCGCATGCTAAGGTCAGCACCGGTCGTTTGCGCTTGTATCCCATCACTACGCCAAGTACCAAGCCTATGAGAATCACGATGGCTAGCATATGGACCCATCCCTGATTCTCGACATAATACTCATGTGCTTCATTCTTGAACGGTAGATTTCCACTAAGCAGAGCCGGGTACATCTTTACTACGCCGGGATAGACCACCGCAAAGGCTACCAGAGTGATAGCTCCCATGAGGATGAAAGTCTTCCAGTTTAATGGGTACTTGCGGAAGTAGATCACAAGACCCAACGAGAATATTGTAAGGACGCTGAGTAAGTGCACCCCTGTTGATAAGCCAATCAAATACGCTATCATGATGAGGTATCGCTCGTGTCCCGCTTTGTCTGCTTCCTCATTCCAGCGCATCATCACGTACACGATAAGCGCGACAAAGAGCGAGGACGAGGCATAGACCTCGCTTTCTACTGCATTGAACCAGAACGTGTCGCTCCAACAAAACGCCAGGGCACCAACCGCCGCGCTTCCGTACACAAGAATGGCATCAGAGATTGACTGCTCCGTTGAACGACGATACGAGCGGATCAGCATGATGCCAATGAGGTAGCAAAGCCAGATCGTTACAGCACTGGCAAAGACCGACACCATATTGACCCTCACCGCCGGATCTCCAATGCCTGTGAGGTGAAAGAGTTTCCCCACCATGAGAAACAACGGCGCACCGGGTGGGTGCGGCACCTGTTGCTCCACTGCTGCTGCCGTGAACTCTCCACAATCCCAAAACGGTACCGTTGGTTGTACACAACGGGTGTACGTAACGAGTGCCGTCAGAAAGATGATGGCTCCAACTGTGTGTTTGAGGATTGATGGGCGCATAACGAAGTGTAGCGAGAGTTAAGGCACTCAATCTACAAAAGCGAACGACATCTTGATGAATGTGTACGCCGATCGGTTTTCCACTGTGTAGTTTCGTCTCTTGAATCACCGTCGTCCCTCGTCTCGTGAACTCTGCCGTTGCCTTCTTATTCCTGAATATTGGATGCTACCTCATGTGCTCTCCGGATCTGCATTCCGGGAACTGCACAGCTATTTCGACTTCGGTCAGCGCTCGTCTTGCAGGACAAAAGCCACAACTCAACGCGCAGGAGGTTCTCGTCACTCTTCGTCATGCGTATCCGGACCTCGACTTGAGTCTGGACAGCGGGATTGATGGTTCGCGGCTCCTTCTCAATCACACCAATGTCCCGCTGATGCCCTGTCATGATCCGGCAACAAGCGAAAGCACTCTTGACTCTGCATCACTATGCGATCAACTTCGACAACACTATACAAAGGGTGAAGCTTTCGGTGAGCTGAACGACGCCGGACGTTCTCGGTGTGATCTCTTCTTTCGTACCGCCTACGGCGCCACAGCGCAGGAGGTGCAGCAGCACTGTGTTCAAGTGCAGTGGGTAGACGGCAGTATGATGCCCATGAGCACCATTAACCACGTCAACACACATGTCGAGGCTATCGTGAGAGAGCTACGAGGGTACGGTGACTCTCTTCTCCCTTTCCTTGAGCACCCAGGCGGCAGCCTGAACTGGCGTATGGTTGCGGGTACTCATCGTTTAAGTCCTCATGCCTTCGGCATTGCCATTGATATCAATGTACGTCACGCTCGTTACTGGAAATGGGGTTCCGGCCTTGTGAGAAAGACACCAGCAAAAGGCACATACAGAGCGGATATTCCGTGGATTATAGTCACGTGTTTTGAGCGTCACGGATTTATTTGGGGTGGTAAATGGCAACATCGTGATAGCATGCATTTTGAATACCGACCCGAGCTCTGCGCCCCGACGTGTACCTGCAACACTCACACGCTACGGCGCCCTCCAGGTGCCGGTTGAAGATGAATCTACTGACGAAATAAACCCTGAAAATCAGTGTTTTATAGGCAGAATAGTCCTCCCTATCTTGCGGCGTACTACAGGTCTTGCGCATGACACTTAGCAGTTTCCTCAGTTGGCTGAAACGTCCTTTCATTTTTATTCCTGCTCTGATTCTTGTCGTTGCAGGACTGTGGCTTCTCTTTCGCAGTACGGAGAGTCACGGTGCTGACATCAGCGTTCGGGTGAAACGCGCTGCGTTTCAAGTTGCCGTGAATGTGAGCGGTGAACTTCAGGCAAAGACTTCGATCGATATTCATGGTCCCGAAGGCGCTCGGGCTCAGGGCATTTGGCAACTCAAGATTGAAAAGCTTATTCCGGAAGGCAGCGTGGTAAAGGCCGGCGACTGGGTGGCAGATCTGGATCGTACAGAAATCGCATCCAAGATCAAGGAGGCTGAGCTTGCCGTTCAGAAAGCAGATGCTCAGTACACGCAAACATCACTCGACACGAACCTGACGTTGTCGGGCTCGCGTGACGATATCACCAACTTGCGGTCGTCGCTCGAGGAAACTAAACTGCAACTCGATCAGTCCGCCTACGAGCCTCCTGCTATTAAGCGTCACACGGAGTTAGAGTATCAAAGCGCGCAGCGACATCTGCAACAGAGCATTGATAATTATAAGACAAAGCTCAAACAAGCGGTAGCCCGAATGTCGCAAGCCTCGGCCGACCTGCAAAAAGAAAAGCAACAGTTCGAAGCACTCACTACCCTCTTCGCCCAACTCAGCGTCAACGCTCCCGCCAACGGAATGGTGATCTATGCGCGAGAGTGGAATGGCAGAAAGAAAACGGTAGGCTCGCAGATCTCTGCTTGGGAACCGACGGTGGCTACACTTCCCGATTTGAGTCAGATGCTGAGCGTGTGCTATGTCAATGAGGTGGATATTCAAAAAGTGAAAAAGGGTCAGGCGGTCGAGATCGGGCTAGACGCCGACCCCAACAAGCACCTGCGCGGAACAGTGGAAGAGGTCGCCAACATCGGCGAGCAACGACCCAACTCAGACTCCAAGGTTTTTGAAGTTCGCATTCAAATTGAGAAGAGCGATTCAACGTTGCGACCGGCGATGACTACCTCCAATCGCATCGTGGTCTCAGAAATTGCCAATACCTTGTCGCTTCCTTTGGAATGTCTGCACAGCGAAAACGGCAAGACCTATGTCTACACCCGTCGCAGTGGCAAGCTGGTGAAACAGGAAGTCAAGATTGGAGCCATGAATGAGAATGAGGGACAAATCCTTGCCGGCCTTAACGAGAACGAAGACGTATTTCTATCCACCCCATCCGGCGCGACAACAGCGTCTGTGCAGGCTTTGCCCTGACATGCAATCTCATTGATCTCTGCACATTTCCAAACTCCATCCTCAAAACCTGAACCATGCATCTGTTGAGCAACATAGGCATCGCAGCCGAGGCCATTCAGCATAACAAGCTGAGGACTTTGCTCACCTCACTCGGAATCATCTTCGGAGTGGGTTCTGTGATTGCCATGTTGAGTATTGGAAAGGGTGCGGAGCAGGAAATCCTCGAACAGCTCAAGGCTCTGGGCGCTAACAATGTGATTGTCAAAGCGGTTGTGCTGGATGACACTAAGAAGGATGACAGTGCAGATAACCCGGCTGCGCAGAAGAAAAAAGTGTGGTCACCGGGTTTGAGCATCGACGATATGTCGGCCATCTCGGAGGAGGTCCCCGGAGTGCAGCGCATTGCTCCCGAAATCATGGTAGAGTGTCTGGCAGTTCATGCTGACAAAAAGAGAACAGCCAAACTTATCGGCGCAGACTGCAGCACTTTTGACATTGGAGAATATCATCTGCGACAGGGACAACTCTTCAGCGCGATCCAAGTGCAAAACGCCAGTCCTGTCTGTGTTATCGGTTCAGGGGTATCGACAAAACTCTTTGCGGGTCAGAACGCCGTAGGACAAATGCTAAAGTGTGGCGACTTATGGCTCAGCGTTATCGGTGTTCTTGACGCGCAGCAGGTAAGTGAAAAGACTTTAGAACACTTAGGAATTCGAGATGAGAACTTCGACGTGTACGCTCCTTACACCACAGTGCTCAGTCGCTTTCGCAACCGATCGCTCCTCACCAAGAAAATGATCAACGAAGCGGCGCGCGAGCAAAACGACGACGAGAAGCTGCAGAAGACGGCTGAGGAGAAAAATCCTAATCAACTTGATCGCATTATTGTGCAGCTCAGCGACTCGAAGACCAATCAGGCGGTAGCCGATGTGCTTAGTCGACTCCTTGCTCGTCGCCATCACGCTGTGGCCGACTTCGAAGTGATCGTTCCTGAGCTGTTGCTCCGTCAGGAGCAACGAACAAAAGACATCTTCAACGTGGTACTCGGAGCCATCGCAGGTATCTCCTTGCTTGTGGGCGGTATTGGTATCATGAACATTATGTTGGCCTCGGTGCTGGAGCGCACGAAGGAGATAGGAACGCGCAGAGCAGTAGGAGCTACGAGGCGTGACATTGTTGCGCAGTTTCTGAGCGAGGCAATCAGCTTATCGCTCGGTGGTGGCATTCTCGGCATCGCGGTCGGCGTTGGTCTCAGCTTTGGTATCGAACGCGGAGCGGGCATTCACACTCAAGTTTCTCTAGTTTCGATAGCGCTGTCATTCGCCGTTGCTGCAGTAATTGGTTTGGTCTTCGGCATTGTCCCTGCTCGACGCGCCGCTGCTCTGGATCCTATCGTAGCTCTACGCTATGAGTAGTGATTTCGTCAGCATAGTAGGCTGGATATACACGCCCATTTTTTAGATCTGAAAACACACCATCGTTATGACTGTACGATTTTTTGGTCAAAGCCTGCTTCTGACTACTCTGCTCATTGGTACATTCACGAGCACGCCTGCAGCCGACACCTTACATTTGGATTTACCGCAATGTATCGACCGAGCCAAGCATTTCAGTGCAACGGCCAGAGCAATACGATTGGACTATGCTTCTCAGTGTGCCGATCACGATGCAGCGCGTGCAGATTACCTGCCACAACTCTCGCTCAACGCTTCGCTCCCCGGCTACACCCGAGCTATCATCCCGGTGCTACAACCGGATGGGAGCTATCGCTACGTGCCGCAGACCCAAGCTTATTCTGATGCCGGGTTATCGCTGATGCAGCGCATTCCATTTACCGGCGGCGATTTGTCGGTGAACAGCTCACTGGATAACCGAGCGAACCTTTTGGCCGGTGACGATCGATCGTGGTCGGCGACTCCGCTAAACGTCCAGCTTCGTCAGCCGCTGACAGGCTTCAACGCCTATTCCTATGCCCGTGACCAGGATGAGCTACGTTTTGCCTTACAGCAGCGCAGCTTTATCGAGCAGATGGAGGATTGTTCGGCACAAGCAGCGGGTCGTTTTTTCGACTACTACATTGCCTGTATGAACGTAGAAAACGCACAGCAGAATATCGTCCTAAACGATTCGATTCGCATGCTGGCGCAAGGTCGATTTAATGTGGGTAAGATTGCGGAAAACGATTTGCTCCAGTATGAACTTGAAGGATTGAGCGCAAAGAACGAGTACGAACGAGCGCTACTGAGCAAACAACGCAGTCTCGCGGCGCTACAATTACAGATTGGTCTTTCCGCTGAAACACCCATCAGCATCATCACTCCGCCGAGCGCAAAAGAAATCACTCTCAATGAACAGTCCATCATGAACTACGCGATGACTCATCGGTCGGAAGTGGTGGGATATCAATCGCAACTCGTGGAGGCGGAGCGCAGCGTTGCCCAAGCAAAAGTCAACAATCGTTTTAATGCCAGTCTCATCGCCAGCTACGGACTAAATCAAACGGCATCGCAATTTGGAGCTACCTACCGGAATCTGCTTGACCAGGAGGGTCTCACACTCACGCTATCCATGCCGCTCATTGGCTGGTCTAAATTCTCGGATCAAGTGGAATCGGCACAAGCGCAACAAGACCGCATTCGAGTCCAAGCCGAGGCACACACGGAGGAACTGCGTCAGGAAATTCTCTACGATCTACGCGACTTTGCCCAGCTGGCAAGTCTGCTCAACATTTCGCTTCGCTCTCAAACCATCGCCGCTCGTCGCTACGAGGTCGCACGTAACCGCTACATCATCGGCAAAATTGAAACAACAGAATTAATGCTCGCCCAAAAAGAAAAGGACGATGCGTTGCGATCATACTACACCAGTCTACGCGAATACTGGGTATCCTATTACCGTCTACGTAAAACCACCCTCTTCGATATCGACAACAATCGAGGTATAAGTGCCGAGGATGAGAATTGAGGGGATGAGTGTAGCTAATAATCTACTAACACTCTCAGCTCCTAGCGTACCCGGACCAATGCGTCCAGAAATGTATGATATTCCGCTCGTAGTTACACGCATATAATCACGCCGATGTCACAGCGGTTTACGAGGATCGACACTGTGCGCATTATATATTTTTCAAGGTGCACAAGTGTTATTTTTGTGAACTTTGCACTTAGCGTTTCCGCTCAACATTAGATCGCAGGAGTTGACCCGAAAAAGTGGAGGTGAAAATAAGGTGACAAGCCTTAGTTTCATCCACAAATCAAGGTAAAAGAAAGATGCAAGATTCGTCGGAGAAGCGCAGTCATCAGCGATTTGACGAACAGTTCAAGAAGGAAGCAGTCGAAATGATGCTTCAGTCAAAGAAGACATTGCGTCAAGCCTCTCGTGAGCTTGGAGTGAACGAAAACAACTTCCGTAACTGGGTTGAGAAATACTATCCCAAAGCCAGTGTCGAAGGTGGGCTAAGTTTGCAGGAGTTGCAGGCTGAGAATCGACGCCTTCGTAAGGAGCTAAACGAACGAGTGGAAGAAGTGGCCATTTTAAAAAAGCGACGGTATTCTTTGCGACCCACGGAAAAGGTTGAGATACGAGTTCAAGAGCGACATAAGTCAGATCATCGCATTGAAACTATGTGTCGTGTACTCAGAGTTAGTGTCAGTGGTTTCTATGCATGACGCCATCGCCCTATAAGCCAACGTGCACGGGAAGACGAGCGGCCCGGCAATCAAGTAGAAGAGATCTTTGAAATGCACCATAAGCGATATGGCTCGCCGCGAATCCACGACGAGCTGGTCAAACAACAGGAACATGTTTCTCGTAAGCGTGTAGTACGTCTGATGCAGGCGAAAGGCTTGGAAGCTCGTCCTAAGCGCCGAACAACCAAAACAACCAATTCGAATCACAGCGAGCCTGTTGCACCAAACCTACTTGATAGACAGTTCAATCAAGCGGAGTTGAATAAGGTATGGGCTTGAGAAAACCTACATACCAACGCTGAATGGATTTGCGTACTTGTCAACGGTAATAGACCTATGCTCAAGACGGATTATCGGTTGGCATATTAGTGATCGTATTGACAACAAGCTTATTTGTATGGCTCTATGGAAAGCTGTTAAGAGTCGACGTGATTCTAAGCAGCAACCAGCTGAGATGTTTCACTCTGATAGAGGTAGTCAGTATGCATCAACGTCGTTTCGTCATATGCTGGGCCGCTTAGGGATTCTTCAGAGTATGAGTCGAAAAGGCAACTGTTGGGATAACGCGGTAGCCGAGTCATTCTTTAAAACGTTCAAAGCCGAATCAATGATAGAAAGCTTCTTGCCGCGTGATCATAATCATGCAGCCGCAATGGAATATCGGTACATTGAGTTTTACTACAACCGTCAACGGTCAGACTCGACGCTGGGGTACAAGTGTCTGATTGACTTTGAAAGAGAACTCTGATTTAGTAATTTAAACTGCCTCCACTAAATCGGGTCAAGTCCCAGTATCTCTTTGATTGCCTCTATGAGCTCCTGCTCTTGCCGATGCTTCTGTCGAATCAAGTCCTGTCGTTTGAGCCATGCATAGTACCCACGAGGACTGGCTCGCAATACTTTGCATTGAAGCCGCACGCCGTACTGTGCTCGATGATTGTCAATGAACTGATACTTCGTTATTGCTCCCGTGCGAAGAAGGCTGTGGCTTTTATTAAAATTTCCACTTCCTGCTCTTTTACACGAAGAGCCTTCTGTAGCTGAACAATCTTTGCTTCCAATTCACGTTGATTGCCTCTGCCAGGAAATGCTTGATCGCTATGAACGTGAGCAGCCTCTCTCCAACTTCTTAGCTGATTGACATTTATGCCTAAATCTTTGGCTATCTGTGAGAGTGATGCATTACCCTCGTCTGCAAGGCGGACTGCTGATTCCTTGAACTCTTTCGTAAACGTTCTTCGTTCACGCTTCACTGCTTTTTCACTCATGGTCTAACCCCGTAGTATAATGAAACAAATCTACGGCGCTTGACTCATAACTTCATGTTACACCAAACGGGGCAAGGTCACAGAATGCACAAAGCACAAAACATCGCGATTACTGCTCTGGACTCTCAATGATAATCTCATCTAAAGTGTAATTCTAAACAGCGCGCACGTGATTCGGGCCAAAATCAGTATCGAATATGAAGTAAAGGCTTTGTGGCAACAATATTTCCACTATGAGTATGTTCCAGCCCCCTATTTGACTGGACTGAAATTCTACTAATTTCCGTTTACCAATTTAGTGGAGTTTCGAGTGCGA
>JBDHXF010000040.1:0-36244 GCA_039810585.1 Chlorobiota bacterium
CACTTTGTCAAAATATCAGTGGCCTCGAACACGTCGCCGTTCATCTTTCCCTTCACAACGATGCTCTCTGCTAACTCAAAGTTGTTTGGCTTCGAACCCGTGAACACTACTTTCACCGTCCGATTGGAATCGTCGGCCATGCTGAATTCGAAGAGGTTGCGTTGTGAGTCGTAGTTGCTGTTTTGATCTTTCAGCCAATGACCCTTGATCGAAACCCTTGTCTTCATTTCTGCGGCTTTGGCCACAGTGGCGTACTGAACCCCGGTGGAGTTGAGCAACATCACACTGGCAACAACACAGCCGAGCGCTACAATGGTACCAACGATATATCGAGCTTTCATGCTTTGTCCTGTGGAAGTGAGTCCTGCATACGGCGTTCAACCTGTGCCAAGCGTCCGTCTAATCGATTGAGGTACCAGGCAATGCCGATCCATACTATCAATGCAATAACCAACACGAGGTACAAAGCATTTCGCACAAAAAAGTCGTACATGCGGAACTCTCAAGAAAATGGTGAATAATGACCAAAAAACTCAACGGTCTCTACACCAAAGGTTTAGGCGACACGCGTCACTAAATCTGCTAAACGGTTCGAGTAGCCCCACTCGTTGTCGTACCAGCCAACTATTTTAACGGAGGTTCCCATCGACATCGTGGACAAACTGTCGAAGATGCATGAATGCGGGTTGCCGACAATGTCGATGCTCACCAGCGGATCTTCGCTATACTCAAGGTAACCCTTCAGGGCGCCTTCGGAAGCTGCTTTAAATGCTGCGTTGATTTCTTCTTTGGTCGCCGGTTTTGCTAGCGTGGCCACAACATCTGTCAACGATCCATCCGGCACAGGGACGCGCGTAGCAAAGCCGTCGAGCTTTCCTTTGAGGTGCGGAAGAACAAGACCCACAGCTTTCGCTGCTCCGGTTGTAGTCGGGATGATGCTTACGGCAGCGGCGCGGGCACGACGCAGATCCTTGTGTGGTAAATCGAGAATGTTCTGGTCGTTGGTATAGGCATGGACCGTGGTCATAAAACCGTTCACGAGACCAAAGGCATCATCCAGTACTTTCACCATGGGTGCCAGACAGTTTGTTGTGCACGATGCATTCGAAATCGTCTTTTCACTGCCGCTTAGCGTGCTGTCGTTCACACCGAGGACGATCGTGGCGTCCAAAGCATCTTTTGCCGGTGCTGATAACAGCACTTTGCGAGCGCCGTGCATCAAGTGTTTCTCAAGGTCTGCCTTAGTTGTAAACTTTCCGGTGCTTTCAATCACCACGTCAACTTTGCCGTTCCAAGGCAAGTTCTCGATTTGTTTCTCGGCGCTGATCGCGATGGCGTGTCCGTTCACCACAAGGTTTGAGCCGTCGACAGAAATGGTGGCATCAAAACGACCATGGACGGAGTCAAACTTCAGCAAGTGAGCCAGTGTTTTAGCATCGGTTAAATCGTTGATCGCGACGATCTCTACGTTGGGATGACGTTGTTGCAAGGCACGAAAAACTAAACGTCCAATACGACCAAATCCATTGATGGCAACTCGAATCGACATAGCGGGAATCCTTGAGTAGGGTGAGAAAAGATGCGAGCACAAAATTACGAAAGAGAGGAGAAAAAGGAGGGATTTGACTGAATGCTTTAACGTCCGCCTCTACCGTCTGTCAGGCATACGCAACATTGAGTTGCACCATTCCCTCAGACTCGAGCTGTGCATGCGAAGCATGCACGTATTATTCGACTAATTGACGACAAGGTCGAAGAAAAAAAAAGACGTTTGGGTTCTCCAAACGTCTGATCGTACTAGCGGTTTTTCTTCTTGTGACGGTTCTTACGCAGGCGTTTCTTGCGCTTATGCGTTGCCATCTTATGACGTTTTCTCTTCTTGCCACAGGGCATAGCGACCTCCCGGTTAAGTGGTATAAATTGTTTTGGTATTGTATTGTCAAGGTATTGTCAAGTGTTCAGGAAGCAACTCTTCAAAGATTCATGATTCGTGCCGGCTTCGCCGCCACGGTGATCAAGACCTTGTTGAAAAAGCCGGTAGGGGATTAGTCCTTGCCTGACTTCTTTGCTTCCGCTTCCAGTTGTGCGAGCGCCATGCCGGCAAGGTGTCCAATTTCCGACGCGGTGTCGGCTCGGATACACTTTTGCATCCATTGCATGGCTTCCGGCAGATTCTCTTGATGGTAGCTCATGGCTGCCATGTTGTACAGAGCAATCTGATTTTTCGGATCTTTTTTCAACACGTTCAACGTCAAATCCGTTCCTGCTTTTACATCGCCGCTGATAAACAACAAATAGCCGTAATCGGTTTGTGCCGCGATATTGGACGGATTGACGTCGTGGACGTAGTGATCCAAAATTTTCAAAGCGCCAAGTGTATCGCCCGAGGCGATACGTGCTGAACTCAGGCTGAGCAGAATCGACGTGTCTTGCGGATTCCTTTGAAGAGAGTCGCCAAGCATCTTGGCCAAGTGACGCTGCTCTTCCAGAAACTGCTTCTGATCGTCGGACGCCGGACTGTGAGCATCGCTCGTCTCCTGCTGTACCCGCTTTGCTGCACCGGCTTCTTCGTCCTGCCTTAAGGTGTACTGCTGAACAGAATACGACGCCAGAGCAACAGCTAAGGAAAGTGCAATGATGCCAAATCCGGCTCGAAACGGGGCAGACTTTGCAGGCGGCTTCGTTTCCGGTGATGGTGAAGAATCCATCTCGCTCATGCTCGTCGTGCTCTCTTAGTCCGCGTTTTCCATGCGTGACTTGATGTTCGAGTCGACTTCCGCGATAAAATCGTTGGACGCCTTGAACACCGGAGCAAATCGCGCTTTCAATTCTACACTGTCACCCGTGCGAGGATTACGTGCAATGCGTGGTTTTCGACTCTTGACGCTGAAAACGCCAAATCCACGAATTTCAATTCTGCGACGGTCAGACATGGAGTCGAGAATACCATTGATGAATCCCTCGACGACTGCCTTTACTTCTAATTTCGTTAAGCCTGTTTGCTCCGAAATCTTGTCTACAAGTTCTGCTTTTGTAACGTTGTCAGATTTTTTTTCTCTTTGTGCCATGAAGAACGAACATGTTATGGTGGTGTGCGAATCTTTCAGAGCTACAAAGATACAAAGGAAGTACTTACAGATCGAGACTTGTGCACAAAAATCACGCAAAACGCGGGGTAGCGTGACAGAAAATTCATCACGCACGAGAAAATAAGAGGATCTAGTCCACAAACGGTCGACGGGTCAAAACTGCGTCGCTGATTCTTCGGATGCGTCCTGCTTCGAGTTCAGCAGTGACTTGGCCGAGGAAGGACTCGAAAAAGCCATGATTGTTAGCGAGACTCGTGAGCAACAACAAAGCTCATCGCGACTACCCGGGTGTTAGCGGACATTCGAATCATGTAGAGCCCATCGGCCAGGGAATGACAGTCTACGTCGATGCTCCGATTGCCACGATGTATGTCGACATCAACAGAATGTCCGAGGACGTCAACGATTCGGATATCTGCCAAATTTTCAACAGAGAGGCCATTTTGAAATGCTGCGTCGCTCAATGAGCAATGGAGAACTGTTCGCACAGGATCGGGATAGCAACGAATATTGGTCTCCGTCTGTGCCCACGGAACGTCGCTGGCGAAGGTATGCTGCTCTACGGCGAACCAGAGTGCGTGGGTTTTCGATTGATCAAGTTCGAATGAGAATTTGCCGGATACCGACTTGGTGGCCTCAATACGGTCGCCGCTTGGGTACCCCAAGGAATCCAACGGTTGAATGCTGAGTGAGTCGAAATCTGAGCGCAAACTGAAGCGCATGGTACACGACTGGGTTTGCACGCTGCCGCTGCCCCAACCTTGCCAAAGCGAGGTGTCGCCTTCAATAACTGCACCCCTGTTATGCGCTTTCGTTGAAAGAGTAATTAGCGACTTTGGTGCGTCAGCAATAGCGTTGCTATCCAGGCTTAGCCAACTGACGGTTGCATAGGAACTGTTATCTGTCTGCTCGATCGTTAGCCCATCAAAGCTGTGGATCCCGCTCTTGAGCCGACCGCTGGCCATCACATAGCGTGGCGTATTGATGTGCAGCCATCCTGCACTCTGGTTCCAGAGCAATTCCTTGGTATCACTTTGAATGTTGGACATATCCAATCCATTCGCACCATTGAACTCGGGGATCACGAGGTGGGGAAGTACACTTTGTTGGACTGCATCGAAAGAATCAATCTCAACACGGCGGAAGAAAGCCATGCGTTGATCGGCCGCGTCGAGCAGGAACGGAATGGCCTCCTCAGCGGGAGCCACCAACGCATTTTTCCACGCTGCTGAGACACTTGGGAACAGGGATTGGAGCGCATACTGACCTTTGATCTCCCAAATCTGATCCAGCTTTATCCAGCTACTGTCGAGGTCCGACGCACTTCCGGATCCATTCCAGTCACCAAGTATAATCATGTCTGCATCTTGAAATTGTGCGTAAGCCGGGACAAAAGAAATGAGATCATTGAGATGCGGAGACGGATAGATTTGCATCTCGTCGGTAATACAGAGCGGTTTGTTGCGAATCTTAGCTCGAGTGATGCCACCTATTGTGCTTCCGTACCGATCTTCTACGTTGAGTGAGTTGGCAAAAGACCAATGATTGTTCCACGGGCTACCTGTACCCTGAACAGCCCAACTACCGCGGTAACCGTTCATACTGCTGAAATCCAAGTTTCGCTCCGTGTACACGTCGCCTAAGTACTGACACCAAGAGCTACCACCACAAAGGAGATGGCACTCTAGACTGTCGCGTAGAAATGAGCGCAGAGACTCGTAGTAACGCTCTTGTAACACGTTGATAAATGCGCCTGTTTCCAGTATGCGTTTTGTACTGACATTTGAACGTTCTATAGCGACGTCGATAGTGTTAGAGCCAAGTGACTCACCGGGCATCAGAGCCGGAGCGGCTGATTCACGAAACGAAGAGTTGTCAAAGTACACATCTGAAGTAGTCCCACCCAGCTGAAGGAGAAGCAGAGCGTTATCATCCGCGGAATTACTTCGAAATGTTGTGGAATACATTTGCCATGAGTTCGTTAACGTGAACATAGAATTCAATCCATAGCCGGTGTACGGCGTGGAACCTCGCAGTAAATAGGCCTGAACTTTATGCCCCGCCGTTGAGCTCTTCATCCAAACGGTAAAGGTGTATTGTTTGCCTTTTTCGACTTTAATGCCACGCAGGGTCAATTGAATGTCATTTAGATTCACACCGCCTTTCAGGACTTTAAACACGGCAGAGCGGCTGCCTTCGACTTTGTCGGCGTCGCTTGTGGTATATGCCGCTTGTGCATTGTTTGTATTGATGTTGGTTTGCCACGGCGACGTGAACAGGTCTTCAAATCCCGGATCTAAAAACCGATTTGTAGTATCCGTTGGACCATCACTCCATGCCGCAGCGATCACATTGTCGTTTACAGTACTATACTTTTGTTTTAAATAGGCTGCGAACAAAGAATCGAGTTCATAGCGCTGAGTTTGCGGTAAAATTGGTACTGAGTTTTCGATAAAGTTCTGCACCCAATAGTAATTGAGGGAATTTTCATCGGTTGCTGTATACAGCGCGAGTGCCGGCTCGTTTCGATACTCTCGGTTGGTGTATGGATTTACGTGCCGGAAGAAGCGACGAAGAAATTTCCGCTGAAACGATTGGTAGTCTGCGTCAACAAACTGGAACACCCGAGTTTGCCAGTTATACTTAATTGAGTCATACTGCCGTACGCCATCGCCCGATTTTGGAGTCAGTCCTGTTTGTGACAGGAGTACTTGAATTCCACGCGCGGATAATTGAGCAATGAACCAGTCAAACCTAAGCTGATAAAATTCGCTAAATGTCGTGTCTGACGTCGCGTAGGGTGTGCTCGTCAAGTAATACGTATCCCAACCTCTGAAGCGCACACAGTTCATGCCCAAATCGTGAAAACGCTGAGCTAATGCAATTGCCTGAGCCGAGTCGGGGAAGCAGCTTTGATAGGACAAGGTTGTTCCAATGAGTCTGGCACGCTCACCGTTGGCGCGGACGATATGGCCATCCTGGACATGCAAATAGTCACTGGTATCCAACGCGCGAACGATGCCCGTACCCAGCAATTGGTTGTTCAGCGGTGACCGTAACGGCATCGTTATGCCAAAGGGATTGACCGGGTTCTGTGCGACAAGCGGCTGCAAGCCGATGAAGACCAATAAACCCATCGTGAGCAAGGAAGCTTTCGACGCCAAGGACACAGCGCACACCCGTTGGTTCCGGGATGCACGTAACGGTGCGTCTGAGGTGGATGACAAGCTAAATATTGTAGGCATTGGGTCCCCGTATAGGCATGATGAAGCTGCAACATGGCAAAAAGGCCTGAATTGCCAAGCAGTTGAGCTACCTCCGGCTTTTACACACCTCGTCTTTCCCCTCATTCTTCCTGTCCTTCAGTGTAATTTGCAGCTCTCCGAGGCATTATGAAGAACATTACCATCGCAATCGACGGACCTGCTGGATCCGGAAAATCTACCTCTGCACGTTTGGTGGCTCAAAAGCTTCACTACACTTATTTGGACACCGGCGCCATGTACCGGGCGATCACGCTTGGCGTCTTAGAATCCGGCAAGGCGACACCTGCTGGCGAGGATGCCGGTGGCATCTCCGTTTCTGAGTCCGACCTTTGCGGCATTTTATCGACACTCGATGTTCGTGTTGAGTTGAATGGAAATGGTCAGCGCACTTTGCTGAACGGCATGGACGTCAGTTCTCGAATTCGGGAATCAGACGTTACTCGTCATGTCAGCTATGTCTCCTCGCTTGCTTCGGTGCGCCAGCAGTTGGTTCGTATGCAACAAGAACTAGGCGCGCATGGTGGCATCGTGATGGACGGACGAGACATCGGCACGGTCGTATTTCCCAAAGCTGAGCTCAAGATCTTCCTCGTCGCTTCAATAGAAGCACGGGCCAGACGTCGATTAGCGGAACAGCAGCAACTTCTCGGAGCGGATCTGGAAAACGTAGCGGCGGAGCTGGAGCGACGTGACGAATTGGATTCCACCCGGGCTATTAGTCCGCTCCTCAAAGCTCCGGATGCCGTCGAGATCGACACCTCCGATCTGAGTATAGAGCAACAAGTACAGCGCATTGTGGAGCTTGCCATGGAACGCATTGCCGACGGACACGAATCAAAAACCTAACAGCACCGCTATGAGAGTTGACATCGATACATCATCCGGATTTTGTTGGGGCGTTGTGCGCACCGTTAAGATTGCCGAACAGTGCCTGGACGAAGGGAAAACTGCTCACGAAAGCGATCCGGCAAAGGTGGTGAGGGACGAGAATGTGTACGTTTTGGGACACATTATCCACAATCCTAAGGAAACGCAGCGACTGGCTGATCGCGGTCTGAAGACCATTCGCGTGGAAGATTTTCCTTCACTTGCCGGTACGAAAGCCCGAGTGATCATTCGCGCACATGGCGAGCCGCCGCAAACGTATCGCGAGGCGCTGAAGTACGGAATCGAAATTGTTGACGCTACCTGTCCGGTCGTAACGAAGCTGCAAGAGCGAGTCCGTAAGTTTTATGATCAGGGTTTTCAGATTGTGATCTTTGGCAAGAAAGATCATGCGGAAGTGATCGGAGTGCGAGGAGTGTGTCACGATCAATGCGTGGTCATTCGCAGAGTTGAAGAAGCACAGGCTATGGTAGATACCGGACGGAAGACTGTCCTGTTTTCGCAAACAACGATGGATCGTCCCACTTTTATCTCCATCAAGGAGTACCTGCAGCAGCGCATTCGCGAATTTCACGTGGACGAAATGCGCGACATCGCTGTCGAATTTCACGCCAAGGATACCATATGCGGACAAGTGTCGGGCCGCGAAGACCAGCTCGCTGCTTTTGCACGCGCTCATGATGTGGTCATCTTCGTTGCCGGCCATGCATCGTCCAACGGCAAAGTATTATTTGATGTTGCCCGTCAGGCTAATCCCAATAGTCACTTCATCGAGGACATGCGTGAGATGGATTGGAGCTGGTTTTCGGGTGTCTCTACCGTCGGAATCAGCGGGGCTACCAGCACTCCGCAGTGGCACATGCAAGAGGTGAGGAATGCCATTTTGGAACATGCATCAGAGTTGCAGCTGGAAGACTCGCAAGTGTAGCAGGGCTTCAAATCGGTTACAACAGATGTGGGCTGATATTGTTGCGTTCTCCGGAACGTAGAGAGCGCATGCATCGCGATTAGTTCTCGCCAAAAAACCCCACTGGCTGAAGGCTCACAACGCGTTTGAGATTAAACTTCTGCATGGCGCGAGATTTAATGTGATTCATTGCTTCTTCGACGGAGTCGGTAATGAGGAGGAGGTCTCGATCCTCGTGAGCAATGGCTCCCTTTTTCTCCATCACATACAGCAATTCTTTGATATCGGTCCAGTATTCAGTACCCATGAGAATGACCGGAAACTTCTGAATTTTCTTTGTCTGAATCAACGTGATGGCCTCGAAGAGCTCGTCGACCGTACCCATTCCACCGGGCATCGCAACGAAGGCGTAAGAGTACTTGAACAGCAGAACTTTTCGCACGAAAAAGTAATGGAAGTTAAGCCATTTGTCTAAGTAGGGGTTGGGATGCTGCTCCATGGGAAGGACGATGTTGCAGCCAACACTAATTCCGCCGGCTTCTTTTGCACCTCGATTAGCGGCTTCCATGAGCCCGGGACCGCCCCCGGTCATTACGGTAAAGCCAAGGTCAACAAGAGCAGCGCCAACGGCGCGTGTGAGTTCATAAAACTCATGTCCCTCAGCGAATCGCGCCGAACCAAAGACGGTGACGCAAGGACCGACAAAGTGAAGAGTTCGAAACCCTCGAAGAAACTCCATGACCACTCGCATCAAGAACTTCATTTCCTCCCATCGCGAGTGAGGTCCTTCAAGTGCATGTTGCTCGTGGTGATTCTTAAACATGGTCATACGTCCTCGTCCATAACACATACTCCGACATAACTGATGCTGCCTTATGGTTCGTCAAAAACCAAGGGCATTCAGCACACCCACCAAATGCTCTGCAAAGATGTTTCTGACGTCACCTAAGGTACCGTTTTCGGGGATGAACACTACAGTTCCAAAGGTGGAGGGATTCATCTCCTCGATATCAGAAGTGGCAAGGGTGGTTTCTTCCTCAGGACGATACTCGTTGTCGATATCGTGTACCACGACGGTGCAGCCCATCTCAATATTTTTCCCATCGTGCATGGAGAGTTCGTCGATGCCAAAAAGACTAAACGGCACTCGCAGACGAAGCACATAGCCGTGATCGCGCAGTGCAACTTTTTGATTGAGTTGGGTCAGAGCAATTTGCTGTTTGAGATTCGTGGTGCTGACGTTCGTCGTCCGCACTTGTACGCTCGGATCTTTGTCGCGAAAATCACCCAGAGACACGTGCAGGCAAAACATGTTGGAGTCGCTCGTATTGCGGAATTGGAGCCTCTTGGCTGTCTTCGTAAATACGCGTTGTTGTTCGGCAGAATCGAGTTGGGTGTCGAACCATATATCAATGTTATCGGCAGGGCAGGTGTCGCAATGTGCTATCACGACATCACTATCTCGCACGGAAATGCGCAAGTACAGATACTTGTCATCATACACCGATCGTACTTGGTAAGAGCAGTCGTTCGGACCCGTCCAATAAAACGACCCCTTCGTAACGAAATCCACGGATTGCACATCTGCGTCCAGCGTGTGCTCCATACTCAGCGATTCGCCGCGCGCAAAACTTGGAATACTAAGGTAATGCACGTCAAACACCGGTTCCGACGCGCCTTGCTGATAGAAGCGGAGTTCGTGGCGCAGACTCTCGTAGTTGCAATAGTATTCACGCGAAAATCGGTCGATACGTGAGGTGACAAATTCATCCAGTAGTTCGATACAGCCATGCGTGAAGCGATAGCCGCGAACCAACCACTCGTACTGACGTTGTTTTTCAGTGACGTAACAGCCGTTGTTTTTAATCACCATGCCAACTTCCAGAGGAGTCTCGACAAAGGTGTAGAGGTCGTTCCGAACGTTGGTGAGGTAGCCGTCGATATCAACGTAGAGGAACACGCGAACCTGGCGTCGTCGGTCGTCGTTCATTCGAATACTAAAGGCAACATCATAATTTCCGTCACCACTAAAGTCACCCACGTCCCATCCCCACACGCGAAACGTACCCATGTCCGGAAGATCCTTCACCACATCTTCTACCATCGCACTGTCGTAATAGAGATCCAGCTTCGAGCGAAACTCCCGGAAATCCATTCCACTCTGCGCCATCACGGAGATACCATTAAAAAGCAAGATTGTCAACGCGGCTATCAAGAAGACACGTGTCGATCCGCTGTGTTCATTCGTGCTACGCATCGCCAGACTCAAGAATAGATGAAAATTGCTCTGCCGAAATTCGATAAGGGTACCACTCCTTCATATGCTGCGCGCCGATGCCATCATAAAATGAAATAGCCTTTACATTCCAGTCAAGTACTTGCCACTCGACGCGCCCACAGTTCAATTCTCGGGCGCGCTGCACCAGGAACTTCATGCACGCAGTGCCGACACCCTGACCTCTCGATTCAGGGAGAATAAAAATATCCTCCAAGTACATCGTCCGCTGTCCACGAAATGAAGAGTAGCTAAAAAACACGATCATGTACCCAATAGCCTGTGCGTGGATGTTTCTCACAAGGAAAGCTTCAAAGGGAGGATGTGGATCGAAGGCATCTCGACGAAGTCGACCCAGCGCCTCGGCATCCGGAGGAGCCAGTTCTTCGAAGGCGGCAAGGGCATGGATGAGCTGCGTTAGTTCTTCAAAATCCGACTCGCGCACTCTGCCGATACTGATTCCTTCAGGTGGACGGTTCATGAGGTGAGGTCGCTCGGTGTGAAACAGTCAGGGTTTCCATTGACGATGAATACACGCGCGCCTTTGGCGCAGCAGGTCCAAAAGTTGAGTCTTAACCTTCCACTGTTCCGTCCGGAACGTCAATCTCCATAAGGAGCATGGCCGATGCAATGGTCTTTCCTTGGGCATCGAGCTTTAGCGACACGGTTCCGCCGCCGCCCAGACTGTTATGCAGCACAAAATTGATGGCCCAAAGATTGGGTATTTCGTAACGTTCAACGGGTCCAAAACAAATGCCTTCAAAGTGCTTCTTCACGCGCTCGGCACTCAGTTCTTTGCGAATCAGGGGATACCATTCTTCACGAAAGGCGATAACACCGCAATTGACGGCATCTCCTTTGTCACCACTTCGAGCATGGGCAATCTTACGGAGTTGAATTTTCATGATAATCGTTCGATAAACTCTAAAAGTCGCGCAAAAGACGAAAATAGCGATTATTCGATCACTGAGTAGCGCTCTGTATGCAGGATCAAATCACAAGGCGCATTCTTCGTCTATTGCAGTGTCCGTTGTAATTTGCAGCTCCATCAACGAGCCCCAGTAGAATGACCAGAACCTTCTTCAAGTCAAAAATCCACCGTGCGGTGATCACGCAGGCTGAATTGCATTATGAGGGAAGTCTGACTATTGATCAGGACCTCATGGACGCTGCCGACTTACTAGCCTACGAAAAAGTCAGTGTGGTGAACATCAATAACGGTGAGCGACTCGAAACCTACGTCATTCCCGGAGATCGCGGGTCGAAGACGATTTGCCTGAACGGTGCGGCAGCACGCAAAGGTCAAGTGGGCGACCGCATCATTATCATCAGCTACGCTCAACTCACTGAGGAAGAGCTCAAGAGCTTTGAGCCTACTGTCGTGCTCGTCGACGAGCAGAATTCAATTATCGAGCGAACACATGGCGTGGAAGCCGGTCGCTTGATTCTCAGTACCAACTAGATATCATGTCATCTCTTGCCATTGTCATCCTCGCTGCCGGAAAAGGCAAGCGAATGGGAAACCCTGATCTGCCCAAAGTACTGTCACTCCTTCACGGCCGTCCACTCCTTGCCTACGTTCTCGATCAAGCCAAAGAACTGAATCCGGATCGCTGTGTGGTGATTGTAGGCCATCGTCGTGACTTGGTGGAGGAGTTCGTAGCGCTCAACTATCCGTGGGCTGAATGCGTTACCCAAGCTGAACAGCTCGGAACCGGTCACGCCGTGATGCAGTGCGCAGAGGCATTGGCAGACTTTCACGGCGATGTTCTCGTACTCAGCGGCGACGTGCCCTTACTCAAAGCTGCAAGCTTGTCAGATTTTATCAGCCAGCATCGTGCAGCACATGCCGACGCCTCCGTTCTCAGTTGTGTGGCACCTGACCCTACGGGCTACGGCCGTATCATTCGAGATACAGTAGGGAACTTCACCTCTATCGTTGAGCATCGAGACACGAATGAGCTACAACGGTCTGTCGACGAAGTCAATAGCGGAATCTATGTGTTGTCTTCAGCCTTGCTCTTTGATGCACTTGCCAAGGTGGGAAACAGCAATGCTCAGCAGGAGTATTATTTGACCGACGTCATCGCTATTCTTCGCGCTGAACATAAACAGGTGTCAGCCTTTACCGCCAGCAATTTTCAGGAGCTCATGGGCATTAACACCCTTGCAGAATTGGCGGAAGCCGAAAGAATTCTTGCGGCACACAATCCATAAATGAATCGCTATAGAGCGAGTTCTACACAACCCTTTTCTCACATCGCTAGCAACCACGTATGATACAATGCATTGATCACATCGGAATTGCTGTGAAGGATCTCGACAGCGCGATAGCTCTTTACAGCAGGCTGTTCTCGGTGGCAGCGGAAGACATGCACCACGAAGTGGTGCACGAACAAAAAGTCTCTATTGCGTCATTCCTTGTCGGCGACGTGCGTCTGGAGCTCACTTCAGCGACGAGCGACGATTCGCCCATCGCTCAGTTTATCGCCAAGCGAGGAGAGGGCATTCATCACGTTGCCTTTCGTGTGCAGGGGATTAACGATCAGTTGAAAGAGCTGGCAAGCAAGGGCATCAAGCTCATCAATACCGAGGCAACAAAGGGGGCGCACGAGATGATGATAGCCTTCTTGCATCCCAAATCCACTGGCGGTGTGCTGATGGAATTGTGCGAAACTGCTTCGCACTGAGCCATTCGATAAGAGAACGCGCGGACGTATTTTTGCGTCCGAACGTTCTTATCACCAACCATCATTGTCATGGCTCAATTGACCTGCCTTCGTCACGGCGAATCACTGTGGAACTTAGAAAATCGCTTTACCGGATGGGTGGATATCGACCTGTCGCCTAAGGGCATTGAAGAAGCAAAAAAGGCAGGACAGAAGTTGAAGGGACAACATTTCGACGCTCTCTTCACATCGGTTCTGACGCGTGCCATACGCACGGCAGATCTTGCACTGAGCGAGGCAGGCATTAGTGATGTGCCAACAGAACGGGATCAGGCGCTGAACGAGCGACACTACGGCGACCTTCAAGGTTTGAACAAAGACGATATCGGACGCGAGTATGGTCAGGACCAACTCAAGATTTGGCGTCGCAGCTACGACGTCCCGCCGCCCAACGGTGAATCGCTCAAGATGACCCAAGAGCGTGTGCTTCCTTACTACCACGCTCACATCGAGCCGCTGCTTTTGGCAGGGAAAGATGTTCTCGTGGTAGCCCATGGAAATTCGCTTCGAGCACTGGTGATGCACATCGAAGGCATGAGTCCTGCACAAATTCTCGAAACCAACATCCCCACCGGTGTTCCATTCCGTTATCGCTTTGAATCGAGCCTGAAGCTTGTAGAGAAGTTTGATACACCGTGGTAGGATGCTAATCTCAGGGTGATCGTGTTGCTCACAGGACTACGCGTTCGAACACAGCCTTCTGCTATTCTCCGTGTCCACAATCTCAGACCGTTGACCTAATCCATGTTGTTTTGTCAGAGTTGCCACTAATGTCTGCACAGCTTTCCCTTCGATTTTCCCGTTCTCGTATAGCCTCCATTGAATCCTGGCCGGACGGTGTGAGAATTCAAAGCGATAAAGGCACGCATGAATATCCCGGCTGCGCTGTCTTTCCCGGCTTTGTGGATGCCCATGCACACATTCTTGGGCTTGGCATGAAAATGCACACAGTCGATATCTCAAACTGTCATAGCGCCGAGGAATGCGCCCAGGTGGTCGGCGCCTCCGAAGCCAATCGCGGCGACTGGATTGTGGCCATGGGATGGAATCAAGAGCTCTGGGATCTGCCCGAGATGCCCGATAGACGCGTGTTAGACGCGGTGTTGCCGGATACACCGGTGTACCTCAGGCGAATTGACGGACACGCCATATGGGTCAACAGCGCCGCACTTCGGGTCACGGGAATTGATGAGAACACCCCGGATCCCATCGGCGGAATCGTGCAGAAGCGCAGTGACGGCAGCCTGAGTGGGATTTTAATCGACAATGCCTTGTACGTAGTCTGGGACAAGCTTCCGGTGTATTCTGAGGAGCAGGAACGAGCGCTTGTGCTCAGCGCGTTGACAGAATGTGCCTCACAAGGTATCACCGAAATTCACGACATGGATGTTCATCCGCGCATCGCCTCGCTTGTGCGTGGAATGGCTGAGAACGGGACGTTGAAATGTCGGGTGCAAACGTACCTGAGTGGACAAAATGGCGAGTGGCTCGAAGCGGGATTACTTCCGGCGCTTGGTGAATTTCAACAAACCATTGGCGTGAAGTTTTATGCCGACGGTGCACTCGGCTCCCGAGGAGCAGCATTACTGGAAGAGTACAGCGATGAACCCGGAAACAAGGGTCTCATGCTCATAACCGAGCAGGAGTTATACACAAAGGCTCGCGCAGCCGTTGAACAAGGATTCCACGTAGCGTGTCATGCCATTGGCGATGCCGCCAATCGTATGGTGCTCGGCGTGTACCGTCGTTTGCGCAACGAAGGCATCGCTGACCAAAACACGATTCTTCGCGTTGAGCACGCACAGACAGTGAATGCATTGGATTTGCCGCTCTTTCACGAGTTGTCGGTCGTCGCCTCTGTGCAACCCATCCACTGTACTTCGGACGCCTCCATGGCTGAAAAACGTTTGGCAGAACGCTGCCGTGATGCCTATCGATGGAGGAGTATTCTTGACACCACAGCGCATCTGTGCGCCGGTTCTGATTTTCCCATCGAATCCTCGTCCGTCATCGCGGGCATCGATGCTTTTTGCAATCGCATTCCCTTTCATGGTGTCGAAGCATGGCAGGCCCAAGAACGAATAACGGTTCAGGAAGCGCTTGCGGCCTACACAAGCGAAGCACATCGAGCAGCCGACATGCATTATCGTCGGGGGAGTATTGCCGTTGGATTTGATGCCGATTGTGTTGTGCTTGATCGCGATATTACGCGGTGCTCCGCGGCAGACATTCGCGAAACAAAGGTGGTGGCCACCTACTGCGGAGGACAACTCACGTACTTGGCGGAGGGACGATGATTTCCATGCAGCAGCGCTTTGCGCAAGAACTTTTTAGCCCTGAACGACACGCCCAGGTGCTCGACGGGATGGCGAGAGAATTGGGCCAGCGCATTGAATTCCGCGTGATGGAAGCGCCGGCATTTTGTCCCGTGTCGCTTCGCGACGCCATCGCCAAGGCGGCTTGCGAACTGGTGAAACAGTGTGTCACTCCCGAATACCGAACGCAATCTGCTAAGGCTCTGCAACAGGAATACACAGTACAAGGCGAAAGTGACCATCCCTTGTTTGCTGTTGTTGATTTCGCTGTTAGTCAAATGAACGGACAACTCGTTCCTCAGCTTGTCGAGTTACAAGGTTTCCCCTCACTCTTTGCCTATCAGATGGTTTTGAGCGACTGGATGCATCGGGTTTACTCCCTCGATTCGTCTCTCAGTCCTTTGTTTCGCGACATGCATCGCGACGACTACTTGCATCTCTTTCACGACGTGGTCCTTGCCGGTCATTCGGCCGACAACGTTGCTTTGCTGGAGTTCGATCCCTACGCACAGAAAACGCTTCCCGATTTTCTGGCGACGCGAAATTTTATTGGTGTAGAACCGACCGACATTCGGACTGTGCGACGGGAGGGGCGTAGTTTATTTCATGAGCGACATGGAGTCAGTGTTCCGTTGCAACGCATCTATAATCGCGCTATTGTCGATGAGCTTGAAGAGCAACGCGTGCAGTTGCCCTTTCATTGGAATGACAGCTTAGACGTAGAGTGGGCCGGACATCCCAACTGGTACTTTCGCATGAGCAAGTACTCCTTGCCGTATTTGCACCACGCTAGCGTGCCTCGCACGGTATTTTTATCAGATCTGACTCACATTCCAACAGATCTTGATCGCTATGTACTCAAGCCACTCTATGCCTTCGCCGGAAAGGGTGTTAATGTGTCGCCCACTGCAGCAGATATCGAAGTAGTTCCCGAAGCTGAACGAGGAGTGTGGGTACTCATGGAAAAAATAGACTACGCTGAATGTTTGTACACGCCAGAGGGCATGAACAAACTGGAAATCCGTTGTATGATAATATGGCCGGATAACGAGGCGGAGCCAATCCCAACAATCAACCTGGTCCGTAGCGGACGTGGCGCCATGATGGGAGCCCGCTATAACACCGTCGCCTGGAGCGGTGCCACCATCGCCTTTTTCGGGGAATAGTGCTGCAACTTTTCTCGATGTTCGAACTGACTTGACACTTACCGGTTTCCGTTCGGGCATACGCGCAGCCCAATACACAACGTATTGGTGGCGTCAGCCGAAATACGCACGATTTCATCAAACATACGCTCGTTCATCAGGCACAGAGCCACGTTGGCGGCCTTGCCTTTCATCCAGAGTTGGAGTTCGAAGCGACTAAACATGCCTTGCGCTGATGGGCGATTGGGGGCCGATGCAAAGAATAGCTCCGATGCATGCAAGCGAGCCGCAAGAGTCCAGTTCGAACTGAGATCATAACTCAGAGAGGCGGTTCCCATCAACGCGGCGCGCGCTTGTTCCCACGAATAACCAAAGGTCACTTCCGGATACCGATAATCATGATGATTGCTGTAATACTCAGCACGAAGTTCTACCGACGCATCCCAGGCTGATTGTCGATCAAAAAAAGCCCCCGGATCAGTGCTCTCGCTCAGCGCGATTCCCGACAAAATCACTGTCCTCTTCTGCACCAGTCCCGGAATCGTAAGATCCTGTTGCTCTTGATCCGAATTATCGACATCGTGCTTACAGCGGTGAAAGAGAATCAAGGCCGAATGCATGGAGCCGACAGGGAACAATCCTCGCAAGGCCAATTCTTCTTCCCACTGCACAGCTCTCGGGTTGAAGTGAATGTCGTTCCTCTCGTTGGCACTTAGTTCTTGGAAGGCGCGGAACGAACAGTGCATGTATTCATTCCAGCGATAGATATCCAGACATTCCCCAAACTTGAATACCAAGGCCTGATCTCGATTGGGGTATTCCGACAATTCCTCCTCCTCGGTTTCTTCAATATCCGGATTGATAGGACCCAAGGCGTGATCGAAGCAAAAAGCCGTTTGCAGACGAGCCAAAGCACCAAACTTCGAACTGTCGCTCAGCTCGTCGCTAAATTCTGTGAAGCGTCCGGGATGCACCTGTGCCTGACTTGCGAAGGGAATGAAAAACACCATCAGGCAGAGCAAAACAAGCCCTGCAAGTGTCGTTGTCTGACGACGATCCGATTGAGCTGACTTCATGGACAAATGCGTTGATGAGTGAAAGGTCAATTGCAGCACCAATTGCTGCACAGATTATTCTTCAGCCGTTCTGCGCTTCGCGCAGCGTCTTGATCGCAAAATACGCCAGGCTCAACACCAAGGCGGTATAGATCACCATGAAGAGGATAGTAAGCGGTACATCAACATCGGCATGCGGCATGCTAGGCTGAGCGTCGCAGCGGATGACGGGATTGGTGAAAACGGTGGAGGAATCGCCTTCAATTTCCAATCGACAATAGTGATCGTTCGGATGCAAAGCGATGCTGAGTGTTCTGCTGTTGCTTTCCTGACTAAGGAGGCGGCCGTCTTGACCCACCGCACGACATCGCCGGAATGGTTGTGCGCAGCTAAGGAAAAGTGAATCGTTGATCACGTTAATGGATTGTATCTGAACATCACACTGTCCGTGGCTTCCTATCACCCCAAAGGCTGCACCACGTTTAAGAGCCGAACAGACCTCGCCTCGTGTCGTTGAAGGGCTGCACACTAGTGTCCAACGTACTCCGGTTTCATGATCATCGCGAGCGTTATGCGAATCGTCGTTGGCAATGAGCCACGCGGGACGACCCGCACTGAGTGCGGCATCCCAATGTTGAAGAGAATTCCTGTAATGATTCAGTACTTCCATGCAATCGTAGTCACAAAGCTCACGCGCGTTATCGATGGTATAGCTTGGTCTTCCAAATGCGGGATGTGCCATCACGAGCACATCGCAAGTCGGGTGTAGCAGTCGAAAGATGAATTGCTTTATGGACACCGTCTGTGGCGTTACGACATCGAACCACTGCACAGCAGAAGCGCCAACTACCAAGCGATGTGACTTCTGTATGCTATATCCCTGTTCGTAGCAAGGAATAAAGTGTGCGCTGTCGCTGAACTGCAGGGTATCAATGTGGAAGTAGTTGGACAGCGACACGCCGTCGTAGCCATAGGATCGATACACAGAGTCGATGAGCCTTGCATCTGAACGTCCGTCCGTAACACCTCCCCATGCGTGCGAATGAATGTGAAAGCTGAGTTTCTTCACGGTCTGGACTCCCGTGGCATAGGGATTATACCATGCCGAACCTTCAAACGCTTTTTGCTCAGGGAAGCGGTAGTGTGGAATAAGAAAGTAGGGAGCAGCGAGTAGAAGAAGGAGGGCAGACAGCGAGAGTAGCAGTTTGCGCCGAAGAGGCCGCTGTGGAGAGAGGATGTGCATGAGGCCAGAGGAAAGCAGGATGGTTTGGACACGGCTCGGGTCAAGGCAAAGCCTTGACCCGAGCCCTACGAATAAGAATCTTCTGTGCTTAGGACTCGAGGTAGGTGTACCCGTAGAGACCCGAACGGTAGATGGCTAAGAACTCTTTTCCTTCCTGTGGAGAAATGATACCGTCTTTCATCGACTGCGACACCCATGCTTCCATGGTACGGACAAGTTTCTTAGCGCTGAATTGCACATAATCCAATACATCTTCCACTGTCTCACCTTCGTGTATTTGTTCGAATTGATAGCCGTCGTCGGTGCAGATCACGTGCACGGCGTTTGTATCACCAAACAGATTGTGAAGGTCGCCAAGTATTTCCTGGTAGGCGCCAACGAGAAAGACGCCAAGGTAGTATGGTTTGGTCGGATGATGTTCATGGACGGCCAAGTATTGAGCGAAGTCGCGCATACCGATGAAATGATCAATCTTGCCGTCGCTATCACACGTAATATCCTGTATCGTGGCATAGCGCGTCGGTTTCTCATCCAAGCGATGGATAGGAAGTATCGGAAAGATCTGGTCGATAGCCCAAGAGTCCGGAAGACTTTGAAAGAGCGAGAAGTTGCAGAAGTACTTGTCCGCAAGCAGCTTCGACAGATTGCGAAGTTCTTCCGGCTGGTGCTTCATTTCGATACTCATGCGATGGACTTCTGACGCAATCGTCCAGAAAAGTCGCTCAGCTTTGGCGCGCGTTTCGAGATCGATCATACCGAGCGAAAAGAGGTTCAGAATTTCTTCGCGCTCCTGCAGGGCATCGTGCCAGGTTTCAAGCATGCTTCGTCCATTCAGCTCTTTGAGCAGACGGTAGAGATCGCGAACTAAATCATGGTCACTTTCGTTGACTTCATGCAACTCTTCACTCCATGTGGGAATGGAGGCGGTTTCCAGAACATTGAAAACAAGAACCGAGTGGTGAGCCGTAAGCGCACGCCCGGCCTCGGTGATAATATTCGGATGGGGAAGGTCTGCCTTATCCGCCGCATCGATCAAGGTGTAGATGGCATCGTTGGCGTACTCTTGAATGGAGTAGTTGATGCTGGAAGCCATCGCTGTACGCGAACCATCGTAGTCCACACCCAAGCCACCACCAATATCCACGAACTCGACGTCGCAGCCCATGGTACGCAGATGTACGTAGAACTGCGCTACTTCTTTCAGTCCCGCTTTGATCTTGCGAATGTTGGTGATTTGCGAGCCAAGATGGAAGTGGATGAGACGGATCCAATCTTGAATGCCGTCCTTCTTCATGAGCTCGATGGCTTCGAGCAATTCGCTGGAGTTCAGTCCGAATTTTGAGTGATCACCACCACTCTCTTCCCATTTCCCGCTACCGGCAGAGGCAAGTTTGATACGAATGCCGATGTTCGGCTTCACGTCCAGTCGGCGCGCAACGGAAATAATGAGACGCAACTCGTTGAGTTTCTCTACGACGAGAAAGATCTTCTTGCCCATTTTTTGCGCCAGCAACGCAAGCTCGATAAACTCCTCGTCCTTGTACCCATTGCAAATGATAAGCGCCTCGGAATTATCCATAATGGGAAGCACAGCGTGCAACTCCGGCTTGGAACCAGCTTCAAGGCCGATGTTGAATTTCTTTCCGTAGCGGACAATTTCCTCCACCACCGGCCGCATTTGATTGACCTTGATGGGATACACATTGTAGTACTTGGCCTTGTATCCATACTCTTTTGCCGCCGCCTCAAAACAACCACTAATTTTCTCGATGCGGTTGTCCAGAATGTCCGGAAAACGCAGTAGCACCGGAGAATTCACATCCTTCAATGCCAACTCGTCCATGAGCTCTTTTAAATCGATGGCGATGCCATTCGACTTGCGTGGAGAGACAACAATGTGTCCTTTCTTGTTAACACCAAAGTAGTTGATGCCCCAGCCGTTGATGTTGTAGAGTTCGATGGAATCATCAATAGACCAGCTTCGCAATGCAGACTCCTGAATGAAAAATGAAAAGAGTGTTGATTAGAAAGCCCCCGATTCGCCTTGAATCGGAGGCTTAGACGGAAGAATACTTGCAAACTTAGTGCGTCACAATGCAGGGATAGCTGATTGTACCGGATGCCGTTGTACAACGCACAGCGTACAAGCCGGATGCAAGCGTATGTGCGCTCCAATTGAACACGTGAACTTCAGACGGCATGGTTCCGTCGAACAACTCTTGCACGGTGGAACCAAGCATGTCAACCAGCTCAACTCTCATGTATTGAGTATGCTCGTTGATCACTTCAATCAAGCCTTGTGAGGAACAGGGATTGGGAGCAACACGCAGACTGGTTCCTTGGATAGAAGGCAGTGTTTCCTGCACACCAACGACAACCGGATCGAGATAGATTCTGGTTGACACCGGAACGTGATCGCTCACCGTTGACGTGTACGACGACAGGAACGCTTGCGGCGTTTCCAGTTTAGTGCGATACACACCGGGCTTCACTTCATCCGATACAATGATGTGATCGATCATACTTGCTTGGGAGCCGATGTACGAAGCCAGACCGGCTTCGGACAACGGCTTGGTCAGGACATCCCAATGCACACTATCATTCACAAAAACGCCATAGGGTGAAGGGTTGCCGGTACCTACGACAGATGTCGTGACATCATCGTTAAAATCACCCAGCACAATCACCGGCTCGGTGGCGTAGAAGGTGTTGAGGTAATCGTAAAAGGTTTGAGCATCCGTTGTACGTCGACCCAGATCGGCGGTCTCTGTGCCGCTGCCGGTAGCTTTGGCGTGAAGCGAAAAAGCTGTGAACTGCCGATGCACGCCATTTACGGTTGCGTTCAGGGTTAAGCGAAGGGGGAAACGACCATTAGCCCAAGCTTGTGAACCACCGTTCACGGCGAGTCCGGAACTGATGGTGTCGATCACCGACTTCTTCCAAATGAACGCCATCTTCTGATCCTGGAGGATTTCCGTTGCCAGGCGGCCGCCACTCGATGCGTTCAGGGTGTCGACCAGGCGTTGAAAACCCTCAGGGTTGGCAACTTCTTCGAGCGACACGAGGTCGGCATCAATCGAGTCGAGTGTTCGCTTCACGCTTTCGAGCTGACGTTGTTTGTCTTTGATGGTTGTGTCAACCGTGCTCATGAACTGTTTCACATTCCAACAGGTGACGTCGAAGGTCAAGTCTTTAGACACCGTGTCTTTATCGACCGATGCACCGATGTCCGAGGCGAATCGAGGTTCGACCTGGTAGGTTCCGCGAAATTGTCCCAACGCGCCAACAAGGTCAATCGGGCCGGTTGGAATGGGGAGGTTGTTAACAGCGATCTCCGTACCCGCATCCACGCGTACTTGAACGGAGTCGCCATTGGAATTAATGACGTAGTAGTTCTTGTCACCTTGAAAGGATCCGGTGCTTGTAAACGTGACACCGCGAAGTTTAATGAGCATGCCTTCATACACCTCACTCACGGACTGTATCGCAACGATCTTCGGTGTCGGAGCAACTGCATCGGTTGGTACTACGGTAAAGACAAACTGGCTGCCGGCAATTTCGGAGAGACCTGTTTTCGATTGTCCGCTTACCGCTTGGAAATCCTGAAGCTGTCCACCTGTTATTTCTACCGAATCACCCACATGAACACCGGCATGAAAATTATTGTTGAACACGGCAATGCCCCCGCTCGCATCCTGGATAAAACTGGTGTTTCGAAACTCCGGTCCAACGCTCACACGCCCGGCTATTTTCTCGCCTTTTACCAGCGTGTCGTTGATTGATCGAGCGCGAAAACTGGAAATAGCAATCGTTTGAGCATGCAAGCTCAGCACGCCGAACAAACAGAGTAAAGCAACAAGAGTACCTTTTCGCATATGAATCCTTTGAATTAGTTGATGTCGAGAAATGCCACTTTTTGCAAGACGCCGGATTTACCGACAGCGTCGTAAATAATCAGATTGTAACATCGATCTGCCACCAGATTCACACTTCGATGATCGATTTCCGCATTGGAGTAACTATTGTAGGTGGTAATTGTGTAGATGCCCGGTGGAGCAGCGAACAAGCGGGTAGCGGTTTGGATATCCGCCGGTTTGTCGTTAATCTTAATGGTATCTACAAACACGTTACAAATGCTCGTATCGGTGGCATTGATGATGCGTATAGCGGCTTTAGAAGGGAAAGGACTGACAGAACTGTCGAGTACAGGCTTCACAAAGTCTGTGAAATCTAATCCATGTACTACCATGGTGTACTTTGCATTGTCTGCAAACATATATCGTTGGTTTGCAATGATACCCAGCGTGGTACTGTCCGTGGTGGACTGACAGAAAAACGAATGATACAATCCGGAACTCAGACTAAACTGTTCGCTCACGGTTCCGTTGGCCAGCGACGCAATTTGAAGCTGAGTGTCGATCTCAACGGTCATTGCTGCGCTCTTTGTCTGACCATTAAAAATGCGAACGCTGGCATTGCCATTCGTGAAGGTAATGACGCCGTCGTAGCATCCCCCAATAACGGATACCAACGCGACGGCCATTCCCACCAAGACTAGGTTGAACCTTCGTAACGCTGTCACACACATTGTGAAGAACTGACTCATAATACGTCGATTAAAAGTTAACGCGAAGACCGAGCTGCATGCGCCAACGTGAGTAAAAGCTATCCGTCGTGTACACACCCGGTCTGCCATTGACAGTTGGCGTCGTAAAGTTCATGCGTAGCCGCCCTTGAGAATCGTACATACTTCCGGTATTGTCTGCTACCAGTTGAAACAATGAGTAACTCTGGAAGCTCAGATACTGTTGTAGTCCCCAGTTGGAATTGAGCAGGTTAAGCACGTTTTGAAGATCGAAGGAGAGGTGTACATTACGTAGACTCTCAAATGGCAAAGCTTGCGATAGGCGTAAGTCAACTTCATGCACAAAAGGAGCTCTCATCGAGTTGCGCGGAAGAATTTGTCCCTCGTACGATTTCAACGTCGGATTCGACTCAATAAAGGTCATGAGTTGATCCCAAATTTGAGCCGACGTACGAAGATCTATTCCTCCGGTGGGGACAATCGAAACCTTGGTATTGTAGTCGTCTCGCTTCGGCACGTAAATCAAATCATTAAAGGTGATCCCGTCGCCATTCGCATCTCCGTTATACACAAAAGAGTAGGGCTGACCGCTGCTGGCGCTATAAAACACATTGATAACTGTTGGTGCTTTCTCGAAGATTTTTAGTGCATAGCTCACATTGAGCGAGAAGCGGTGCGGTGTATCGAAGTTCGAACGACCAAGAGCGACATGATTGGGATCTGAGGCGTAGGTGTTCTGCCAATTGGATTGTGCAGTTGCGGCTGTACCGGCTTGTAAGTCGTACGCTGCCGAATAGACATAACTCACAAGAACACCAAGTCCGGGCAGGTAGGGATTGCGTTCGCTCCACTTGGCCGACACCATTCCACTGTACTGATAGCCTTCGTCCCGTGAACTCAGGTATAAAACGGAGGTGTACGCATTGGCATTGTTCGAGTCTGTGCTTGTACGCGAGCCGTTGGCAGCATACAAAGGACGGCCATCTAATGGTGAAACCGGCAAGCGCAAAGAGCGACGCAGGTTAATGTTTGCATAATCAACGTTGTTGAACGTCATGCCGTACATGGCTTCGGTTGTCAGACTGAGTTCCTTTGTTAGGCGTACATCAAAGCCAAGTGTGGAACGCCACACTTGAGGAGGGCGAAAGTCCGGACTCACGATATTGATAGCGGATGTTCGGTCATTGGCTCCTGCAAAACTTCCGTCGCCCGGTTTTGGCGGGTCATATGGGTTGAGGCCCACATGCAATGGCGTGCCATCTTGTCCTATCAACGCGGCTCCCGTCGAGGCATCAGACCCAACCGCGATGTGATAGAAATCGACACCGGTATTCGAGAACTGATTCGAAAGCCAGACAGCGGCAACTTTGCCGTTAAAAATGCCCGTGCCACCACGGAGTTGCATCGTTTTTTCACCTTCACTCAAATCCCAATTGAAGCCAATGCGCGGCGACCACAAAATGCCGGTTTTAGGGAGCTGCGATGTTCTTAAGTTCTCCGGGATCGGACTTCGCAAGGACTTTAGTGAGTCCGGAAGCGCATTGTAGCTGATCGCCAAAGCTTCAAAGGTTGAATCAAATTTTGGATTGTCGGAAGGTTGATCTAAGTAAATGGGGATGTCGGCGCGAAGTCCCATCTTCAGGGTTAGTACCTTGCTCACCTTCCATTCGTCTTGAGCATACCAACCACTTTGCATCATCGACCAAATGGCATGAGGCTTTGCGTTTCCCTTTGAGACGGTCGTGTCCGCATAGGTAAGGGAGTAATAGCTAGGCGTACTATCCATTAACGCGTTCACGGTCGGGAACACATAGTAGCCGTAATAGTCCGGTATGAATAGATTGTCAAAGTGGTACCACTCGTTGTGAGTACCAAAGCTTAGTGTGTGCTCATCAAAATTGATGGAGAAATCGTCCGTAAAGGCAAGCTGTGTTTGATCCAAACTGTTGGCTTGTGAGTTTCGTTCGGGTCCAAAAAGCACGTAGTCGGTGGAATTCAAATACACTTTAACCTGTGCAAAGTCTGATGCCTGCAAAGCCCGAACGTCGCTCGTCTTGGTAAATGTCAAGCGTGCCTCGTTGGCCATGTCGTTCGTCAGCTGGGCATTCCACTGCAGAACCGATGAGTTGTTGATGGAACGAAATTCGTTCCACTGACTTGACAACGAAAAAACTGTTGGCGTACGCAGTACATTTCGATCTTGAAACGCATTGGTGTAATTATGCCGGAACTGCACTTTGTTGTTGTCGTCAATGTTCCAGTCTAAGCGGGCTAGTACGTTGTACGTATTGTTCCGACTGTTGAACAAGTCACTGCTTCCTGCTTCGTACCCATACTCCTGTTGAGCGATGGATGCAATCTGATCAATCTCGTTGATCGAGTGAGGGAAGTTGTTAATAGCTGCAGAGTTGTTGATGGCAAGATCAAGCGGACGAGTCCGCTGACGTGTCTCGGCTGTGATGTGATAGAATAACGTATTCTTAATAATAGCTCCACCGATACGACCACCAAATTGCAAATCCTTGAAGCTGGGGTAGGGACTGTGCGTGGCATCCGGACTCGGACCAACCAATGCAGCATTTCGGCCGTACAAGAACACAGAGCCGGTGGTCTTGTTCGATCCGGCTCGCGTCACCGCATTGATCAATGCTCCGGTGAAACCACTTTGACGGACGTCATACGGAGAAACATTGACTTGAAGTTCTTGAATAGCATCCAGTGACAACAAATTCGCGTTTGCCTGCGAACCGGCCGTTCCGGCCTGTCCCAAACCAAACATGTCGTTCGCTACTGCTCCATCAATCTGTACATTGTTATAGCGCGAATTCACTCCGGCTACACTCACACCTTGCAATCCGTCGTCACCGCCAAAATTTGTTGTTTGGTTCGTGTATGGATTTATGCGAGCCACATCGGCAAGAGAGCGATTGATAGATGGCGCATTTTGGATCTGAACTTCGGAAACCGTCGAGCCCGAGCCGCTTTTCGACTCATGAAAAACGTCGTCATGTCGCGCTGTCACCGTTACTTCTTGCGTGGTAGACCTCTTTTCGCGAAGCCGAAACGTCTGCTCCTCATTTTCTCCGAGGTTGATACTGACATTGTTGTGTACAGAAGGGGCATAACCTATGAAGCTGGCAGTGAGTCGATAATTCGTTCCTACACGCATTCCTCGAATCACGAAGGATCCATTTTTGCGGCTGATCGCACCATACTTACTTCCACTAGGAACATGCAAGGCAACAACCGTGGCTCCACTGAGTGGCATACCCGTCGAATCGTCAAGCACCGTTCCTCGAATCGAACCCGTCGTAAGTCCCTGTGAAAAAGCAACACTACCGAGGAAAAACAAAGCGATACACGCAGAAGAGAAGAATCTCATCCCACCCTTTAGAGATAATAGGCATTGTAGAATGTGCGTCCCTGCACAGATTCAAAAATACGAAGGAGAAGACTCTTTATCGAGGTTACGATCTTTTAATGCCTCATGATTCTTGCGGCCTTCGGCCAGCCACTCCGAGAGGATAAGGCCCAGAACAATGCACTCTAGCCATTCCACATCCAATTTGAAGCGAATATTTTGTGTCTGCGTCAGTGCATACACGAGCGTAACGTATATCAAAGCCACTACAATCCACTGCACGATGCGTTGTTGTCGAATCGGTCGCCACAGTATCCCGAGGACACACGCCAGGCTCAGAAGCATCTCCGGCACAACACGTCCGCCAAGGAATGAGAACGACCACATTGACTCCCGATATCGAGGTGGGAAGCTCCAATACCGCCACACTTGTACCACGCACTTCTTGAGGTACTGCATAGGGTGGTCCTGTAGAATGCGTATGCACACCTGCTTGTATTCCGTTTCCATTTCCACGTCTGACTGTACGCGGCGAAGTGAATCGATGCGTTGTGTTGTTGCGCTGTCCACGAGAGCCAGGGACGGAAGTCCGTGACTTTGAACTCCAAATCCCTCGTACACATTCATCCAAACCGGCGACTTGAAGGGAATAACTCGTTGAAATTGTCGTTCGTTCCGCAACGTCCACGGTGTCCAGACGACGAGCGCCACGAGTACTAACAGAAAACCATGTTTTCGCCTTCGGATGATGACAAACAAGGCTGCGAGTACGAAAGGAAGGACAACCGGTTGAACTAAACAAAGAGCCGCTAGCGCTGCCGCACACAGCGCATCGTGCATGTCTACCGGTGCAGAGCGTTGAGCCTCGAGTCTTGTTCTGACAAACCACAGGCAGGCAATAGCGCCCGGTACAAAGAGGTTGGTCGCTTCAAGAGTATTCGGATACACCCAATAGGAGGGATGACAGAGCAGGATCCATGCGCTCAGGATTGCCGCTTTCTCATCAACCCAACCGTTCAGCGCTTTGTAGACTACATAGGGAGCGAAACTGAGGAGTAGATGCTGAAGGAGTGCCGCGAAGAGAAGTCCGCCGACAGGCGCCACGTATAATATACTCGCCAAGAAGAGCGGGTACAGTGGTGCTTTGACAGCTGTTGGACCGCTTGTTAGGCTTTGAGTAAAGCCATCGCCATGCACGAGTGACTGCGCAATGTCGTAGTCCTCCATATGCAAAACTTCAGCGGATCCCAGCGTCACATACCCGATTCGCAGAAGGGCAAGTACGCAGCATGCGATGAGAAGTCTGGCAGCCGAAGCGGTCATTCGAACACGAGCGGATAGTAACTACGAGTCGAATATACCACTCCACGCTCAGTGCGTGTAGCTTGGTTCGTTTGTCTTGAACTGACAGTGGGTGAGCCTGATGCTACTTAGCGCCCATAAAACTGCGCAGATTGTAGGTCAGCGTCAACATCAGGTAACGATGGAGAACTTGCGTTTGCGTGTCGTCAAAATATCCACTACCCGTTGTGCGGCTAATCGTATTGTTCTTGTTTAATGCATCAAACACCGACAGCTTTATTTCGGCGCGTTGATCAAGAAATCGTTTGCCGATGCCAAAATTGAGCAATGGCACAGCCGTGTTATACGACGAACTCAATCCACTGGTCACGATGTAATTGAAGTCCATGCTGCATAACCAACCATCAAACCAATCCGAGGAATCATGAGAGATAAATGTTCCGCGTGCAATGAGGGTGGTGGTGGTGTAGTTGGAGTTTAACGATTGCTGCAAAGTGTTCTTGAGAGTGCTGTATGCTGTGCGCGCTGATAATGAGAAATCGGTGTACTCGCTGATGTTGGAACTGAAGCCAATGGATGGCGTGAATGTGAGCGTGTTCGCATAGTTTGTCGCAGAATCTATCAGGGTAATGTCGTGAGTGTACATACCGCCAACATTTGTGTTCATATTCAACTTGAAACCACGCCACAGTTCGAGCACAAAGCTGTACACCAAGAACGAATTAACGTTCATATATCCGTCGTGATTGACCGGCATGCTGAACTGAGAACCCACCGGTAGTGTGTCGTTTAAAAACGGAGCCACACCGTGCGTATAGGTAGAGCTAATGATGTGATCCTGAGTAAGATTCAGGTGTGCCATCAAGAACAAACCAGTAGCTGTGGCGATGTTGAACTCACCATAGTTTGCAAAGATGGTGTGGGTGTACTCCGGCTTCAACGCGCTGTTTCCGCGGCTTAGGTGCAACGGATCCGAATTGTCAATCACATCTTGAAGCTGTGAACTGCTCGGGGCATTGGTGCTCGTGCGGTAAATCAGACGTACGTTACTTGTGGCGGTCGGTCGGGCGACAAGACTAAAATTCGGTAAGATGTTATAGTATTGATGGGTTGAACTGAAGCTTGTTGGGTAGCTCTGGTCGTTGGCCAACGTTGCCATTTGATAGTCTGCACCTATCCCAAATGTCCATGTACCGATAGCCCCCCCCATCATGCTCAGCATCCGTCCGCCGGGTCCGCCATGACCGCCACCCGGACCTCCGCGGCCCATCATCGTGAGAGGATCGAAGGCTGCGTTAGCGGAATCCGGGTTTGGCAGTATGCTAAAGCGGTAACTCAAGCCCGGTCGCTGCGTGAGATACTGGCTGGTTGCTTGGCTGGACAACAAAGTCAACGCCGGTAAAACTTCGTTACCAAGAGAGTCTAAATTGTACGTAAAGCGATTGGACGAATTGCTCGTGTTGCTGATGTTATAACTCAGTTGCAATTGGTGATTGGTTGCAATGGGTTCCGTGTACGCAAGGTTGGCGCTCAGGGTAGTTGTCTTCCCGTCAGTAGGTACATCTTGGTACAAATTGATGGTGGAATCCGGAAAGAAGAGAGTAACATCGGAGGTATTTGTGGACTTCGAATCACTATTTCTGAATGCCGACGAAAGCGATGCGGAAAACGTACGGCCAACCGTAGCAAAGCGTAATCGATAGAGTAGGTCGGTGCCAAGGTTGTAGGCGCTACCGTTACTCAACGAACTGGTGACAGAATTACTCAGTGCACTACCCGTGCTTCCGGAGAAGATAGAGCTGTTACTGTTTGAACTATTATCGTTGCTTTGCCAAGTAAACCTGGGTGACAACAAAATACTGTTCATGCTGTCTATAGAATAGTCAGCCCTAATGTTCAAGCGGTTGTTAATGTTCGTGACCACGCCCTGGTTCGACTGCGGGTTGGTTTGCGATACTTCATTGTTCGTGATGTAGGTTCGATTCACATTTTGGTTTTGCTCGGTCGTGGTTCTGTTATAGAAGTAACTACCGCTGACACCGAAACTGGACCCGAACTGATCGCTATAGTTTAGGCCAATCCCTGCTGACTTGGAAATACCGTCATTCGGACTAATCGTAAAATCGTTGTTCGAACCCGGGCCTCGTGGTGCAGACGATTTGCCGCCACCACTTGTCGTGAACATCGCCATACTCCGTCCGGCCATCCGCATATAGGAGTTGTTTCCACCACCCATGGCACCGATAATGTCCTGAATTGAGAAGTTTTGTTCGTTGACATTGTTTGCCATCGCCAGCAGAGAAATTCTCTGATCACCATTGAAGACATTGATGTTCCCGTTGAGGTTGTAGCGACTGTCTGTTCCATAGCCGGCTGACAACTTTCCAAAGACTCCGACCCGTTTGTCCGCCTTGGTGATCACATTCAGTGTCTTATTGCGAACGCCGTCATCAAAGCGGGTAAACTGAGCCTGGTCACTTGCCTGGTCATAAATCTGGACTTTGTCGATGATGTCCGAAGGAAGCGTCTTGAGCGTTGTCGCAGGATCATTGCCAAAAAATGGTTTTCCGTCGACAAGGACTTGCTGGACGTTTTCGCCCTGTGCTTTCACAGTACCGGTGGCATCAATATCAACACCCGGCATTTTTTTAATCAAGTCTTCTGCGGTACCATTTTTATCTGTCTTAAACGCCTTTGCATTAAACTCTGAGGTGTCTCCTTTCTGTTCTCCTCGAATCTGAGCAGCTTCAACTTCAACGGTATTTGTAAGGACAGCGGTGGGTGTCAAGCCAACGGTATGCAGGTCCAGTGTGTCGTTTGCTTTAATAGTAATCGTCTTCTTCATCTCGGTGTACCCGAGGGATCGAAGTTGCATCGTGTAGTTGCCGGCAGGGAGGTTGGCAATCAAGAACTGACCTTTCTTATCCGCCACATCGCCGCGGACTCTATCGTCTGCTCCCTTTACACTCACCGTCGCACCTATGAGAGGTGAAGAGTTCGTTTTATCAACAACGTATCCTCGAACTGCACCACCTTGAGCTAATAATCCAGCCGTGGAAAGCAAACTGAACGCAAGCGACAACACAACTCTCTTCATACAATCCAAACGTTAGTGTAAAAACAGGCAATAAGCAGGGTACGCTCAAGGCATCGTTAAAATTACGGGTTAGTGTACGTTTCCAATCAAAGGGTTTGTTAAGAGGTCTTCAGGCACATCTCCAACCCTCATCCAGGAGACCCATCCCAAGTAGTCGCAGCAGTAATATCCTGCGTTTGCGGTCAATCCTCAGCGGTACAGAGAACCAATACACGACAGTCAGACTTCAGTGGACATAGGAGCGATGCACGCAATATTCCTGACTGCGTCACTGAGTTCACAGCGGTCCAACTCCAAGTCCCGTGAAAAACTACACTGGGAAACGAAATCGATGGAAAGACGGGTGAGGGCTACGCTTATTTGGTTGATCGAGCCAGGAGGATAATTGTTGCCGCAACTTGAACGACGAGGGCGATGTCTCGAACCACTCCCAAGGTGGTTTGAAATGAAGAGATGGCGTTACCGGGAACAATCACCGTGTCTCCGGGATAGAGCATCGGGTTTTGAGTAGGATCACCAAATTTTTGAAATTGCTCCAAGTTGCAGAGAATAACCAAGTTGGTAAGGGTGCTGTCCACATTCTTGTCACGAATAATGCGTACGTCGGTAAGACGGGCAAAATCAGTTGGTCCACCACCAAAGGAGAGGAGTTGCACAAGAGTGGTGGAGCTGGAGACTACATACCGACCAGGATTTCGAACAAATCCCCAAAGGTTAACGGGAATCGTCAAACCGGCGCCAAGGGAGACATCATAATACGAGGAGCCACCCGTATTCATAATTTGTCCGCCCTGCGCTCCATTGCCCATCATTAGTCCCTGCTGTGAATACACGGCAGAGCTACCCAACACGATGCTGACTATAATGATAATGATGCGATTCATCCCTGAGCGACTGCTTTTCATGGTCATCCTTGATTCTTGTTCTGTCGGATCGTGGCTTTCACGACCAACCCGTTCTGCCGATCTCCGAAACAAATCTTCGATCTTACCACCTCTGATGCTCTGCCTCACAAAAATAGGTGCTCTAATCGGAACGAAAGACTTATCTGGTGGTTCTCGGCTAGAAATGTTTGAGATGAGTGTTGGTAGGCATAATCAATGCGGAAGAATTGCAGGTCAGCTCCCAATCCGGCACAGAACACCGATCCCATCCATCCGCAACGCAAGCTGTACACTTTGCGATATTTCCATTCGAGTCCAAGTCTGGTGGGCGAAGAGCTTGACGACGCAACGTCATAATCAATACTAAGCTGACTGTGCAACGATGCCAAAGGTTGAATGATGGACCATCCAAGTTGCTGCTGCGCTTTCGAAGCATCACTCCACGAATTGTCCCACCGCATGCTAGCAGCCCCAATGTTCTGCACCGAATATCCGAATACTACCATAGGATAGGTGTCGTCAAAGAACATATCTCTGAGATTCAAACGAATCATAAATGCCAGATCGGCGCTCAGTGCATGACCGTCTACCGTCGACAATTTCGCATGCTCATAACGCAGCGTTCCACCAACCGGGATCTCAATGGGTAACACATATTGGTTCCATCCCCAATCAATATTAAGCACAAATCGATGCGCAGCACTCATACTAAAGGCGTCGTTATACTCGGGAGTAAAGGACTGCATTGCGGTGGATCGTAGCAGCGAGTCGACAGTTTGCGAATTCAAGCCTATGTAGGAAGGATGAATTCTCTGATCTGCACTTTGTAGGCGAAGCCAATTCAACCCGATACTTATGTCTTGCACTGTTCCCTGAAGTCCTCCCCAGGACAGGTTTGCCAATGGCGTACCGATGGTGCCATGGAGCGAGGTGTACGAGCCGCTCAATATGGTGGATGTTTCGAAGGCAGTCCCTGCTACATTAGAGCAAAATGCGGAGGCATCGTCGCTCATAGCGCAGAACGCGTGGCCCATGCCCGCTTGACGCGCACCGGCCGCAATATCCGATCCATTGAGCAGTGGTTGAGCCCAAAGTGAAGCACTCCATCCTAAGATCACGCACACGAGATGGGCACAAATCAACCAATGTGGAATGCGCACATTGTCGTGCCGTTGTTTTCTAATGATACGAACGAACGCCGTCCTGTAGCACCGGTGGTTTCGAATCAACGCGTCCATAAGCACACCGTTTGTTGCTCTATACTTCGGTTGCTGAACGCAAGCTTCAAATCCAAGTAATACACCCCGTTGGGGATGTGATCCGCTGAGTTGCTACGATGATCGTTCCACACAATCGTGTGCAGACCTACCGAACATGGATTTGAATTCGATCCGAATGAACTCCACGAGGAACTGTCCTGCACACTGGCCTGAAACACGCGCAGAATTGCGCCTTGCTCAGAAAATATTGAGCAGCTGACCTCTCGTGCATCCTCAGCATTGACGCGGTAATAAATAGTAGCGGAATCCTTCACCGGATTGGGATACACACCCCAAAACACCAGATCTGCGTGCGCATCGGAAAGACTTAGGGGATCTGCATTTACAGAATCGGGAGAGCTGCAGGACCAGCAACCACACATCAACAGCGCAGCAATGAGGAGCGACAGATGACCGGCTCGAAAAACGAGGGAGCAACGTTCCATGTTGAAAAGTGTTTCTGCCGCCACGACGAAATAATGCCTAACTTGCAATCCGTTCGCCAACAACTCACCCGCTTCTTCCTTGCTACCAATGCAGCCTGCATTGTGTGCAATTTAGTGTGGAACATTCACTCTGCAACATTAGGGGACGGCGTTTGTTGTAATGATCCAGTGCCGAATTGTCGGTACTGATCGCCTTGATTGTTCACATCCATCTCCATTGCCCATGAGTTCGAGTTCGAAAACAAAAACGAAGTTTGTTTTCATTACCGGTGGTGTATTGTCATCACTCGGTAAAGGCATTGCGTCAGCGTCGTTAGGATTACTCTTGAAGTCGCGCGGATACAGTGTCACCATTCAAAAGTTTGATCCCTATATCAACGTAGACCCCGGTACAATGAACCCCTTGCAACACGGTGAGGTGTATGTAACGGATGACGGTGCTGAAACTGATTTGGATCTCGGTCATTACGAACGTTTCCTGGACGTGTCGATGACACGACAAAACAATTCCACCACCGGTCAAGTCTATTTCGAGGTCATTCAGAAGGAGCGACGCGGACAGTATCTGGGAAAGACCGTGCAAGTTGTGCCGCACATAACCGACGAGATCAAACGAAGGATGACATTCTTTGATAAGCACGTAGACTTCGTGATTATCGAAATTGGTGGAACAGTGGGGGACATCGAGTCTCAACCATATCTGGAGGCCGCTCGTCAAGTTCAACTCGATCGCGGTCGTCGCAACTGCATCAACGTGCACCTCACCTACGTTCCGTATATCCGTTCTGCCGGCGAATTGAAGACCAAGCCTACGCAGCACTCTGTTAAAGAGTTGATGGAGTTCGGGATTATCCCGGATATCTTACTGTGCCGTACTGAACAAAAGCTTGGCAAGGAACTCCGCGCCAAAATCGGTCTCTTCTGCAACGTGGCTGAAGATGCAGTGATCGAAGCCATTGATGCCGAGACCATCTATGAAGTACCCATTTTGTTTGGTCGTCGCAACTTCGACGAGATCGTTCTCAAGAAACTGAACATGAAGGCACATGCACAGGACTTGGATACGTGGACCCGTTTCGTGCAGAGAATCAAGAGTCCAAAGTCAACCGTCACCGTCGGACTGGTAGGTAAATACATTGCGTACAAAGATTCGTACAAGAGCATCAGCGAGGCTTTTATTCACGCCGGCGCGATCAACAATTGTCGAGTGGATGTACGCTGGATAGATTCCGAGCAAATCACGGCTGCGAATGTGGAGGAGCATCTTCGAGATCTGGATGGTGTACTGGTAGCACCGGGTTTTGGTTCTCGAGGAATCGAAGGTAAAATCACGGCGGTTCAGTACGTACGGACCCATAACATTCCGTTTTTCGGTATCTGCTTGGGAATGCAATGTGCGGTAATCGAGTTTGCCCGACACGAATGTGGAATCACAGAGGCTAATTCGTCAGAGTTCAAAAAGAACCGCTTTAACGTGATTGACCTCATGCCGGATCAACGGAACATCACCGATAAGGGTGGAACAATGCGCCTAGGCGCATATCCGTGTGTGCTCGAGAAAAATTCGAAGGCGGCACTGGCCTATAAGTCTGAGTTTATCTACGAGCGCCATCGCCATCGCTTTGAATTGAACAACGATTTCCGCGATGCGCTGACTGAAAATGGTCTTGTGCTCAGTGGTGTGTCACCGGATCATCGCCTGGTGGAAATTGTGGAGCTTCCAAATCACCCCTGGTTTGTTGGTGTGCAGTTTCATCCGGAGTTGAAGTCACGCGCTGTGACCGGACACCCCTTGTTTATCTCCTTTATCAAAGCTGCGCTAAAGCACAACCGCGTACGCAATAATCAAGAAGTCGAAGAGGTTGTCGAGTAGGCCGATGTGTCGCATGGCAGCAAAGCCAAGTGCTCACCGAAACTATCAACAAGAGATTTTTAATACGTGCGGCGCTTCACGCCTCACGTATTTTTTTTGGCCTGACTATCGGGAGTCGGAGCAATCGAATCCTGGGCGGACAACAAGTGTCTGGCATTACGCTGCAGCCCGCTTTGCTTTGCGCGTTTCAAGGCTGAGCGTCGAGTGAGCTCGATGTAAGCGTCCGTGTTTATCTCGGCTACTTCGTGAAGCGGTAGCCATGTTTTTCCTTTTCGCGGTTGAAACTCCGGTCGATCGGAATCCTTACGGAAGCGATTCCACGGACAGACGTCCTGGCAGACGTCGCACCCATACAACCAGCCGTCCATGTGTTCGTGGATGTGGCGGGACGGGATTTGGGCGGGTACGTGGAGGAGGTTCAGAAACTGATCCGAGGCCGCGTGGCATTGTCCGCCGGCTATTCGCTCGCCTGGGGCGGGCAGTTCCAGTACCTCGAACGGGCCAAGGCTCGGCTGAAGGTCGTGCTGC
>JBDHXF010000041.1:0-35504 GCA_039810585.1 Chlorobiota bacterium
AGGAAGATCGCCCAACAGTCGGTACACTTCTCCAACGCAAATTGAATGAGAGTGGAATTCCTGCTCTGGTTTCTGTGCAATCCACGACAAGCGTCAAAGACGCACTTTCGTTGATGAGTCAATATGGCTTGTCGCAAGTTCCCGTTATTGATGACGACCGACTGAGCGCAAACCTGCGCGAAAACAAACTCATGGCAGCGGTGATTGAACATCGTGAAGCGATGGATGCGGATGTTTCCAAGTTTGTTGAGGCAGCAGCTCCCCTCATTGATGTGCATAGCGATATTGAGACGGCAATCACATTATTGAAAGACCATCCTTCGCTCGTTGTTGAGGAATATCATCGGTACGTCGGAGTACTTACTCGTCATGACGTCATTCAATATGTTTGACGTTGAGTTCCGGTGTAACCATGGCACTGCAATAGAGTGACCTAATCAAAACAGTGCGAAGAAAATCAAGTGCTTAGATGCGCTACAGGAGGGTAAAAAAAAAGGAGCAACTGCGTTGCTCCTTTTGCATTTTGTTCGCACACTTCTGTACAAACGATGGGTCAAAATAACACTTATTCCCAATCGACCAAAATCGAAAATCTCATCGTGTTGGCCAGGGGGTGATTATCCTCCACCGTGTTGATAAAACTGAAGTCCATAGTGAAAATATCATACTTCACACCGGCTCCAAACGTCCAAAATTTGCGATTTCCGATGCTTGCGGGCTCTGTAAAGTAGCCGGCGCGGAGTGCCACAACGTGCTCATACCAGTATTCAGTTCCAAAAGACAAGTCGGCACCAGGAACTGACCATGCGGTAACAAAAGAGCGCGGGAGAGCATCAGAATTGGCGCCGTCACGCTTGACAAGCAACTTGCCCATGTCAACCGTAAAGGTTAAGTCGTTGAATTCATCACGGATAACATTGCAAGCCACTCCTAAACGCAGCATAGTAGGTAGAGGGTCAGACTCATTGCGATAGGTCATTTTTGGTCCCACGTTCTGTAGATTAAATCCCAGATTCAGGCGATCTGAAAGATCGACTCCTCCACCCAGATCCAAATCCGACGGTTTCCACAGCAAACCAAAATCGAATCCACCGCTTACACCGACACCGGGGGCTGCCTGAGCAGTTTGTGCCGGAGCAAGATTGGAGCGGATGTACCGAAGCTGAACCCCTGCACCCAAATCGTCGCCGATCAGGGTTCCATACGAGAGACCTAGCGCAAATTCGTCGGAGCGAAAGGTACCCAATACGGTACCGGCTTCATCCGTGCGTTGGAATTGCCCCAGATTCATCAAAATCGCGTTCACGGCGATGGTACCGTCAAGATCCTTGACGTACTGACCATAGGTACCGTAACTGTAATACAGGTCCGCATTGAATTGCGGGAGCCACTTTGAATAGGTGAAAGCGAATTGACGCTTCTGCTGAAATGCCAGTCCACCGGTATTCCAGTAGATAGCATTGATATTGTCGGCCAGAGCAGTACCACACTCTCCCATTCCGCTGGCGCGAGCGTCGGGCGAAATGAGTAAGAACGGAACTGATGAGCCTCCAGCTTGTGAAAAGAGCTGAAGACTTGAAAACGCTAGTAGTAGTGAGAGTACAAGCGCTTTCGTGAGAAATCTCGACAACATGAACAAACTCCGAGTGAAAGTGAAAAAACTTTTTATTTCAAGTAAACAATGGTGGCTTGCTTGTTCTCGATGCTGCCATCGGGCGCATGGAACGACAAGACCACTTCATAACTACCTTCGCTAAGCGAGTTACCCTGATCATCCTTCGCGTCCCAATCAAAGGAACCGCTCTGGAGTGAACTTATTTCCTGGCTCATCGACCGGACCATGCGACCATCGGTGGCATAGATACGAGCATCCACCCGAAAATTGTAGGTCTGATTATGGGTAAAGAACACGCGTACTGCATCGCCAAAGGGATTGGGGTACACAACAATCCGAGACGACGTCACAACAGAATCGCTTGCGGCCACGTAGAAATACGTTGACGCCACCGAGACGTTATTGAGCACATCCCAGGCTCTGGCTCGAATCGAGTGATATCCAGGGCTGAGATTGAAAATCTGCTTCACGGCCATTCCTTCACGAGAATTCGACAAAGAACTCGTGTAGGTATCCGTGAGGTCGATCGACTCAGAATTATCGTCAATCCAGGCCTCAATCTTGTGTCCTACTCCAATTCCGGTTGCATTAATACCGGTCGCGTCTTTCATCGTAATAAGAAGCAGGGGGTCTTTTCGAACGTAATCCCCTGATTTGAAAGTAGTTGCATCCATATAAACATTCAAGTCCGGTCCGTCAACGTCTTCGTTGACAGAACTCAAGATTCCGCCAATCTGCATCTTACGGTACACACCTTTTGCAGTTTGCTTATCATTTGAAACTGCAAAAGTGAACAAACGACCAAACTTGTTGCTGTAGGCAATGTCCTTCGGGAGCACGAATTCGGCATGAAAACGTCCGTTAGCTACCGAATAGTTGCCCCTATGCAAAGCTCCACCATATTTGAGCACCTGGAAAACAGTAGAATCACCGAGAGCTAAACCCGATGGATCCTGAAAACGCAGTAAAATGTCTGAGTCAAACAGGTTGAGCGTTATGGAACCATTGAAATCCTGTAGTATGTTTCCAGAGCTGTAGTCTCGAATCGAACCTGAGATTCGAACGGTGGATAACGCACTGAGGGACGTCACTGAATCTGCTGGCGCGTCGTTTACACTATCAATAGAAACGATGTCATTAGGCACCAGGAGTCGCAATGTCGGATCGCACAACAAATAATATTTTTTGTCATTGGAGGTATTTCGGGACGCCTTTACTGTTTTGACGACATCACCAATAGTACGATATAAACCATCGCTCCCTCGTGTAAAGACTTGACGGAAGAACTCTTGTCCCATCACGGCATTAAACGACGACCACGACACACGAGCGGCGGCAAGTGTGCCAATAGCACCGCCAACTTTTGATAATATCATTAGTTCAGCGCCGCTCTGGGCATCAACCAAATCGCAGCGCCCGAAGTCGCAGGATTCAGATCCCAGGAAAAACAGTTTATCAAGGTTCGTAAACTGCGGGATGGTGATATCGCGAGACAGTACCGTTTCGTGTGACCAGACTTTCGGATTGCCGTGGCCAATCCAATTGAGCAGGAGTGTACCTCCGTTGTTTACCGTAGAAATCAAATCGGCGGTGACTCCCGGCTTCAGCCGACCCTTCGGAATATTCTCTGCGGGATATTCAGCTAAGTAAATTTTTCGCTGAGTGATATCAGTTGGCACCAAGTTGGAATCGTTCGTCAAACTCTCGGATTGATTGGTATGGACACCATTTCTATCATATTCACCATTTGCCGTCGGATCGTCATCCGCAACAAATGTTGCGGTACTGCGCCACGAGTCGAGGGTTGATTGTTCTTCGTAATGACGAATCTTCTCAACCATCCAATCGCCGGCGGACGGAGAATCGATAGGCAGGCGTCCAAGAGCTACATCCTCCACGTCGTCATTTCCAACAACGCAAGCAAAGAAGTCGTCGGTACTGTAGTTATCCGTGTAGGTGCCAAAACGTCGCGTACCAAGGGTGCCAACCGGATCATCGCTTTCCCACATAACGACGTAGTTTTTATGCTCAGTCGTGATGTATTTGTAATCGTAATGTCCGTCTCCCCACAGCAACACATACTGTGGCTTATGCGACCAGCGAGCTACAGCGTCTGCAATGAAATCCCGTATAGAGCTTGGGTCGGCTATTCCGGAACCAAACTCGTTGTACACATCTTCAACGTTTACGACAGTTACAGCAATGTGAGAGTGGGCGCGACGATACGTAGCAAAGGCTTCAGCCGATGACCTGAGTTCCGCTGGGCACAGCACGATCAAATCTGCATTCAGACTAGTGTCTCGTAACGAAGCCCAACTTGCCATGGAAAGACTTGGACTTTGCACGCGTGCAGAAAGGAAAAATTGTCTCGGTTGGCCGGCGTTTATTGCTGAAACAAAACTGAAGATACCACCGGTAGACGACACATTTTTCAAGACAAGTGGTGCTGAGTGATCACTCACATCAAAGGCATACACCGAGGGTGAACCGAATCCACTGATCGTGTATTGTGTATTGCCGCTAAGATTTTCATCACTCACAAAGGAAAGTTGATCGTTGTTAGCACTTAACTGACACGGATAGTGTATCTCAAAAAAATCCAACAATCCATTTGCGACGCTACTGTTGTCCGACGTCACATAGTTGAACTGTAAAACACTCGTCGCGTCGGTAGATATTTTTGACGCGTCGAATGACGCACCAACGATGTCATCAGAATAATCCTCAAAGCCTGATTCTGAATTGTCAACCGCATCGAGAAATATTGACGCAATGCTCGTACCGCTCTCTTGAACATTCACCTTAGCAGTTGTTGGGGTACGATGAGCGACGTCTATGACATAATTGATTGTCCCATTGCGAATCAACCCAGGTAGCTTTGTCGTAAAAGTGCGAGGAACGATCGCATCCAATTGCTCACCAAACCACCGACGTCCGGATCCATTGTTGTACGCATTGACGAGTTCACTTTCGTAGAAAACACGTGCCGTACATTTGGTTGGAGTATTAACGACACTGTCTAACGACGGCGGAGTAACCGCACTCATTCGCACTCCGTCGCGACCACCCCATGTAAGAAAGTAGTATGCCGTTTCTGAGTAATGATTCAAATAATGTGCGATTCGCTTGAGTCGCGTATCATAACTAAAGGACCGCGTTCCTGCAGCGTAAAAGACAATGTCACCCAACGACCCGTCGTTCTTTACTTTTACGTCGATGGGTTGCTCTTTCATGGCATTGGATGCGGCATCCGACACGGTTTCTGAAAGTTCTCTGCCACCATTAGAGAAGATCTTGATCGACGGGAGTTGATCGTTAGGAATTTTTACTCCAATGTTAGCCAGTGAACCGGCATCAATGTGGTAGAGACCTTCCGAAGGGATCGCAATTTTGACCCATGTTCCATTGCCTACACTACTTTGAACTCCAGTGCCCGGGGTTCGAGTCTGCGTATTATTGGCCTTTGCCGACGCACTTATAGGACTGCGAAATGTGGAAAGCATGTTCTCATTGAGAACCGCAACGTGAGCTTGAACCTCATCTGCTCGATGTATCATCGCCGAGGGTGCGCTGAACGATACGCGAATGTGGCATGAGTCGCATACGAGGTGGAAACTTGCAGGATCGGCAAGTGTGTCTACTAAGTGAATGGATAACTCTGCCAACGCAGTTTCCATGGACAGTCCAAGGAAGCTCATCTGCACAAGTGAAGAAATCACACCGGCATCGGCAGGATTATCCGAGCTATAAGACAATGATTTGCCTCGTACGATACTGTCGCTACCATCCGGTACACCGGCATTGCGCTCCTCGTGACCGAAGAATACGACTCGTGCAAGATGGTAGCCATTCGACGAGGGAATGGCTACGAGTTCTCGAACACAGGGCAGCGCAACATCGTTGCGATTCCATTGTGTTGTGCTACTAGCACCGGCAATATCCGGCAGGGTAAACCGATGAGCGCCTATTGTGCGTTGAATCACACCGTTGCGTTGAGCATTGTAACGAAGAGTCAATGCCGACGACGACGACTGCTCAACTGTAAGACCAGGAGTTGCGGCATGCACAACACTCGATGGCAGCGTTGAAAGCACAACGAGCCATACCAATATCAAAGTTGTTTGAGCTGACCGCGACACAGAGCGGTGGGTTGAACCGGTTTTTACCACAGCAATTCTCCAATAAAAAGCAACTGAAACAAAGTAGAATCAGTAATGAGGCGCTTTGAGAATGTTACAAATGCGGTAGAAAGGGCTCGATAGATGTCGCTACGAATGTGGAAGACGGCTTCAATATAGATATCGACGCCTCCATTACAAAAGAAAATTTCGTCTCGAATGTTTTCTCCGTAGAGATACGGATGAATTGGCTTTTTCGTTTAGAGTGACTCGAAAACAGAGCTTTCGTCGTAGTTTTGAGGTTCATTATACGCGCCGTTTATGCTTAGCCTTGTTGCAGAGTGCGTTTTTTGGTCTTGTATTCTCTTTACTCTGCATACCTACGTTATTTTTCCCTTTCTCATGCGTCGGATGGTGGTTCGCGCCAATGCTCGACGGCTACGCGGTGTCAATACAATTTCTGAAGACAACAAGCAGAGTTTCCCGGATCTACCGGCAATTAGCATCCTTATCGCCGCATACAATGAGGAGCGGAATATCGAGGCCCGGGTACGCGACATAGCTGCGCAGTCGTATCCCAAGCAAAAATTGACGGTACTGATAGGCTCAGATGGATCAACTGACGAAACAAACGAGATACTTCAGCATTTACAGAGCGAATTTCCGTGGCTACGGACCGTCTTCTATAAGTCAAACCGTGGTAAGTCTTCAGTATTAGACGACTTGTTTCAATACGTGGATACCGAGATCATCGTATTCACGGACGCTGATGTTCGGTTCGAGGCAGAGGCGTTGACTCACATTGTCCGTCCATTTCAGGATCCGGACGTGGGAGCCGTAGCCGGCACTCGACAAAGTGAGGATGTTCAGGCAGAGTCTCAAATACATCAGCAAGAAACTGCCTATCTATCCTTTGATAATGTCATACGCACCGCCGAGGGCATCCATGGATGTCTCATTGGTGCACACGGCTGCTTCTTTGCGATGAGGCGCTCGTGTTATCGAGTGATGCCAACGGGCATGGCGTTTACCGATGATTTTTATTACTCTATGCTCCCGTTGGAGCAGGGGCTCCGCGTTACCTCCCTTCCGGAAGCTATTGTATGGTCTACACCAACGAAGAATTCAACTGAAGATTTTTGGCGCAAAGTTCGCTATTCCACCAGTGGATTTGCCACCCTCATGCGATTCAAATCCCTGTTGTTTGATCAGCGCGTGTTTATGAGCTATTGTTTTTGGTCGCACAGGGTAAGCAAATGGCTTGTTGCACCGATATTACTAGTGCTCTTCGTGGCAAACCTTGCTCTCGTGTGCAACCACCTCTTCTTTGCGGTGTTCTTTGCATTGCAAGTATCGTTCTTGACTGTTAGCGCCATGGGCTATGTTTTCCGCAGGCCATCGTTCGGCGGTCGGGTGCCCCGAGCATTGACTTTTTCCTATTATTTTGTAAACGCAAACGCTGCACTTCTTTTAGGCCTGATCCGTTATATGAGCGGATATAGGTCTCAGCGCTGGGATACCGATCGCGGATAGTGCTGACCCTCTAAGTAGCAGCAGCATCTTCTTTGTAGTCCTCGAAAGTACGTACTATGAACACTCGATTTCTCCTTAGTCTCCTTATAGTATTCACGGCATCGTTCGGTGTTTTGAGAGCCGACTCTAAGCTAAATCCGGCAAAATGGACCTTAGTCTCCTCTCCCAAGAGTGTGAAAGCAGGCGACACACTCTGGTGCAAGGTTAAGGTACAATTGGATGATCTCTGGCATATATACGGTCTGAATTCCTATTCAGGTGGCGAGAACGGTGGGCCGGATAGTACTGCCTTCTTCAGCGATGATAAATCATTTTCGGTGTTGAAAAATCGAATCCATGGAACGAAGGCAATTTCTCTCTACGACTCAAGCTTTGAGATTCATGTTAACGAGTACAAGAAGGTCGCGGAATTCAATATTCCCCTTCTCTGCTCCCCGAAGACAATAGCAAAAAAGCATACCTTCAATCTCGTCGTTCACTTTCAAGTTTGCACGGATCAGAATTGCTTAGCCGCCAGAGATGTGCCAATGCCTCTGAGCGTTGAGGTTCTGGCGGGTGATCCAAAGAAGTCATCGATGAATTCGGGCGACGAGCTCGGCACAGGGAGTGCACAACCTGGTAGCCCGTCCTCGACGTCCCCGGCAACGGACGCTGCTGCAGGTGCTGCGTCAGCAGCAGCTGCACAGGATAAAGAAAAGTCTCCAAGCGCCAGGGCAACTGTTGACTCAAAATCAGAAGCGAGCGCGGGTGGGACAGGAACGCCTGTCGGAATGCTTGGTCTTCTGATCGCTGCGATTAGTGCCGGTGCGGTTTCTTGGTTGATGCCTTGCGTTTATCCGATGATCCCGATAACCGTTTCATTTTTTACCAAACGATCGAACAAAGAGCATACAAAACCAATCATTGATTCTCTGGTGTATTCAGGAGGCATTATGAGCACCTATGTGGTGTTCGGTGCCGTAATCGCCATCATTTTTGGTCCCACAGCCAGTCGTTCCTTCGCATCGAACCCATGGGTGAATCTGATGCTTGGTTTGATCTTCGTGATTATAGCCGGCAACTTGTTTGGAATGTATGAACTGGCACTTCCCTCGTCACTCGTCAATTCCCTCAACCGAAAGTCGCGAGAGTCGCATGGATACTCGTCATCGTTCATCATGGGGATGGTGTTTTCTCTGACTGCATTTACGTGTACGGTGCCGTTTGTATCGACTATTGGCGATATCTCGTCACACGGTGAGTGGTTCCGACCTTTAGTTGGTATGACGGTGTACGGCGTCGTCTTTGCCTTTCCATTTTTCCTACTTGCGCTATTTCCGACGGTGCTCACTAAGCTACCACGCTCGGGCGCATGGATGAACAATATCAAGGTGGTTTTCGGCTTTGTGGAACTTGCCTTTGCCCTCAGTTACTTTGCACGGACCGACAGCTTGAATGGCTGGGGCTTTATTTCTCGCGAAGCGGTGCTATCCGTGTGGGCAGCTTGCGGTATTCTCACCATGCTTTACATCTTGGGCGTGTTCCGCATGAAGTTGGATAGCCCGGTCGAACATGTGGGTGGTTTTCGTGCCTTGCTTGCGGTTGGATTTGGAGCGTTGAGCCTGTACATTTTTGATGGTATTAAGAGCGACTCCGTCGGACCACTGGAATCGTTCGTCTATGTAGAGTCTGCCCATACTGGCTCACAACCTTCATTAACCAGCGCTCGTCCTGCGGTTTCGGGTGGGACGGAGGCTAAGCCAACAAATGATAGCTACACTGGTGATTGGATCGAGGACTTGGATAGTGGTTTGGCCTATGCAAAGAAGCTTGGTCGTCCGGTGTTCGTAGATTTCACGGGAAAGAGCTGCACCAATTGTCGTTGGATGGAAAAGAACATGTTCACGAAGGACGAGGTCAAAAACCTCATGTCCAAAATGGTATTGGTGCGCGCCTTTACCGATCGCTCCTATGTGCCCAGGGACAAAGTCTATCAGCAAATGGAGGAACAACGATTCAATTCCACGCTGCTGCCCTTGTACGTGCTCTTAACGCCCAATAATGAGGTTATTGCATCCTCAACCTATACGCCGGATGTAAATACCTTCGTGCAATTTTTACAGCAAGCGGGCTCGAATCAGGCTCATTCGAGTGTATCTGAGCTTATTCGACCATAAACTGCCGATTCGCTTCTCCGCTTTGAGGATGGTGCCAGACTTCCATTACTAGCTCTGGTGGCCGGACTTTCTTGAGCTTGTGTACCGGAGATTCACCTCAATTTCATTTTTCGGCCTCGGACGCCGATACTCCGAAGTGTGCATGGATCAGCACGTCGGGTTCAGGGATGACATTCACTTCACGTGTCGTCCGAGGTTTGCGTGCGATCTGCATCTCTGTACTCCGCCCTTCTCTGCAGTCTTATCCTGTCTGCCTGTTCTGAGTTCCCGGATTCCCTCAGTCTGCCCGATTTTGCGGCAACACTCACCGTCCCGCTCATCGACTCGACCTTACGCCTCGATGCGTTCCTGTCGCAAGCATCATTCATTCAAAAAGATGCTACGTCCGGGAATTATGCAATCGTACAGGACTTTGATCTCCCGACATTTCACCTTGCCGATTCCCTCAATATTCAGGCTGTTGACGTAGTCTACCAATCGGATTTGAATTCAAACGCAAGCTTACAAGAAGCGTTGAGCGGACTCTCGGATTTTAGCATTGGGATGCATCAAATCGATTCCGCAGCTGGCACGTCGGGATCTGCGATTGTGCAGCCTTCCGACACCTATTATGCCATTCCGCTGCATCTCGATAATGGTTTGCAACGTGTGCACTGTAGCGGTGGAACATTGGGTTTGGACATCCAAAACTCGCTTCCCGTCGATCTAACCTTAGAGAGCGTTAACGGAACCTCTTCCCCAGCCATTGTTATCAGCACGCCAGGACAAGCAAATGTTGTTTGCAGTATGTCGACTGCGCAAGCACGACTGGGAAAACTCGGAAGCTCGAACTCGACGGTGTTGTTGGACGTCCCTGTAAACGATGCTGTATTTAGTCCTCAGAGTACGATTATTATTCACGCCAGCTCCGCTGGCTCGAACGGACGTACAGTGTCTTACAATGAACAGAGTGCTCTGCGCCTTCATATGAGTGCTCGCAATACACACATTCACGATGCAGTTGCCCAGTTACATGCCATTCCGATCGACATTCAAACAGAAGCCCTACTCCCGCAGGGCACAAAGATTAGTGAGGGTGTCATCAGGCAGCTTGTCGCAGATCTGAGTTTATCCAACGACTATCCCACCGCCATCGACGGCAGCATGGAGTTTCCTCAAATCACAAACACCCAGAGTGGTAAAGCACTCTCTACCACGTTTCATATCGACGGGAACGGTACTCAACGCGTGCTCATAAATACTTCCGGACAAAGCTATGCCATTGCACCCGATGCCATTGATCTGCAACAGGGAGCAACAGTGCGGAGCTTACATTGTCACTGTATGCTTACCACACAGGCAATGCCAAATGCGGCATCGTTTAACGACCAACAACTCCTTCGTATAAGTGGCCGGATTTCTCCGATTGTCTTTTCATCTGTTAGTGGTTATCAATCCAACAGTTCGACATTGAAGTTCAGTGTAGCGAGTCCCTTCTCGGTCGACATCGGATCTGCCGTCAGCTTGAGCGACTACAGCTTTCAACGTGTGCAATTGCTGTGCTCTCTTATGAACAGCAGTCCGAATGCCGGCATTCTCACCGGTACCGTGTCTCTCTACGATTCAAAAAACACCCTGCTCGTGCAGCGCGATTTGGGCTCAAAGACCATCGGTGCACAAAGCTCATCAGATCTCAGCTATGTCTTCTCCGACATAAAGCTCAACGCCATCCCAACTCGCATACTGTTCGATGGAGTAATCTCCAGCATGTCCGGTCAGACCTTTCAGCTTAATGACAGTAGTGCTATTCATGGCACAGCACAACTGAGAATTCCTCTTACGTTACAAGTAAAGAGCGGAGCGTATGACGAGATGTCCACACTTCATCTTGACGAATCAATACGCTCACACATTCAATCCTTGCAATTCGTGTCCGAGTGTAAAAACAGAATTAGAAGTGCGCTGACCATGCACATGGAGTTTTACGACGATAACCTGCAACTCGTTCAGCGGATTCCGGCCGAGGCAGACTTTGGCATTCCGGCTTCGGTAGGACAGAGTCCAATGCACAGTGTCCAGCGTATCGCCATCGACAGTCTGGCGTGCTCTCATATCATGAGTGCCACTCGATATCGCACGATCATCCACTTTGCTACAGACTCAGATGGCTATGCCCAGTTTCAGTCGTCAGACTCTCTAGCCATGCGCGTTCAACTGCAATGCACTACTTCCGTTCATTAATACTACTATGAAGATGCGTTTGTCTCTGCTCGTAGTCGGGGTGATCATAACTCTCTATTTGGTGCAAAGTCCCACTGCATCCGCTTGGTCAAACTTTGGGACGGGCAGTTGTCAGGTTGCTGGTGCAAGGGGTGTGCTAGCGGCCAGTGATAATCCATGCGCCATTCTCGGTGACAGTCTCCACAGATTTCAGGTAAGTCTACCCGGTACCTCGCTCACGCTAGGTTCAAATGCTCTGGACGTCAGCGATGTGAGAACCTACTTCAGTTCGACTGCCTCAACGTCTCAAACTGCAGCTTTGCAGACTGGACCTACACTCACTACCTCGCAGCGCGACTATGTGTTGTCCAAACTTGCCGGCGGTGATCTACTGAGTGATATCAATCTTCATCTCTGGTCCGTGTGTTGGCAACCGAGTGCTGATCTGGGAATATCTCTCACGCAATTCGTCCATGGCGGCGCGCTTCTGGAATTGCCCCGTTCTCTTGGTGCTTTGGTCGACGGAAGTTTTGGTACGAAGGAAATCGAGTTGAGCACCAGATCCGCACACGCACTTGCGTTCAGTGGAGTGAAAGGAAGTGTTGCCTACCATCTCCTCCATAGGAGTTCAGGTCCTGACGATGGACTCGTTCTCGGTGTCAGTGTTGCTCACCTGCAGGGCCTGGCATACGCATCTCTTGCCCCGTCAGGCAGTGTGCGTGTTTCCCCCTTTGTTCCCGATGGATGGGATAGCACTTCAAATGTCGCACTACGCACAAACCTGAGCTGGACAGAAGCCGGTGGCGCAGCTTCATCTGCATCAATTGTATCCTCTCTCAGTGGAATGGGCACAACAAATCAAGGTTATGGTGTGGACTTTGGATTCCGATATATACAGTGCTCGACCAACGACCGATTGAGTGTGGGAGCAAGCGTCGACAACATCGGTTTTATCGACTGGGACGAGGCAACAGTTCGGACGGTTCGGGGAGAAGACACAGTGGCTTCGTATCGAGACATACAGTCTCTCATCGAGACAGGTCCCTCGACAGAAACATACCATGGCACCCTTCGAACGTCGTTGGGAGCTCAAGCACATTTTGGTGTACAGTACGAGCGCAGAAATGTATTGGGGTGTCCAATTCCACTCCGTGTTGCAGCCGAATTACACGCAGGACTGAACAGCGAATCGTTGATATACCAGTCTCCCCTTGTAGTACTAGGTATCGGTTCCGCTCAACACGGTTTGTTGCCTGATTGTTCGCTCGGATTACGGTCATGCAGCGTCACCGGCACCATGTACACCCTTTCTATTGGTTGGCAAATAGGATCCTCGTGCGAACTCAGAATTCAGGACGGCGATATTAAAGGTCTGCTCTTCCCCTCACACGCTCAGTGGATCAGTTCCAGTATCGAATGTACCTTCTTCTGGTAAGCACGGCCTAGCATCCACCATACACCGTTAAGGTCAAAAACTCTTTTTGCACACTGCTGTACAGCCTCAAGCGGACAGATTATCGACAAAGCGGACAGGCAGCACCAGCGCCACCCTTCGTTAAAATGGATCCGGAGGAACGGCATGAGAGGCAGGCGCCATCTCTTCGTCGTCAAATCGAGCATAGGCCAAGTTCTCAAAGCGAGCGTAGTCCTTGATATATGCGGTGCGTACTGTCCCTGTAGGCCCGTTCCGTTGTTTAGCGATAATAAGTTCGGCTGTTCCCTCGGTGGTTGATCCGTCTTCATACTGGAGGATTTCGTACACTTCCGGTCTCGAAACGAACATCACAACGTCGGCGTCCTGCTCAATACTACCGCTCTCTCGCAAATCGGAAAGCATGGGACGCTTATCACTTCGCGACTCTACGGTTCGATTGAGCTGAGCCAGTGCTACCACGGGAATATCCAGCTCCTTGGCAATTTGCTTCAGTGTTCGCGATATCAGTGAAATTTCCCGTTCGCGGCTCTCTGCTTTTGGAGCGTGCATGAGCTGCAAGTAATCCACAAAAATCAGTTTCACACCGTGTTCAGCTTTAAGTCGACGACATTTTGCACGCAACTCCATCAAGCCGAGCGAGGGGCTGTCATCGATGTACATCTTCGTGCGTTCCAAACGACCAATGGCACCAATGATTTTTTGCATTTGCTCTGCTGTCAATCGTCCCGTACGAATGTTATGAGCGTTGATGCGAGTTTCTGCACTCAACAGACGCATCACGAGTTGAACGGAGGCCATTTCAATGGAAAAGAATGCCACCGGTTGATCATACTCCATTGCGGCGTTTCGAGCTATACTTAGCGCAAGGGCTGTTTTACCCATGGAAGGACGAGCAGCGATAATCACGAGATCGGACTTCTGGAACCCGCCCAGCATTTCGTCCAGTTTCACAAAGCCGGTTGGCACGCCGCTAATGCCCGCGTCATTGCTTCGATCAGCAAGTTTGGCGATCACGCCAAAGGTTTCCCTTGCCAACTTATTCATATCGGAATATGTCTTGCGTAATCGCTTCTCTGCGATTTCAAAGATCTCTTGCTCCGCGCGGTCGATCTCCTCGAGTGCGTCGGTGGTTGGATCGTAACTATCCTCTACAATCCGTCCGGCCGTGCTGATCAAGCGGCGTTTGAGGTACTGCTCCTGAACAATTCGGGAATGATGTTCGATGGCGAACGAGGTCGGTGTTTGAGCATTGATTTCGGTGAGATAGTACGTGCCACCAACTTGATCAAGTAGAGCCTTTCGACGCAACTCTTGTGACAGCGTGATGATGTCCACCGGAACGGAAGCTTCAAACAGCCCGACAATCGTCTCAAAAATGCGCTGGTGTGCGTCACTGTAAAAACAGTCTGCATCCAGGATTTCAATGGCTTTTGCAATGGCACCCTTATCAACCATCATGGATCCGAGAACATTGACTTCCGCCTCATTCGAGTGCGGCGGAATGCGTGGTAAAGCCGGATCTCGCGATGGTCGCTTGTTCCCCTGGCGTCGTTGATACTCTCCCCTCTTGTTCTGTTGATCTTCCATGGATGCGATGCTGAATGCGACTTGTGTCACGGCAAATTAGCATGAGGAGTGGTCTGAGTTTAGAGAAGAGTATCCTCAATTTTTACACAATTCTACTATTTACCACTTGTAGAACTCACTCGATCCCTATATTTAGAGAACGGAGGATTTGCATTCTTAATGGTCGCGAACCGCTTACGACACGGTTGACCACATTATCCCAAAATCTATGATCTTTTCCAGAGCGTCGGAGTACGCTATTCAGGCTATGCTCTATCTTGCCAAAAGAGAACGGATGGATGGCAAGAAGTTGATTCAAACACGTGAGATTGCTGAATCTCACAGCATTCCTTACCACTTTCTCGCAAAGATTGTACAAGATCTTGCGAAGGCGGATCTTGTTGTATCTCTCAAGGGGCCAAGCGGTGGAATAGGTTTAGCTCACGATAGTCGACAGATTACGGTACTGGAAATCGTGAGATCAGTCGATAGTATTCAGTATGTAACGGACTGTGTGGTAGGATATGAAAAGTGTGATGCCGACAGCCCTTGTCCATTGCACTTCGAGTGGGAAAAAATCCGCAATGTGATCTTTAATCTCATTCGAGAAAAGACCCTCCATGATCTCGTCGAGAACACAGAATTTTCAAACGGACGACTGCTAGTTTCCAAAGGAGCTCCGGCCACGAGTACTGCGGCCGTCGGTGCACCTACGTTGAGCGAACCGAAGGTTGCTCGTAAGATGAAAAAGCTGAGTTCATAATCTCTCTGCGTTGGTTGGCGCATGGGAATGCTGGAGCAACACTCACATGTGTGCTCACGAACGGCTGTGTACCGTAGGTCTAAGACGGGTTAGTCTGTCAGGTCAAGACAAGAGGTCACGAAGGCAGTACCGGCAGAAGTTTGACGAGTCTGAGCTCATTCTCCGGATGAGAGGAGCTGGAAGGGATATACTCGATACTATCCATGATGCGCCGTATCAGGTGTACTCCTAAACCTCCGTGTTGAAAGGTTCGAAAGTACTCTTGCATGTCAGGAGCTTGCACTTGCAACGGATTAAAGGGCTTTGCGCTGTCAATTATCGAGATGGTCACGCCTTTGTCCGTCGTCTCAATGAGGAGTTTGAGTGTAGCGTCGTTAGTGTTGGCATAGCCGTGGCGAATCACATTTGAGCACGCTTCATCGACAGCGAGCACGATTTGTTGAACGACAGTGTCCGGGAACCCACAGGACGCGATGCTCGACTCGACGAACGTGCGCGTCGATACAAGCGCAGACAAATCGCTTGGAATCGTAAGCTCGTAACGATATGGGTTCCTTTGCTCCATGTTATGCATTCGAACCAAACTTGGCAATGGCATCCTGCTGTTGTTCATATATTTCAAACAGCATTGGGAATCCTAACAAATCAAACACGGTAAATACTCTGGGCTGCATTTCCGCAAGCTTAATGTCACCATTCTTAGCTCGAACTCCTTCGATAAAGACCATAAAGACACCGAGCCCGGCGGACGAGATGTACTCGAGTTCCGCGAAGTTCACAATGATCTTGTGCATACCCTGATTGATCACCTCTCCCAGCGTTTGCTCGAATTGTGATGCAGTGTGAGCATCGAGAAATCCATGGAGCGACACAATTGCAATGTCATCCAGCGTACTCTTTGTAATCGTAAATTCAGCCATCGTCGTATTGTCCTTCACCTCGAGTTAAGGGTTCTGTCAGTTTATGTGGCTGCGCGGTTGCCTAAGGTGCACGACGGATCACGATGAGTGTCATGTCATCGTGCTGCATCGCATGATTCGAGAATGCCAGGACGTCATGCATCACCTTTTGGGAAATGCTCTCTGCACTGGCTCCACGTTGAGTTGTCACATCTTGCACGATACTCTCCAAGCGCTCAAGTCCAAACTCTTCCTCCTGGTGATTACGTGCTTCGTTGATACCATCGGTAAACAACAATAACGCTTCATCTGTGCGAAGCGTGTACTGCTCCGTTTGAATGCAGGTTCGAAAGAATTCCGGCTTCGCCAATCCAACACCGAGGCCGCGCGGTTTGATGACCGACGTGCCACCCGGGCGGACCAGTAATGCTGGGGTATGACCAGCTCGAACGATGCTCATGTGACCGTTGGAACCAAGATGTACAGCCATCATGGTAATATACATTTGGCGTTCCATTGTCCCAAATAAGGTCGCATTGATATCCTCAACCAATTGCTGGGCGGTTGTCGCGTGACGAGCTAAGGCTATAGCGACACCTTTAAGTTTTGCCATGTAAAAGGCTGCGCTAATCCCTTTGCCTGAAACGTCGGCAATCAACACGCACGGACTGCCGTCAGCAAGATGGTAGAAGTCGTAGTAGTCACCACCAACCTCCAATGCCGGAGCACTTGATGCAAAGATCTCATACTTATCAAATTGAGGATTTGTCTGCGGTAGAAGCTTGCGTTGAATTTCTCTTCCCACCAATAGTTCTTTATGATACCGCTCCTTTTCCAAAGAGTCCTCAACCAATCGGGCATTTTCGATGGCAACACTTGCCGATGAAGCGAAAGCACTGACCGCTTGAACGTCATCAGTTTCAAAGGAGAAGGGTTGGGCGTGTGTGACGATTATGGCACCAACAAAATCTCGACCGCTTCGCAAAGGTGCTATGATCATACTTTGCGCGAATGATTCGACCGATCGACTTAAGTAGCGGAACGTAGGATGCTCAGCCATATACTCAATGTTCACCGGTTGCACCAAGGTTGCGGCAAACTCCGCAACAACGTCCGCATCGTTGAGTGCTTGAATTTGCTTCACGTTCAAACGCTCTTGCGACCGAACCTGAACTCCACTTTGTTGGTCTAATGAGAACGACCACGCAGCGCTGCCCCTCGTGGCTTGCATAGCCAGAGAGGTTACGGTGGCATAGAGCTTTTCGATATCGGTACTCTCTGCGGCAATGCGATTCAGGTACGCTACAGAGCTGAATTCAAATGTCCGACGTTCTATCATACTACTGTTCGGAAGAGAAAACAGCGTCGTCCAAAACACTCGCTCGCAAAAAATGGTCAGAAAGGTCGACGCATAGGCCATCACTACTTGAAATCCATAGGTAGCTTCTCGGAGCGAGATATAGAGCTCAGACGTGTGGGACCACGAAAACGCCATGGAAACTATGCCCAGGATCATGCCGACAAAGGTCAGAAGAAGCAGTGTGCGTTTTTCCTTTGCAGATAAGAGGTGAACCCATGTGCGACGTTTCACCGCTAAGTACATGATGATTGCCAGTACTGCACAGAGAAGAAGGATCAAGACGCGAAAGGTGTTGACGTGCGTGGCTTCCGAAATCAGAGCCGTCACAAAAGCACCAACGGTGCCAATAATAATAACTCTAGTGTAGCGACGTGTCTGCGAAGTACGTTGAAGATTAAGAGCTCTGTAGAGGAAAACGACCATGAACAGGGCGCAGAAAATTCTCTCGGCGCCGAGAATATTCGCAAACAATACTTCACTGATACCGGTTGGATTACCTCCATCACCGAACGGAAGCACCGCAACAAACAGTAAAACAAGCAAGCGGGTGAAGTCCTTTGCAAAATCTCGTCGCGAGCGATATGCATGGACTTGGGCGTATCCCCAAACGATGAAGCCTGTACACGCTATAAAGGCAAATCCAAGGAGGACTCGGATGGCCGAACTGATGGTGGAGTCGAAGCTTCCGGAAGCTAATGCAATAACGTCGCTCACCACACGACCTGTCAACACAAGAAGTGCAACAGACAACCAGAGGATGGTCTTAAACGAGTTATTGGATGAATCAGCTTCTCTCATATGCGCCCAATTTACTGCCGGTCGTACGTATAGACTCCCGCGAAGTTGCAGTGACTACTCGCCAATCGATTTTTAGGCGATTCTACTTCATTTCCAGACGATATGCTTCGAACACCACTCCAGGATTGAGCTTTCGAGAAAGAGCAGTTTGTTCCTGACATGAGTGAGCATAGGCCTCGTATCCCACCGAATTGGGTTCAATCATCTTTTGGCGGACTACCCCTTCAACGGTGACCTCCTGCGTGTGGACACGCGGCTGCTGACTTACAATCTGATCACTAAGATCAACTCGAATGACGTTTGCTCCGTCGTGCAATACCATCCAACATCCGTCATCCGGACATACGGCTCCTACGGTTCCATGTAAGCGGACTTTCTTCTCGTAACTCACCTCATTAACCGCCGAACTAACCGAACACGCTTTATCCGTTACTGTTGACGCTGCCCCGTAGGCGTCTCGCTTGGAACTACAGCCTACCAGAATGACAATTAGTACAAGAGGTACATATCTCACAATTCGAGATCTGCCGTTGCCAGGGAGAGAGTTCATCATCGTCCTTTCAGTAAATGAAAAAAGCCCGTGCATTCAATGCATGGGCTTTGGCTGAGCCAACAGACGGACTTGAACCGACGACCTGCTCATTACGAATGAGCTGCTCTACCAGCTGAGCTATGTTGGCGCTCGTCATACGGATCACAAAGATACGCATGACACAATATTCTGCAAATTACAGGCCATAAACGCGCACTGCTTTCGCGTTGATGTATTCAAGAAAATCTTGTTCAGAGAGTGCTTGACCGCTGATCGCTTTGATCAACTCATTTGGTTTACGAGTTCGCCCAAAGGTGTGAACATGGTCGCGTAGCCATTGTAAAATCGGAGTAAATTGTCCGCGACGAATCAAATCGCTCACTTCCGGAACATCCCGAAGCAGTGCTTTGCGCATCATGGCCGCGTACAGCTTACCAAGTGTGTAACTGGGGAAATAACCAAATCCACCAAACGACCAGTGAATATCCTGCAGACAGCCCTGAGCATCATTCGGCGGTGTAAGGCCCAAAGAGTCCTTCATTTTTGTATTCCACACGGTCGGTACATCGTCTACAGAAATACGACCATTTATCAACGCCTCTTCTATCTCGAAGCGCAGGATAATGTGCAAATTGTAGGTGAGCTCATCGGCTTCAATACGTATCAGTGATGGCTCGATGCGGTTGATGGCCTTGTAAAAGTCGAAGGGGCTTACGCCGGCCAACTGTTCCGGAAAGAAATCTTTCATGGTAGGAAGAGCCCAACCCCAAAACTCCTCACTGCGAGCGATCACGTTTTCCCAGAACAAACTCTGCGATTCGTGAATACCCATACTAGCACCGTCTGAGGCGAAGGTGCGAGACAGCGTTTTGGCTATTCCCTGCTCGTACATACCATGACCACTTTCGTGGATCAATCCGAATAGACAGGAGCGCACATCGTTCTCAAACACGCGGGTGGTAAGGCGCACATCGGTTTGGGCAAATGATGTGCAAAACGGATGCGCCGATAAGTCCACCCTCCCATACTCGTAATCAAAACCGATACTCTTCGAAATTGACTGAGCAAAAGCCAACTGCTTTTCCTTGTCGTAACCACGAAAGAGGACGTCGTTCGAGACCTCATTTTTCTTCGGCTCGATAGCGTGCAAAATTGTCTTCGTTCCCTCGCGCAGTTTGTCGAACACCGGCGTCAGTTGTGATACACTCATTCCCGGTTCAAACAAGTTCAATAGCGCATCGTAGCGATTCTCTGTATATCCAAGAAGCTCTGCTGCTTCTGCTTTAAGTTGCACGAGGTGGTGCAGATCACCGGAAAACAATTCGAAGGCATTGTTTGCTCGCGCTTTCTTCCACGATTCCTGCGCAAGAGCACAGGCTTTAGATGTCTCCCGCACCAGATTTTCAGGTAGCTTACATGCGCGCTCCACGTCCTCGATAAACACACTTGCCAATCGTTGTTCAGTGTCGTCCGTTTGCTGTTCGTGACGCAATTCGTCAAGAAGTCGAACTGCGCGATCGTTCGTCATCTGCGTGTGAGCCAGTGTATCGAGAGTTGCAATCTGTTCCGCCCTAGCCTCACCGGAGCCATCCGGCATATAGGTTTCCTGATCCCATCCCAAAACAGCAGAGGCTGCATTTAAGTCCTTCACTGTGGACATAATCGTTCGCGCTTGATCCAGTGCTTTTCCCATCGTTGTTCCTTTTGGTGAGTAAACGTCAGGTGATAACTAATACGCGCGTGCCATAGGCACACGCGTATCATAAAATTCTGCAGAAAATCAATTTCCGATGTTCTACATAATCAACATTGCATCGCCGTAGGCAAAGAAGCGATACTCTTTTTTGATTGCATACTTGTATGCTTTGAACAGATTGTCCTTCCCCGCAAATGCAGCAGCGATGAGCAAAGACGTCGTTGCCGGCGGATGGAAATTCGTGAGCATACACGTCGCAATCTTGAATTCATACGGCGGGAAGATATACTTGTCTGTCCAGCCATGATTTGGTTTTACAGTATGCGAGGTTAAGACGCTTGATTCCAGCGCACGCATCACCGATGCACCACAGGCAAACACCTTGCGCTTGGATTTGAGTGACTTGTTAATGATTTCCGCGTTCTCGCGTGTGATCTCAAACTGCTCGGAATACATCCGGTGTTTTGTGAGATCCTCTACTTCAATGGTCTCGAAAATACCTTGGCCAATGTTCAGCGTGACGTAGGCAATACGGACGCCTTTCTTCTCCAGTGCCTTGATCATCTCTTTGGTAAAGTGCAGACCGCTGGTGGGCGGTGCAATAGAGGCGTTCTTGGCCGGATTAGCAAACACACATTGGTACGCTTCCTTGTCATCGTCGTTAGGCTCGCGTTTGATGTACTCAGGTATTGGCATCTGACCAATCTTTTCAATCACTTTATGTAAATCGCCGTCGTAACTAAAGCGTACGGTCCGACCCCGAGATGTTGTGTTATCAATAATCTCGCAGTAGAATTTGCCATTATCAAAATAGATCTTGTTCCCTATCCGAACCTTACGTGCAGGCTCCACAATCACATCCCAAATTCGTTCCGGAGCCTTGAGTTCTCGCAGCAACATGACTTCGATCTTGGCATTTGTTTTTTCTTTCTTGCCATTCAGCTTTGCAGGAAATACGCGGGTATTGTTCAGAACTAAACAATCACCTTTTTCAAACAGATCAATGATGTTCTTGAACTTCTTATCCTTGATTTCCCCAGTCTTCCGATCGAGCACCATCATCTTTGCTGAATCGCGAGGCTCGGCCGGAAACTTGGCAACACTGTTCTTTGGGACCGAAAACTTGATTTCTGTAAGTTTCACTGAATAATCCTATAGGGTTGAGTATATTGAACGTTCTGTGCACGAAAAGTCAAAAGGCAGTCTTTTCAACGACTTGTCGGGTTTAGTGATAAGTGATGTCACTCCAGACTACAAATGTACACTTTCTCGTATGGCGTGGTCAAGTAGAATTTCACGGGCAATTCAATGAAAAGCTTTGATTTACAATCCAATTACAAGCCTTCCGGGGATCAGCCAAAGGCGATTCGCGAGCTGTGTGAGGGTGTCAGCAGAGGCGATAAGTATCAAACATTATTGGGCGTTACAGGATCCGGAAAGACATTTACGGTCTCCAATGTCATTCAAGAAATCCAGCGTCCCGCGCTGGTGATTTCGCCCAACAAGACTTTGGCTGCGCAACTCTATGGAGAATTCAGGACCTTTTTCCCAAACAACAGTGTTGAGTTCTTCATCAGTTACTATGATTATTATCAGCCGGAAGCTTACCTACCAACGACCGACACCTACATCGAGAAGGACTTTGCGATCAATGACGAAATCGACCGCTTGCGATTGCGCGCTACCTCTGCCTTAATCGAGGGACGTCGAGATGTTATCGTTGTCGCCTCCGTGAGCTGTATCTATGGCATTGGTTCGAAAGAAGACTTCGCGTCGATGGTGTTTTCGTTGAAAGAAGGAATGACCATTGATCGCAAGAAGCTCATTTACAAACTCAACGACATGTTTTTCACGCGAAACGACCTGGAGCTTGGCAGAGCCGGATTTCGCGTTCGTGGCGACTGCGTGGACGTCATTCCCGCATACGAGGAAGATATTGCCTTACGCATTGAATTGTTTGGCGACACTATTGAAAAACTCTCGCTGATTAATCGTGTCGATGGAAAACAACGGGAAAAAATTGATCAGTACACCCTCTACCCTGCTCGTCAGTTTGTAACCTCACAGGCAAATCTCTCGCGAGCCATTGGATCGATAAACGACGAGTTGTATGTGCGCCTGAAACAATTACGAGAGTTGGAAAAGTACGTGGAAGCACAACGCTTGGAACAGCGCACGATGTACGACCTGGCAATGATGAAGGAAGTTGGCTATTGCTCCGGTATCGAGAACTACTCCATGCACTTGTCCAATCGAAAACCGGGAGAAAAACCGGTTTGTCTTTTAGACTATTTTCCCGAAGACTTCTTGTTGGTAATCGACGAGAGTCACGTCACGCTACCGCAGGTGCGAGCCATGTATGCCGGTGACCGTAAACGCAAGGAGACACTGGTTGAACACGGATTTCGCTTACCATCGGCACTGGAGAACAGACCACTTCGTTTTGATGAGTTCGAGGGACACATCAATCAGGCCATCTTCGTTAGTGCCACACCGGGCGATGCCGAGTTAGAAAAATGTGAGGGTGTTGTTGTTGAGCAAGTCATTCGTCCGACCGGACTCCTGGATCCTGTAATCAGCGTCAGACCGGTGAAAAATCAAATCGACGATCTCCTGGCGGAAATTCGACGGAGGATAGAAAAAGGCAACCGCATACTGGTGACTACTCTCACAAAACGAATGGCGGAAGACCTGGCAGAGTACCTTCAAAATTTGAGTATCAAGGTCGCTTATATTCACAGCGAGGTTGACGCATTGGAGCGCGTCGAAATCATCAGAGACTTGCGCGTCGGTGCGTACGATGTCCTTGTCGGAGTCAACCTTCTCCGTGAAGGGTTGGATATGCCCGAGGTTTCACTTGTTGCCATTTTAGATGCGGACAAGGAAGGTTTTCTTCGAAGCGAGCGTTCGCTTCTGCAGATAGCCGGTCGCACGGCGAGAAACGTGGAAGGGCTGGTAATTCTCTATGCGGATCGCATCACACGATCCATGCAAGCATTGATCGACGAAACTGATCGACGACGAACCTTGCAAATGGCCTACAACGAAGAGCACCATATCAACCCGACAACCGTGTATAAGTCACTCGAGGAAATCTTGAGTGCTACGACAGTTGCGGATGTGAAACAACAGCGAGACACGGTCAAACAAGAAGCGGACAAAACACGACTGGCTTTAGCTGCAGAGCCAATTGCCAAGTATATGAATGAAGAGCAGCGTCAGGAAATGCTGCAGCAGCTTTTTGAAGAAATGAAGAAAGCCGCGCGTGACCTTGATTTCGAGCGTGCGGCAGAGTTACGAGATCAAATTCGAGTTATTGAGGCAGCCAATTCAACTTCGGGAGAGCAGAAAGCGGATGCAGCGTCGCCAGCCGCATCGAAAGACTCAACCGCGAAGCGGGCAAGAACAAAAAGACGCTAAGCGATATCCATCTTTATGAAAGCGGAAGTGAGTCCGGGAGATCCATTTGTGTGCGAAGGAGATCATCCAGCGTTTCACGACGTCTGATGAGATAATCCTTTCCTTTTAGGATCAATACTTCTGCCGGACGAAGTCGTGAATTGTAATTGGAGCTCATGGAGAAACCGTAGGCACCTGCGTTATGCAGGCATAGAATATCGTCTTCGTGAATCTCCTCGATTTTTCGATCCCAACCAAAGGTGTCTGTCTCACAGATGTACCCGACGACGCTGTACACACGCTGGTTCCCACCGGGATTGGAAAGGTTGCTGATGCGGTGATACGCGTCGTAAAACATGGGTCGAATGAGGTGATTTTGTCCGCTGTTCACACCGGCAAACAACGTTGAAACAGTTTGCTTGATCACATTTGTTCGCACGAGCAAGTACCCTGACTCGCTCACCAAATATTTTCCGGGCTCGAACCAAAGTTCCAGCTCCCGGCCGTACTCTGCACAAAACGCTTGAAAGGCCGGAACGAGCTGCGCGGCGAATTCGGCAATGTCTGTACTGTAGTCCCCTTCCTTGTATGCTACCTTGAAACCGGAACCAAAATCTATAAAATGGAGATCCTTAAAGTGTGAGGCGGTTTCGAACAGTATTTCTGCGCCACGAACAAAGGTTGCTGGATCAAGAATGTCGGATCCTGTGTGCATGTGCACACCGATGATTGAGATGTGATAATGCTCAACGATGCGCTCCAAGTGCCGAAGTTGGTAAATGGAAATTCCAAATTTGGAGTCAATGTGACCCGTTTGGATATGCGAGTTGCCACCTGCCAAGATGTGGGGATTGAAACGAACACAGCACGGAACGGAACCACCATACGCATTCCCAAACTTCTCTAGCATGGAGAGGTCATCAATGTTCACCAGTACCCCGAGGGAAACCGCTTGCTTGATTTCTTCAAAGCCCACGCAATTGGGAGTGAAGATGATCGACTCTTTCGAAAAGCCTGCTAACAAGGCAAGCTGCACTTCTTCGATCGACACGCAGTCGACCCCGGATCCCCAACTGCGAAGAACACGCATCACACTGAGGTTACTGAGTGCCTTACACGCATAGCGCAGCTTCATGCTCACGCCGGCAAATGCATCGACGAGTGAGCGATACTGAGTTTCCATCGTATCGGCATCATACACGTACAGTGGTGTTTCGTAGCGATCTGCAAGTTGCAGAAGCGGGATATTTTGAAGACAGTAGCCTTCGGGAGTTAACGCAAGCATCGAGTAGTATAAAAAACGCGACCACTATCGATCGCGCTGCGAATATACCGTAATGATTGTGTTTGGAAAGAGACTATACTTAATACACAGGAGTCTGCTTTTTGGAGGAATCAATCTTTTGTTGGCCTTGCTGAGCTCGGTGAGTGGTATCACTCCCATGTCCGGTTGAATCTTGAACCGTGCCTTGGGTATTGGCTTGATCCTCGTCATCATCATTGTCGTCATCAGATGCTGACTCGTCGTGCCATTGAAAGTGTACGGTATTGGAGTGCCAGTTAAACTGGCAGCCATCGGACATGCAGCTTGCCACCGTGTATCCCAGAATCAACGCTAAGACAATTCGTACGCTTATGCCGGCAGCTGTATCTCGAAGCATTATATGAATACCTACGAGGATGAGTCCGACCGCCCAAAAATTTCGAATAATCTCCCACGAGCTCGGAAGCAGATTGTATCGTATCAACAAGATGGAAGATCCGATAGACAGGAGAAAAGTGCCCCAGAAAATTGCTCGACGACTCATGACAGACCTCCATGCTGTTGATGGGAATCTTCGGATTCGGTGTCAGTATCAGACGTGCTACTGCGAGTTGAGTAGGTAGCATCTTTTTCCTGACTAGCAGGTGAAGAGGCAAACGACGATGCTTGAGCGCTCGAAGAAGCAGATGCTGTTGACGAAGCTCCAGCTGTCGTCCAGGTTGCTTTGTTTGTAGTTGCGGACCATGACTCCATAGGCACATGACTCGATCCCATGAAACCGTAGACGAGAATGAGCACTCCTGCGATCACTAAGAAAATCGGTGCGTATGTCTCGGCATCGAACCACGGAACCAGATTGACTAAGAGAAAGTAGAGCCCGATAACAATGAGCGCGATTCCGGCGATCATTGCATTTCGACGGGAAGCAGGAGATACCGTGTCGACGTTATAACTGGGCTGTGAATAATTGTCTTGATATCCGGGATTGTTGCCGACTCCCGCTTGGTACGATGACCATGCAACAACCGGCTTTTCGGACATCGCAATCCACAGAATGATGTATGCTAGCATTCCGATGGCATGGAGCATGACTCCCAATACAAATGCAACACGAACGATTGTCACATCCACCGAAAAGTACTCAGCTAAGCCTGCACACACTCCGGCTATTTTTTTGTGTTGTGCATCGCGATAAAGACCTTTTGTCATAATGGCTCCGGAAAAATGATTCTTCTTGCCTAACGACAAGCCTTGGTCTGAGTTTCAGAATATTTCATGTATCCTGAAGGATCGGTAATAATGAAGAATCGTCTTTAGGGCCTAAGTGTCGCCATTGCACATCTAGTCGCTTTTCCAACGCTTGTATCAATTGCACGCTGATATCGTCGCATTGGGCATAGCCCTTAGCAGTGAGTCGCAGCGCGTCATCTACCACTGCATACCCTTCGTTGATCATCCACGGCAACTCCTTGTGCACCAATGAGGCAAGATCAATGTCAAACTCATTTCGCATACGCATGCATTCTATGCCGGTAGCCCTGAGTGATAGAAATGTGTACTCGAAAAGCTTGTCATGCACCAGGAGCTCCTCTGAATTTAATGTTGGCAGCTTGTCTTCGCGTAGTGACTGCAAGTAACTTCCAAGGTTACGCACATTCCAGTACCGCGTGGAGCCAACATATCCGTGGGCAGACGGTCCGACTGCCATGTACTCACCGGCGTTCCAGTAGCACAAGTTGTGACGGCACTCTCGAGCCGGTTTCGCAAAATTCGACACCTCGTATTGTCCATATCCGGCCTCAGTCAGCTTGGCAATGGCTAGTTCATACATGGCGAGGTCAAGTTCTTCCGTTTGCGGTATCACCTCTTTGCGCAACATTTGAGCGTAAAGTGGAGTCCCTTCCTCAAAAATGAGCGAGTACGCAGAAATATGGTCCACACCCAGCGCAATGGCGGCATTGAGGGTGTATTCAAAGTCTTGTAGACTTTGGTTAGGAAGTGCAAACATGAGATCGACGTTTATGTTGTCGAACCCGACACGTCGAGCGATGTCCACTGCTTGTACAGCTTGCTCAGCACTATGGATTCGTTCTAAGAAGCGCAACTCATGCTCGTGAAACGACTGCACACCAAAGCTCAAGCGATTGATCCCTAACGATCGAAAGGCAGTGAGACTATCCTCTGTCACCGTCCCCGGATTACACTCCATGGTCCACTCCACATCGTTGCTCAGCGTAAAGCATGAGCGCAGGGTTGCAACGATCCGTTCCATGTGCTCCGGCAGGAGCAGAGACGGTGTTCCCCCGCCGAAGAAGACAGACTGCAACTGGTAGGACTGAGGTGTAAGACGGTGTGCTCGTAACTCCAACTCTCGACAGAGTAGTTGCACAAACTCTTCTGTCTGATCTCTCTTCGTTATCGAGTAGAAGTCACAGTAGGAACACTTGTGTTCACAAAACGGGATATGGAGGTATAATCCGCTAAGCATTAGTGAAGAATATGACCGATGCGGTTCCACCGCACCGTTGAATGCTGACCTAGAGTATCGGACTCGGATGACCAGTAAACCATTGTTGCCAGTCCTATCATGTCATCTTCCGACACATAACCAAAGTATCGCGAATCATAACTATCAGCTCGATTGTCACCCAGCACAACATAGTAGTTACGGCGGAGACGATAGTCGGCTGCTGCGTTGGCGTTAATATACACGATGTTATGCCTGAGGTGTACACTGTTTCCTTCTGCTTCGATCAAGCTCCGCCAGAGGGAAATGTTCTCGCTGCTTAGAGGAATAAGCTGTCCTGCATACGGAACTCGTCGCTCCAAGCTTGGCATCAATACTGTTTTCGTGCTATCACTACATTGTCGAGCTTCCATGCCCAGGAGGCAGCCTTGCTGCCTCAGAAAAAAGGTATCACCAGGCGTGGCAACGATTCGTTTCACGAAGACTTCTCTGTCTGCATCCGCTGTATTGCCGGATATGCGAGGAAGCCAGAACGCAACCACTTGACCTTTGCTTAAGGCACATTCAACTGAACTAGCTGCGTCCCGAGATGAAGAAAACAATCGGTACCATTGAAGCGGCACTTTATTCACAACGACAAAGTCACCGGGAAGGATGGTCGGCACCATTGATGCGGACGGGACTTGAAAGGCAGAGAGCGCAAAAACTCTGAGGAGAATGATACCAAAACAAAGTCCGAGCATTAGAATGCCCAGGCGAATGGGAGTCAGTCCGGCAAAGAGCTGAGGCTGAGGTTTGGACTCGGATGCTGTCTTGACTCTGTTTCTCATCTCAATACAGAGCTTGGTAAAGGAGCAGTTGGCTGTGTGACGGCTCTTGGTATTCTATGCTCGCCTGCCCAAACTTCCCTCATGCTCAATTATTGATGATCTTGCCCAAACGTTTCCAACGAATGTGGGCAAATCGTTTTAAGACCGGAATCTCAGAGCCATCTGGATTGCGATTTTCCATGGACCAATACACAATCATTGGGGTACCAACGACGCTCTCCTTGGGGATAAATCCGAAGTATCGACTATCGGTACTATTCCATCGGTTGTCCCCCATACCAAACACATAGTCACGCTCTACCGTGTAACTCTTTTGAGCGGCGCCATCAATGAGCACATCCGTATCGTGCAATTCTGTTTTATGTCCCTCGCGTCGAATGAAGGTTACCCATTGCTCATAATTATCTTGACTGAGGGGAATCACGTCGCCCTTTTTCGGAATTCGAATTGGTCCATAATTCGAGCGCGTAAACTCGCGACCCGGTGGAAATGTTCTGTACTTGTCGTCAGGATACGGATTGCGAAGCCATGGCACATGTTGTCCCATCTCCGGCAAGGGAAATCGCTTACCATTAACATACACACTGTCACCAATCACCTGGAGAGTATCTCCCGAAACGGCAATGCACCGCTTGAGGTAATACTGAAATTCGTCAGACTTGACCTGATCTCTATCGCCGGGAAAAATGAAAACGATGATATCTCCCTGCTTCGGATCTCGAAGAGGAGGAAGCTTGTAGAACGGAAGTGGAAGATTGATGATCGGGATGATTTGCGGAGTTGATGGACCAAAGATAAACTTGTTCACGAAGAGGTTCTCCCCTTCCAGCACCGTTGATTCCATCGACGGCGTAGGAACAAACATCGACGCCAATGCTAACCCGTTAATGATGGTAACTACTAGGATTGCGTTTACTAAGGTTTTAATCCACGAGAACAACTTTTGACCGGATGACATAGCTTCGTAGCGTCTCTGCTCCAGTATGCGTTTTTGCTGACGATTCTTCCAATACCGTTGGAAAGGATTCAATTGTTCTTTCATGCTCGTCGAGGGTGAGTTCAAGTGTTGTGTAAGGGCTTAGTCGTCTCCGAGGCTTAGTACCGCTAAGAATGCTTCTTGAGGTACTTCTACTCGTCCAATCTGTTTCATACGCTTCTTGCCTTCCTTTTGTTTCTCCAGCAGTTTGCGTTTACGCGAAATATCACCGCCATAACACTTTGCTAACACATTCTTACGTGCTGCCGAAATGGTGTCTCTGGCGATAATCTTCGCTCCTATTGCCGCTTGAATGGCAATCTCGAACATCTGTTTTGGAATGAGTGTGCGGAGCTTTGAGCAGAGCTTTCTGCCCCACTCGTACGACTTCTGACGATGCACGATGCAGGAAAGTGCATCTACCGGGTCGCCATTTAACAAGATATCCAGTTTCACCAAGTCGCCTTCCTTGTAGTCGCTGTACTCATAATCAAGAGAGGCATAGCCACGCGACATGGATTTCAACTTGTCGTAGAAGTCAAACACAACTTCCGCCAGGGGCAGCTCAAACGTCAGGTCGACGCGAGTCTCTGTCAAGTAGTGCTGACCAAGAATTTGTCCGCGTCGATCCATGCACAGCTTCATGATAGTACCGACATAATCTGTCGGTGTGATAATCTGTGCCTTGATGTATGGCTCAAGAATGGCATCAATATTACCGGGAGGCGGCATTTGGGCCGGATTGTCCACCCAGAGTTCCGTCCCATCAGTCTTCTTCACCAAATACCGTACGTTCGGAACTGTGTTGACGATGGTTTGATTGAATTCCCGTTCCAATCTTTCCTGCACAATCTCCATGTGCAAGAGTCCGAGAAATCCGCAGCGAAATCCAAACCCCAAGGCCGTCGAGCTCTCAGGTTCAAACGATATTGCTGAATCGTTCAAGGCAAGCTTTTCGAGCGATTCACGTAAATCCTCGAAGTCATCGCTATCCGCGGGATAAATTCCGCTAAATACCATTGGCTTCACTTCACGGAACCCTGCGATAACATCCTTGCAAGGATTGTCTGCTCTCGTAACGGTATCGCCAACTTTCGTGTCGTGAAGTTTCCTAATACCGGCTGTGAAGTAGCCTACGTCACCGGCCTTTAACACTCCAGTGCGATGTTCTTTCATGAAGAGCACGCCAACTTCGTCCACATCGTAGCTCTGTCCTGCCGCTACAAAGGTGATTTTGTCTTTCTCACGTAACGTTCCATCGAACACGCGCACATTTACGACCACGCCACGATAAGCATCGTAAATGGAATCATAAATCAAGGCACGTAACGGTGCGTCTGCATCTCCTTTTGGAGCCGGAATCCGATGGACAACCGCTTCCAAGATTTCGTCAATGCCAATTCCCGTCTTTGCGGATGCAAGAATCATTTCTTCTTCCTTGCACCCTATCAGGTCGATTACTTGTTTCTTCACCGCATCAATGGTCGTGACAGCGCTGGGTAAGTCGATCTTGTTGATGACGGGAATGATTTCTAACCCTGCATCAATAGCCAAGAACAGATTGGATATCGTTTGCGCTTCCACGCCCTGAGTGGCATCTACCACCAATAATGCTCCTTCGCATGCGGCAAGTGATCGCGAGACTTCGTAGGAAAAATCGACGTGTCCGGGAGTGTCAATCAGGTTCAAGGTGTACTTCTCGCCATCTTTGGCTCGATAGTCCATCTGAATGGCGTGCAGCTTGATAGTTATCCCACGCTCTTGCTCCAAGGGGTTATCATCAAGGATCTGATTGTTTGTCATCTCTCGTGCACTCACTCGGCCGGTCCGTTCCAGTAAACGGTCCGCCAAGGTGGACTTTCCATGATCAATGTGCGCAATGATGCAAAAGTTGCGATTGTTCTTCATTCGAGTGCGATAGCACGAAGGCTACAAAAAATCAAGCTCCTAAAATACGGATGGCTGGATGACTTTTCGGGCTTTTTCGAAGGAGCACATGGCTCACGAGCTGCGTGGCATCACGGATAAGACCCATTCCTCCGATTCAGATTTTTTTGGTGTAAAATTCAGGCGACCTGTATCTTTTGTGTTTGCTTCAAACATCGGAGATTCTTTTCTGGTACGGCTCTTCTTCATTCTGTTTCTCAGCTTTCCGCTTGTACTCTGCTCACAAGAGCTGGAGCGTGACTCTTCAAACCTACCCCTGGCTATTGGCAACAACTGTGTTCCGGCTGATAGCGCCACACTTCACACCTTCGATTGTATTACCAACTTGCCTGACGATTGGCTGAGATTTGCTCGTTGCAGCTTTCGCTGGGAAAACGCCCCGTTAATCGGAGGGATTGCAGTGAGCACAATCGTCGCCGTTGCGTATGACGACGAGCTGTATCAACCGGTGAAGCGACAGTATGAAGCCAGTTCGACAACCGGTTTCTTTATGGATCGCGGCGTTGACATCGGTGACGGTAAGTTTCAGTTTGGTTTGGCTGCCGGATTTGCCTTGTACGGCTGGCTTGGGAACGACCAGAGAGCGCTGCATACAGCGAGTGATATCACAGAGACGATCCTTGCTGCCGGTGGAGTGGTACAGCTCCTCAAACATTTGACCGGCAGAGAAAGTCCATTTACAGCCACCCATCGGACAGGTCGTTGGGTTTTGTTTCCTAACCAGATTGAATACGCTAAACATGTACCCCACTATGATGCTTTTCCCTCCGGACACGTGTGTACAGCTTTGTCCACGTTGACCGTTATATGCGAGCGCTATCCTGAAGCAACGTGGTTGCCCTATGTTGGCTATCCCGCCATTGCATGGTTAGCCTACAGCATGGTTGGTCAGGGAATCCACTGGGTGAGCGACTACCCCTTGTCGATTGCCATTGGATACACCTTTGGGCGTCTGGTCACGCATCGCAATCGCTTTGATGGTAAAAACCTGAGTTTGCTACATCCCACAGTTTTTCCATATTTGACGACTGACGGGGTTTCGGGAATAACTGCACAGTGGAGTTGGTAAGCGTGGCGACACATCGTCCTTTTCTGATTTCTATTCGAGCTCAGCACAGCTGAGCTCGAACCTGACTTCCCCACCGTCGCTCGAATAGCGGTACCGAAGCATTGGAACAATCACCACATCGTATGAACACGTCGTTGTATTTCATTGGCATTGGCGGAAGTGCCATGGGCCAACTCGCTTGTGCTTGCGCACGCATGGGAATGACGGTTATGGGGAGTGACTCGGGCGTCTACTCTCCGATGCGCGAACAACTAAGCGAGACAAACATTCAATACTACGACTCGTTTGACGAGTCAAATATCACCTCGCTTCCCGCCGACACCAAGGTCGTTGTCGGGAATGCCCTCAGTCGTGGCAACGTCGAGCTGGAAATCGCACTGGAACGTAGATTAACTCTCATGTCCATGCCGGATCTGGTTCGTACTCTTCTCATCCGTAAACATACGTCAATCGTGATTTCCGGCACCCACGGCAAGACCACCACATCGTCGATGTGCGCCTGGGTTCTCGATCAGTGCGATTGCCCGACCGGCTTTTTTATTGGCGGTGTGACGCGAAATTTTGGAACCGGTTGTCGACCCGTTCCTACGACAGACGAGTCGTCTCTTCCTGACAGCGGAGGTTACTTTGTCACCGAAGGTGACGAGTATGACACGGCCTATTTCGACAAACGTAGCAAGTTCCTCTCGTACAGACCGGATATTGCGGTGATCAACAATATTGAGTTTGACCATGCGGACATCTTCTCATCTCTAGAACAGATCATCGAGTCGTTCCGACTATTCGCACGCTTGGTTCCTCGCAATGGTCTCATCCTCGCGCGATACGCTGACAAAAATGTTGATCGTGCCTTACGAGATGCGTGCACGCCCATAGAAAGCTTTGGCTTCGAGCCCGGGGCATACTGGCGAGCAGTTGATGTTGATTACACGGAGGAGACAACCTACTTTACCGTTTTACGCAAGGGTTTAATCTTTGGTCGCTTCCGAATCACTCTAGCCGGCGAGCACTCGGTCTTAAACGCTCTCGTCGTCATTGCCACAGCCTTACGCTGCGGCTGTTCTCCGGAAAAAATTCAAGAAGCTTTGCTTGGATTTCACGCGCCTAAACGTCGCTTGGAACTCATTGGCAGTTTTAATGGCGCCCCGGTAGTCGATGATTTCGGACATCATCCAACAGCCATTCAGCTTACGATTGGTGCTGCGCGCCAGCGCTATCCTCACAAGCGTGTGGTTGCGTGTTTTGAACCGCGATCCAACACAACAACACGACGATTTTTTCAAGATGATTTTGTGCGTGCATTTGCAGATGCAGATAGTGTTATTCTCGGTTGTGTCCACCGTCCTGACCGCTACCCACCCGAGCAACGTCTGGATCGTGACGTGTTGGCAGAACAGCTTAGGGAGCAACACAAATCGGTGTTCGTCGTGCCTCAAGAGCTTTCGGAATCTGCCAACTGGGCGACGTGCATACGAGATCATCTTTCGCACGAGGATGTATCGGAGAGTGTCATCCTCCTGCTGTCGAATGGAGATTTTGGATCCTTACGATCTCTGCTGGTAACGGATAGTAGAAGCAGTACTGCGTGATCTGAGAATTTGAGGAAGCAAACCGACATGCTTCCGTATATTTGACGTTCTCTGCAACAACCGCAGCCCGGGTGGCGAAATGGCAGACGCACAGGACTTAAAATCCTGAGAGGGCAACCTCGTGCGGGTTCAAGTCCCGCCCCGGGCACACCACCCCTTCCGTGTATGATCCTCTTAGAGCAGCGACCTGGTGCGCCCACCATCCACACTCAGGTGTATTCCAGTAATGTATGAGGCTTGCTCTGATGCCAGGAAGGCAACGGCTGCGGCGACCTCGTGTGCCTCTGCAAACCGACCTGCTGGAATTTCCTTCAACATCTCCTGCTCCACGTCCAGAACAGATCGTCCTGTCCGCTCGGCTGTACGCTGAATGATACTCTCCAAGCGCTGCGTTCGCGTCGCGCCGGGAAGCACACTATTAACGGTAATGCCAAATGGAGCTAGCTCTCGAGACCACGTTTTAGACCAAGCTGCGGTGGCAGCTCTTATAGTGTTTGAGACACCGAGATTATCGATCGGCTGTCGTACGCTGGTCGATATCACATTGATAATACGACCAAAGCGCTGTGCCTTCATGTGCTCTGCATTTTGCCGGATCACGCCATGTGCTGCGAGGATTAATCGATTCAGTGCCCGTGTAAATTCGGCAGCGTCTGCTTCTTGCATTGGGCCACCTTGCGGGCCGCCGGAGTTATTGACAATAACATCAAAGGCGCCGAAACGCTGACAATGTTTTTCTGCGAGATCATGAAACGACGCTACATTATCGAGATCTGCAATCAAAATGTTATGTCCTGAACCCTGCAGTTCGGTTCTCGTGTGTTCGAGCGCTTCCTCGCGTCGGGCACAGAGGCTTATCCGCATGCCGAGTTCCGCAAGTGCAATCGCGCATGCTTTACCGATACCTTTGGTTGCTCCACATACGAGGGCATGGCGCGGGCCGCTTGTAGTCATCATCAAGATCTCCTTGGATAATCAAGTGGATTATATTTCCATCGCTTGTGCTGCCACGACCACTGTCCGGGTTCCACTCGAATAGACTCCTCTAATAAGGCTGTGCAGCGCTGAACTATGTCGTGCACAGACTGTCTGGATCTATCATTGCGGTCAAAATCAACGCGACGAAGCGATATGGTGTAGTTTCCATCAGCGTCACGCCGTGAACAAGCAAAGAGTATGTTGGCGTTATATCGCAACGCCAGTACAGCCGGAGCCTCGAACGTAACTGCCGGTTGGTCAAAGAAGTTAACAAAAGTATCACGAAGTGGATCGGCTGCTTGATCGATCAACATT
>JBDHXF010000042.1:0-35198 GCA_039810585.1 Chlorobiota bacterium
GGAAAATCTCGACTACTTCATCACGCACCATAAGCTAGCTCCGGCGCGTATCGTGGGCTACTCTATGGGTGGATATGTGGCTTTGTATCTGGCCAGCTATAAGCCGGAACAGATTCACTCGATACTGACGCTGGGAACAAATCTGGCGTGGACTCCGGAACATGCTCATGCCCAGGTTCGCTTCTTGAATCCGGATCACATGATAGAGAAAGTCCCTGCCTTCGCCTCTGCCTTGCAACAGCGTCACGCCACGTGCGATTGGCGATTGGTGCTTGCTAAAACGGCAAACATGATGCTGGAACTCGGCGAACATCCATTGCTCAACGACGAGCACTTTGCGGCTATACGATGTCGGGTGCGATACGGAGTGGGGGACAGAGATTCGATGGTCAGCATCCAAGAAACCCTGAACGCCTACCACGCCACTCCGCACGCTGAATTCTACGTGCTGCCAAATACCGAACATCCCCTGGAACGGGTTGCTACCAAACGATGGACAGAGCAGATTCGGGATTTCTTTTCGGAGTAGGTGTAACAGAAAACGATACTTTGGTGTGAAAAGATATTTTCCGACTGACCGGTCGGTCGGTTATTTTTGTGCATTGTCGTTTTCACTTCACAACAATGCACTATGGACAGAAAAGCTTGGCTCGAAAACATCGGCCACATCATCGATGCAATGGACCCAGAGGGATTTGCCAATTTGATCACGGAAAACGGGTCGTTTCGTTTTGGCAACATGCCTCCTATTCTTGGTCGTCCGGCTATTGCCGAAGCAGTGCGCCAATTTTGGTCAATGATCAAGGGTTCAAAGCACAAGGTGGTCAACTACTGGGAAACTCCGACGAGTATTGTATGGCAGGGTGAGGTGATGTACACCCGCAAGGACGACCGCAAGGTTCCCGTCAATTTTTGCAACGTCTTCTACATGAATGGCGATCTGATTCAGGATTACCTGATTTACATCGATAATTCGCCTCTGTTTGCGGAATAAGTCACCGTTCGCACTGCGTCAAAGTACAGCGGCATCTTCGGATGCCGTTTCTGTTTGCAATAGCTTTGGTGTTGCATCGTAAACATGAGCACAGCTCACTCCGTGCAGTACAGACGCTCCGAGTACTTTGTGTTCAGCCATGCTGAGCTATGTTTGTTGATCTGCACTACGTCGAACCACTAACAACGTTCCCCATGTCTCGTCATTTCACAAAACTGAGTCGTCGATGGTTTCGTATCCTTCCCGTTTTTCTTTGTGCTTTCGTACACGTGAGCTATGCCGCCTCGGCAGACTCAACGAGTACGGTGGAGGTGTCGGTGCTGGATGCAGATGGCAAAGTGATGCCACATGCTCAGGTGTTGTTTTACCGTTTGTACACCGACAGTCGTGGCTATGCCGCCAGTGAAAAAGTGGATGCGAAGGGGCATGCGCACCTGCGCATTGCCAACGGGTGGTACAGTATGACAGCCTGCGCTCCTGGCTATCAACAACAGAGCCTGACAACTGATGCCTATCTCTACGGTCAACATGCGGAGCTTCGATTTCGACTACAGGCCGTCGATATATCAGCGGGAATTGACAGAGTAGCGATGCTCTCACAAGCCGAGAGATTTGCGACCGGCAAGGGACTGGCGATGACCAAAGAAGCCAACGGTACATGGTCCGTCGATGTTCCCTGCGCAAACGATTCGTTGGTCTACCAGTTAGCACTCGAAATCACTGGGTCGCGTGTGCCGGTCGTGTGTAGTGGAAATCATTTTGATGCCCTGTACTATACTTCCGGCCGACAGAACGACAACAATGAAGTCTGTTGTTCGGTTCTTAAATGCAGTAATGGCAAGGCGCATGTGGTGTTTGATCCGAAGAGCGTGGGTCGCACCAAAGGACAAGGCGTGGCAGTGTTTGTCGATAAGGCTGGTCGTGAGCAAGCCATGCTCCTCCAGAAGGAGCGCGAGTTCATGACGCAATACATGGACGGGGTTTCCGCAGTTGCGGCCGCTAAGCCCTCTACGTGGGACGTTGAGCAGGCTCGTGAGAATCTGCAGAAAGCATTTGAGTCGGAGCATGATCCAGACCTTAAGGAGCTGGCAATGCTTATCTGGCTGGAATTAACGCCTGTCGTGATTGAGAATGATCATCCTTCGGCTGCTGTTATCGATCGCATTCTCTCCACCGTTCCCGCTACTTCATTGGTATGGGAACGCGCGCCGGTGTGCGTGATGTGGGCCGTGAGAAAGAGCTCTAAGCCGGAGTCGGAGTATGGCTACGAGGTGAAGACGAAGCATCCGAACGACTGGGTGAAGCAGATCGTGCAGACTGACCAGGGGACGATTACTCGAAAGGAAAATGAGACCCGAGCACAACTAGACAATGCTCGGCGACTTATTGCGGCAATGAAGGCGGAGCCGGCGAAAGATGACGAAATTGGCGCCGTACGTCGTGGGTATCCCTTGCCACCCTTTTCCTTCGAAAGTCTGGAAAGTGCTGATGTGAAAATCACCAACAGCACATTACTCGGTAAGTGGGTACTAGTCGATAATTGGGCCACCTGGTGCGGACCCTGTGTACGTGAAATGCCGGCTTTGCATGCGGCCTTTGAGAAGTTCAAGGACAAGAACTTTACGATCCTGAGCGTGTCCTTCGATCGCCAAAAGGAAGACATCGTCAAATTCCGAAAGGATAAAACGCCAATGCCCTGGATGCAGTGCTTTTCCCCAGGTGTGTGGTCTAATGAGGCCTCTCGTATCTTTGAAGCGCACTCTATTCCCAAGCCCATCCTGATCGATCCCAATGGAACCATTCGTGCCATTGGAGTTGAGCTGAGAGGTGCAAATCTGGAACAGACACTGGCACGGTATATTCACTGATTGACGGTGCATTTTGCGGCTGCCCGGAACAGGAGGGCAGAGCTACCTTTTCACTAACATCATACTCCCATGAGTTCAGAAGCGCCCTTCGACGTTGACAGAGCACATCGCTGGTTCGGTGTAGAATGCAACAATGCCATCTTCCGCTACTTTGAAATGCCTGTGCGGACGATGGAGGAAACGGAGCGCATGCTGCAGTTCGCACACGCGGCTTTGTTACACTGGCAGCAATTCTCTGGACACAAGCCTGTCAACACCGTGCGTGGCGTAAGTATGTTGGCTTCTGCCTATGCTTATGCCGGACGTCCAACTGAAGCCATCCACTACGCCGAATGGAACCTTCGCCTGATCGAGCAGTACGATTCTGAAGTGGCAGACTTCGATCGTGTCTATGCGTCGATGGGCATGGCTCGGGCACTGGCATCCAAAGGTGACAACGATAAGGCAGCTCAGTGGAAGCAGCGATGTGCTGCCGAGATTGAGGCTGTCGTCAATGAGGAGGACAAGAAAATCTGCCTAGCCGACTTTGCAGCAGGGCCTTGGTACGGCATTGCGGGGGTCTGAAATACAGATGTGTCAGCAATCGGCAACATCAATAGCGGTTGCCGGTTTCAATAGGGCTTTTGACCTATCACATTTCCCGGCGGGTCGTAGTTGCAGACCAGGATGAAGTTATCACCGCACACGGCGATCCCGGCGCCAACCTTGGTTGTCGACGACCACATCAGCTGTGTGTAGTGACCGTAAGGATGGAAATTATTGGGTTGTATTGCTTCATTGTGATACAACTTTTTTTCTGACCACCAGGCTGCGACGCCATCGGCAGCCGTATAGAAGCCAACGGTCGCCATAAAGAGATTTTCGCTATGGAGTTGCTTATACGTGCCGTCCTGCGGCCGGTGTTGCATGCGGCATCCATGCGTTGCTAAGTAATCCGCCCATTCCTGCGCATAGCCGGACAACTCGTCCGACCAGGACAGCGGAGCCAGGTTCTTTGTTGCCCGATATTGATTGTGGGCTGCCAAAATCGCGTCCTTCGTTGCTTGATCCAGAACGGGCGTTGCTTTACGAACCGGGGGGCGGTGCACGCTGCGATGTCGTTGCGGCACAGCCGCCTCCGTACTGAAAATCAGTACAGCGAGAATGAGCATCACATGTGATAAACGGCGACAGTACATCGGCAGAAATCGGTAGAGGTTCCGGAGAAATTGCAGTTGCTGTGCCCGTTCTAACGTTGCTTGCGTGAAATTAGTGCACGAAGTAATTGTTGTTCAGAAGCACTGAAGAATCCAAAGACAGCCAGAAGGGCTAAAAACAAAGCAATAATCCCGAGATGCAAGCCAAACTCAGTCAGTGCCGCTCCTGAAGTGACAAAGCGCGACAATACTGATGCCGCTACGGTGCAAACGAGAAGAAGGACGAGACGTCGCCACTCGTAGTTAATGCGATACACACGCTGAGCATAGACATACATCACTGCTGCCGAGATAAGATAGGCTCCCAAGGTTGCCCACGCTGCTCCGATATATGACAAGAGGGGAATGAGCAGGAGGTTGAGCACAATATTGGACAGCGCCGCAGCACCGGTTGCTATAGGCAAATACTTCGTGTTCTTGGTGATGTGTAAGCCCGCGGCGAAGTTCGTTGCCACTCCGGTAAAGTAGTAGGCGGCAGCGACGATAGGCACTATGCCCAATCCCACCCAATAGTCTTCGCGGATAAAGTGACCACCGATAAAAGGCATCTGCACAATGTTGCCAATGAAGAAACTGACCAGCAGAAAAATCAAGGCGCAGACCAAACTGAAGTACGTGAAGACACGACTAAACATCGATTTAGCATCAGGGTCGTCCGCGTGCGAAAGGTAGAAGGGCTTCCACGCATACTCAAACACAGACGCAAAGAGCATCATGGGAATGCCTAGGCGGTAGTTAGCACTATACAGACCAACCGTCGAAGCGTCGGTCATGGCATAGAGTATTGGTCGGTCCGCGACTTGGAGCATGATAGCTGAAAAACCTGAGGGAAGAGTCGGAAGACCGAAAGAGCTAAGCTGACGCAGCAAACTGGTGTTCCAGCGAAAGCGCAGGTGACGAATGAGAGTGGGCAGAAAGAAGCAGAGACCGACGAACGACGATACGATTCCGGCCTCAAACACGCCCGCCGCACCGCGATGGAACTGCACCACAAAGAGCAAATTGGCAATAACATTGATGGCTACAACCACGAGCTTGGTGCCGGCAAATCGACGAGCTTTCCGTTCCATTCGAAGCTGCGCATAAGGAATAATGGTGAGCGCGTCGAAAAGCGGGATCAATATTGCCATGTGAAAGATACTCGGCGAGGTGCTATGACCGAGCGAGCTGGAGCGCAGGATCAGTCCCTCACACGCATAGACCAGCAACGAGAAGGCAAGCGAGATGAGAGTGATTATGGCCGCACTATGACTAAACACGCTATGCCGATCGTCGGCGTCGCGACGGTAAAAGCGTAGGAAGGCTGACTCAAATCCAAAGGCATAGAGCACATTCACGAAGGCGATGAGCGAATACAACGTAATCACATCGCCTAGCTCTTGCCGCGTGAGGAAGTTGGTGTAGAGCGGCGTGAGCAGAAAGGTCAGGAAACGCTGCACAATGGTGCTCGTTCCGTACACAATGGTGTCGCTCGCTAAAGTCTGTAGTTTTTCGCGCATGCCGTCCACAAGGAGTATGATGCAATTTAACGACAATGCAGCGGCCTCACGAAGGCTCAACCCCGAAATGCCGGGAACGCAAACCAACGCGATCCGCTATCTTGAGGCTTAATCTTACGCTTACAATGACTGAGCTCCGCTCCACAGGAAGTCCTGAACCTTTGCATCCTTCGTCGTACCCTCGGCAGGTTACTCATTCCCGCCGATTCTGGATTCGTTTAAGCAGCATCGTACTCGCCTGTATTGTTTCTGGCTTTGCTATTGCGGTGGCTTTGTGGTCGCACATCAGCCTACGCTACAGCAATCCCTACCATATCGTCTCTTTCCTGACCGATGTTCAGTACAATCCGGCAAACAATACCCTGCGCTTTTTGGTGGTGTTGTTGCTGCCAACGCTACTTCTGATATGCGCCTACATCACCAATGCCTTTTCACTGAAAACATTGTTACGAGAATGGGGCTTTGATGAATCGCCATCAGAAAGTGTAAGAAGCAGTGGCATCGTAGAAGCAGGACAAGCAGCGAGGCAAAAGTCAAAGAAAATGTCATGGCAAGAAACCGCCGCCTGGATGATTGCGGCAGCTGTGTGTTCGATGGCGATGCCGACGTATTTGGCCTGGGGACCCTTCGACAGTTATCATGAAGGGGAGTCGATGGGAGTGGCGGCATCGTGGGATCAAGGACAAATTCCGTACAAGGATTTTACGATCATCCATGGGGTTGTGCAGGATCCTCTGCGATCGTCACTGGCGTTCCGGCTCTTTGGTCGATCCATTGCTTCTGTCCGTACCTTGGAGTCCGTTGTCAAGCTGGTGTGTTGGGCACTGTTCATGCTGTTTTTCTTGCGACTCTTCCGCAACGACCGTTTTATGGCTGGCGGAAGTTTTGTCACTCTTGGTGTGCTCTGTGTAAACGGCGGCATGACGCTGATGCAACGCGACGGGTTACTGTTCGTGCTGGGGATCTGCCTGCTGTCTATCGCTCGATTTCACATAGATCAACATGAGCCTCACAAGCCTCACAAGCCTCACAAGCCTTACAAGCCACGGATGTACCACATCACTGTCTTTTTCGCCGCATTCCTCTCAACAGCTGCCTTTGCCTATAGTATAGACCGAGCAGTGTACATGGTTGTCTGGGGTCTTGTGTTTGTTATCCTTCTCTTGCCGCTCATGTCGCAAAAGCTACGCTGGCAAACAACGATGGTCTTCCTAGCAGGATTAGGAGCAGGGATGATACTTACTATCCTCAGTCTTCGTGGCGGTTTCTCGGCTTTCGTGCAATTCTGCTTTGTGGATATGCCTCGCTATAAAGACTTGCTGGATGGCTTTGTGTACCCATTGTGGTCACCCAGATTTTTCTTCTTTCTGGCGCTGTGTGCAGCGCTCTGGACGGTTTTGGTGTTGTATCTGCTTCGATCGATTGCGCAAAGTCAGTCGGCGTCCCGGGCCTACCGTCTATTTCTACAAAACTATGCGGAGCACGGCTTGATGTTATTCTTGGCCTTTCTGCTGTACCGGAACATTCTTGGTCGTCCGGATGTGACGCACATGGAATACAGCATCTACGCGTTGCTGATTGCTTTTGCCTTTTTTGCCGCAAAACCGCTTCGCACACTAGTTGCGAGGCTGAGTCCTATCGGTCTCGATAAGCTTACAATGCTGATGATGGCGGGGCTGTTGCTAGGGACTGCTCGTGAGACCGTTCGGCACGACATCACGAAGGCCAACTTTCCGCTCGGAACACCCGACGAGGTGTTTGTTCCTCAGGTGCATCGTCAGACGGTGCAATGGCTGCAATCGCACATGCGAGCCGACGACCAATTCATGACTTTTACATCTGAAGAAATTTGGTTCTACTATCTCAATCGCCCCTGTCCCTTGCGTTTCGGCATGATTACCATTGCCATGCCTGATTTCTTGTGCGATGAGGTTCTCAGAGAGTGGCCAACGAAGCATATCCGTTACCTATTGTACCGATCATCGCATTGGGCGAATGTTATTGAAGGACATCCCATTAGCGAGTCGATGCCTCGGTTGGACGCCTACGTTCGGGCACACTATCATCCCTGCATAAGCATCGGCGACCAGGAGTTGTGGGAGTGGAATAGTGAAGCGGAGCAGAGTCAAGTCGGTCACTAAGGTCGACTTGTGCAAATCTCTTCGTTGCTCACAGCCTCCGTCTCCCGTAATTTCCCTTTCTGGTCTTTCTTGAATTGTCAGGTGCACTATGAACATCACACTCCGTTCGATCATCCGCGTGGCATGCGTGCTGAGCTTCTTTGTTGGAAGCGCCGGCCTTCATGCGCAAACAGATTCACTGGTTGATCATTTGAAAAAACACATCAACTACTTGGCCTCAGACAAGCTGGCCGGTCGCTATCCCGGTACCGAAGGGAACAAACTGGCTGTCGATTACGTGGAGAGTACGTTTAAGTCGTACGGCTTGCAGCCTGTCAACGGCAGCTACCGTCAGGCGTTCGACGTCCCGATCGATGTCAAAATGGAAGGCGAAAATGCGGCTTCGTTCAACGTCATCATCCCCAAACCTTTTGTGCCGGACGATCAATTGAAGCCCATCACCGTGGGATGGAAAACCGGCATTGATTATACGCCACTTGGTTTCAGCGATAACGCTGTCGTTCACGGAACTATGGTCTTTTGCGGATTTGGAATAACGGATGCGCACCGCGGGTACGACGATTTCCAAGGTGTGGATCTGAAGGGTAAAATTGCCGTGATACTCAGCGGTGACCCGGAAAATTTGCAACCGCATGAGAGGACAAAGCTTCGCACAGCCATTCGAACGCGCGCCATCGCAGCACGCGTTCACGGCGCCATTGCCGTGGTTTTCGTGCACATGCAGGGCGATTCCAGTGACGTGCTTTTTCCTCTGCAGTTCAATTCTGCGGCCAGTACCGCCGGGTTGGTCGTGATCAATGCGAAGCGTTCCAGCATGGCAAAGTTCTTTCCAAAGGAGCACAGTCTTGTTGACGCAGAGCAAGCTTTGCTAAAGACCAAGAAACCGCAAAGCTTTGAAATTCCCAAGACCGTGATGAATATCTCCGTGCACCTGAAGGTAGAAGAAGCCACCATTGAAAATGTGATCGCTATGGTGCCCGGCACCTCACGTAAGGATGAGGTAATCATCGTGGGAGCCCACTTGGATCACTTGGGATATGGTGATGAGAACTCGCTGTATTCCGGCAACGACAAGCGCATTCACTACGGAGCGGACGATAATGCCTCCGGCACCGCGGGAATTATGGAGCTTGCTCAAATGATAGCGCAGCATCCTCTTCAGCGCACAGTAGTCTTTATGGCCTTCAATGCAGAGGAGCGCGGACTGCTCGGCTCTGCATACTACGCCAAGAATCCTATTATCCCGTTGGAGAAGACCAACTGCATGATCAACTTGGATATGATTGGTCGATTGAAAGATGATAAAGTGAACATTCAGGGTATGGGAACCTCCTCACGGTGGCACGCTCTGATCGATAGCATCAACACGAACTATCACTTTGTGATTTCGACAACAGACGATGGATTCGGTCCCAGCGATCACTCTTCGTTCTACGCCAAGGAGCGTCCCGTGCTGTTCCTCTTTACAGGCTTGCACACGGACTATCACCGTCCGAGCGACACCCCCGATAAAATCAACTATCCGGGCGAAGCACGCGTGGTACATTTTACCGAAGACTGTATGCGTACGATTGATAGCTGGAACGAGAATCCGGACTTCGTGAAGGTCAAAGTGCAGCAGTCTGCTTCCGCCGGATTTAACGTCACCTTCGGTGTAATTCCCGATTATAGCGATCATCCTAAAGGATTGCATATCACCGGCGTGCGCGAGGGCACTCCCGCTGAGAAAGCCGGAATTCAGGCTGATGATATCATTATCAAGTTTGGTGCAACAACGGTCAAGAATATTTACGACCTGACCTACGCCATGGGTCAAAGTCAACCGGGAGATGTGGTGAAAGTCACTGTTCTGCGCGGTCCCAAAGAAGATAAATCGGTGACGATGGATGTGACACTTGTCGGCCGGAAATAAACGCAACGCTATGTAACCGCACAGCGCTGTGTACATGCTGAAAGGCTCTGTGGAAGTCGACCTTCCGCAGAGCCTTTTACTTTGAGTATAGAAGCAATGGTGAAGTTAATCGCGAGGGTTCAGTTAACGAGATCACGTGGCCCGAAGGGCGCGTGAATCAAAAATCTCCGGACGAGAATTTACCGTTCCATCGCAGCCAGGATGGCGCGCACTCGCTCGGCGTCGGCCGGTGTGTCGATAGCCACTAAATCGTGCGTTGTGGGCACGCAGAGATATCGTGCGCCGTCGCTGAGTAGTCTCAATTGCTCCAAACTTTCGGCGAGTTCGAGGGCTGCCGGTGGCAGCGCGATAAAGCGCTCGAGAGCCGCAGCCTTGTACGCGTAAATCCCAATGTGTTTCCAAAACGTTGTTGCGTTGAGGCGATCGGCACCCTGTACACCGCGAACGTGCGGAATGACAGAGCGAGAGAAATAGAGGGCCGTGGAGTCGGAACGGAGGGTGACTTTGCAGACCGTCGGATTGTCCAAATCCTGCTCAGACTCGATGCGCCGTATGGGCGTGGCTACGTCGTGCGGGGAGGATTGCAGTGCGCTGACCAAACTGTCGAGTAATGCAGGCTGCAAGAGTGGTTCGTCACCTTGGACATTCAACACGATGGCCTCTTTGTCCGCAGAGTTGATTGACAAGGCCGCCGCCGCCGCCGCCACACGGTCTGTACCGGATAGTAAATCGGCTGAGGTCATGATACACAGTGCGCCAATGCGATCACATTCGCGGGCAATACGCTCGTCGTCGGTGCTGACATAAACCTGGTCGATCGTTTGTGCGTCTGTCGTAGCGCGCCACACGCGTTCAAGCATCGACTGACCACCCAGATCTACCAATGGTTTGGCAGGGAAGCGCGTGGAAGCGTAGCGTGCTGGAATGATGGCGACGACCATACGTTAGGACAAGAAGGGTATTTTAACGACTTCTGCCGGAAAGTTCTTGCCACGTGCTGAGATTTCTACCATGGTACCCGGAGCTGCCAAATCGGCAGTGACATATCCCATCGCAATGGCCTGATTCATGCTCGGAGCAATGTTTCCGCTAGTGACCGTGCCCACCTTTGCGCCTTGATGCATGATGTCGTAACCGTGACGAGCAATGAACTTGTCAACCTTCACCACCAGGCCAACCAACTTGCGAGATACGCCATTGGTCTTCACCTGATTCAACACATCACTACCGTTGAAATCTCCCTTGGCCAGTTTAGTGATCCAGCCCAAACCTGCTTCGAGTGTGTTGGTAGTTTCGTCGATGTCGTTACCGTAAAGACAGTATCCCTTTTCCAATCTCAACGTGTCGCGCGCACCAAGACCGACCGGTTCAATTCCGTATTCTGCGCCGGCTTCGAAGATGGCATTCCAAACGTGAGCACACACAGTTGCATCACCGCGGAAGTACAGTTCCATGCCAACTTCGCCGGTGTAACCCGTGCGGGACAGGATGGCATCGACGCCGGCCACACGACCTTGCGTAAAGTGATAGTATGAGATTGTCTCCAAATTCGCGGAGCAGATTTTTTGCAGACAGTCCAAGCTCTTCGGACCCTGCACAGCTAGCAAATTGATTTCATCGCTATCGTTGCGCAGCGTCACGTTGGCAAAGCCCTCTGTGTTCTTCACTGCCCAGGCCCAATCTTTGTCCATGCAGGCGCCGTTGACCACCATCATGTAATGATTCTCGGCGAGTTGATAGACGAGTAAGTCATCCACGATGCCGGCATCGGCGTGACACATGGCAGAGTACTGAGCCTTGCCAGGAGCCAGCTTGCTGACATCGTTCACGGTGAGCTTCTGTAAAAATGCCAGTGCATCAGATCCTTGCACATCAAACTCGCCCATGTGGCTGACGTCAAACACACCCACACCATTTCGCACTACCGCATGTTCGTGCATGATTCCACCCGGATACTGGATGGGCATTTCGAAACCGGCAAACTCAACCATTTTCGCTTTTGCCGCGAGATGTTGATCATAAAAATTGGTGCGTTTCATAGTCGAAGGTGGTGTGTGTGGATAGAATAAGAATGCAAATATAGAGGCTCTGTGCCCTCATGCCGCAGCGCAGCGCTCACATTTTGAGAAGGCACATGCAGTAGTACGTGGCGCAGAAGTACCCCCAATGGAGGCAATCAAGATTTCGACAGGTGATTCATTATTCGAGCAGCGTTCCGCTGCCCGATCCGGAGTGAGGCTGAGGATGGATTTATTGACGGAAGCGGTATCCGACGCCTTTAACGGTTTCCAGGCGGTCGGCATAGGCTCCGATTTTATCCCGGATTTTGGAAATATGTACATCGACTGTGCGGTCGATCACATACACACTGTCTCCCCAAATGCGACTGAGCAAGCTCTCGCGACTGAAAACACGACCCTTGTTCGCCACCAAGAATGCCAGGAGTTCGAACTCTTTCTTCGGCATGAATTGTTCTTTGTCGCCAATGCGCAGGGTGTAGTTCTGACGATTGATTTCCATGTCGTCCACCCGCAACACTTCCGGTGCGCTGATGGTTTCGGTGCGGACGCGCTCGGTGTTACGACGAATGAGCGATTTTACACGGGCAGCGAGAATGCGAGGGGAGATGGGCTTTTGAATGTAATCGTCCGCGCCAAGTTCAAGACCAAGAATGTGATCAATCTCACCGGCTTTTGCCGTGAGAAACATAATGGGAGAGTGGAATTGGGGTTGAGCCCTGAGTTGTTTGCACACTTCATAGCCATCCAGAACCGGCATCATCACATCGAGGATGATGAGATCCGGATTAGTTCGTTGGGCAAGTTCTGCGGCCTGCGTACTGTCGGTCGTCGAGCTTACGTCATACCCTTCTTTTTGCAGATTGTATCGAAGTAAATCAACAATATCTGCTTCATCGTCAACCACCAAAATCTTCTTTGCTTGCATGGAGCCCGGCTCTCAGTCTAAGAATGTACAAAAATACCCAACAGGCAATCGCCAATCACGGCCGCGGGTGTTACGAATTCGTAACGAGTCGCATCGTCCGCGCAGCGAGCGGTGACGAGCAGAGTTACGGTGAGGAGAGACAAGCCTTTGCAGTATAGGTCGCACTCAGTCCCTCGGTTCTGATTTCGTATTTTGTAGGTTCATGTTTCATCAATTCAGACCCTTACATGAAAAATTTCAAGTCAATTCTTCGTTCTTTGACCTTGCTTTTTGCCATTATCCTGTGTGTCAGTTCGGCATCCGCTCAGCGATCTATTCTGCTTGCCACGGATAGCGGATTCGATCCCTTCGGATTTACCACGAAGCTGACAGAAGCCTTGCAGAAAAGTAGCATAGGACAACGCTTCAAAGCTGTTGAAAGCAATGAGCTTAGTAAGATTAACGCAACGAAAGTCGGCGATTTGGCTGTACAAATTGTCAGCAACGAAATCCAATGTTCCGGCTCAAAGACGGTGATTGTCACGTTAATCTTCCTTGAACTCGACCGGGATCGCGTCAATTCGGTGCAAAAAATCTACATTGGCTCGTCCACCGGCACCATTAGCACGCTCACTGTGGATACGGATGTGGAGCAGTATCGTGATATTATTGTCAATGCCTTGTCCAATCGTTAACAGACGGTTCTCCCAACGAAAAGCAGGGCTGTGCTCAAATCGCTCAACACCGGTGGTTTGTGAAGCGGAAGTGCAATTCCATCATCGTTCAGAAGGCTTAAAGGGTGTCAACGCCAGAGGATAAAAAAACACGCAGTTTCCGTCAGGCGAATATCGTTCGCGAACGAATCTCGCTGCAGGAACGCTATCTGCGCGTGCCTCTCCGAGTTCGACTCACGGTGTGGTACAGCTTGGTGCTGGCGATTGCCTTGTTTGCGTTTGCTCTGTTCAGTTATTGGACCGTGTCCGGAAGCCTCTACAACAATGCCGACTCCATGTTGGCGGAAGTGTCGGACTTCGTAAACGAAACACTAGTGCATACCATTGGGGTCAATAAGGCAGACGAGAATCATCCCGTTACCAATACCGGAATTACCGGTGACGAAAAGAAAAACCCAACGTCTCGTCTGCTTCGTCGCGATTCCACACGCAAGGATTCGCTTACCATACTACTGCAGAAAGTAGATTACAGTACCCTTTGGTCAGAAATCAACAAGAACCTCTTTCTTCGTTCACGCAGCTTTTACATCCAGATTGCGGATACGATGGGCACCGTGATTTGGCGCTCGCGCAACTTGGGTCGCCTGCAACTGCCTACATACGAGGATGTGAGCGTGGGTCAGGATACGGGACGCATTTTCCTCACGGCGCGTAAAGCACCACTGCGCATGAGGGTGCAGACAATGCAATCGGCAATTGCGCAGGTGACGATTGGGTATAACCTTACGGAGGTGGACGAAATTCTCCAGCATCTGAGCGATGCGTTCCGTATCGGCTTTCCCATCTCGATTCTCTTAGCATTGGGTGTGGGATATCTGCTGGCGCGCTACTCGTTGCGTCAGGTAGACATCATCACGAACTCTGCCAAGAGAATTACCGCCGAAAACTTGAGTAAGCGGTTGCCTTTACCCACGACGAACGACGAAATCGCGCGCCTTACCACAACGCTCAATGAGATGATTGCCCGTCTCGAGGGTTCCTTCACACAGGTGCGTCAGTTTACCAGTGATGTGTCGCACGAGCTCCGTACGCCTCTGGCCATCCTCATGGGTGAGCTAGAGCTGGCTCTGCGTCACGATCTGGACGCGGAAGAATTTCAATCGATGATCGCCAGCGCGTTGGAAGAGGTGATTCGCCTTTCTAAAATGGTGACCTCACTCCTCGAAATCTCTCGCGCCGAAAGTGGTCAGGTCAAGCTCAACCGAACCATGTTCGATATCTCCAGGATGACGTCCGACATCTGCGACGATATGGAGATTCTCGCGGAAGACAAGCGCGTCATTCTTGAAAAGAACATTCAACCATTTGTTACCATCGTCGCCGACGAATCGCGTTTGCATCAAGCCTTGCTGAATGTGATCGACAATGCGATCAAATACACCAGCGTTGGTGGCGTGGTGCGAGTATCGCTGAGCACAAAATCCAAGATGACCCGCATCGATATCACCGACAACGGAGTGGGGATCAGCGAAGAAGATCTGCCGTACGTCTTCAATCGCTTCTTCCGCGTGGATAAGGCCAGGTCGAGCGATGTGGTTGGGAGCGGTCTTGGTCTTTCCATTGTCCGCTGGATTATCGAAGCTCACCGTGGAACTATTGGTCTGAAGAGCGAACTGGGCATTGGTACAACGGTAACGATCACCATTCCCTACGATAGCTAAATCTGCTTGCTCTGCTCGGCAAATCGTCGCCGACTCCGTTTGGAGTCCTCGTACACTCTATGTAAACACATTCTCAACCGTTATCGCATTCACAACGACGCAGTACTATGAAGTTCTCTCTTGTTCTCAGCATTTTCCTTCTCAGTCTTCTCCTCTCATGCTCATCCAAGCACGAGGCGCCGGCGGTGGTTGCAGACACCACCAAGACAGCGCATAAGGATTCCGTGAAGCATCCCGCGAAGGTTGAACATAGAGTGGACTCGACGTCGTTTGTTGATCCGCACATGGCTGGACGATGCGTGTGTGTATCGCTCTGTGGTGTAGACTCCCGTCTCAACGACGGCGTACGCCACGCCGACGCCAATCACGTCATTAAGTTCTGGCTCGACAGCGGGGCTGTGGAAATCATCGACATCCCGCGCGATACACCGATGGATGCCGGCTTGGACAGTAACCTGAATATCTTGACCAATGTGAGGGCAAACAGGGGACGAAAGGTCTATCTTGACTCGGTCGCAAAAATCGCGCGCTGCAAGAAAATTGATTATTACTGCGAAGTAGGATTCTCGCAAGCACTGGGCGTGCTTGAATTACTCGGTCACAAAGACGATGCCGCACAAACACTGAGAGCTTTGCGCTCCCGTCAAGGCTTCGACGCCGGGGATTTTCAACGCTGTTTTAATCAGGGAAATTTTATCGCACAAGTGCTCACCCGTCACTTCTCCACAACCACCGGCTGGTTCCGCGATCCCGTTCTCCGCGCCGCCTTGTTGCTAGCCGAAACCAACATGCCACTCGATACCATAAAGTCTATCTGCGATAAACTAGCCGCAAAGGGTTTCCCGGATAACGGAAAATGCTACGTGCATATCATGCCCAATTTCGGCTATCACCTCAAAGCTTACGATTTCGATGACGCAGAACATGTCAAAGCCATTAACCAGCAAATTGACGCACGACTAGAACGTGCGGGCGTCACGCAAGGCGCACCAACGGCGAGCGACTACGCTAACCAGCTTGAAACCATCATCCAGCGCGCAACTGCCGATACGGCGAAAGCGCCGAAAAGCTGTATCGCAAAACTTCGTCGCATTTACGACCAACGTGCATGGATGCAATTACAGGACGCAAGCAAACGCTCCGATGCCGTGAAACGCATTTGCACCATGCTGGTGACAAGCTACACCAAAACACACCAAAGCAAGGAGGCTCTGGAAGTCACCGCCTTCTACGAACAACAACGTCAGCTCTTCGAATAAATTATCGGCCAAATTGCGCGCGATGTTTTCGTCAGGTGATTCATTATTCGTGCGGCCTTCGGCCACACACGTCGACTGGGTTGAAGCAAAAAGTAATCTCTTACTGAGCCACGTCCTCACTCATGAGCGCAGCCTGAAAAGGAGTCCACAAACTCGCGCGCTGTCCGCAGGCTTTGAGCGCATCATTGGTCCAGGTGTTGCAAGTGTGGAACAGGGAGTAATGTCCCACCGCCTCGTAAAAACAATCATGATCACCGTACACCGCATCAGTTCGAATCAGCATAGTGTTTCCGTCTGACCCTCGTTGAAAGCTCGAGCTTATGTATAGTACGAGGCGTCGGTACTGATCGTGACTTATGTGCAAGACCCGTGTCTCCTCACCCACGGGTAAATCTCGATAAAAGGTGACGTGCATCGCTGTCGTGCTGAGTCCGCTGATAGCCTTAAACGCCACATCCGGCTGTAACTCAGCCCAGGTCGGGGTCTGCAAATAAAAGCCCTTATCACCCCAACCAATCGCCACCAATCGCACCGACGTATCGCGTGAGCGCGTGTCTTCAGGATGTGCCAGACTACGCCAATCCATATCTGCACTATGCATCGGCATGACAAGATCGGTATGCACACCGTTGCTTAGGAGCGTGACTACGCAATCCGCGGACGTGACGGCTTCTGCCGGCACGTAATAATGGGAACATGCCTGCGCAACCGCCAAGTACAGCAGCACAATTGCAATGAAGGCGATATCGCAAATCCAAAGGATGCGGAGGAGACGACGGAGCATGAGGTGCATGTAAACGGTACGAAGTGATCTATAGAATACTACGATTCATCGCAAGGATTATTCAGTATAATCTGGTTTGGAATAAAATTGAGCAATGATGTCGATACATAATTCGAAATAAAATGTCGCTTTCTGTTTCAGCGACGAGTCATTCGGTTCTACGCAATAAAGCACAAGAAAATCAATTTTGCACTTGAATTGCTAACCTGTACTTTCGCTGATAGATTCGGTTCATTTCAATACAGATTCTGTGTGCGGAATATGGCGGTATTCCAAAGATAGCGAGCAAGACTGCACTATGCCAGTTGTGCGAATACGGTAGTCGTTAGCGGAAAGTGTTTTGAACATTCTTCGCTCAACTAGAGTCTATCATGATTGCTAGAATATGAAGTCTCAATATTTTGGAGTCGCCTCATGAAATCACTGCCAGCCGAACGTTCTGCCTGCTTCTTCCTCGTTTTTATTCTTGGCATTACTCATGCCCATTCCGAACCCTGGTGGCAAACCACGTTTAGCACGAACGTCCGTGCTGTGGTTAGCGGATCGCTAATCGCCGTCGTGAGTGATAGTATCCATGTCCTTGACCGGTCAGGGAATGAACTCTTTGCGGTGGAAGGGACAACGAAACCGCGATTCGCCGAAAGCGTTGCGTCGCCTCTCATGGTCTTTGACACGATTCACAATAGTATCCGAAGCTATTCTCTTCCCGATGGCGCGGCTATGTCTGAGATGCCGGTGTCACTAGCCGATTCAGAGCGCGTTCAGGAATTCAGCATATCGCGAAATGGGGCCTACGTGATGTATTCGTATGCGGACAAGTCGCAAAGTCCCTCCGATAAGTCGTCAAAGGGCTTGCGCGTTGTTCGTCTCGACTCTAACCTTGTTGTCAAGAACATTCACTTTGATGCCGCAGGTTCATCCGTACGGACGATCATCCGGAAATTGGATCTGCGCGAACAGTTTGCTGTAGTGCAGATCAAAAGGGAGCTGGTTATAGGACTGGATACAACGATGTCGCAGGAGCTTCGCTTGGAAAGTGTAGTGGGCGACAGTACCATTCAAACCGCTGTGCTGTCAGCTCACAGCACCGGTCTCTTTGAACTTTCGAGCAGCTCTGCACTGTTAGCAATGCCGTGGAATGAGCTCGATTCGTCCGTCACAATATGCAGGAGTAATGGTGTTGTCCCGGTCTTCAACTTTCGCTTACCCAATTCTATTCCAACCTCAACCGCACTGTCGCGAGACGAACATTGTTTCGCGATGAGTTTCGGCGAGTCGCCAAACACCGTCATTCGTCTCTGGAAAATAGCAGATCCGCAGCGAGTCTGCGATGAGATCGTGGATTCCTCGAGTGCATTCGTTGTTTTAAACGCTCCGGTAGTTGACCAGAGTTCGGTTCAAATGATTGTCTCTGCCGCAGGCAATCGAGTTCAATCCTACACGAGCGCGTGCTTGAGCGACGCAGTGGCATCAGAAAATGATGTCACTACCCTGTGCTACCCAAACCCCTCATCCGGTGAATTATACCTTCGGGTAGGTTCGAGCTCAGGTCTAGTACGTGTTGAAATCCTAAGCACAGGGTGAGTTGGTTTTTCAACGGGAATATCAGGGATTGGCATCGAACACAGCTCAAACCTTGCGTCTGCATCCGGAGCTTTGTCCCGGTGCCTATCTGCTCCGTGTACTTGATGGGAACACACAACAAGCGCAGGTGATAGTTGTGGAGTGATGGTTAGGAGCTCAGTCGAGAGGGTGACGACGATTACTTGTCGCTTCGTGCTATTTGCAAGCCTCGTTGTCGATTTGACGTGAAGAATATGAAATGGTTTCCAATGCTTCCGGTATAGACAGCTCAGGCGACATCGCTAAATGGCGACCTTGTACCTCCGGGAGAGAGTTCATTCCCACTTAAATGTTCTTGAGTCGCCATTCAAATCGGTATCATTTAATTGCAGACAGTTTTTACCGTGCATCGAAAACAGAGGGCACGAACATGACCCAGACAATCGCAGGGTAAGTTTGCGTATGATATTTTCTTCCGAAGCCTTGATGCACCGCAATCTTCACATAGAATCACTCTACCGCGAAGGTCTCGACTTGGTTAGCGCGCTGGGTATTAAACGTTTGCAAGCACTGTCAAGGAAGAGTGCATCGGTGCTCAGCACCTTATCACCCTCAGCCAGATACGACTTGGATTCAACAGACGAACAGCAGCATGAGCGAATTACACAAATTCGGCGGCAGTTGTGTTCCATCTCAACGTCTACGGAACCTTACGCAACGTCCATTGATGCCATAAAACGCATGGCAGAGCTGGAGAAAGAGTTCTCTAAATGTGTAGTGACAGTCCGTGATAGACGACATTTCTTCCACACTCACGGTTTGTCCTGGCTGTTTGCTCATGAGATTGTGAATTTTATCCCCTTCGAGCCTACATTCTTGGCTGCAGCATCCAAAAAGTTGCGAAGGGTGCTGAACAATCAGAGCCGTTTCTATACGAGCTCGGAGACTGCACAGAGATACTCAGTTTCCAAGCAACGCCTGCGTCGGTTTGTAAGTACCTACCTACCGGAGCTGTCCATTGTTCGAGGGCAGGTATCCAAGCGGGCATGGCGGGGTGGTTTCACACAAGCGTACGAAACGAGACAGGAAAAACGAGCCTACTGTGTGATACTTTCCGGTCAATTGGACGAGGAACAAAAAACATATGTACTTGCTCATGAGCTGGGTCATTGCCTGCACTTTGAGTCACAAAAAACGAAAAGTGCCATTTTTCAACTTGAGTATCCTGAGGTGGCCAAAGAAGCCATAGCAGAATTCTTTGCATACACATCGCTTCGCCAGCTCAATTTAAACGGTGCCTTGTCCACTTTCATCAAGGAACAGCATATTCGCCTCGATGAGTTTGACCTAATGGTTAAGCAACTCACCAAGGCATCCTCCAAACCCAACGAACTAAGTCTTGACGACGTGTACGATAGACTGTTGCCCGGTATGGTATTGATCCTACTTTGGCACCTTATCGAAACCAAAACGACCAACGTGGATGACTTCCTTTCCGAACTAGGTCATGAGGAGGATAATAATACGATGTGCAAGATCATGAGGCAGATATTATTGAGCTGAGCAAGAGCAAAATGAGGATAGACAAGTTCATTCTCATCGAGAGAATCCTTGTGCATCGTATCATTCCCGTTAGCCTTGCTGTATCTTGAGACTTGGTTTTTTTCGTGATTATCATTTCACACACGTACCTTCGAGTTGGCGTGCTCAATCGCCGTCCGGATCGTTCGCCGGTCAGGCTTGCAGCTGATAACTGCTCAGTACTCAGTTTTCAATAAGCGGCATTTCGACGCTGACAGCACCTGCGTACGAAGTGCTATGGCATCTCCCCTCAAACATACTCAAAGCATAATAGCACTGACTCTGTGCCCAGCGTAGGTAGGGAACGGTATTGCGCAGCAAGCCAAAGTGCTCTTTAGACACGAAGTGTCCGTCCGCACATTGGTAGCTCTCAATGAGTTGTTTGCTCAGAGATGTGGCTGTGAGCAGTGCCTGATTGCGCAGGTGCTGATTGGATTGTTCACCGCGAAGACGAGGGTAAGCGTCATGAAGAAGCAGACCGAGAGAGATTCCTTCGGCGTAGTCGTAGACTTCGCGTGAGACGAGAGCTATGCGACCGGATTTGGCGAAGGGTTTGGGTCGTCCGTGTGCGTCGATGAGATTCTCAGTGTAGTATCGATAGCCACGTTCAATCGTGTCCCACACCTCTGCAAAACCCAGACGTCGGTTGATTTTGACGAGGTTTTTGAGTACCAGACAGGTATGAAAGTTGTCGACAAAATTATCGCTCGCTTCGCCTTCGGCGTACCACCACGAACCGTCAGCCTGCTGCGATTCGATCACGAAGTTGAGGTTGCGTAGAGCGGTCTCAAGCATCGTACGTGAGCCGAAACGTGACGCGGCTTCAATCAATACCATAGCTCTGTAGGCACTGGCATTTATCACCTTTGTGCGGTCGATGGGCGAGTACGATGCCGCGGAACTGTAGTCGGATGTTGGCGTGTCGTGGATGTCGCGTAACACAAATTGCGCGATACTCTGTGCGATCTTGGCGTACCGCGCTTTCTGCGTTGCATCGTAGAGCGCCAGGAAGGCTTCAAAGGCGTACGGTGTGGAGGTGATAAAGGGAGTGTCGTTCGTCCAGAGACCATTCTTGCTCATCCAACGAAAAGGATAGCCCCAGCAATGACCACTATAGCGTTCGTGCAATGAGCTCTCGAGGAGCGTGTTGGCAATGTCTTCGGCTTTGTCCAGCAGTGCAGGATTATTCTCGTGGCCTGAGCGCTCGCAGAGCGCAAGAATAATGTGAGCCTCTGCGATGGGATAGCGTCGTTTGGGGAGTCGGAGACGGATAAACGCGGGTGCTACGATATCTGCAAGAAAAATTGGCGTCACAGCCAGTGCACCGAGCAGCGCGTTCGTATGAAAGAGTTTCTTGGCACGGATGCCATAGTTGGTACTCCACAGATCGTAGGGATCGTGCGTGTAGAGACCGCTGCGATCCAGCCAGTGTTGAAATTGACGGACGGAGTGTTGAACTGTCGAATACAGTGTTTCAGCTGTGCTCATAGTGCTGTTCCCTCAGAATGCGAGGCTGCTCCGGTCGCTGAGTCCTTGCGATGGATGACGTCGCGAGCATCTCCTCGTACAACGCCAAATATTCTGCTGCAACTGCGTCGGCTTTGAAGCGAGTGGCGAGGCTGCGCGCGCTCTGCGAGAGATCGCTGCGAAGAGCGGGGTTTCGCAGAAGACGCAGAATGGTAAAGGCGATATCGTCTGAGTCACCGTGACGGATGAACAGACACTCGCGACCGTCCTGCATGTACGACTGACTAAATCTCGTCCTCGTGGTAATAATAGGCGTGCCGGCTGCCATAGCCTCGGCAATCACCATGGGCATGCCTTCCGGGAAATGCGTAGGAAACACGAACACATGCGCCTGGCGGTAATACTCGGTGGTTTGCGCGTTGCTGCAATGCGCCTCGCGCCTCACCACCGACGCCAAACCGCTGTCACGTATCACGCGATCGACCTCGGCCGCATCCTCGCCATCGCCCACAATGATGAATTGAACGTTCGGAATGGCTGCAGCGACCTGCGGGACGGCGTTAAGAAAGTCGAAGACGCCCTTGCGCCGAATACAGCGAGACATAAACAGTACGGTCGGTTGGACCGACTCCTCACGAACGACGTTGAAAAAATCGTCCTTCAAAATATTCTTCACCACATGCACTTTGCCGCGAGTGACAGGAAACGCATGTTCAAACTCTTGCTTCTCAGATTCCGAAAGCACACCAAGACTGTGCACATCGCGTAAAAGCTGGTCTCGTAGACGTTGGATAAGCGGCGATGTGGTACTAAATGCTTCAGGCAGCGAGCCGTGAATTTTGATGAACAAAGGCACCTGAAAGCGGCGCGCTAAACCAGCCAGCGGCGCATCGCGCAATATTGCCCGCGGATCGAAGGCTGAATTGTGGTGAATGAGATCCGGCGCGGTGAAGCGTAGTAAACGACGGACGCGCAGGTAGTCGCCGGCGCGACCGAGGACTTTTTGAGCGAGACTCTCGCTGTCGGACTTGCGACCATACTCGAAAGGGATCACCTCCACCTGCTTGCGTAGCTCGGCCTCGAGCCAGGGCAAGTGCGTGGGCGGACCGCCTTTCAGCGTTGGGTTCGGTGTGTTGAACAGAATTTTCATCGACAGGAGATTATTTATACACGCGAAGCTTCGCTTCCACGCTCTGCGAGATCGGTTTTTGCTTCCGTGAAAGCCGGTGCGTAAGGTGGCGTTGACTGCAAGAAGCTCTGCACTGTGAGACGCAGTCCTTCTTCAAAACTGATTTTTGGTGAAAAGCCGAGACGCTCAATAATCTTGCTGTTGTCCGCACGCGAGTGCTTCACGTCACCAATACGGTCTTCGGTGTAATGCACGGTCGTCGTGCGACCACACAGCTCAAACAGCAGAGCTAACATGTCGTTCAGCGAGACTTGGTTATTGAGTCCCACATTAAACACCTCGCCCCCGCAGTTCTCGGATTCAATCGCTAGGAAGTTGGCGTGGACTACGTTTCGCACAAAGGTGAAATCGCGCGACTGACGTCCGTCCCCATGAATGGTAATAGCTTCACCCTTCATAATGGCCTGGATGAAACGCGGGATGACCGCGCTGTATTGCGAGTTGGGATCTTGTCGCGGTCCAAACACGTTGAAGTAACGCAGGGTGACCACGTGCAAACCATAGAGCTGGTAAAACACATTGGCATAATGTTCAGCCGTGAGCTTCGAGACAGCGTAGGGCGATTTCGGCTGAGGAATCATCGTCTCCACTTTTGGTAGAGCCGGGTTTGCGCCATAGACCGATGATGATGATGCCTGCACAATGCGCTGCACACCACAGTCGCGAGCTGCGTTCAGGATGTTGAGCGTGCCATCAACATTGACGTCGTTTGTCGTAATGGGATCACGTACGGAGCGCGGGACCGATGGCAATGCTCCCACATGGAGAATGGCGTCACAACCGCGGACGGCTTCGTGCACTGTGTGATAGGAGCGCAGATCGCCTTCGATGAGCGTGATGTTGTCCTGCACGTGCGTCAGGTTCTGACGACGGCCGGTGCTGAAGTTGTCGAGCACGCGGACTTCATAGCCGCGCTGCACGGCTTCATCCACGATATGCGATCCGATAAATCCGCCACCGCCTGTTACGAGTACTTTCATGATGCGATCTCCTGAAATGTCTGCGATTGAGTGCTTGTGTGTTGCGTGTGTACTTCTGTCGGTTGATTCCGTATATCCTTCGTTTTCGTTTCTGCTTGACGCGCCATGCCGGATGCCAACATGGCCACGCCCCAAAGGGCGTTGGCGCTATTCTGAGCTCCGTCGTCATGTCGTTGTAAAATTCCTCTCAGGGCATCACGGTTGACCAGACCACTGTCGGCCGCGCGTTCTATGGTGCGACGCAGACTTGAGTGTCGGTCGGCTAGCCAGTCGTTCAACGGCAGCACAAAGCCCTTCTTGGGTGCCTTAAAAAGATCGGCAGGAAGCGAGTCGTGCATGAGTCTGCGCAGCAAATACTTCCGTTTCATTCCCTTGAGCCTCACATCCATGCGGACTTGCCAGAGATATTCCACCAAGCGATGATCTAAGAAGGGGAGGCGAGCTTCCAAGGCATGGGCCATGGTGGCGCGATCGACTTTGGTGAGCATGTCGTCCGGCAGTGACACGGTTGTCAGCCAGTAGTGCAGTTGATTAAGTGTGCTCGTGGAGGCAACAGGTGACAAGCGTTGCTGCACAAAATCGCGCACCGGAATGGCCTGACTTTCCCTCAACAACTCTGTTCGGTCAGTGGCACTGAAGCCAATCTGCTTTGCGATGAGACGATCGGGAAATGAGAGACCGGTAGCCCGGAGTACATCAATCAAACGGCTGAGTGAACGATGGTACCGCGCGGGCAGCGTGTGCTGCAATGCTTGGACGACCGTGGGCGCGAAGCGCGCACGTATTAATCCGGGTAAAGCAGAAAGAAGACTGTTGAGTTTTTCGCCCTGGTGAATGGTGTAGCCAACGAGAGCCTCATCACCACCGTCGCCGGTGAGTATCACGCGCACCTGCTTACTTGCTTCGCGGGCAATAACGTAGGTGGCCAGGGCTGAGGCGTCGCCAAAGGGCTCGTCGTACACATCAATGAGCTCCGGAATGAGGGTATCGGCATGCTCGAGATGAATAGCAAAGCTGCGGTGATCGGTATGGCAGTGTCGGGCGACCTGTTCCGCCAATGATCGCTCGTCCACCTCAGGATTGTCGAAGCCGGCGGTGAAGCTGAGCAGCGCTTGCTCGTTCAGTTCAGAAGCAATGCGAACGACGGATGACGAGTCGAGGCCGCCACTTAAGAAGGCTCCAACCGGCACATCGCTGCGCAGGCGCAGACGGACGGAGTCGTGAAGCAATTCATCAACAGTGCGAAGCGCGCTTGCTTCGTCACCGAGTTTATCGTGCTCCTCAACCATCGGCAACTGCCAGTATTTCTCGCAGCGGATTCCGTTGCGCGTTGCCATCAGATTCGTACCCGGCTCAAGCTTGGAGATGTTTCGGAAGAAGCTATAGGGTGCAGGAATGTAGTTGAGGCTCAGGTAGATGTCGAGGAGTTCCGGATTCCATTCTTTGGGCAGGCCGTAGGCAAAGAGCGCTTTGATTTCGGATGCAATGAGCAGCGAGTTGTCATACACTGCATAGTACAGCGGTTTCTCGCCTAATCGGTCGCGCGAGCAAAACAACGTGTCTGTTCGTGAATCATACAGCGCAAAAGCCCACACGCCGTTGAAGTGCTGTACGCAATTGGTGCCCCATTCGGCATAGGCCTTGAGCAGTACCTCAGTGTCAGACTCTGTTTCGAAACGATACCCCTTGGCGCGAAGTTCCTCTCGAAGTTCAAGGTAGTTGTAAATCTCGCCGTTGAAGCTGAGGGAGATCATCGCGTGTGATTGATCGGCACCAGCGAGTGACTCGCTATGGTTCGGAGACGAGTTGAGTCTGAGGTCTGCATCCACAGCCATCGGTTGATGACCGTGCGTGGTGTCGATAATGGCAAGGCGGCGATGACCAAGAGCCACATTCCCCGCGATCCACAAACCAGCATCATCCGGTCCGCGATGAGCCAGGCGGTCGCGCATACGCACTACACGATCTGCCTCCACCGGACGGGTGGGATCGAAGTGAAAGAGGCCGACAATTCCGCACATAAGCTAACTCGAACAGTGAACCAGCGTGAGCGCCTTATGGTACAACTATTGTGCCACGAATCCATGAAGTAGGAGAGTGAGTTGTCGTTTAGCCGAGCGGCAAGCTGACAGCCTAGAAAAGAGTGGATTCTTCGTCGAATTGCGCTTCAGACTCAAGCGGCAACTGAGCGCTGATGATGGCCGAGGTTTTCAATTCGCGACTGCTTCGCAGATCGCTATCGGGCTTACGCAAACAGCGATGGGCTGAGTTATAGGAAGCCCGTAGAGGAGTGTGTTGCGCGACCAATTTGCGTTGATCACGGAGCTGTAATGCCCAGGTGGAGCTAGCGATAAAGAGCATCACGAACAGGTAAAACAGTAACAATCGAGGTTGCTCGTACAGGCTGGGAGTTGTCCACGATCGGAGTTGTTCTTCGGAGAAGATTGTCGATAACGAGGCTCGGACCCAATGCGGAAAACGAGTCCAATTCAGGTGCTGGGGGTTATCAAATAGGTAGGGATACCGCGGCTGCTGGGCGTAGATCTGTGCGAAGACAGATGGTTGCTGCTGAATTTCTGATACATCTGCAATCGCACCATTTTTGTTTCGCCACACAAAAGAGCTGTCCGAAGTGGCGATAACCTTCCATTTACCGGCATCTTCGTATTCTACTAAGGTGTGTCCGCCGCCGCGACCTTCTGCATTATCAAGCAGTTGCAGTTTTCTTGCAGGAACGCCCAGCTGCCAAAGTGAGTTGAGGAGGAGGCGTGACATGGTGCCGCAGGGACCAAACACATAATGTCCATGCACTCCAAATGCACCGTACTTCAGTGCCACGGAACTCGACATATTAAACCAGCTCGTTGATTCCCAGCGATCATACCAGTCCAGTTTCTCAGGCGAAACTCCATCCACATTATTGGTTTGGTTGAAGATGTTACGTGCCAGAGTGAGGACGGTATCGTCGCGACTCAAGCATCGTCGCGTCGACAAACTTTGGCTAATCATGCGCTGGAGATACTGGTTGCGTTCATGATGTTTAAACATCATAAATGCTGCGGCGAGTGCGGTACTAAAGGCAAGGGTCGTGGCGATGCGGTAAAGCAGGGTCCGTATGGTCAGGTGGTGATGCACAACGGCTCGATCAATCAGGTACTTTTCACAGGTATATCGGTTACAGGGTCAATTTCTTGAGTGCGGCCTGCTCGCCGGAGAGAGAAGTACACTTCTCGCAGTGCGTACACGGACGATCGAATACTGAAGGTGTCGTGGGCATAGCTCAGAGCTCGATGCGCTCTTTGCCGGGCTGACAGAGGATCCAGCAAGTCCATCTCAATGCGCATGGCGGCAACGCCGGGGTGATCCGCATCAAAGAGTTGCACATAGTGACCGTTGGCGCTGATTTCTCTCATGACAGGGATATCGCTCGCCAGGCAGGGCACACAGGCCATCATGGCTTCCACGAGGGCTAAGCCAAAGGTGTCCTTTTTTGTCGCGAACACAAAGGCATCCAACGATTGCAGGATGCGCGCTACATCGGTGCGCGCTCCGATAAAATGCACCTGCGCCTCAATACCGGCTTCTTGAATGATCTGCTGACAACGCTCGTATATGCCCGGATTGTCGATACGACCAACCATCACACAATGCAGCTCCGGATGCGTTGGCGCCAAAAGTGTCATGGCCTTGCAGAGCAGTTCGTGATCTTTCACCTCGTAGATGTTTCCAACCATTCCGATGAGCGTGTCATGCGGATCCAGGCCAAGTTCTTCGCGTACGCTTTGACGACCGGTTGTTGGGATTACTCGCAAGGGATCGACTCCGTTGTACACGACGTGACAGTGCGGAATGCGTCGAATACGCTCGTTACTGCGCAGCATGTCTGCCATGCTGTGACTTACGAGTACGTTTGCTGCCGTGCGACGAAGAAGAAATCGCAGAGCGAGATTGTTCTTTCGGTCTTCCGTAAAGCCGTGAATGCTGTGGATGACCGGGATACCGAGTAATGCGACGGCGATAACGGCGTGGAGACCGCTTACGATTTGATGACTGTGAATGACGTCTATCGCGTGCTGTTTGCAGTAACGGCGGATAAAGAGGCAGAGTCCCGGATCCAGTGCTCCTCGTCGGTCTCGGCGGATAAGATGATGTCCGGTCTCACGAAAATCCTGCTCCAACGTGCCGCCTCCGGTGGCAAGCAGATGCAATTCAAGATCGGCCGGTGAACAATTTCGAAACACATCCAGCAACAGAGTTTCCGCTCCGCCGCGTTCTAACGTGTCGATCATGTGTAAGACGCGTATGGGACGGCCTGTACTCACGACTGCTTCAAGCCCAATGTGGGAACCGATGCGTTGCGTCTGGCTTTGAGACCCGGAAGCAGTCGATGCTTCAGGTAGCGCGCTGTATTGATGGGAACGCGCAAGAGGCTTAATGGAAACAAAGCAAGACGCAGGAGACGGTACGATTGTAGTCCTGAAAAGTAGTTGTTCAGCCCAACAGTTGTCCCCAGCCAGCGCATGGTATTCAACGAGTAACGCATCGCCTTGAGTAAATACAGCAGATCTACTTTGTCGTACATCGCATAGCGAAGCTCACACACGCTTCGTTCGATGTTGTTAATATCACCGCTCTTGGAGATTCCGCTTTCCGGCGCTTCGAGATACCAACCCATCAGTGCCGGTACTTTAACGAAGGAATACGAGCGCGCTACGCGCACTTGAAAATCGTAGTCACCGGCGCTGCGAAATGATTCGTCGAAATAGCCAATCGTGTCGTGCACGCACTTGCGCCACATGGGAAAGGGCGTGAGATAACAGCTTCGGAGAAACGTCGTGCGACTAAACTCCGGAAACTCGTAGAGAGTTCCTTCTCTGGCGGCAAACTGTTGCACACCAAGGTAATTGCCATAGCACAATCCGGCTTCAGGATGAGCATCGAGCGTAGCAGCCTGCAGGGTTAAGGACGAGGGACTGCGTTGATCATCGACATTCCACACAGCCAGATACCGGCCTTGAGCCAGCATCACGCCTCGATTCCAGGTTGCATACAAGCCTTCGCGCTCGGGAATGATGACGTGGCGTACCTGCACACTCACGCGATGCTTCCACTGCTCAACCAGTTCCAGTTCTTTGTCGGTGGGATCGTTGTGCAGGAGCAGAACTTCTATAGACTCCGCATCTTCGATGAGCGATAAGGCTCGGAAGTACTCATCCAGGTACTGAGCGCAACGGTAGAGAGAAGAGATGATACTGACTGTTATCGTTGAGCTCATGGTCGTAAAGCCATTGTGGGTGCTAGTGGATAAGCGGATGACGACAAGATGCGGTACACCTCTTGGTCGTAGCCGCGCTGACGCTGCTGCTGTTCTGTCATCACGATGGCACTCATAAGTCCAAGCGCGCAAAACGTTGTCGCGTCGATAAACACTGAACTCGTAAACGAGATGATGAAGGCCATAATCATATAGGCGCAGATGGCGATGGACACACTGATATCTCGCTTCGTCCACATCGCAACAAGGGTGCGGAAGTAGTACAGCAGGTACAACACCGTGCCTCCAAAACCCAGCCACAGAAACATGATGGACCACGCAATGTCAGCCGTGTCGATCTGACGCGTGCCGTATTTATCCGTCCAACCCACCGAGAAATTCAGGTAGCGCGATTCACCGGAGTCCTCCGTGAGAAAGCCCATGCCGAACATCCATCGCTTGGGGTCCGTAACCACGTAGTCGAAGCGTTCCATGGCGTGAGCAAGACGGAAGGAAAAGGAGTCGTCGAACTTATTCGAATGCGTATCATAGCCACCATTGACGGCGTTCGTGAAGTCTTCCATTCCCGAATCCATCCGCTCTCCAAGTGCAGGGAAGAGCGCCGGGATAAAGGCAAATGCCAAAACAGCAAAGGAAATAGAGAGCTTCTTCCACAGTCCCTTACTGCGAAACAACGCAGCAAAGGCCAGAGACACGATAAAGGCGGAAAGCCAAGAACGGTGCAGCGTTGAGACCAACGCAGCGCCTAAAATGATAATCGAAATCAAACGATAGCGCTTCTTGATGCTGTCGTCGTACATGGCGTAAAACAGGAACAACACCGTGTACTCAGGAATGTTGTAGAGTCGTTTCCAGTCACCCACCGCACCGCGATCGGACAGCGCTGCAAATTCTTCGGATTGACGATTGAGGATGCTGACCCCAAGCACAAGTTGAAGTAAGAACACGACCGACTGCAGTACCGTCACCAGCATCAGAGCTCGTACCACGCTGCGAATCTCATCCACCTCCAATTCGCGGTAGACGAAGTAACCGAGTACAAAGAAAAATCGACGAGCTGCACGCAGAATGGTGTTTAGATCGTAATGCAGTCCTAGGTAGCTGTAGAGAATTCCCGCCACGATAAAGACTGCAAACAAGGCCGCCGTGCGCGCTATACCGTCGCTGCGCAAGAGTTGGATATGAAAGTGCAATCGGCTCAGCAGAAACATGAAGAGCAAAACCAGGGCGAAGTCAGAACCTTTTTGAATGCCAACCGCTGTCTCAAACCAGCTGACCGGAAATAACTGAAATCCGTTGGTAAGCAGGAAGAAAAATACGAGTAGGGCTGCGGGTCGGTATCCAAGCAACCAGGCACCAAAAGCTGCAAAAACGAGTAAAAACCACAACATGCGCGGGCATTTGGCTCAGTGAGTCTTGAGTGACGTGCCTCGTCACTCTCCTGTACTTAACGTTTTGCCAAATGTGTGCCAACAAATCGACGCATCGATTGCGTCGCCTCCGATTTCCATAACAACGGCAGTACGACCAGTACGAAAACCAACAGACAGATGAGCGCCGCACTACTCCAATTCATGCGTTGTAGCAACCACGAGTACCAGAAGGGAAGTAGGGAAGCCAGAAGAATGGAACTAAGAGTGGTCCAAAGGACGGATGATTGTATCAAATTGAAAATATTGAGCTTGTAGACTTTTTGAGCACCAACTACCAACACCATACTTCCGGCGGAAAGTCCCACCGCCCACGCCAACACCGCACCTTCGGCTCCGATTACATGTGCGAGTGCGTAGCCGAGTCCGGCGTTAAGAGCGCCGATCACGAGGTGCGACCAGGTGTTCCACTTCAGATTACCCGTTCCGAGGTTTATCATATAAGCCGGAACGACGATGGTGTTAAGTCCCCAACCAATACTCAGGGCCACGGTTGAAAACACGAAGGCATGCTCGATGTGACCTATCCAGAGCTGCGAAATCAGAGCCGCAAACGCGATAATGCCGGCGAACAGAGGCAACGCCACCACCAACATTGATTGTGCCGCTCTTTTAGCAAGCGCCGTCACCTCATCGATTCCTTGTTCGTTCAAGTGGGATACCATGGGTACCATGGCTTGGAAGGCAGAGAGAATCACGCCACGGAGCTGACTAATCATGCGCGTGGCCATGTCGTAGTACGCCACAAATCCCAGTCCACCCACGCTGCTGATAAAAGCCTTGGTTATGGGTTCGCTCAGTAACGTAATACTTACCGAGGCTAATTGAGCGTTCAGTCCATAGCGCAATAGTTCTCGAAAGTGATCACGATGCCAGCCCCAAAAGCGCCAGCGGATTTCGGGCAGCACGCGCTGCAGCATCAGTTGGTTGGCAAGAAGCGTGGCGAGCGATTGTACGACCTGCGAAATACCAAGACCGTAGAGACCCCAGTGAGGCGTGAGAATCAGACACAAACTGAAATGCAAAAGAGTTGTGGCAATAGTAAGACCGGAGCGGAAGTCCATGCGATGGCATCCATCCAGAGCCGCCTGAAACACCGAGGCTACCGAACTGAGCCAGAAGGCAAGCAGAGCTAAGCCGACCACTGAGTTTGCGAGGTCGGCGTAAGTAGATCCCACCAGCGTACTCATAAACATCGGTGCAACGAAATACGCTGCAAGCATGCAGCACCCAATGCCGAGCGTAGTTGCCGTTGCAGCCGTGCGCACACTTTTGGCAGCTTCCACGGCATCGTTGCGAGCTAGCCAGGCGGCAACGAATTTGACAACTCCTGCGCTTACGCCCATCTCGGCCAGCTTGCCGACAGAGGCGGCGGCAAAAATGACAGACCAAATCCCGATGTGTTCAACGGGAATGGTACGCAGTAGAAATCGGTAAAGAATGAAAAGGGTGAGAGCAACCACCACCGATTGCAGCGACGAGCTGATGGCGTTTATCAGGAAACGTCGTTTATGCAGGGGATTGGTCATGCGCTAAAAGCGGTGTGCGACATCCTTGTCGCTCACGATTGATCCATCAATAATCGCTTTTCTACACAATGCAGCAGCAATTGTGCCAAAAAACGAAGACACGTGTCCGTGCCTTGTTGTGAGCTGTCCGTAGGTGGCAAGGGCGACGTCAGGAGAATTTCAATACGTGCGCGCTGAAGCGCGCACGTATTGAAACCCTTTGGACGATCCGTCAAGTTTGCGTTTTAGTATCGAAAATTTCGCGACTCCTCGCGCTCGAGCCATTGTTCAAGAGTCTGCGCTACGTCATCCTTGGCAGAAACGTGCGGCTGCGTGGTCGGCCACGACATCCCGAAAGAGTTCCAGTGAATTCCGGACTCGGCCTTGGGGTTGTATTGCGCGCTGCACTTGTAGAACACATCAGCCTCATCCGAGTGCACGTAAAAGCCATTGGCAAATCCGGGCGGGATCCAGACCATGCGGTTCGACACGTCGTCCAACTCGATGGCTACGTGATGTCCCAGCGTTGGCGACCCATGTCGAATATCAACCTCCACCAAGGTGATTGCGCCGCGTATCACGCGCAGCAGTTTGCCCATCGGCTCATCCCATTGAAAGTGCATGCCGCGCAGGACACCTCGTGTGGAGCGTGACTGGTTGTCTTGCGGAAAATGCGTCGGCAAACCGTGTGCGGCAAAATCGCGCGCACTGAAACTTTCCATGAAGAAACCGCGGTCGTCGTGGAAGACCGGTGGTTGTAAAACTTTGATACCGTGCAAATGTTCAGCAACGAGCTCAAGAGGCATAGTGGTCAGGCTAAAGTTGGTCGTAGAAAAAGTTCGCGTCGTCCTCCGTACGAAAAACGAAGCGCGAGGAAATGTTCGCGTCGGGAGGCGCTGTCGACGGCCGGCGGGTGACGTAACGCTTGGTCGCTGTGAGCCAAATGCAGGCGCTCCGAAAGCTGATGTACCAGTTCTTCCATGGTCTTCATGCTTTCAACCTGCACACGATTGCTCCCTACATACTGTGCAATGGATGCATCAAAATGCTGAGTGCTAAACATCTCATAGGCACGCAGAAGGCGCTCGGCGGCGTCAATGATGCCGTCCTCGCTGTGACCACTGATGTGCGGTGAGGCCAGGTTCGAGCGGCGCGCAAGTTCCAAGCTATACTCGGGCTCTTTGTCCCACACGTCCAACGAACACTGAAACTGCTCTTCACTACATCGTTCAAGCAGTGCCTCTTCATCCACAATGCCTCCCCTTGAGGTATGGATGAAATGCATGTCGGATTTAAACCGACGAACGCGATCTCGATGAAACAGCAGCGCTGAGGGGTACGGTCCGCTTGTACTATAGGGAATATGATTGCTCAATACATCCGAGCGACTAATCAGCTCATCAAGCTCAGTGTATGGAGCAACAGACTCAGGAAGCACGACGCCGGAATCTTCAAGCGGAGGGTCGTTCACGAGGACGGTCATGCCAAGGTGCAGGGCATAGGCGGCAACTAGTTTGCCGATGTGACCAAAACCAACAACGCCGAGCACCAATTCGCGAATGCTGCGTTTCTGCTCCAGTGCGCGGGCGCAGAGTGTGTAGAGAACGTATTCGGCAACAGCATTGGCATTGGATCCGGCGGCGTTGTGACAGACGATGGAACGGGCGTCCAAGGCTGCACGATCGATATGGTCAGTACCCGAAGTCGCCGAACCAATAAAGCGCAGAGCAGTTCCTTCGATGAGGTCGGAGCTGACTTTGGTTGTTGTACGAATGAACAGCGCCTCGCAACCGGTTTCGCGAAGCAGCTGGTTAGTGATGAGCGAATGCGGCACGGACATCACGTCGTGATGCTGCTTCAAGGCTTCTGCCAAGTATGGAATGGTGTTGACGACAATGATCATCGAAGAGCGCCGCTACGCTTAGGGTATCACAACAAGAACCTTATCAACGGTCCACCGAGCTTTTACCGATAATCCCGTTTTGGGCGGGGCAAATCGTTCAGCCGGATGATAGGGAAAGGCCGTTCCTGCAGAATATCGGCCATTACGGTCAGAATCACAATAGGCTTCGAGCGAATATTCTCCTTCGGGCAGGTTATCAAAGCGAAACGGCCCAACGCCATGGAGTTGAATCTGACGAGTGACACCGCCTTTTGAACGAAGCTGCAGGATATGGACTGCTTCGCTATCCAAGCTATCACTCAATACTCCCATCAAAACTCCATAGTCTCGTGTATCCATCGTTCTAAACCGCAGATGCAGGGTAGAATCTTGCGCCGGAAGCGAGTCGTACGAATGCATCCCACTGGTTCGTAGACGAAGCTCGTACCACTGCGCGCTTTGCAGACTATCTTTTGCCCGAACGCTGAGAATCGCCGATGAGCGCCATGTCAACTGGCAAGGCACTGAGCGGTTATCGCGGAACAATCCCGCATGCTCGCTGATGTTTGAAGTGTCCATCGCCGTATTCCATACGAAGCGAAAATCCGGGAGAAGTGCAACGGACAATGCGCTGTCGCGAATAGGGGAAGAGAGCAAGATCGGTGGCAAGGAATCCCGCGTGCCACTTAATTGAAGCGTGGCGGTACACGATGAGTCGTCGCAGTGATTTCGCGCCGTATCGCAGGGACCCGCGGAGTCAGTTCTCACGCGGATGCTCAAGCCCTCGCTTATTGCTTGCAGCGGGAAGAGGAGAGTGACGTTTTTCGCAGAGGCTGTGGAGAGATAGGCTGCTACAGCTGTTGCAACGATGTGCTTCGTACTATCCTCAAGACGAAATGCCTCGGAACGAATCGAACTAGAATCCATCGGCTCGGAGAACTGAAGTTCCACTCGCTGACGATTCTTAGGGCGTGCATCCAAGAGTTGCGGTGCAGTATGATCTTCCGGCGGATTAACGCGCAGGTTAAGACTGTGCTGCTCTGAGTGTGAGAGTTCAACGTTTTCTACCGTCGTTCCAAAGCCGTCACTCTCGGGATGATACAATCCATCCTTCTGACTGCTTCGCACTGCCATGACCCGGTAGGCTCCTTCCGGTAAGGCCTGAAAGCTGAATTGTCCGTTTGTTCCCACCTGCGTGCGATAGCGAGCTTTGGTGTGTCGGGGATCTAATGTGTCGGCAGACATCCCCTTGAGAAGATAGAGGTACACAAACACACCGGCGGGATTGGCATCCACCAACTCACCACGAATGGAGGCACTGTCGATGTTTGCCGATGTGGAGAATACCTC
>JBDHXF010000043.1:0-33002 GCA_039810585.1 Chlorobiota bacterium
GAGGTACGACTCAAATCATCGCAGCTGGCGACACTTAGACACCATGCAGTATAAGACCATGATCGAGGCTGATATCCTTCGCGTTGAGTGTCCTTAGCATGGAGTGTTACAGGTTACCGTACCGTGGGCCGAATACAAGTCGCGGTTTACGTCACGCTTTGAAGCGCTGGTTATTGACTGGCTTCAAGAAGCGTCGACAAGCGCTGTTGCAGAAGCCCTCGCTCTGAGTTGGGACGCTGTCGATGGTATACGTCAACGTGCCGTTGAGCGCGGCATTGCAAGGCGAGAAGCTGTGTCGCCGAAGAACCTCATGGTAGACGAGATATCATTCAAACGTGGACATAAGTACGTAACTGTTATATCTGACATTGATACCGGTGCAGTGTTAGACGTCGTGCTTGATCGCACAAAGGAGAGCTTAGAGGCGTTTCCTCAAAGCCTGACTGAAAGCGCGATGACCTTGCCCCGTTGACAGCTACACGAAGTTAAGCTCTTGACTGGAAAATCCGCAGTTGATGACCTGCTACCTCCACGAGAGTCATTTCATTGACTCCGTATTTAATGTCCTTACTGATCCGCATTGTAACATGCGGTAATTGAGGCACTTCGAGTAGTACAATAGGGGGGATGTGGCACGAAATTGATTGATCAATCCGCAGTGGAATAACTGGGGCAGTAGGGGCGGATTGTCCAGTCGAGAAATCAAAAACTACAGACTCACCCCCACACAGCCCTCATCTCCTGCTCCGCAACCTTATCCGTCAGCTTGATATAGCGCTTGAACGTCTTGTAGTCCTTGTGCCCGGTCACCTTCATTACTGTTTCGGGTCTCATTCCTTTCTCGAGTGAAAGTGTGACAAAGGTCCGGCGTGCAGTATGCGTCGATACAAACTTGTACTTTGGTTCCTTAAGCTCGATTCGCTCGGTACCGCGATAGCGCACGATCGTCACAATATCATCGATTCCTGCAAGGAGACACGCCTCCTTCAGGTATTGGTTCGTTTTCTGACTACTAATCACGGGTAGTCTTCCGACACCTTTGTATTTCTCCATAAGAGTTCGAGCATGAGACGAGAGGGGAATGTTGAGGATGTCTTTGGTCTTAGTTGTTCGGAGTTGCCACGTATTACCTTTAGCAGACTCATGTTCGAATATCCTGGCATCGCTGAATCGTTGACCGGTGAAGCATTGAAAGCAGAAGACATCTCGCACTCTCTCCAGTGTGGGTTGTGTGGAGAAATCATGGTTCAGCAGACGCATGAGTTCTGCTTCTGTCAAGTAGATGATCTCGACTTGCTCAGTCGGTACTCTGAATTTCTTGTAGTCCGTTGTTTGGCAGTAACCTCTCTCAGTGGCCCATGTCATGAAGGTCTTGAAGGCAGTGACATACTTTCCGTAGGTATTGTTCGTGATCTGCTTGTCACGTAGCATGAAGGCACTGAAATCGTCGTAAAAGCTGAGATTGATCGTTGCCAAGTTCAGCTTGAGACCTCTAGACACAGAATAATCACGAAGATGTTGGATGATTGTCTTGTGTTTATTGAGGCTGTTCAGTTGGTACTGCAATCTCTTACTCTCTATGAACTGCTCGTAAACGGCGAAGAACTCGTTGGCAGAAGTTTCGACGACCTGTGGTTTGAAGAGTTCGATCAGCGCCGTCTTAATATCATCGTATGGGGCTCCGGCTTGATCGACGGCAAGTGTCCGGTAGGTACGTTGGATGTCCGCTGTCTTTTTTGCCAAGAAGCTATTGAATTCAGCACTGCCGGGATAAGATCTACGCACCTGCTGTTTGGAGCTATCCCAGTGCTTGGGTTCTAGTCGCTCACCGGAATGAATCTTTAGCGTCTTGCCCTTGGCAATTCCGCGCACGTAGACGAAAAGGATTCGCGTTGAACTTTGGGTATTGACGGTCGTGTCCAAATAGAAATTGATGGTCATACAGGGTGTGTGCGGAGCACCAGAATTGAACCTAGCTGAATAATCTCGAAGAATCTGTACGTACAAATTACGTACACTTTTTGCTTTTATCTCCGATTTTGACTGAACTCAACTTTACAGACACATCGAGAAAAAGTGCGAATCTGTTCAATAAATGGCAATTCATGTACGACCAAGTACAGCCAAGAAAATGGGTTCAAAAATCTCCGTCCGCACCACCCTTCATTCAATCGTTACCCGCTCCTAGGCGCAGGCCGCCATACTTCCTAAGTACCGAAACCTAAAGCCCAAGTCATTCAGGTCTCAGTCGTTTTTTACGTTGCACTGGCCTGATGTGGATTGCAGCGGCCTGTCGCGACTCAACTTCCCAAATCGACGAAGCTTCTCAAGGAAGCTGATTTTTAGATTAAAAAAGGCATGCGTGTTAAACATGATAGCTTGTAATACAAAGTACCTTGACAGACATAGTAATATGTCGTATGTTTGTACCAGCAAACGACGCGAGAGGAGAAACACATGGAAATATCAGCAGACATTATACGGGGTCACATCGACACGATCATCCTCAAGCTGCTCGATCATGAGGATATGTACGGATACCAAATATGCAAGACTATTCATGCGAACAGCGAGGGAGCCTACGAGCTCAAGGAGGCAACGATGTATTCCAGTCTGAAGCGACTGGAGAGCGATACGTGTATCATGAGCTATTGGGGCGATGAATCGCAGGGAGGACGTCGCAAGTACTACAAAATCACAGAGCGTGGTCGCACGGTGTACAGGCAAAACGTGCAACATTGGGAACAAGCAAAACGAATTTTGGAAAAACTACTTTAAGGAGACTGCAATGATGCATGAACGACTCAACAATTACGTGAACGGAGTCTTTGCACCCTACGACGAGCTGAAGAGTGTTTCGGAGATGAAGACAGAGCTTCTGGCAGACCTCGCAGAACGTTTTGCGGAGTTACAGAAATCTGGCCACAGCGAGGAAAAGGCTCTGGAGCTCACACTGGCCAGTATTGGTGACATCGAGCAGACGGTCCGTGAAATCGCGAATTTGTCCGGGACACTCGAGCGACAAGTCCTCACGAACTTCAGCGCATCTGATCTTCGAAACGGTGATTTCGCCGGAGTGAAAGCGCACAACTCCGCATTCAACGCCAGCGCATTGCGTGGTGCAACGTTCGCCGGAGCAGATGTAAAGGGCAGCAAATTTGTTGGTAGCGATATAGCAAATGCACGTTTTGACGCAGCAGATTTAAGCGACTGCACCCTTCACGTTAGCAACCTGCAAGGCAGTTCATTCGACAAGAGTATAGTGGTTCGAACGAGCTTCAATAAAGTGGATTTGAACAAAGCATCATTCCGGGCTGTACAGTTCATCGATGTGCACTTCACAATGAGCGACTTTCACAACTGCACCTTTTCACAATGCAGCTTCAATGGTGTCGATTTTAAATACTGCGACCTGTCGAAGCTGAACTTTGAGGGACAGAGTTTCATTGGGGTACGCTTCGACAAATCGGACCTGAGCGGGACGTCCTTTAAAGGCGCAATTCTTAAGAACGTGTCCTTCAAACCCTCCTTCAGCATTACCAACAAATATTTCAAAGCCCTCAACACCATCTGCTTCGACGGTGCCATTATGGACAAACTCACCTACGCAACGCTCAAAGGGCTACATGTTGATGTGTCGAACGTGACGGTGGTGTAGTTGATGATCGGCTCTGGATGACGCACCATCAGTGCTTCATGAATCGGATTTCTGTGTACAGTGCAAACATCACGAAAACAAATGTGCATGTAAATGTTCAAGGTGAACACTTTTCATGAATGCCTTAACGACACTGGTTTATCCCACCCATCACCGGCGCGAAGCGCTATAAAGAAAAATCACCATCTGAGATCACTCCTTGCGTCGGAGCTTATAAAACGTCACGAGTCATCTCGTCGCACTCTGAACATCAGGGTGAGATATACGACCGGCCGGCTGTTGAAGGATAGTCGTGAATGACAATTGGGAAATACCGCTACGAATTAAAAGTCCGTGAGACCCTTCAGGTACATCGGGAAAATGAAGAGTTCTACCACGCTGCGATGGGCGCGGGAGATGTGCTCTGTGTAGCCAACCCAGCTTTGGCGCAGGGCAGAAGTATAATTGGACGGAAGTTTTTTCAGGATAGTATCGAGTGCACTGAGAGCGTTGCGGATGTCGTGCTCGCGCTGTTGGATATTGGCGGGAAGACTCTTATTGAGCGACTCGATGTCGGCCTTTATACTCTCCTCTACGAGTTGATAATAACTCTTGAGCATCGGCGCTGAGGAATAAGTTTTCGTGTGCGTGAAGTGGATGGCTACACGCTTTTCGTCGCTGTCCAACGTGTCATCCTTCAACGCTGCAAGCAAAGAAATGTAGGCCGGAGCCTTTTGAAGGTCGCGTATTTCCTGGGCGGAAAGCAAGGCAAGTTCATTCATGGCTGTCGAAGTTGATGGGACAATAGGTTGACGTCGACCATGACAAGGGTCGGCGAATCATAGAGTGTTCAAGATTGAGCGCCGGAAGGCAGTTCAAAAGTAGCGACGATGCGCCAAGTGAAAAAGTGTAGGTCGTGCAGGTATGGTCGAAGTCACACGTCCAGGCGATGGAGATCTGAGCGAAGACGCGGGGTTGCGAGAGTCAACTTTATTTTTCACCAGCAGCCCAACCATGCTGTGATCAACCGTTTCCTGTCTATCTTCTCCACAACGGATAGAGTCGAGTCGGGATTGGGTTCTTCATGTATGTTCGCCTTGCACATAGCGCTGTTGGTCGTTTTTGCGTAGCTGTGGCTCTCACCGTACAGGCCTTGGCTCAAGTGCCACAACGTCCGGTTGACATTGGAGTACACGCCGATTGGCAGGACAACATCCACAGCGCCTCATTTAGCGCACTGCCGGGAATACCAAGCTGTTGTCCGCGTTACACCGACGGACAGGGAACCGGCTTCGAGTTGGGTGCTTTGATACGTGTGCCGCTTCGCGGCTCATGGTCACTCCAGGGATCCCTGAACCTCAGCAACCTCAGCGCCCTGCTGAGCACACGCGAATCCGTGCTTATTGAACAAGGGAGTGGTGTTGGCACCGGCGTGTTTGAGTATCAAGTACAATCAACTCTTCGTAGTCTGAATGCCACACTGAGCGCTGATTATCATCCGCTGGATGCCTTGCATCTGTGCGCCGGAATGGCGTGCGACCTGCTCGTCAGCACTCGCTTTCAACAGCAAGAAGTAATTGTTGAACCCAATGGCGGAGCCACCTTCGTCGATGGCTCGCTGCACGATACCGGTTCAAGAATACGCAATGTCTACGGCGGAGATATTCCCGGCGCAGCCACCATCATGCCCTCGCTGCGCGTGGGAGCGCAATACGATGTGCGGATCAGCAGGAACGGACGCTGGCTGCTGAGTCCGGAGTGTTCGGCCTCGTGGTACGTCAGCCCCGTGGCACAATCACTCAGCTGGAATGTGCACAGCGTGCGACTTGGATTGGCGCTGCTGTACCGTCGGCCGACTCAAGAGCACCCTCCCATTATTCGTGAGTCGATTGACACCCTGCGTCGAGAAGGTCCCTGCGATCATGCGCCAATTGTCTTAATGGGCAGACCGACGACTGATACGCTGACAGATCGCGAGACAAATCTGACGACGGAGATTCACATCAACCGCACGGACACGCTGTGTACCTGCATCACGAAGAAAGTCTATCATCTGAGCGGCACGCTGAGTTTTCGTTCTGTCGACTCGAGCGGTGCTGAGCATCCCGTTCATAGTCTGCGGGTGGAGGAGTTTCAATCCTTACTCATGACGCCGCTGCTCAACTACATTTTCTTCGCGCCGGGGTCGGCGGAATTGGCCGAACGCTACCGTCGCCTGACACCTGCTGAGTTATCCGATTTCCGTCCGGAAAAAGTGAACGACATCCGTAAACTCCCCACCTACTACCATGTGCTCAACATTGTGGGATATCGTATGCAGCAGCATCCCAAAGCACATCTGCGCCTCGTGGGCTGCACGGACGATTCGCCTGCAGAACGCGCACAACCTGGCCTTGCAGCAAACCGTGTTGCGATCGTTCGTGACTACTTACAGCAAGTGTGGCACATCGACTCGACGCGTATTTCTCAGAGCGTGCGTGCGCTGCCGTTGCAGGCTTCAAATACCCAAACCGCCGATGGTGCAGAAGAAAATCGTCGCGTGGAAATTCACGCTGACGATGACGCCATTCTCGAGCCCATCACCACCCGCGATACCCTGCGCTACACGCAGCCACCTATCCTGCGAGTGCATTGTACAACGGATGCTGATACGAGCGTTGCTTCGCAACATCTCGTGCTGAGCGTGGACCGAGAACAACCAAAAGAATACGAATTGACAACTGCTCGCGACACATCGGTGGATATTCCTACGGCCCAACTGCGAGTGCTGCCATCGACGACGATGCTGACTGCGCATAACACGGTTGGCGACGTGCTTGGCCATAGCGTAAACCTCAGCGCGACCCTTCCGGTGGAGTATGTGAGTGTGGCGCACAAACGACGGGAGCGCATCGGTGACAAGGAGATCGATCGTTTCAGTTTAATTCTGTTTCAGGTGCGGAGTTCAGCCTTGGAAGAAGGGAATAAACGCATCATGGATTTCATCGCCTCGAGTGTTCAGGCAGAGTCGCAAGTGAGCATCGTCGGCTACACCGACCGTCTCGGCGACGAACAATACAATGAAGAACTTTCCAGAGCACGGGCGCAGGAAGCAGCATCGCATCTCGGTCGCTCTCACTCTGTACAGACGCGCGGAATGGGAGAAACGAATTTGTACGACAACGATCTGCCGGAAGGAAGATTTTATTCACGCACCGTGGACATCGTGGTCGAAAGTCCCATTCGCTACTAACACCATGAAGAGCAATTGGCACATCCGGAGCGCCGTCAATAGCGCACACCCGCAATCCAGCGAGAGCCGCAGATGCAGTGCGGGGTTCCATTTCACGAACCCGACATCTCCGCTTCTGCACCTTGCGATGGTCGTTGGGATGATTTCAATACTCATGAGCTTCGCTCATGCGCAGAGTTTTCGCATTCAAGATGTGAACGCTGCGCAATATCCGACGATGCAGGCATCATTTTACGCGGCGGATGCTGCTCAGCAACAGATTCTCACATTGACGCCGGATGATTTCAAGGTGACAGAAAACGGCGACAGTTGTCCGGTTATTTCGGTCATCTGTCCGCCACCGCAAAACGCTCAAGTGTATTCTTTGGCTATCAGCGTAGACGTGTCAAGCTCGATGAACTGGGATAATAATAGGGGAGCGTCGTTTTCGCCAATCGTGTGTGTAAAGGCCACCCTCAATCGACTCATGACGTTGGTTCCATTTCCGGATAATAATTGTTGTCTGCAAAAGTGTGACGATACGCCCTTGCTGCTGCAGGATTGGACGACGGATTCACACCTCATCACCCATCAGCTCGATGTACTGAAAATGGGATTGGCAAACAATTTCTTGAATGAGCTACTGGCTGAAAACGGAGGAATCCTTAATCTGGCGAAGAGTGGCGTGCATCGACGTGTTGCCTTGATGCTGACAGATGCATGGTATAGCCCGATGACGGATGCCCAGATCAATGCCTGTATTGATAGCTGTAAGAAGTATAATATCAGCTTTATCGCAGCGGTGTACTCACGTCGCGAAGCAAATCCTGATGGAATACTGAGTTCGCTAACCAAAATTGCTCGAGCAACAGGCGGATTCGTTATCAACGACATCACCACTGTTGATGCAGCTCAGAATATTGCCGATGTGTTGTTTCATGCCATCAACAACGGCGGCCTGTGCACGATAGAATGGATGAGTCATCCACAGTGTACTCTGAATCGTAGCGTGGAAATAACTGCAAAACCTTTGTCAAGGACTGAACTTTCTGCATATCAGGCTCCACCGGAAGGTCTGATTTCTTCAACCCTCAGTCCGGCACTTATAAAGTTTAAGCCGCTCAAGCCGGGATGGACAAAGGATACAAGTTTCGTGATCACCGCCGGTCAGGTAGACATTCATGTGAGCAATATCACGATCTCGAATGCAGCGTGTGTACCAAGTCCAACATCGTTTGTTCTTAAGGCGGGTCAGAAGAAGACAATCTCGGTGCATTTCGCGCCGCAAGACTCCTCGATGTTTAACGCTGAACTTAGCGTTGTCAGCGATGGTTGTCCGTTAGGAATGACCATCAGTGGAGGATATCTGGGTGTGAAGTCAAAACCAACCATTCCACTAAGGCTGATTTATCCCAATGGCGGCGAAGTATTGGTGATGGGTGAGGATTCCGCGTTGAAGTGGAGCGGAGTGTCGTCTAGCGAAAAAGTGAGCCTTGACTACAGCTACGATGCCGGCTCGCATTGGAATCCGCTTTCGGACACAGGAGTTGGTTTACATTGGAATTGGGCGAACATCCCTCCGCCCACGAGCGACAGCTGTTTAGCGCGTGTTCGAGAGCGATATGGGAGTTCGTCGGTTACAGAAAGCGAAATCGAGTGGGAGAATTCACGATTTGGAGTGTTTTTAAGTTCCGACCCCAAAGATAGTATCTACCTATTCGCTCGTGGTTCATACGTGCTCGTAGTAGAGGCAGCAACGGGTCGATTATTGAAGACTTTGCCCGGACATGTAAAGCAACCCTTTGTGTCAACCTGGTGTGCTGATGGTTCGTTGTTTGCTACTGCAGGTTCTGATTCTTTAGTTATTGTGTGGAACTCTCAGACGCTTGACACTGTTCGAATCCTTCGAACTGCCGGAGCACTGACGAGTGTTTTGAGTTTTTACTCCAATTCACTTCTGGCCGCTGGCTCGGAAGATCATGAGGTACGAGTCTGGAATGTGGTTTCTGGAACTCAGATAACAGCTTCGCTTGCGTTATGGGATCCGGTTCTTGCCTTAGCGTGGCAAGATAACAAGACACTGTTTGGTTATTCTAGCGGGTCTAAACTGGCTAAAATTGACATCCCAAGCGGAGTCGAACTGAGTTCGGCATACATAAGTTCCGCCACCTATAGTGGCAGTGCATCTATCTCGATTAAGTCGAAGTTAATTGTTGCCATTACGAGCGACAGTGCATTGAGTATCTGTGACCTGTCAAACGGAGCTCTTTTGCATACAATAGATTCAAAACCGTATCGATTCCTCACATGCCGGGTTGCCCCGGATGGCAACTCATTTTTTGCGCTACGTTCCGACAGTGTGTTGCGGTTTTATGATATCAGCAGCGGAACACTGCTGCGTTCGCTGCGCCTGGGCACGGCTGAATTAATAAATGCGCAATGGGATGATCAATCTTCAGTCGTCGTTTTTGGAGATCTACAATCGAAGGCAGTCTACACAATAAAAGCAACCATTCCTTCTGTTCAGTCGGTGTTGAAAGGCGTAGGCGCCCCGGCGGTAAATGCCTCTTGGAATCAGCAAAATGATGCGGTAGCCTATACTGACTCTGCATCGATTGTTCGAATTCTTGATGGGAACACGGGTATAGAGAAAGCGCAATGGTCATTTCCGCCACAGGCCTATCCAATGCCTCCAGAAGTGCAATGGAGTCCCGATGGATCAACACTAAGTGTAGATGGTTCGGCAGCACTCTATGATGTTCGCAGTGCGAGCGTAGACTCGCTGCCAAAGGGAAAGACTACCATTATCTTCAAAACTCGATGGAATCCATCCGGAACGTTCGTGGCAGCCTACGGAGGCTACGATTCTGTGTGGATTTATACATGGCCGAGCAGAACATTAAAGGGTTATTTCACATCGGGGAATCAATATCTCGGATGGCTGAATGACTCCATAATCATCTGTATTCAAGCAGCGTATGTCAGTTCAAAGAATAGTTGGATTCAATCCTTGATTCGCTACAATATCAACACCAAGCTCTCCTCAATTCAGATTGTAGATACAAATAATTATACTTTAGATAATACCTCTTTGCAGGGACACTATTTAGTCCGCCATCGGTTCCAACAACTCAACGTATACGATATCCTCACGAGAAAACAAATGACACTTGCGCTCTCACTGAATTCGAGTGTCTATGACTTTGTTGAGAGCGTCAGTAAGGACGGAGAGAAAATCGCGATTGTGGCGAACGATAGTCTCATCAGCATAGTTTCCTTGTTCGATGGTAGTATCACGCAGCGTATACGCTCAGCATATTCGATGCCGCACAGTGTATTCTGGAATTACGATGGCTCGAAACTGTTGGCCCTGAGTGCCGGCGATCCTGTTTCTTTACGATGCTGGATGTTCAGTACTCCGGTTCTGCAGGCCGACACAAGTGATGCCGTTTTTCGTATTGTGGCACCGATACCCCATACCTACGATGTAGATTTCGGACGTGTACAGATTGGCTCGCTTCGCGACAGTGTGGTGCTTAAATCGGTCTCAAATCTTGGCGCTTATCCCTTTCATGTGAGGACGGCTACGATTGTAGGCGCGGACTCTGCGGCGTTCAGCGTGCTATCGACAGCTGCGCCATTCGTGGTTGACTCTATGGCGGGGCAGGACATCGAGTTTGAGTTCCGTCCCACACACAGCGGAGCACATAGTGCAACAGTAATCTATGCTTTAGGCCGTGACACACTACGACAACAGTTGAGCGGTATGGGCTTCACGGAGGCCATGGTTCTCGGTGTCCCAGTTGTTGACTTTGGTCGTGTACGCATCGGAGATCACCGAGATAGTCTCATCAATAACGCACTGGTAAATTCTTCGGTGCCGGCTGTTATCGTTTCTTCGGTTGGAAACGGGGGACCCGATGATGCACAGTTTAGCTTCGATCCTCTCGGGCTCCCCCGCTATGTACGAGGGGGTGACTCGCTTGCGGTTGGTCTGCACTTCAATCCTGCTCGCGTTGGTCGCACGAACACATTGATCAATTTTCGCGTTGACAATATCAATGCTACCTTGTCCATGCTGGTGCTCGGTGAAGGCTATCAAGATTCGTCGCTCAAGCAGCCGCTTATCCAATGTACGGCGTCAGCAAACTCACCTTTGATGTGCGATAGCGTAACGGTCGATTCCGTCCTTATCGCCAACGTTGGTCTCGACTCCCTTCGCATCAGTACAGGCAGCATCGGGGGAGCGGACGCCGCAAATTTCAGTCTCATACAGGCCATCGATGGTTTAGTCATCGCGCCGGGAGTATCTGTGTACCGCGCTGTGTCGTTCCATGCAACGCAAGCGAGAGACTACAGTGCGTCGCTGACTATTAGAAGCAATGCCGCAGTAGATTCTGTACTTGACGTCCCTCTGCATGCCACGCGTGGCGCAGCAGATTACACGGCATCCGTGTTAGTGTCAGGCCCGCTGCAGTTGTGTCCGGGTGACAGCTGCGAGTTCGAGTTTCAGATTGTCAATCGTGGTACGATGCAGAATTCGTTCACGCTTCGCGTTGACAGTCTTTCGAGCCCATTGAGTGTCACGACGAGGGTCGAATCACAGCAAAGCGATAGCATTCCCATTCATTTCCTGGCGCCGGCGACGCCGGGCGCGTATTCATGTCACCTTGACGTTGTGGATTCGATCTGTGGTTGTCATGTCGTCCTCGTTCAGCCTTTTGTCGTGGCTGCCACTAGCATGCAAGCAGATAACGCCGTAATTCCGGCAGTCCTTCAACAAAAGCAATCGGCGTGGGTGGTGGTTCATAATACTTCGGACGTCGCTCTGACGATAGACTCTTTGCCACCGATCAGTCCTTTTGTATTTGATACGCTCAGCTTGCCTCTACACATTGCCGCGCATGACTCGTTGCAGCTGCGTGTGTGGTACACAGCCCAGGATACTGTCTTTCGACAGCTATTGTGCTCTTTCTCTGCTACTCCATGCGATGCACGGTGCAGCTGCACTATCTCCACGCAAGCGTTGCTTCCCAATGCTTTGCTTCGAGCCGGCGACGCCGCCGCTCGCGAGGGTGATAGTGTCTCTATTCCCATCATCCTTGAGCAAGAGTGGAGCACGGCTCAGGCGGGAGTGAGCGGTTACCGTGCCAGCCTTCGATTTAATGCGAGTCTCTTGTATCCGGTGGATGGTACGGAGGTGGGACAGATGGAGGGACAAAACAGAGTGCTGAGTTTCAGCGCGGGCAATGGAACAGCGGGCGACACCGTGGCCGTACTGCACTTTGTTGCGCTGCTTGGTAATGATAGTACCACCGTGTTGCAGCTCGAAAATCCAACCGTGAAATCCGGTGTGGCTACGCTGACCACGAAAGACGGACTCTTCCGTCTGCTGGATTTGTGTGAGCAGGGAGGTACACGATTGTTGAATCCTTCCGGAACAACAGACATTGTTTCGCTCGCTCCACAACCCGCATCGCAGACCTTAGAAGTGATCACTCAAAGCGTTGAACGCACCGGTGTGAGCCTGGAACTTTTTACATCGGACGGTCGGTTGATGTTCCGGTTGCCACTCAATACGAGCGAAGCCGGTGAGCAACACCTAGACATCGATCTCTCCGCGATCTCAAGTGGAGCCTACATGCTGGTGCTTCGCACTCCAACGATTTGTCGCACCCGCATGGTTGTAAAAATCGATTGATCGAGATTCTCGTATGCTAAGCCGACGAAGAGTGAACATGCGCGACACCTAGGATCAGAATACAACCTTCTTGCTCGAGCACGACATTGCTCTGTGTTTTCTTGGCGGTAGTTTCTAGGGTGACTTCTTTCGAAGTGAATCCAGGCGTTGAGCGCTGATGTTCATCGTCCTCAACTCCACCTTGAGCCTTCGAAGATGTGAACGAAGTGTGGCCAGGTGCATTGCACTTGCTTGTTGAAGCACGCTGAAAACCAATCGAAGATCGGCGGCCTTGCTGTGGAGCAGGCAGGTATCGAGACTGAGGATGTCAGCTTCCTCGAGTGAGCAGGCAACCAGATAACAGTCGTTCAGACTCTTGGCCGCTGAGGTGGACGAATGGTCGAACAGTCGTACGAAAGTGCTGTCTTTAAACGCCCCAAGCGGTTTACTCACCACCGGATCGTTCATCTGATGTCTCATGAGCAGTCGCAGCATGGCGTCCATGTGCGTCTGCTCTGCAGCAGCGAAGTTGCCGAATAGGGGAGTCTTCCAACGACCCTGCCACACAGCATAGAGATCGCGCATCACCTTCTGACCTTCGCGAAGTGCTCTAAGATCATGGAATTCCTCGGCTGTCAGGCTGTCGACTGAAAGGGGACGAAGCCGTGCAGATAGGCTTCGAGACGAAATCGATCCATGCATATCGAGCAGATCGACGTCCGTTTGAGCCACAGCATAATGACCGACAATAGCAATGATGCTAACGACGGCGAGCAAAAAGCCAATGCCTCTAAGCTTGTTCATGCAGCGGGAACCTTGATGTAATGCGTGCAAATTCGCGACCATGGCCGTATTGCCTCATGATTCTGGTCAGTGTTTGCAATGGTTTCACTTCTTAAACTGTGCTGCACTCACCCATAAGCACACCTAAGCCACGGTAGATGCCGTCTTTAGCCAATCATCCTAGCCATTTTTCTCGTATTTTTGTAGGCTATGACGGTTCGGAACTACGGTGTGAGGACGCGAAGCGACCGAGCCCGTGTACAAAAAAGTCTCTTGAATCGTCATTCCTTATCTGATCCCGCCCTGCGGAATCGTATCGTTCATTAACTCGGATTTGTGCCGTGAATACAACTGTCAATGTCCTCGAAGGCTTGCGTCGCGAAATGGTGATCACCTTGTCATTCGACGAATTACAACCGCATTTTCAAAAAGCGTATAACGCCATGCAAGCTGAGGCGCAGATTGATGGCTTCCGCAAGGGCAAGGTGCCGATGAATATCATCAAGTCGCGCTTTGGCAAAGCCATCGAGAACGACGCTCTTGGCGATATCGCCGATGAGACCTTCCGTTCGTCGGTGACCGAGCAGGACCTGGAAGTGGCCGGCGTCCCAATGCTGCGTGAGTCCAAGCGCACGGATGACAAGGGCGCACACTTTGTGATTGAGTATGAAGTTTATCCTAGCTTCTCGTTGCGCGAGTACCATGAAATTGAAATTGAAAAGCCAACGCGCGACATCAACGACGACGACGTGGAGCGCGAGCTGCACAACATCCTGCTTCGCACCTCGACACTCGAATCGGCAGAGTCGGTGGCAGATACGAACCACGTCGTGAAATTGAAATTCAGCGAGCTCGATCACGAAACGGGGACACCTCTGCTTGGTGGCAAAGAGCGCGAGATATTTCTGGAAGGTGAGAATATTGACCCCATTCTGCGCAACGACTGTTTGAACCTCAAGCGCGGCGACAGCTTCCGCTACACCGAACATCATGCAGCCGGAGAACACGGCGACCATGCTCACGCCCACGAGTTTCAAGTGAGCGTAGTGGACATTCAACGGGTGGTTCTTCCGGAACTGACAAAAGAGTACATCGAGCAAATCACTGGCGGTGCCTTTGGCACTGAAGAGGAACTTCGTGCGGATATTAAGAAGTCGCTCCAGAACTACTGGGATCGCGAAGTGAAGGAATCGCTGCGCGATCAACTGGTGGATAAGATGATTGCTGCACACGACTTCGACGTGCCTAAATCGTTAGTTGCCTTGACGGCGCAGGACATGATTGAAGAAGTAAAGCGTAAGAATCCGGAGGATGCCTATTTGAAGCGCGCAAAGGCGGAAGATCTGTTCGAAGATTTCCTTCCGAATGCAGAACAAAGCGTACGCTGGCAACTGATTGCGGAACGCATTATTAAGAGCGAGAGTTTGTCGGTAGAAGAAGAAAATCTTGATCAGCTGGCTGCGAGTATGGGCGTGGAGAAGGAAATGATTCGGGTCGCATTGGAAAAGAATAAGCAGTTAGAGGGTCGTTTACTGACCGATCGTTTATTCGATTTTCTCTTCGAACGAGTGCTGACCTCTGAAGTTCCTTACGAAGAACTCATGCTCCGTCAGCAGAACCTACAGTAACCCAAAAGTCTCGTTGTACAGGCAGAGTCGGTTAGACACGAGTGCTCTTCGTCTGCCATGTACCGACTTGCGCATAGGCTACCATTCGTTGTCAGACCGTCCCTCCGGGGATGAATATCTTATGTCCGCCGAACATTTCTCGTCCACACCGTGAACATTCGCGCGCTTCGTCATATCGCTATCATTCAGACTGCTTTTCTGGGTGACGTTGCCTTGGCCTTGTTTCTGGCGCAGGAGATACGCACGCTTCATCCCGATGTTGAGTTGAGCATGGTGTGTACACCACAGGCGGCAGACCTGGTGCGTTGCGCAAAGGCGGTGGACTCAGTGGTCGTGTTCGACAAACGTCGCGGAGATCGTGGATGGAGTGGCATTCGGCGCAGAGCTCATCAACTACGACATGCAGACGTTGACGGCGTAATTGCTCTACAGCGAAGCGCTCGAACGGCCGTGCTCGCACGCTTGAGCGGTGCTAGGTTTAGCGTCGGGTTTCGCGAGGCTGCCTTTTCAAGCTTGTACAGCAAACGCCTTCCATGGGAGCTGGATCAACACGAAGTGCAACGCAATCACAGCCTGCTGTCTGCCTTCGATGATTGTGCTCAATCAACGATTCCTCTGAAGGTTGATATGGAGCTGTACGATAAGGCGCGACTTGCCTCTGAGCTTGATCTGCCGGCTGATGAATTAGCACAGGCAGTCGTTGTCGCTCCATCGTCTGTCTGGCCTACCAAGCGTTGGCCGGAAGACCGGATGATGGCGCTGGTAAAAGAACTTCGCTCTCAGGGTCGTCCCGTCTACCTTATTGGAGCAAAGTCAGATCGTGAATTGTGCGCTCGCATTGCCGATGCTGCAGGCGCACGTTCGCTGGCGGGGCTGAGCTCAATGGTTCAAACCGTATCACTGATCAACGCTGCGTCCGTTGTTGTGTGTAACGACTCCGCGCCGACTCATTTGGCGGCTCTGTGCGGTACTCGTTGCGTGGTGATTTATGGCAGTACGCTGCCCGAATTCGGATTTGCTCCTCGCGGCTCGCACGATCAAATAGTGGAGACCTTGAATTTAGCATGTCGTCCTTGTGGCCTACATGGCAGATCACAGTGTCCGCGCCAAACTATGGAATGCATGACCTCCATTCGCCCCTCCATGGTGCTGGATGCCATTCATCGGGCTGAACACGACGCGTAGACACCACAGAATTTTCGGAGGCGTTGACGCTCAAGAGTTGATGAATTCATACGCGCTCCGCGCTGACACGTCGCATCACTCGTCGAAACTCAAGAAGAAACACGAGCAGAAACACGAGCAGAAACACGAGCAGAACACAAGGCAATAATTCAAGAAGATAATCAGAGTAATCACTCAGAACAGACACTCCGCATCACACTCAATTCTGCATTGGCAGAACCTCACTCATGGCAAAACACGCAGCTCCTACTTTACGTCACCGCACCAAGACGGTGAAACAACACACCAATCGTTCAGCGCCGCGTTATGGTCGCAGCGAGTTGGAAGCTTTGCGTACACGCCGGCGCAAGGATGATGACGACAAGAGATCGGACTTTGATGATCGTCGCGAACGTGGCGATCGTGGAGGACGTCCCGACCGTCGTGAACGACCGGCCGGCCAGGGTTCTGCACGGACTTCAGGTGGACGGGGAGGGACGCAAGACAGACGGCAACGTCCTGAAGGTCGCTTTGACACAGCGAAGACAGCGCGTTCCGCATCACCACGAGATACGCGCTCAGCTTCCGGGCCATCGCCGCGCTTTGACCGAGCTGAGAGACCACGTTCAGATTCGCGACATAAGCAGTCGGGAGACTCTTCACGATTTGAGCGATCGGGCAAGCCGACGGGAGCACGAAGTGCGAACGAATTGAGAAATCCCCAAGAGCAACATCGCTCCGGTACATCGAGATCTCGGGCAGAGTCGACGCCCATGCGATCACGACGTCGAACGGGACGCCCGGCCGATTTCTCCGACGAGGTGCGTCAGCGTCGTCGTCAACAGCAAGCTGCCTTCCACAGTATCGACACGCACGGAGACAGCACCCCGGCGCGAGGAACAAGATCATCCGGCGAGCGGACAGAGAACTCGTCGTGGCGAGAGCGAAGTAAGACGCACCAAGGCACAGCATCATCGTCTGAACGCAGACCACGTCGCACGAGCTCGCACGAAGGTTCAGCTCAGCGCGTGCATCAGACGCACGAGACGCCAAATCCAGCTTTCTCAGAGCGGGAGGAATCGTCTGTCACGACCTCGAAGGTTTTGCCCAAGAAGCGGACGCGAACCGGAGAATTGGTTGAACAGAAGGAAGGATTGCGCCTCAATAAGTTTTTGGCTGATGCCGGTATCGCTTCCCGACGCGGCTCTGATGAGTTGATTGAAGCCGGGTTGGTAAAGGTTAACGGCAGTGTGGTGCACGAAAAGGGAACTCGAGTACAGGCGTCGGACTTGGTGACGGTGAAGGGCGAACCGGTCTCGTACCTCAAGCATTTGAGTTACTTGGTGCTGAACAAGCCGAAGGATTATATCACGACCACCAATGATGAAAAGGGACGCAAGACGGTGATGGATTTGGTGCCGTTAAAACAACGCTTGTATCCGGTGGGACGCTTGGACAGAAATACGACGGGTACCTTGCTCATCACCAATGATGGCGAGCTGGCGACGAGGCTTATGCATCCGAGCCACGAAATAGAGCGGGAATACGTCGTTGGACTCGATAAGCGCTTGAGTCCCGAGCATGCAAAGAAGATTGTCGCAGGTGTGGAATTGGAGGACGGAACCACGGGACCGGCAGAGATATTTGTCAATCCCGAGGACAAGACAGAATTAAGGATCGTGTTAAAAGAGGGACGTAACCGAGAGGTACGTCGCATTTTTGAACACTTCCACTACGACGTCAAGCGCTTGCACAGGGTGCGCTACGCGATGATCAGCGTGGCTGGCTTATCGCGTGGCGAGTATCGTCACCTAACTCGCGACGAAATCCGCGAGCTGCGTCGTATGGTGGGACTCGACGACTAACCATCGCAAGGGAATTGGTGCTTCGTTGCTGTTCACACGTTCGCTTATCGGACGAAAGCGGAGCATCACACTATTCATTATCGAAAGGACAGACATGGATCGACGTGATTTTATCCAGAACACCGGACTCGCCGTAGGCGCCGGACTTGTTGCTACGAGTGCAACGCAAGCAGAGAAAATGGTTCCTGCAGGGAGCACTCCCTTAACCTTTCCCGATTTGCCCTACGAATACAATGCCTTGGAACCGTATATCGACGCCAAGACTATGGAGTTGCACCACGACAAGCATCACCGTGGATATTTCGACGGCATGCTAAAAGCGGAAACGGAGTTGCAAAAGTGTCGTGAAACCGCTACCTACGGTCTCATCGAATATTGGTCTAAAAAAGCAGCCTTCAATGCCGGAGGATTCTACCTCCATGCCTTATTCTGGACCATCATGGCACCAGCCGGCAAGGGCGGTGGCGGACCGGTTCCCGCGATGCTTAGTGCCGCGCTGACCGAGAATTTTGGAAGTGTTGAGAAATTCAAAGAGCACTTTAGTGCCGCAGCTACGGCGGTGGAAGGCTCGGGATGGGCCATCCTTCACTTCAGGCTTGCAGATAAGAAGTTGTTGATTTTGCAAGCTGAAAACCAACACAAACTCAGCGAGTGGGGAACTGTTCCGCTGCTTGCGCTTGATGTGTGGGAGCATGCGTACTATCTGAGCTACCAAAACAAACGAGCCGAGTACGTAAAGGCATGGTGGAACGTGGTGAATTGGAATCAAGTGGAACAGAATTTCCTGAAAGCCGCGTCGCGCTAAGCGGGAGTGGAACGAAAGGCAAACACGGTAGATGAGTAGACAAAGCACACACGCAACGGTATGACGTTTCTCAACCCACTTGCACTGCTAGGCTTTATTGCAGCGGGCATTCCCTTGCTGCTGCACTTGCTGAATTTGCGAAAACTGAAGACTATTGAATTCAGCACGCTGCGCTTTGTGAAAGAGTTGCAGAAGACGCAAATCAGGAAGCTAAAGCTACAACAGATTCTTCTGCTGGTGTTGCGGACGCTCATTATCGTGTTTGCCGTTTTGGCGTTTTCTCGTCCGATCCTTCGCTCCACACTACCGGTCTTCGGAGCACATGTGAAGAGCTCGGTTGTTGTGTTAGTAGACAACTCGGCCAGCATGGATTGCAGCGATGACAAAGGCTCGCGCATGAAGCAGGCCCGTGATGCAGCGCTAAGAATCTGTTCGGCTTTGCAAGATGGTGACGAGGTGGCGGTGCTGACGTCGTCGGACGTCGGCGCGTTGCAGAAGATCTCGTTCAGTCGTAATCTGGCTCTCATCAACGAGCGCGTTCAAAAAATCCATAGCACGCCACGAACTACGTCCTGTGGGAGTATGCTGCGCATGGCGTCATCACTCCTCAGTGATGCGCAAAACGTCAACAAAGAAGTGTACCTCATCAGCGACATGCAGCAAAACATGTTTGAAGATCTGCAGGACAGCGTGCGTTCGAGTTTTGAAGGCACGAGAGTGGTTTTGGTTCCGATAGGACAGAAGACTACAATCTTAGGACAAAACCTGGGCGTTGACTCCGTGGCAGTGATCTCTGCAATCATCCAACGCGATAAGCCGGTGGATGTCGAAGCCTTTATACGCAATAGCTCCGATCAGGATGTACACGGGGCAGTGGTTGCCATGAGTTTTAACGGACAGAGAGTGACGCAGGCTGCAGTGGACGTTCCGGCCGGACAAGTTCGCAGCATCTTGCTTTCCGCATCGCCACAACAAAGCGGAGCGGTACGTGCGTCTGTAGACGTGGAGACAGATGCCTTAGAGCTGGACAACCGACGGTACTTTTCTTTTGTACTGCCGCCTCAACCGAACGTGTTGGTGGTCGGAGATCCGGAACGTCGAAGTTTTGTGGAACAGGTGCTAAAGTTGGGAAGTGGATCTGATGCCTTTCGATATCAGCTAACTGGACCGACCCAGAGTGCGACGCTGAACTACGACAATTTCGACGTGGTTCTTCTCTGTTCAAACCCACCGTCCGGTGAAAACGCACGACTGGAAGAGTATGTGCGGAAGGGTGGAGCGCTCTTCTTGTTTGCCGATGATGACATACGCAGTACAGGTGTTCTCTGTCAACTCTTCGGTTTCGGAAACCCGAGTGACCTGCACTTGGATGCCACTGCCGCTGCGGGATTCACGAATACCGACAGGCAACATCCATTGTTTCAAGGAGTATTTAGCTCCAATAATTCGGCGCGGGCAACCGTCGAATCTGCCAAGATGACGCATGCCGAACCGGTGCATGGGGGACAAGAAATCATCGCGATGCAAGATGGATCATTCTTAGCCGAGAGCCGTGTTGGGGAGGGCAAGGTGCTCTATTGCGCGGTATCGCCAACAGTGCAATGGTCAACATTTCCGTTGACAGGATTATTCCCAACTATTCTCTTTCGGAGCATTCCGTATCTCAGTGCTCACGAACAACTAGGCAGCTCAAGTTTGTGTGGTTCGAACCTGCAGTACATGATGCCAAAGAGACTCAGTTCGTCCGGACGTTTTGTGGTTTCGGATCCAACGATGGTGGAATCGACGCGAGATGCAGCACTGTTACCGGCGGGAGCAGTGTTATCGCTCGGCATTCAGGATCAATGCGGCGTTACTGTCGTGAAGAATCCGCAAGGTCAAGCACTCTGCAGCTTTGCTGTCAATCACGACCGGAGTGAAAGCCGTCTCCAGTTCTTTACCGGAAACGAGGCCCAGAGTCAAGTAACCAAGCATCTGCGTGAAGGAACGCTCGTTGAGCAACTCGACGCCGACTCATCCCTAGCCGGCGCTGTGGCGCGTGCACGCATGGGCACAGAACTTTGGAAGCTGTTTGTGGTCCTGGCTATCGTCTGTGCCATCACGGAGATGATTATCGCTCGCCGAACTGCTATCATGTCAGCGCAGCCCGCGTAGCTGCCAGCCGCTCCAAACTACTCTCACCCCTGCGCATGGATCGTGACGCATCATTCCTTCGCCTGTTCCTCCGGATTTGAGCGCTCAACAGCCACTTTTTCGTTGAATTTTCTGCTGCGATTGCCGATACACTGAGTGGAAGCACTTCTATTCAGGGATCGACCATGATCGGCAAGAAAGCCGCAAATCTCTTTGTTTTCATGCTTTTAGTCGTTGTTGGCGGGCATGACGCACTCATTGCACAGAGTATAAAGTTTCGTTTTCCCAGACCGGGACAGACTTTTTACGCTGACCGAGTGTTAAGACTCGAATGGTCCAAGGAGCATGGCGATGACAGCGTTGATGTGTTATACTCTCAAGACGAGGGTGCAAGCTGGACAGCTCTGGCTGTTGGTATGCAAGACTCTGCCTACAACTGGCGAGTACCGTTACTCGATACGAGTGGTGTGCGATTTAAAGTCGTTACCACATCGCTCCTGCAACCCTTTGAATTCCAGCATATGATTCGTGAGCGCGGAGCGCGCTCAGTCTGCTTGGCGAACAACGACCGTACTGTGCTTTCTACACTCGAAGGTTCTCTGCTGGAAAGTCGATCCAGCGATTTGTTGGTTGCGGTTGCTACGCAATCATTAGGCTCGCCGGAGCTGTGCGCAGCACGCGCGTATCCCAATCATCCTGACACGACTATTAGCGCTCAGCGAAATGAAATTCTGTTGTGCGACATCAATAGCTTTGGGTCAGTATTGCGGTTTGGAGCTGAAGAGGGGCCTGACGCCATTACGGCTCTCTGCGTGCACCCGAGTCTGGAGCTTATGGCAACAACTACGTCGAAAGGCAAAGTGTGTATATGGTCGCTCGCGGAACGTAAGGTCGTCGCGCGATTTCAAGCCCCATTCGAGGCTGCGCTCAGAACTGTTGCGTTTTCTGCAGATGGGTCGCAGATCCTCTATGCAGGAGACGAGGGTGTGATTTACGTCCGCAATTGGACTGATACGTCGCAGAGCGTAAAGGAGCTGCGGGGTCATGGCGACGGCGGACAAAACATGGCGGTGTACAGCGCAGCCTTTACTCCCGATGGAAATCACGTGGTGAGTGGAGGTGAAGACTACACGGTACGCGTTTGGGAACTTCAGTTTCAGAGCTGCACAAACATCTTGTATGGTCATGTCGGTCGTGTTACCAGTCTCAGCGTCAGTGCAGACGGCACTCGCATTTTGAGTGGCTCGAGCGACAGTACCGTCCGTCAATGGAGTATTGCTGCCGGACGAGAGTTACACGCTCCCTTAGTGACGAATGATGCCATCAGTTCGGTATGGTACTCGCAAGGAGCCGATACCTTGGTAGCGTCTGAGGAGCACAGTGGAACGACGCACTTTTGGAAAAACGCACGCATCGCCGGTTCGAGTGACAGCGTGACCGGTTATATCCGCTATCCCATAAGTATTCGCATTTGCAACACCCATGCTCAGGCAGGCGAGTACCATCCTATTCCCATCGTCTTTGACTCAATCGTTAGTGTGCCAATGTTTCGTCGCTCACGTTTCGAAGCCACCCTCGGATTAACCGTTCCGAGAACGGTGATCGATGTGCGAACAGACGACGCACATTACACGATTCTTCGCGGCGACGATCGCGATACGGTGTTTATGCCGGTAACCTTCTCGTCAAACGACACCATTGGATATCTACCGGCTCGCTTCCTTCTGAGCGATGCAGGGGTGGCCGACATATCGATGCTACCGGGTAAACTCGCTATACAATGGTCCGAAAACGTTCGAGCATTCACTCTCGACCATGTCACGAACGGAACCGTCGAATCATCCAAAGAATGTCCGTCCATCGCCCGTGGCGGTCTAAGTATGGCGCTCCTTGAAGATGCGTCCATTGCGCCTCTGCCGGCAGATCGAAGCGCGAGTTTGCGCTTCAGCGCCTACGAACAAGGAAACTACCGCATCGAAATCCTCAACGAAATGGGAATGCTTGCCGGCGTGGTGTACGATGCCGAAGTTCCTCGCGGAGAACAGGAGGTGCCTCTGCAATGCTCACAGCTGGCATCCGGCTGCTACCACCTACGTATTGTGGCACCCTCGACCATTAAAACTCTACCGCTGTTGATTGTGCACTAACATTGGCGCGCCTGCGATCTCACGCGTGCCTCTCTAGCATCCAATCTATGGAGCTGCGACGAGCACTTGTCTCGGAATGAATGCGAGCCGTTATTTTAGGCATCATTTCCTCTTCGCTATGCTCGAACGACACCCAGAAGAACACGCCCTTCGACAGCGCATAGAACATCTCAGGCACGAGCATGCGGATGTGTTGCATGAGCTATTTGTGCTACAACACGACACATATCGTGAACTCACCCAGCGCTATGCCGTCGCCTTTGGAACTCTCGAAAAGGAAATACAGCAACGCACGGTGGAGCTTGCAGAGCTTCAACGTCGTTTGGAGTTGTTTAGTATTCGCAAAAGCAAGGGACAGATTTTTGACGACGACACGATTCGTTTTGTAAACGACATGGTGACTCGTGAATTCCAAGTGTACTACGAAAGTTTGCGCGAAAACTTTGAACGCTCAAGCGCAGAACGCGACGCCAAACGTGCCACACCACTGCGCAAAGAAAAAGCCGCCGATTCCACAACTCAATACGAAATCCGCACGCTCTATAGAACTCTGGTGCGTCGCCTACACCCGGACTTAAGCAATGAGGGCGACCGATTTGAAAAGTTCTGGCAACTCGTCCAAGAAGCGTATGCACAGGCGGACCTTACAAGACTCCGACATCTCCACGGCCTACTGTGTACAGACTCAGCAACGTTTGTCGATTCGAGCGAGCACGGCTCACTCGAAAGTCTGAGAGAAGAAGTCCGCCGCCGAGACATGCAGGTAGATTATGAACGTCGCAAACTCGCTCGCATCCAAGGCGAAGAACCGTTCTCGCTGCAGTCCATGCTCGACAACGACGTACTCCACGCTGAACACAAACAGAAGCTCAGCAAACATCTCGAGCGCCTCGAACGCCAAATCCTCAACACTCGCTCAACCCTCCAAGAATTGCTCGGCCATGCCTGGGAGCTGGCAACAGAAGCCATGAAGGCAGAACCCGGTCAGCCGGATTGCCAAGAAGAGTTTCGCCTCAACACCTACTTCTCGATGAGGGCTTGATCACAAAAGTGGACATTGTCCGAGTGTTAATTTTCTCGCGACCGTGAGCCACTCACTATCTTGGACTTTTCCACGACTTTTTCCACATGGTGTGATTTTTAAACAAGCGAGGCGCTTTTTTGCGAGTGCTTATCGCGGTTGTGGAAAAAGCGAGTGGCTAGCTTTTGCGAGAGCACCGTGTGTTGATAAATTCTGTTGGTCGTCTTTTTCTCTGCAACTTTGTTGACGGGGTTGGCGTAACGCCCCTGCCTTGTGTTTTTCAGAGGGCAGTTGTGCGGGGAATGGGGACATTATTCGCGCGTACACATTTCTTCATCTTTAGCGGGTGACTATGAAAGCATTGGAAATCAAGCATCTTCGGAAACACTATGGATCGTTCGTGGCGACTGACGATGTGTCGTTTGAAGTGGACAAAGGCAGGATCTTTGGTCTCTTAGGTCCAAATGGAGCGGGTAAGACCACGCTCATTCGTATGATCACGAACATTCTCATCCCCGACTCCGGAGAGATTCTCTTACTCGGTGAAAACGTGAGCTCGTCGCAACAATCGAAGATTGGTTATTTGCCGGAGGAGCGTGGGTTATACAAGCGACTCAAAGTGATAGAACAAATCCGTTACTTCGGAGAGCTGAAAGGACTGAGCACGCGGGAAGCCATTTCGCGAGGTCGAGCCTGGCTGAAACGTTTGAATGCTGAGGACTGGGAGAACAAGAAAGTGCAAGAGCTCAGCAAGGGAATGAGTCAGAAAGTGCAGTTTATTGCAACCGTTCTTCATCATCCGCCCTTGCTCATTTTGGATGAGCCTTTCAGTGGTCTCGATCCGGTGAACGCCGAGCTCATGATCAACGTTATTCGTGAGCTGCAGCAAACCGGTGTCACTGTTATACTCTCCACACACGTGATGGAACAGGTGGAGAAGTTATGCGACGATATTGTGCTCATCAACAAAGGTCGCATTCTGCTATCCGGTTCTGTGCGTGAAGTGAAGTCGCGCTATGGTCGAGATACCGTGGTGTTGGAGTTCGACGGTAGCGATGCTTTCCTTGACGAACTCAGTGACGTCCGCATTCTTAGCCGCTCCGCGGGGAGAGCAGAGATCCGATTAAGCGGTGATAAAGATCAGGCAAACGCAATTATTCAAAAAGCAATGCAACACACCCAACTCATTCGCTTCGAATTTGTGGAACCCAGTCTGCACGAAATATTCATCTCTGAAGTGAACGCGCAGAATGCCGGCGAGAAAGGAGGCGACAATGGATCTCACTAAAGTTGGCGTCATCATCCGTCACGAGTTTCTCACGCGCATTCGCTCCAAAGCTTTTCTCATCGCTACATTGTTGGCTCCGGTTGGAATGCTTGTCCTGATCGTCGTCCCAATTATTTCGACGATGTTAACGGAGGAGACCGCGAAGACGGTGGCGGTACGCGACCCACAGCATCACATCGACCAGCTTTTAGTAAAGAATGACAGTGCCATGTTCTTCAGCACCATGCTTAGTGTGGATTCGTTGAAGTCACTCGTCAAGAACAAGACCATTGCCGCCTACGTTGTGGTTCCGGAAAGAGTGGACGGTTCCGACACCACCACCCTGTACTCATCGGGTGGTGGGGGATTGATGTTTTATGGAAAGGTGGAGGATGCCGTGAAAGCAGCGGTGCGACGTCAGCGCTTGTATGACCGCGGCGCCGATACCTCGATGATTTCCGTCCTCAATCAAGAGGTGTCGTACACAACGAAAAAGGTCAGCGATAAAGGCGTGGAAAAGGACAGCGGGGAAGCGCTTGCTGTGGTGGGCTACATCCTTGGCTTCATGATTTACATGATGATGTTCATCTACGGTGGCGTCGTCATGCGCGCTGTGCTCGAAGAAAAAACCAATCGCATCGTCGAGATCATTGCCTCATCAGCCAAGCCCTTCGAAATCATGCTTGGTAAAATTGCGGGTGTGGGCGCTATGGGCCTGGTGCAAATCGTCCTTTGGATTGGCTTGTCGATGATGATGACCACCTTCGCCGCACCATTACTCCGAGATCTGATGCACGCCAATGCTCAAGCCACTGCTCATGGAGTCCAGGCTGCACAAGGCGGAATGCCTGACTTTGCCATTCCCTCGATTTCACCCTGGATTATCATCATGTTCGTGTTCTACTTCCTGAGTGGATACTTCCTCTATGCTTCGCTGTTCGCTGCGGTTGCAGCAGGGGCAGATCAGGAGCAGGACATGCAATCCTTGCAGTTGCCAATCACCTTGCCACTCATCATTCCTATGCTGTTCATTGGCAACATCATCAGCAATCCCGATGGAACGATGGCAGTCGTACTCTCGATGATTCCCTTGTTTACACCCGTCCTTATGATTGTCCGCATCGCCGCCACTCAGGTGCCTCTTTGGCAAATTGTGGGCTCGACCGTTCTGCTGGTGGCGACCTTTCTTGGCGCTGTCTGGGCTGCAGGTCGAATCTATCGCGTCGGTATTCTGTCGTACGGTAAAAAAGCCAGCTACGGCGATATGCTGCGCTGGCTCTTTCGAGCATAAAGGGTATTTCGCAGGAAGGTCTGGTGCAAAGGACAGGTGAACGTCGCCTGTCCTTTGCTTTTTTGGGGGTCTCGTAACCCAGTATCCGCGCTCTCATAGCCATGCCGAGCCTTCTTTGTAAATTGGAGCGATATCTCGCACACAGCCATGACTTTTTCTCTCCAGGACGTTAGCGTTGCCTTCGACTCCATTCCCGCATTGGATGGTATTTCCTGCCGTATCGAGAGCGGAGCTGCTGTGCTGCTCACAGGAGCGACCGGAGCTGGGAAGACCACGTTTTTGTCGCTGCTCTACGCCCGCCAACTTCCCACCCATGGAAGTGTACAGATCGATGGCGTGGATTCCAAGGCGATGAAGGGTCGCACACTCCGAGCCACTCGTCAAAAAATCGGCGTGATTTTCCAAGATGCCAAACTCATCTCCTCGCTCAGCGCCTACGAAAACGCCATTGCGCCTCTGATCATTGCCGGCTTTAGCAAACGGGCCTCCGACAAACGCTGTCTTGAAATTTTAGCTGACCTCGGGATTTCTTATCTGCGCGACAAGATGCCGGATCAACTCTCGGGTGGTGAGCGACAGCTCGTGGCTCTCGCGCGAGCTATCATGAATCGTCCGGATTGCATTCTTGCCGACGAGCCTTCGGCTCAGTTGGATGGTAGTGTGGTCGACCTTATTACTCGCACTCTCCTGCGCGAACACGCTCGAGGCGCCACCTTATTGGTCGCCACGCACGATCCCTTACTCATGAAAGCATTCGCCGGTACAGAGAGATTGAATCTCGTGGACGGACGGATCTCCACGATCGACGTGCTGAATGCTTCGGCAACAGCGTCGCGTTCCGAGATTCGGTTCAGTGCTCAGTCAGACATTTCCATCAAGGGTTAGGCAGGAATGGATATCGTGCTCGTCGGATATGGTCGTATGGGAAAAGAAATCGAGGCCATCGCACTCAAGCGCGGACACCGCATCAGTCGTCGCTTCGACGCTGAGCATCCTGCAACTGGGGCGGAAATGAGCGGTGACGTCGTGATCGACTTTAGCACAGCCGACGCGTTGTTTTTCAATGTCTCCCTTGCCTTTGATAACGGTCTCCCAATCGTTGTTGGCAGCACCGGTTGGAATGACAAGCTCCCGGCTCTGCGAGCGCTCGTGGAACAACTCGGCGCCTCGCTCATCTATTCGTCAAACTTCTCACCAGGGATGCAGATCTTTCAGCGCGTGGTCAGACGGGCAGCAGAGTTGGCAAATACCATGGATGACTACGACCTCGTGCTCCACGAGTGGCATCATCGCCACAAAGCCGATAGTCCCAGCGGTACTGCACTCAGTCTTGCGGAGATTGTGCTTTCCGAAGTTGAGCGAAAGACTCAACTCAACGTTGAGACCTCACACGGTGTCATTAATCCTTCGGATCTACATCTCACGAGCTCACGCGTGGGTTCAGTCCCCGGCACACACATGCTTATGGTGGACTCCGATGCCGATAGCATTGAACTGTGGCATCGCGCCAAGAACCGTCAGGGCTTTGCCCTCGGCTCCGTCCTCGCCGCCGAATGGATCGTCAGCCATCCCGGTTTCCACGAATTCGCTGCGGTGTTCGACCAACTTCTTCGTGATCTGCACGAAGCCGCACTGAAGCAAAACGCTCAGGGAAATGAGTCGCCGCAGTCCGGCCAACACTGAGGCACCGCATGCTTTTCGACGTCATCGTTCCTACCTACAACAATCAAGCAGAATTACAAGCCTGCATCGAAGCATTGCAGCGCCAAACACTCAGAGACTGCCGCGTTCTCGTTTGCGTTGACGGCTCAACGGATAGCACGCTTGAGTACTTGCACGGCACGGACTTTAGCATTGAAGTGCTCGTATTACAGCATGACGATACAAGCAATCATGGTCGCTCCGCCGCTCGTAATCTGGCTTTAGCTCATCTGCAAAGCAGGTATGTCTGTCTCTTGGATTCAGATCTTGTCCCACAGGACGAAATGCTGCAGCGTCATGCGAAGCTGCTCGAAAAGCGTGACTGCATCTCGCTCGGCGACGTTCGCTACACGAGTGCCGATCACAACCTTTGGTCAGCCTACTCGCAGAGTCGCGGAAAGAATAAGTTTTGCGACGGTCGGAGCATTCCCTACTACTACCTGGCCACCGGCAACTGCGCACATCGCACAGAGCTGTTTACCGCTGTTCGCGGCTTTGACGAGGAGTTCCATGGTTATGGCGGTGAAGACACCGACTACGGCATTCGTCTGCACCAACACTGTGCGCTAGATGTTGTGTTTAACGAGCGGGCAGTTGCTCTGTCTGCCATGGACAAAGACCTGGACTTTGCCCTGCAACAGTTGGAAGATTTCGGCTACGGAAACCTTTCTTTACTGCATCGAAAGTATCCGCGCGAGCTTGACATGTACTTTCTAGGTCGTATGTGCGGACGTAGTATGACGGATCGTCTCATGCGTCTCTGCCTGCATCCAAGTCTCTCGCAGTTTGTGCAGGACCTCGCCCCAACCTTTCCCACACCCATCGCGATTCGCATGCTGCGCTACTGCGTTCTCTCTCGCATGTACTTCGGATTTAAACGCCGGACATCACTCAGATGACATCAGCGTTTAGCCCAAACGCAAATTGTCGTACAGGTGATCATAATACGTGCAGCACATGTGCTGCACGTATTAGAAGTCCCAAGCAGATCACCGTTCGCCAAGCTCATACACATTCAATTCTCAGCTGATGTTTTTCTATGATAGATATGAAGAAGGGCCACACCGATTGGTGCGTCCCTTTGGGGAATTGTCAGCAGTTCTTTAAACGCAGTATCTCAATACGCCTTTGCAAACAGAACCCGTTGAGTGCTTGGCGCGCCGCTTAGAACACAGGTTCCGGCTTCTTGCGGATTGTTCAGCGGGATGCAGCGGATGGTTGCTTTGGTTTCTTCCTTGATACGATCTTCGGTTTCGCCGGTGCCGTCCCAGTGCGCAGAGATGAAACCACCTTTGGTTTCGAGCACCTCTTTGAATTCGGCATAGGAATTCACGGGGGTGATGTTGGAGTCGAGGAAGGCCTTCGCTCGATTGTAGAGAGATGACTGAATATCATCGAGAGTGGTGCGAATGGTTTCAACTACGGTGTCCAGCGAGACGGTCATTTTTTCCTTCGTATCTCGACGTGCCAGTTCCACGGTGCGGTTTTCCAAGTCACGTTTACCGATTGCCACGCGCAGGGGAATGCCGCGCATCTCGTACTCGGCAAATTTGAAGCCGGAGCGCTTCGTGTCGTCCGTATCATAACGGACGCTGATGCCGAGCGCTTGGAGTTGATTCATGATATCATGCGCTACCGCATCGACGGCTTCACCGGTGGTTGGAATTGGAACGATCACCACTTGGAAGGGAGCGAGTTTTGGGGGCAGAACGAGGCCGTCGTCATCGGAGTGCGACATAATCAGCGCGCCCACCATGCGAGTACTGACGCCCCATGAGGTGGCCCAGACGTAGTCCAACTGGTTTTGCGCATTCGAGAACTGCACATCAAACGCTTTGGCGAAATTTTGTCCCAAGAAGTGCGATGTCCCCGCCTGCAAAGCCTTTCCATCCTGCATCAATGCCTCAATGCAATAGGTATCCTCAGCGCCGGCAAAGCGTTCGTTGGCAGACTTCACGCCGCGGATCACGGGCATGGCCATCACTTGCTCTGCAAAGTCGGCGTAGACGTTGAGCATGCGCACTGTTTCTTCAACTGCTTCCTCGCGAGTGGCATGGGCGGTATGACCTTCTTGCCACAGAAACTCAGCCGTGCGAAGGAAGGGGCGTGTGCGCATTTCCCAGCGCACGATGTTGGCCCACTGGTTAATAAGCAAAGGCAAATCCCGATAGGATTGAATCCAATCGCGATAGGTATTCCAGATAATGGTCTCAGAAGTCGGACGCACAATCAGTTCTTCTTCAAGCTTTGCCGACGGATCGACCACCACTCCCGAACCATCGGGCGCGTTCATGAGGCGGTGGTGAGTGACAACAGCACACTCTTTGGCGAATCCTTCTACGTGCGCCGCTTCGCGGCTGAGGAAACTCTTGGGGATGAAAATCGGGAAGTAGGCATTGACGTGTCCGGTAGCCTTGAAGCGGGCATCCAGATCGTCTCTCATTTTCTCCCAAATCGCATAACCATGCGGCTTGATCACCATGCACCCACGAACGGCAGAATGATCCGCCAGCCCTGCTTTGGACACGATGTCGTTATACCACGCCGAGTAATCCACACTCCGAGGAGTGATTTCCTTTGCCATGAACGTACCTAAAAAGTGAACCACAAATGTACGCATTTTTAGGTGGGGTTAAAGATGCGTTCTGTGCCGATGAGTAAAGGTGTGACCCATTGCGGAATGCCGTTTACCGAGTACATTTGTAGAGTCATTGTATATACATAATTGCAACCCGTATGACGGCCAAATTGATGAGGTGGGGGAATAGCGTGGCGCTGAGAATTCCAAAGTCGGCGTTGAATGACGCAGGAATGGAAGAGGGAATGACCGTGACCATAGAGGCATTTGAGGGCAAGGTGACCGTGGAGAGAGCCAAAAAAAAACACTACGATCTCCGCGAGTTGTTGCATGAGATTGGCCCAGGAAAACGTCATAAAGAATCGTGGACCGACGACGCGAAAGGTCATGAGGAATGGTAAAGCGAGTACGCTATGTTCCGGAACGCGGTGATATCGTGTGGGTGGATTTCAATCCTCAGGCCGGTCATGAGCAGGCCGGTCGCAGACCGGCCCTAATTGTTTCTCCTCAGGAGTACAATGAAAAAGTGGGTCTGTCCATTGCCTGCCCACTCACAAGAAACATCAAAGGCTACCCCTTTGAAGTTGTCGTCAACACCAAATCCATATCCGGCGTAATACTGTCCGATCATGTGAAGAGCATTGAGACTGGAAAGCCAGAAACGTGAGCTTCATCGAGAAAGCGCCTGCAGAGGCCGTTGAAGAGACTCTGGCCAAATTGAACGCGCTATTGCGGTAGACCCTCAAATCTCAGGGCATACAATTCTGTCGTTCGGACTCTCCTATGCACTTCGGGACAGGAGTGTATCTGGTCGAACAATGCTGTCTGCTTGTTGACTCAGTCCTTACATACGGCGCTAGTCTGGGGTGCATGAGATTTGTGATCAACGTCACGGCGTCACGTCATGGTGTAGGACAGCCGTTCGGACTCCTCTGAGGCTCATGCCCGATTTAGGACTTTACGAAGGAGTATAAATGCTAGATAAAGATCAACTCATTGGCGCCTTGCATACGCAGAGCATATAAATTCACGACAAAAATCTAAGCACGCTCAATTCTCGTACATACGCTTGAGGCTCTAAGTGTCGCAAGTGTGAATTTTGCGTGCTGATACCCCGCGAGCAAAATAGACGGCTCAGAAGAAAACACGATACACGTTGACATTCGCAGCGTGCTGCGCGCAGCACGAGGAGTTTGGTGTAATCATTCTCAACTATTGGAGTAACGATGAGTATGCTACGATCGATCGGACTTATCCTATTGTGTTCAACAACTGTTGTCTTTGCGGGTGGACCACGCGGGAAGACATTTGGTTTTGGCTTGGTGGCGGGAGACCCCTTAGGGGCAACAGCGAAATTCTGGAATAGCTCGACTACGGCATTTGCGCTTGGTGTCGGTGGATCCTACTATGGTTCGTTAAGGGTTGGAGGAGACTATCTCTGGCATTTCAACGCCTTCAACTCCTCGCAGGTCAACCTCTATGCGGGTCCGGGAGTGGTGTTAGGTTTCGGTACGTTTCACGATGGATGGTGGTATGAGCATGGTAAATGGGTGCGTTCGTCCGGTGACGTGGGTATCGCCGTGCGAGGTGTGATGGGCATCGATTTTATGCCAAGAAATTCTTCAATCGAACTGTTCATGGAAGCCGGTCCACTGATCAACATCTCGCCGGGCTCCTTTAGCGCCTTCGACTTTGCTATTGGCATACGATTCTATCCATAGACTGTGATGCGAATGACATTTTAGCCTGGGTTGAGTGAAACTGACACCAGGCTGACAAATCAAGGAAACGAAGGATAGGTTCTTCGTATTGATGTTCAAGGGGCATGCAGCTCCGCTATTGTGTTTGTTGGTTGTCTGACGTCGTCGTCGTGGGGCACAAAGTGCCGCACGTATTGAAAGATATCTGAACGACATGGCTGTGCGTAGTTTTGGAGTAAGCACCAACGTCACAGCCACCGTATGACACCACTTGTTCTCTTGCACGGCGCACTCGGAGCCGCTTCGCAGTTTCAGCCTTTCATTCATGAGTTGAAGGACTTCGCCAATTTCAGTTTTGATTTTGAGGGGCACGGCGAGTCGGAGCCAACCG
>JBDHXF010000044.1:0-31542 GCA_039810585.1 Chlorobiota bacterium
TAGCAAGATACGAGAATCAAGCGCTGACGTTTTATACAAGTTCTCGACTACTTGTCGACAACTTGTTCAGAGGTTCCTTAGCATGTTAATCCAAGCTCCGTATCGATATGTCAGCTCAGCTAAGTTATTATTATTAGTTACTACAGTCAACCACGATTTTTAATGACTTGATGAGTATTCGTTTCAGCGGTTCGATTTTGAGGTTTGTAGTCATCTTGAGCCGGTGCAATCCAGGCCGCAGGTTCTTATGCTAGCGTAGTGTTCATGAGCCCTGCCTTAATGTTGGCTTCGACGTGGTTGTGAATGATACGTCCTCATCGCCCCCATAATCTCCTCCTCCTTGAAATACACCCGATGCCCAATACGGTGATAGGGCAATCGGCCGCTCTTCTTCCAACCATGAAGCGTTACCCGCGATACTGAGAGCAGTGCACACGCATCCTCAACGGTCAGTAAGGCTTTGCCGGTTTTGACTTGTGGTTCTGGTGTGACTGACTTGTTTGCATTCAAGACTCGTTGTACAATTGCTTCGAGTCCTGCTTCATCAAGTACAACTAAAGCTGTCTGGTTCATGCTGCTGTTCGCCATGTGTTAAACAACGTGCGAAAATGTTCAACCAGAATTACTGTGTACGGAAATGCAGATAGAAAGGATAGGCTATCTTTTTGTTCAACGCGGCATGTGTTGGAAACTACAGCTCTAAGCGCACTGCCAAAATTATAGCGTACTTGTTCTGTTTGCAGCATCAATGAGCTTTTCGAGCTCTGCTTCGACGCGTTGGAGCTGCTTGACACTGAGTCTTTGCAGACACTTCAAAATAAAATCCGTAAAATGCGCATCGTTGGTTTTGGCCTCGCTCCCCAACTTCTGTCGAATTGACGAGATGCTTGCTTCGTTCAGGTATTCGTCTGGCTCGGCGCGGAAATGCTTGCCGAGATCTGCGTCTGTTATGCGGTCGTCGAATAGACCCGATTCCATAGCCATGAGAATAACACCAATGGCGTTAACCTTTGTACCAACGATGCTAAGTGGTGTAAAGTCCGGTGGTAATTCATTGCTCCCCATCTCCCCTTCCAACTTTGCGACGAGTTGCAACAGCTGCGTGAGGTTGTTTGACGCCGCTCGAGCAAGCTGACGAATACTGCCATTTGTAAATGAGCTTTCACTGTAAGTGTTCGGTTCGGCTTGGGTGTCTGCAACGGTCAGAGTGGCATTGTCCTCGCCCAATCCGGCAAGGATACCCTCGCCTGGAATCTTTGCCGCTTCGTTGCTCAGTGCGCTTTTCGTCTCAGCCAAGACTGCGCGCTTTACCAGCATATCACTGTGTTTGGAGAGTGCGGTATGCAACTCGAGCGCCAGCTCGTGAAAATTTTTCATGCCCCAAAGCACAACGGCTTCGTAACGAAGCCGTGAGAGAATGAAGTTCATTTTACTCAAAGTACTGAAGACGAAGTGTACGTAATGCGTACGAGATAAGCCCAGTTCAAATTCTAAGTCTTTTTATTTATTAGACTTAGCACAATATGCTGTGCGGACGGAGAGTACGCCACCCTACTTCAGTACCTCAACTCTTGCCACCAACACCCGACTACTCGTCGTTAAACGAAGGAAATACACGCCACTTGACAGCGCCGTGACGTCTTCAGTACGCAAGTGTAAGCCTGCTGCAAGTGAGGCGTTCGTCTCAAGTGTTCTCAGTACTTGACCAGCGCTACTTAACAGCTCTAGTGTCACCGTTGAAGGCGCTACTAAACCGTATTCAATATTGAGTACGTCGTTAGCTGGACTCGGACGTGATGTAAGACTAGCACTTGAACTCGTTGGGATGTACAAACGCACGCCACCTTGATCGCATGTACCTTGGACTTTGATGCTACCGTTTTGTGTTGTTACTGTATTGATTACACTGCCATCTATCCACTTGAAGTCGTCTATGCTAATCTCTGCATTGTCCGTATTTCCGAGTGTTATAATACAGGGTACACTCTTCAGTGATGTGCCGTTTTTTGTGCCGCTCAGGGCTACAACACATTCATCGCCCTGCCTGCTTTGACAGCTGGTTGTGCCATCGTTGATATACAACACATTTGAGTTGAATCGTACGAGAGAACTGAATTGATTAGAGGCACCAGCTGCACTGCTGCCAGTTTGACTTGCTATATAGAGTTCGAGCATGACACTAGTGCCAGGTGTACCGGAAATGTCACGAACTGCGACAGTTGTTGTTACGGTATCTGGTGCTACACTACAAATCTTACCTGTGCCGCTCACTGTACTTATTGAACTGTCGAGATCAGTAATCCAGTGAATGCTTCCCGATTGCAGACCAGCGCTTTGAGGCGCAAAATCAATGCTCTGGCTTATGCTCTGCCCTACCGCCAGCGTTTGCGGAGCAAACGCTAAGGAGAAGACATTAGAAGGATTCGTTATCCAATTAGCGCGAAGTAGCTGTTGAGAAGTGGTGCCTGTGTTTATTATCGTAACGCTTAACGACATCTTTTGACCAACGCAGACTGAGTCATAAACAATACTCGCTGTAGCGTTTATGCCGTGAGATGTTGGCGTAGTATCTGTTCCCGTCGCGGTGAGTGCTGATGTCGTCTGCACAGTGCATGGCTGCGAGCCACTTGCTTTCAAGCTCTGGTTAAATGTTCCCGTTTGTGATGTGAAAACTACTTCTACCTTTAATGTGTCGCGAGGCTTGAGTTGAGCTGGGAGGGGGGGCACAATTGTACCAAGCGAGTACGGTGCTGATACACCCGTTAGGGTGGCAACAGTCATGTCGCTAGAGCCAGTATTGACGACATTAATCGTCTTCGTGCGCTGTAATCCCGTTTGTACTTTACCAAAGTCAATGACGGGGTCGGCCGTGGCGGCGACGTCGGCAACGTTTACCTTTAGGTAGATGGTTCTTGCAATATCGCATGGTTGGAAACCAAGATCCAGTTTACCAACGGTTATCCCGACTGGTGTTGTCGCAGTCGGACTAAAAGAGACGATAAAGCTCACATCTTGCGCATTTGGTAAGGCATCGTTGGCTTTAAGTGTTGCTGTAAAGCCACTGCTCGCGCTGACGTTCGAAATACTTCCTGCTACCCCACCTCCACTGGTATTGCGAATGGTTGCTTGCTTAGTGATGCTAGCTTGCGCACATGGCACAATTGTTCCAAGATCGATAGTATCGGCAGAGCTAAAACTCACGCCCTGCTTGTCTCCGCTCACTAAGAACTGCGACGTTATGTTGCAAGGGTTGGTCGTTATCGTCAGGCTTGCATTGACAACACCGGTTCCGCTAGGCTGGAAACGTAACCGTATTTGTTTTGACTCACCAGTCGGTACAACGAGCGGTAGGCTCGTCAGTACTTTAAACTGTGAGTCGCCTGTGATACTTTCCACCGTGACATCTGTAGCGTTGGAGTTTGTTATGGTGATCACCGTATCGCGCATTTCCTCACACCCCAGCATTTGAGCAAAGCTGATGGAAGCAGGCGTGATACCTGCATTTGGCATAATATGCTGAGCGTTCAGGGGTAAACGAATTTGGTTCGTACAAGAGCCGGCAGAGAATGGAAATTGCAGTTCATCACTAAAACTACCCGTACTCAGTGGCTTGTATCGCACCGTGACAGCGAGCGTGGCGCCCGGCAGAATGTCCTGCGGGAATGCAGGGCTAACAATACTAAATACCTGACCAGTCGAAAAAGTTGCTCCGCGTATTGTCATTTTATCACTACCACTATTGCGAATAGTGAGCACGGAGTCCCACTCTACATTCGCATTACATGCCAACGAAGAACCGTAGTTCAGAGATGTTTTATCGGTACTATAGGCCATATGCAACTTTTCTCCGCGAACTGCAAGCGTCACAGGATAGGCACAAGGGTCACCTATGAGCGTCACAGTTCCCATACTAACACCCTGACTAGATGGTGAGAAGCGCAGGATAATTGTTTGCTTTTGTCCTTTGGCCAGGCTAAGAGGTAAAGCACTAACTAGAATAAAACCTGCAGGAAGAGACTGTCCGCTGATGATCATATCGTCAGAGCCTGTATTGGTGATATCAAAGCTCAGATCTTTAGCCGGGTCACATGAACTTAGCTGTCCGAAGTCAAGACTTGTTGAGCTTAGTGTGGCAGACTGGGCGCGGACGCGAACTTCCACCGAAGAAGAATCCTGACAGCCATTGGCATCGCTGACGACGACTCTATAGGTAGTGGTGGTGACAGGTGTGGCAGTAGGTTGAGCCACCGATGCGGAGCTAAGACCGGTTGCCGGAGACCAGGTGTAGGAATACCCTGTAGAGCCACTTGCGACATTACCGATCACTGCTCCTATATTGGGACAAATCACCTTATCTTCACCCGCATTGATTGTTGGTTTTGGATTGACGGTGACGACGACGGTATCCTTCCTTGCGCATGACTTTGCATCGATGACGGTGACAACGTAGCTTGTTGTGAGCGTGGGAGAAACAGTTATCTGCGGGGTAGTGTTTGAACCAACAATGCCGGATGCTGGCGACCATGAGTAGCTCAATACGCCCGTGCCACCTGTCGCCGTGTTGCCAATTTGCGTTTGAAAACCCGGGCAGATGCTTTTATCAGAGCCGGCATTAATGACAGGCAAAGGATTAACTGTAACCACAACAGTATCGCGGGCGGGACAGCCCTTGGAGTCATTAACAGTCAATACATACGCAGTTGTTGTCGTCGGACTGGCAAGAGGTTGAAGTAGCGCGGCATTGCTGAGACCGCTTGCGGGTAACCAACTGTATATCAGCCCGCCGGTGCCGCCGGAAGCACTTGCATTAAGGGTCACACTGCTGCCGCTGCAAATCTCCTTATCGCTACTTGCATTAACGGTAGGACGAGAATTTGCAGTCAGAAGAATCTTTCCGATCGACGAGCAACCAAAACTATTGGTCACAGTAGCCAACAAGGTGTCAGCGCCACTACGTGTCCAGTTCACACGCACAGCCTGATTCGTTGAGGCACCGACAATAGAACCACCCAGTGCTTGCCAGGAAAAAGTATGTCCGGCGTAGCTACCTGTGAGGTTGTAGTTCGAAGTATCGCCGACACAGACATCAGAAACCGTTCCGCTACTAACACTCGGTTTGGGATTCACCGTCACGGTCACGCTATCTATTTTGTAACAGCCACTACTATTTACAACGCTGAGATAATACTTGGTCGTGACCGCTGGAAATGCCTTAGGGTTAGATTTGGTGCTGTCATCTAAGGTGTTTTTTGGAGTCCACGCGTAGGTGTAGCCGTTGGTGGCTGATGTACCCAATACCGCTGTATCGCCGGAACAGATAGTTTGAGCTGTACCGGGATCGACTGTTGGAGGACTATCACAAGGCGAGAATTTCGCAACAAAACCGTCGTATAAGCCACCACCATAGGTCACCTGGTGAGACCCGCTTGTGGCGATCGATGTATTACTGTTAGTATAACCGGTCACATATACATTTGAGATTGCATCGCAGGTAATTCCCCAAGGTTCATCCCAGTCACTACCACCATAGTATGTACCCCATTGTCGAGCACCGCCACTATTGAACTTCACCACAAAACAATCATCGTTACCTCCAAGCACCGTTTGATGTGAGCCACTCGTGGCTATAGCTGTTGTGCTGCTGGTCGTCCCGGTAACATACACATTTGAGTTTGCATCGCAGGTGATTTCAGAGCCTCCATCAAAGTCACTGCCACCGTAGTATGTACCCCACTGTCGGACTCCGGCGCTATTGAATTTGACCACAAAACAATCATCGTTACCTCCAAGCACTGTCTGTTGTGAGCCACTAGTGGCCATACCCGTTGTGCTGGCACTTACACCGGTCACATATACATTTGAGTTTGCATCACATGTGATTCCTAAGCCGGCATCACGGTCGCTACCACCATAGTATGTACCCCATTGGCGAACGCCGCCGCTATTGAATTTGACTAAAAAACAGTCATAGTTACCTCCAAGCACCGTCTGATGTGAACCATTGGTAGCGATAGCTGTTGTGCTATTTGTTTGCCCGGTCACATACACGTTTAAGTTTGCATCGCAAGTGATATTATAACCTGTATCATCGCCACTACCGCCATAGTAGGTACCCCATTGGCGAATGCCGCTGCTATTGAATTTGACCAAAAAACAGTCCATGTAACCTCCTCCAAGTCCAGCCTGATGTGAACCACTAGTAGCTATAGCTGTTGTGCTGTTTGTTGACCCGGTCACATACACGTTTAAGTTTGCATCGCAGGTGATACCATAAGCATAATCAACGCCACTACCGCCATAGTAGGTACCCCATTGGCGAACGCCACCGCTATTGAATTTGACCAAAAAACAGTCACTGCTTCCTCCACGTACGGTCTGATGTGAGCCACTTGTGGCTATAGCTGTTGTGCTGTTTGTTGACCCGGTCACATACACGTTTGAATTTGCATCGCAGGTAATTCCCAAACCATCATCATAGTCACTACCACCATAGTATGTACCCCATTGTCGAGCACCGCCGCTATTGAATTTGACCACAAAACAATCACCGAATCCTCCACATACCGTCTGATGTGAGCCACTTGTGGCTATAGATGCAGTGCTAGCCGCATAACCGGTCACATACACATTAGAGCTTGCATCGCAGGTGATATTATAGCCTTCGTCCTCGGCACTACCACCATAGTACGTCCCCCAGCTCAACATAGGCATGGGATCAATAATCAATGTCTGGTTAGCGTCAAAGGCCGTCACAACGAATCTGTACTCATCCTGGCCGCACACTGCGTAGTGGACATTGATATGTTCTCTTGCTACACCCAGGAAGCTCATAGGAATGTGCTCACCAATTGTACCATGAGCTACCTCAATCTCCAGCTTATCACCTGCAAGCCTGGTGGCGTTAGCACCGTGATAACGAAGACGAATGGCTTTGACATCGCCACCTGGCTTCACGTAAAACTGGTATTCAGGTTGACCAGATTCCGATCGAAAGAACTCCAGGTCTATGTTGGGATATATTTCAGAGTACAATACCGACTCGAAGCTGCGTACGCCCAGAACCTCTACATCATTCGTGTAGTAATTATCGAACCCACCCACTTCTCCCTTTGCTGTGATGACAGGATTTGCCTTTGCGCCGACGAGTTCGATATCTACACGGTGATATCGTCGCACGATCGAGTCACGCGAGTCGTCCGCATTCAGCCGCCGCTTTGAGCAGACGATACTATGCCTCGGCTCCGGTACCTTTGTATCAATTCTTTCGTCCACGTAACTGTCGTAGCTGAAACCATTGCTGCGTAGCTGCAAATTGCAGCCTCTGTAACTGTAGAGAAATCTCACTGCGGGATTGGGAATGCCGTTTTGATCCCGCAACTGTCCACGATTTTCAGTGTATCCGCAATTACTTTCTCGAAGCTGCGCACGAGCTGCAGCTAAGCCTTCAGGAGTCTGATGCCTCTCCTGGGCAAGTAGCAGAGTGGATGTTGTGGTTAACAGGATAATGCTGAATAGGATTTGCGTTTGACGCATGCATGTGTTCATTGGAGGTTCCCGAGTACATGATACTAATCGTTCAAAGTGTGTTAAAGCAGATTAGATTCCACGACGCACAAATGTTTGCGAGATATCTGATCAATCGCTGTCTCTTTGAGTTACATCAATTGCAATTTCAACGTTGACATTACCTTTGTAGACATCGCCGCCCTGTACTGTAGGTCTAACATCCGGATCATAGGTTGCTTGTACAGACTGTGGTACGTGCAAAGTGAGTATGTAGGTCCCTGAGCTCAATTCAAATGGAGGAACATTTGTAACGCCCTTAGCACCCAGACTATCCAATAATTTACTTGTTCTATGACCAGGACTCGGCTGTAAAACTGCACTGGTTACACGACTTTGATAATTCTTCACATTTTCATCAATGTCAAAGACTGTACTGATCGCAACCAGGTACTTTCTTGATGATAGTGGAAGCGTAAATTGAACAACAATGTCCGAGGAGGCTGACGAAACGCCATTTTCCCCGGTATTTCCTCTTTTTTCTTCGTGCATCGTTGATGTGTTGATAACGATGCGACTTCCTGTTGGTGTTGACATCTCACTTTTTGTTCCTAGAAATTTCAGCCATCCATAAGCCAGACCAATGCGAGGATCACTTTTCACTTCCAAAATACCAGGACTCGTGCCTAAAACAAGCCGATGATGTTCCTCGATATGCGAAGGTTCAATTGAAGCTTGGCGTGCATCTACTACTCCATTGCATACTACATAGGCATCCTGCAATAAGTTGCCTAGCTTGACAAAATGTTGTGCTTCAAGAACAACGTTACAAAAGATGCAAAATGCAAGCGGCGTGATTCTTTTCAGAAATAGCACAGAGCGTTTATTGAAAACCAACAGCATAACAACCTCCTGAGTGAATAAATAAGGACGACGACTATTACTGATGTCAGTTCGTACGATTAATCGCTTACCCTTATGTTCGATTTGCTTGTTAAACCTACACTTGTATCGCTGATATTTGATTATCAGGTGCTATCTCGCGCCAAGCATTCTTTGGCCGCATGCCATGGTTGTATGAAAACCATCTTCAAACAGACCAATCGCAACGCTGATGTAATAACTGCATCAGAATTCGCAAACTGCCATGATAGTTCAATATCATTGCATATTGCTAAGACCTTCGTCGACTTATGATTTTAACCTCAACAAGCTCTTTTAGAATTACTTACTCGTTGAGGTCTCAATAACAATGTCCACCGTCCTGGTGTACATACGTCCTTCCGGAAGCTCTGCATCGTAAGTGGTAGCATTTCCATGACCTGCTATCGTTACTTTGTCCGTAGCCAGACCCAGAGCTTTAGCTGTATGCGAGGCACGATCCATAGCAAGTGCCTGATTTTGCGCGGCGTCGCCCAGACGATCAGTATAACCGGTTACCTGCACCACCGATTGCTCTTTGATATATCTTTTAATCGTTTCTGCTATACGAACATTCTGGTCAGAAAGCTCAGGAGAGCGTATATCAAATAGTATCAGACTGAAGCGATTGATTTCTCTGTCTATACTCTGTCTGGCATTTTTCAACCGGAGTGTTATTTGATCAGCAGCGATGGTACCCTCTGAGCTCACCGCCCGATTTTTCGTGTCATGAACACTCAGCTTAAAATTAATAGACGACACAGTTCGCGGTTGAGCTCCAATTTCATCACCGATATTCCAATCGATATAATTTGGAACATTTGCTGAACCATCAAAACGCTTAAGTACTACACCATCCTGAGTTACGCTCAATCGCCAGTCATGAATGTCATTGTCATGTACTACCTTCGTGTAAAAGCGTATCATCCGCGGTGTCACTGTTCGAAAGGTATCAGCAGTGATGAGTGCTGCCGTGATCGACGGGTCGGATGAATAGATCTCGACACGACGATTCTCTTGAGCTCCGTCTTTTGTCAGTGTATTGGCAGCTTTCGCTGGTTGGTTTCGTGACTCAATTTTAATGCGACTATCGGACAGCAACCAAACATCAACGAGATACTTCTTAACAGCTTCGGCGCGACGTCTGGACAACTCAACATTCGATTTTTCAACGCCAACATCGGCGTTGCAGCCAATCAAAGTGATCGATGCGGTATTGTTCAATCGCATTCTCTTTCCAATGATATTCAATACATGATAATAGGTTACAAGGCGATCTGGATTATTGATCCGCTCCTCGCGAAATCGCTCCACGCCTTTGGAATCTAAGAGCTTATATCGGGAAGGTATAACGTCGCTATTTTCATCAAAGAAGATGTAGTTCAACAGCGGCGTCATGAGAACTGAAGAAAACTCCTCAACTTCAATCTTTAACTCTGGTTTTTCTTTTCCATCAGCTTCAAGTGCACTAGCAGTTACTGTGGCAGCCAAAGATTGAACAGGCAACGTTTCAGCTGCCACTCGTAGAGTATCGGTTCGCCGAATGGTTTCAATGTTGACAAGCTCATCTTCTGTTTCAAGAGTTTCCATCGACGAGCTTTGCCTGCCTATGCGATATCCAGCGAGCTGATCAGCAACCTGCACTTGCACTGTATCGATAAACTTCTTTTGTTCGGTTCGTTTGAGTTTCACCTTCGATGGAAATGGAGACCACTTCAGTGCAATTCCAGCTCGAATTTGACTCACTTGCCAGTCCATCCGCTTTACGATACCTACTAAGGGTAAATAGTACAGAGCTTCTGGAGCAATGACAAAGGTTCCGCTTTTGTTTAGCGGCAGGTCGTAACTAAGGCCTGCCAATACGCCTGCATTCAGTGTTTGCGCATCTGGGATCTTCGCGTTCGTTACCTCGTTGCGAATGGGCAAGCCATTAGAAAACACGCCGCTCGATGGTGATGTAATAACTTCTTTCTGCGAGAAAGTGCTTTGGGTAACGCTTGCAGCTCGGCCACCAATATTGAACCAAAGTGAACCGAAGAGGTTGTATTGAAGCAATGGCTCCGCTCCAATGCTTGCTAAGGAAGCTTGAACCGAGTGTTCAAAAGTGCCCGGAATGTTTCCAGCTAACGTGGTCGTTTCAGCGTGAGTAAGCGTTCCACCATAACTCAGATAGGTTACACGAAGAGCAACACGCATATCGCTGCCAACAGGCAATTGATAGAGCGCCCCAATACCCAGTCCGCTTCCACTACCGTTGTCAAATTTTGGACAGCACGATGGCACTCCGGGAAACGCTCGGAAATCGGCTGTGTGAATGTTGGCATTCAGATTCCCTACAACTCCGTAAGCCGATCTATACTGTGAGAAAGCACTGATAGACTGCAAAGCGAGAATAATCAGGATGCATATTTTAACAAAAGTCTTGTTCATGCTTGACTATCAGCCCTTTCTAATCAAAAAGAGGATTGACACGTGATACGTGGTTTAAGCAGAAAGTTGACGGCTTATAAGAGTTCATGAATTCGCCCGTGAAAGCTCACTCTAACGGATTTAACCTAAAGGGTTTAACCGTACTTCGGATATCGTAAATTACCAACAAATTTTGAACGACTACTACTCAAAAAATACTTATTGACCTCATTCGACTCGTCGAAGTGACGGGTAAAGAAATGAAGAAATTCTGGGTTTCGAGCCTTGTTCGTTGAATCACTCAGCCGAATGACGCACTGACGTTCGTGGAGAATGCGCGAGTTCTTTCAAAAAACCGATACTCTTGATCGTCGAGGATGCGTCAGCTTGAGCTGCGCGTACACTCAATCTCTATAAAACGATCCTTTCATCAAAACACCCCGAAATCCACACCTTCCTTCCCTCCCCACTTCCCCATGACCCCCCCCCCTTCCAATATTGCACTACCACAACCATATTCAATCACCCAGTTTCATCCGCACATCAGAATATGCCCGCAAAGAATAGCACGAGCCACATCAAGCTAAGTACATCTGCTTCTGAGAAATTCCTGTCCCCTATGCTCGAAGAACTTTTTGAAAAACACCACACCAAGACTGTTACCGCGCTCACTCGTCAGTGTTTCAACGCTCTAGCAGATCGCGGTGACCTGAGCGAGGTGGCCACTATTGCCAGGCTGCGGAACAAGTTGCGCGAAAAGCTTGATTCCAAATTCCGCAGCGACAAATTCCTTGTGATTGTCAAGGACGCCTTTCTGATTCAGCGTATGAAATACGATGAACGAGCCGTGACCAACTTCGTCACCAACGCGACAGAGCCCTACCACTTACCGGAGTTACGCAATCGCTTTGCTGTTGAAGCTGAAAGGCAGCGGGCTAAGTCTAGGTCTTCCGCGTTGAGTGATGAACAACTCATTGTAAGGCTCGCTGAGTTTATTGCGCTGGAAGACAATGCGGACTTGCCTTTCCTTAACAAGAAAAATGAGCCCGCACCCCCACCCATAGAAGCGCGGGTGATACCGATGTTAGTGCCCTCAAAGAAACAAAACAAAATGATCGTCGCCAACAAGGGCTTAACTGACATAGTTCGCATCTTCGAATCGCTCTCAGACGCACGTTTCATCGAAAAAGTCAATCAAGAACTCATTACGTCCATCTTTCAGAAGCGTATGGAGGATGGTGGAACGCAGGAGTGGACCCCGAATCAGTACTCTGCACAGAAGAGTAATGCCTTCCCTTCGAATCCAGATGAGTTACCACCGCAGACAAGTTCCGATCTCATGGTGAACTTCGTGAATGCTTTGCTTAACCTCATGTCTCCCGACGCAAAACGCAAGTTAAACCGCTCTTAAATCACTTTGGACTTGGAGTCCAAGCCACCCCAAGTCCGATTTACCTCTCTGAACCTCCAGCCTCTGGCATAACAGTTTCATCGCCTTTAAGTTCGACTCAGTGATTCGCACATCACTGAGTCCTTTGGTTTCATTGGTTGTGCGACTCATCCTCAAGCTCATGCTTAAGGCTTTCGCGCGACACCAATGTTTATCACCACTATAGGTTTACTGATATGTATTGTACTGCCCCCACCATCCAAGCTCCGGCGAAGCCGGAGTATCGTGCTTTCCTTGAGACTCTGCGCGATGAACTTGTCGGGCTCATCGACGCCAAGATGTCGAGCTCTATCCACAACACTGGTCGCACACCGAAGGCTGCGTCAGCAGCCGAGAATGATCTTATGACTCAAATGGAGGTATGCCGTTTCCTTAAACTGAGCAAGCCAACGGTTATTGACTATGAGAAGCGTGGCTTCCTTCGTGTGCTGCGCATCGGACGCCGCGTGTACTATCGCCGCTCCGACATCATGCGCACTCTCGAATCCGGCACCACCTTTAGAAAGGCACAGTAATGAGTCTTTCAAACACGGACGTTCTCAGCCACATAACCGACGCACTCAACTACATTCCCAAAAGACCCTCGTACGATGAATGGCTCATCGTCATTTCAGCCATAGCCAACACCTTACCGCAAGATCTGGCGTTGCATATTCTTTTGCAGCACTTTGATGAGGAGAAACATGGCGAGACAAAAGTCAAAATCGATTCACGACTGCGGAGCATTGGCATTGGCAGCTTTTTCAAACTGGCTGCTGATTATGGCTATCAGCGCACACGGACTCAGCCTACTGCGCCTCTTCGTGCAACGGTAGCATCTAAGCCAAAACTTGACTTCCGCGGTGATAAAGAATCTTGTTACATCTCTTTCGACGATGAAGAACTTGAAGAGCGCGCTGCAATAATGGAGTACGACGGCGGCATGCGGCGGGAGCAAGCTGATGAGCTTCTATTGCAACAGAATCCGGATTGCAAACATGAGCGATCCTATCGCATCGCGATCAATGCCTACGTCAAAGACAAAAACTATAGTCCAAAAGCACTCGCAGAAGGGTTCGAGAACAAGGTACTCACACGTGATCAGATTATTGAATCGGTTTGTGTTGCAGGTCATGCTTTCTGCTGCGGACATTTATCCAATGGTACCGGCGGACACCCCTATCGCGCAAATCGACACTGGATTGGATCCGAGCTCATAGCGGTTGATGTCGATAACGGAATGTCAATAGCCCAGGCGCAACAAATTCCCGTTTTTCGCGAAGCCTTGCTATGCTACACCACCGCCTCGCACACTCCCGAGCATAATCGCTTCCGCATTCTCTTTGCACTGCCCTCTTTCGAGACTGTCGTTCAGCGCTATCAACATGTCGTGCGAAATTTCATCTACCTCTTCAACGGGGATAAACAATGCTCAGACCCGGCACGTGCTTATCTCGGCAATTCCCGCGCGCATATTATTCAAAGTGAAGGAGGCTGCGTTGACTGAACAGTTGCCTTCTCGAATGCCGTCAATCTCGTCGTCAATCCCTTCTCTGCAACACTTTCTCGATCAGGTACAAATGCCCAGCGAGTTTGTGCATCCTATAACGCAGGAGCGCTTTCATGTGATGGACATGCCGGAGATCCTAAACCTAGCAGAGAGTTCACCGGATCGCAGACAACTCTTTGGAGACTACATCCTTGAGGACTCGCTGACGCTCTTGGTTGGTGAACGTGGATCTTCAAAGACCTATCTGGCGCTGCAGTTGGGTCTTGAGGTAGCAGCCGGAGCTCCATCCTTTTTGGGAGAGAACATCGCACTGCATGGTCCGGTATGGTACATCAATTTTGAACTGAGTGACGTCCGCCTGGCTAAGCGCGTCAAGCAACTATGCGATAAAGGCATGCCTCACGGCGACGCCCATTTGCAGAACTTTCGAGCGACTTCGATTCGCAAGCGTTTGGATGATGAGATGCTCGTTGAAATCACCGATCAACTTGAGTATATCAAGCCGGTACTGATCATCATCGACAACTTCCGGGCGGCGTTCTCCGGTCTGCGCGCTGACGACAACTCGGCCGTTGCCGCCGCAATGCTCAAACTCTGCACCTTGAAGGACAAATTCCATTCATCGATTCTCATGGTTCACCATACCCGCAAAGGCACGAGTGACATGCGGAGTCACAGCGACCTACAAAGCGGCGCAGGCGCGCTATCCGACTTCGCGGATGCTGACTTCTTCATTCGCAAATCCAAGAAGAACAAGCATCAGCGTTTACTTCAGCGTGGGAAGAGTCGCGACGTGGATGAGTCTGATACCGCCAAACTCGTAGAGTACTTCCCTGAGTCTGGTTCCATGTGGTTCGAGCACATCTCCGATGGGATCGATGAAAGCGAGCACATAGGCGAAGACATTCAACGCCAGACCTCGCGCAACGAGAATATAGCGTGGGAGGCTGTATTCGGAAGCGACAAAGAACTCAAAACCGGCGATTTGCATCGTCGTCTCGAGCAACTCTTCCACATCCGAGGCGGCTCACGAGATCGCTGCATTGAACAAGCCCGGAATGCAAATCTCGTCCACCGTAGCGGGCGTGGTATCTACATCCTGGGAAGCGCACATAGGCGTGTTGAAAACGAATCCCTGGATCTCGGCGACAACGAAGCAAACGCTATCTATGACTAGGTAAATTCCCACCTACCAACCAAAAACCCCTAGGGAAATGGTTGGTAGGTGGAATGAACGAGGCAAGTTTTAGCGCTTATTATGTCACCAAATTCCCACCTACCAGCCAAAACCCCTGGGGAAATGGTTGGTAGGGGGAATGAAGAATGGTCTTGCAAGTGATTCTTCACTATCCGGTCGCCTTCGGCGTCCGCATCACTGCGATTGCGCATTTATAAGCAATAATGCAACCGCAAATCACCAGACTATACCGAAAAGAGCACGCAGTTGTAAACAAACAGCTCTGTTACGCTTCGAACAAATCAAAAACAGCCTCGTTTCGGGAGGAAGAAACCTCCAAAAACAAGCGAAAATGACACACTTAACCATGTCGAAGTAAAGTTCAAAGCCTGAAAACTGCTCGATGGAGCTTGATTATTGGCCAACAGAAATAGAATTTTCGAGTTGGACGTCGAAAACGCGCGAATGAGCAAGAAAGACGGTCGTATAAGGCAGAAACGCTGACAAAGCGTTGAAAATACTCGACTGAAATGTCGTTACAAGGGTATAAAAAAACAGAAGGGGTTGCGAATACACGACGTGTTGGTCGAGCGCATCACATTCCGGAGACAGTTATGACAATTGTCGGCAACTACATTCACCACAACATTAAAGGACAAAACAATGACAGGTTATGAACTCAAGAAGGCAATGACAAGAATCGGTATTACGTGTCGCCAACTAGCCAGCTTGTGCGGATGGGCAAACGATTCACGCATCGTTGAGGCGCGCGGACGAGGAACGAGTGAGATTCCAGAGGTTATAGATATGGCTATCGAGAAGTATCTCGGGCAGCGGCGCTATGAAAAACTGATCGACACACTGTCTGAAGTGCCGTGGCAACGCGTTGAACGAGCGAAATCGCAGGTGGTTTACGGCGAAGGGTTGAGATTCCGCCTACGTATCGACGGCAATTGCAGTTTTTCGCGGCAAGGTTTGGGGTGCGGGTGGAGGTGACGAGGTTGGAGGGGGCAACGAAGAGTGAGCTGCAATAGACTTAGAACAATGGCGTAAAACACGGGACCGACAGAGGAATTTGCAATGTAAGTAGATGTGGAAGTGCCGAAACCACCGACGCATCAGTGTTCACATCGCTCACGAATACGCATGGTCGCCATCCGCAGGCATGACTTTCTTTTGAAATACACCTGATTTAACGCGGACTAAGGTGGGTAAACATTTCAGGAGAAACCAATTCTACACTTTGCACTTCAGTTTCGTGACTCTATATGGATGCATCGCTCTGACTTAGTTACTTTTACTCATCAAGAGCGTCACTTTCAGTCGTTATCTCAGAATTTTTTGAGCGAGTCAGGTGTGTCAACATCTCCATCGTTTAAAGCAGTCGCTGCTTTAGCAAGGAGGTCATCGAGTATTTTCTGCTCATCCTCATTGAGTTGACGATGACAGGGCAATTTGTACTGTCGAAAGACGCATAATAGATCAACTATCTCCTTAAGCTCTTCGTGTAACTCAGACTTCCATTCGTCACTGTTGTACTGGTGCGGCTCGAACCAATCGTTTGCGCATCGAATACCTAGCTCCGTTGACAAGACTCCATTGAACTTATGCACTCTAACTTGCAGGTTGCCACCGCAAATAGGGCAGGCTCCCAGTACTCTTGGAATAGGAAAGTATTCTCCTGGCACGTCACTCACCGGAAGCTTTATTAAATGATACAGTACTTGGAAAGCGAAATCCCAATGAGACTTTAAATCAAAGCCCAGGCCTTCGTTTTCATCGGTATTCAAGTCTAATGGAGTGTCACTTGAATCTGACTTTTGAGGCTCGTTTTCAACGACATCTGATAAACCACTTTGATTTTCTTTGTCAGTCAGCACATGATCGATCGGAATGCTCATCAACTCACCGGTTGCTTCCAGCACCACTCGTTGGAACTCCTGCGTATTAAATGGCTCTAGTCGTTCGCGAATTGAAGCAACAAGGTCTTGGATACTATCATGAGCAACTTCTGTTCTAGTAGCATTGCTCATTCTAGGGCTCCAAGTCTGAAGATACTGCAAGCGCATTATCTCATCGAGAATGTCGTCTCCAGTATCAAAGCCGGTGTCTTCAACTGTACTTACTGCTGGCAAGTAACTATCTATCAATTGTTCAATTGCCTGTATACTATTCAGGCTTATATTCGAATCAGTAATGGCACTGGTGAAAGTGCAAAGATCGTCCGAATACTTTGTACCTTTCGGAAACTTTTTCTGCAGCAATTCTTTTACTTCGGACTCCTCATATCTTGACACTTTCTTGAATCGCAGGCTAAAGTCATGTTCGTCGAGCATTGCTTCCCACAATGCAACATGGGCATAATCCGAGTGCGAATTGAGCGTTGATACAATTTGTTTGCGATACTCAGCCGTGACTCTACATCCTAAAATGACGCCAGTGATGCATTGCCGCGGCACTCTGAACAGATGAATGTCTTCATCATTGATATTGAGTACATTTTCGGCGTCTGCGAGACTAACCATCATACGCCATTCTTGTTCATACTTCCACTCTAGGCTCTTCGTAAGACACATGTCTTCAAAGCTTAGGTCGCTAAGGGTTAGAAGAGGTCTTGATTCGGAATACTTAACTTTCCGCAAGTATCTTAGGTCATCCTCCTCAGTTCTTTGTTGATGGAAAAATGAATGGTGAGGATTAAACTCTATAACGATACCTTTATGGTTCATAGTATAGTGCCCCCACATAAGGAGATTATCGAATGACTCAGACAGGCACAGAATTCCAAGATTGCGAAGACCTGCGCGCATACCTGATTGGACATGGGGTAAGGCACCATCTGCAAAGCAAGATACAATGGACTTTACTATAGGTTTCAAGTGCGGAAAAAGAGCCTTTGCAGAAGTGTTTAGCTGTTCATCAGTTGCGGCATCAAACAGAAAGTTCTTCCGCCACGCAGCTCTAACACTGTCGGCGAAGTTGCTGTCACACACGGAGCTTTCTAAGACTTCCGCCAATCTACCTTCATCGAACAATTGCTCTAGGTATGGAAGCATCTCGAAAGGGTCGTTGAATGACTGAGGTGGAGTAAATCGAATCATGCACGATCGAAGTACTTCAATCCGTTCAGGCGTGCAGTATTTGTACAGTCGCATCATGTTTCTCCGGAGTTAGTCAAGTGCATATATTTTATGTGAATACCTTTCCCGAAACGACACGCGAGGTGCGCAGGCAGTCGTTCGAAGTGCAACCCAATCCAATTGCCTGAGACTGATATTTATAGTGCACGCGACCGGAGATGTAATTGACCTCCTGAGGCACTCCCTCTATTTCCGTGAGCTGCGCAACAATTGCAAAGGCAGGATTGAACTGGAGTAATGGAACTTTGATGGAAGTGTTGTACTCATAGTGACTCGCTTCACCTTCAATAGCAATTTGAGCATAGCTCATATTCATCTGCCCCGGTAGGTAGTTAAGGAAGGAGATGATGATGATGGAACGGAGGGAGAGTGTGATCATACCGGCTGTATTGTCATTGTAAACAGAACTGATTCCTTGTCAGCATAATGTTAGAATTCGAGTGTCGATGCAGTGGCAGAAAAAACAAATGAAAGTCCCATTAAGAAAATACAGTTACTTCCGTACTTGGCACACAACTATTTTTAGCATCGCAGTTTTTCAACAATTGAAGTTGCTTTTTTGAGCCACCGACAGTATTTTCGCGCAATTGCATTATTGCCGAGAGGTAGGTGTTGCCGAGTGACACGTTTACAGTCTATTCTGCTATGCAAGACAAATGTTGCATAGGAACAGGTATTCGAACGAAGCAAGGACTATCTCTGGATAGCTCCAGCACGCTTCGAATGCTCTGGATTGTTCTGATTGCTCGCATGATAAACATTATGCTATGACAAGATATGAATAATATTCACTCCCAATTTGAAGGGGCGGTTCATGTTAGTGAACCGGTTAAAGCATGTGTCTCTCTTTTTAAAGCTTGCTCCGATTTGGACCCTATCTCTCGGCTGTTATTGCACGATGCATAAGAGAACCGAATCTCATCCCGCATGGCTTCGTCTAAAGCGATACCCCCATATTGGCACTCCAATATCCCTGGGCGATATAAGTCGTGTCGTTAAAATAGTTCAGAATCCAGATTATATCCGCCAACATGCTTTCTTTCCATTTGTACACCGCAGAAGCACAAAGCGAAAGTTTCGAAGATTTACAGACTCCAATGGAAAACGCTCTGGTGGACGAAAGAAAACCTTAAAGCAACGAGAGATCTACTACGCTAATCATCTCGACTCAGTTGTTTACAGCTACTATGCGTATCTACTGAATCGTGAGTATGAAGATATTCTGAAGTCATCCGCAATTGACGATTGTATTACTGCTTATCGTCGCATACCTACAAATCCATCAGATCCCAAGAGTCGCAACAAGTGCAGTGTTGACTTTGCGGGAGAGATTTTTTCGTACATTCTGAAAAGCGAGCATCGTGTCCTTGCGGTTTTAACGTTCGACATCTCGGCTTTTTTTGACACCCTGAATCATGACATTCTAAAAAAGCAGTGGCGACGAGTAATGAATTCTGGAAAGTGCCTACCTCCCGACCACTACGCAGTTTATAAGAACATTACCCGTTTCTCGTATGTTGAAGAGAAGCAGCTGTTCCGTCACTTTGCCAAGAAGATTATTGTCGAGAAGCCAAATGGCTCGCACAGAAAGATTGCGTGCAAGCGCATAAAATATTTAAGGAATAAAAATGCAATTGCATTTTGCGAACGTTCAGACATCGCGGAGTTACGAGAAAATGGCTTAATACTGAGCAATAAACGTGATCGCAAGACCAGAGACAACCCTACCAGAAGTATGGGAATTCCACAGGGGTCACCTATTAGTGCGGTTTTGGCAAACATCTACATGCTCGATTTCGACAAGAGGATTCACGCCTACCTGTCTTCACGCGACGGCGTTTACCGTAGATATTCAGATGATATGGTTGCGATTTGCCCCACTGATCAAATGAGCGACATCATTGCGTTTTTCAAGGCTTGCATTTGTGACGTTAAACTTGAATTACAGGACAGCAAGACGCAAGTATTTGTTTTTGAAAAACAAGCCTCGGGAAGCGCTAGAACGTGTTATGCGCTGGATTTGAACACGAATTCTCTGTCTGCAACATCAAATCTGGAGTATTTGGGTTTTCAATTTGATGGCTCGTCGGTCCTTCTAAAGAACGCGAGCCTTTCTTCGTTCTACCGACGTATGAAACGTGCAATACATATTGGGAAGTACTTGTCGCGTCATAACAGAACAAAAACAAAGGGGGAACTTTTCAAGTCGCGTCTGTACAAAAAATTTACATATAAAGGCGCATCGAGAAGACGCGTTTATAGGCGAGTTAGGGGCGAAACTAAGAAGTGGGTGAAGTCGCACAAATACGATTGGGGAAATTTTGTGACCTACGCTTCATTTGCATCACAGCATCTTCCGAACAATAAAATCAAGGGACAATTAAAGAACCATTGGAAAATATTCCATCGTCTAATGAAGAACGACAAATGATGACCGGAAGAGACATACGGAATTACTTAGTTCGTTCGGTCTCAGAATGCTTTATTGGACGTCAGCAAGTCAATCCACGCTCGCAGACAAGGCTGAAGACAGACTTTGACGCTAACTACTAAAGGTACAAAGTTGCAGTTTTCAGGTAATCACTAAGACCGCAGTGTGTGGTTCAAGTGATCGCTGACGCACTGATATGCAAGGTTGCTCTCTTACCCCACTCGTCTCATCGCCCCCATAATCTCCTCCTCCTTGAAATACACCCTATGCCCAATACGGTGATAAGGCAATCGCCCTCTCTTCTTCCAACTATGAAGCGTTACGCGCGATACTGAGAGCATTGCGCATGCATCCTCAACGGTCAGTAAGGCTTTGCCGGTTTTGACTTGTGGTTCTGGTGTGACTGACTTGTTTGCATTCAAGACTCGTTGGACAATTGCTTCGAGGCCTGCTTCATCAAGTACAACTAAAGCTGTCTGGTTCATGCTGCTGTTCGCCATGTGTTAAACAATGAGCGAAAATGTTCAATCAGATTTACGGCATAGGGTAAAGCGGATAGAAAGGATAGCCTATCTTTTGTTCTAGAGGGGTGCCTTAGCAGTGATCAGACTGTGTAGAACGCGAAAATCACTGAGCACTTGCTCGGTTTGCAGCATCAATGAGCTTTTCGAGCTCTGCTTCGATGCGCAGGAGCTGCTTGGCGCTGAGCCTTTGCAGACACTTCAAAATGAAGTCCGTGAAATGCACATCGTTGGTTTTGGCATCGCTCCCCAACTTCTGTCGTATGGATGAGATGCTTGCTTCGCTCAGGTACTCATCTGGCTCGGCGCGAAAATGCTTGCCGAGATCTGCATCCGTTAAGCGGTCGTCGAATAGACCCGATTCCATGGCCAAGAGAATAACACCAATGGCGTTAACCTTTGTACCAACTATCGTAAGAGGTGTAAAGTCCGGTGGTACTTCATTGCTCCCGAACTCCCCTTCCAATTTTGCGACGAGTTGCAACAGCTGCGTGAGGTTGCTCGATGCCGCTCGAGCAAGCTGACGAATACTGCCATTTGTAAACGAGCTTTCACCGTACGTGTTCGGTTCGGCTTGGGTGTCAGCAACAGTAAGAATGGTATTGTCATCACCAAGTCCTGCAAGGATGCCCTCGCCAGGAATCTTCGCTGCTTCGTTACTCAGAGCGCTTTTCGTCTCAGCCAAGACCGCGCGCTTTACCAGAATATCACTGTGTTTGGAGAGTGCGGTATGCAACTCGAGCTCCAGCTCGTGAAAATTTTTCATGCCCCAAAGCACAACGGCTTCGTAACGAAGCCGTGAGAGAATGAAGTTCATAGTACTCTGAGTACAGAAGACAAAATGTACGTAATCCGTACGTGAAAAGTCTTGGACAAAATCTAAGTCTTTGTATTTATTGGACTTAGCGCAATACATTGTGCGGACGGAGAGACTTGAACTCTCACAGGTTGCCCTACCAGATCCTAAGTCTGGCGCGTCTGCCATTTCGCCACGTCCGCAGAGCCACAAATATACGGAGAGTGTGCGGAGTGCATTGACAGGATGTATTAATCATAGTGCACGAAGCGCTGTTGCACGCTTCCCTGCCGACTCGTCAAACGACACATCAACACACCCGTTGGCAGGCCTTCAAGTGAGATGCTTCGCGTGTCTTGCCTTGCGTTTAGGCTGATGGTCTGACGTAGGACACAGGTGCCCAGGAGGTCGAAAACTTCCACCATGTACGCCGACGTGCTGTCTCCTTGCATGGCAATGGTGAGCTGACGGTTCGCCGGATTTGGGAACACACGCATGCTCAGAGGTTGGATCGAGGTTATTCCTCGAGCACTTCCCGTGCAGGCCGAGCTATTCATTTCGATGAGTTGACCGTGATAACGAGTGCAAGCCCCTGCCGATGGCGTCTCGGTGGAATCTATAATCACCCATGAGTTGGCCGAGTTGGATGTGGCAAAGAGACACATACCCTCGATGGTTGCTAATTGTTTTTCGGTTTTATCCACTATTACAGATCGCAACGGTATACGGATATAGCGATTTCCGTCCTTCACCCACGACGAGTCCACCCCATTGTCGACAAAAAACGCAGCCGGCATCACGAATACAATATCTCGATCCAGGGGAATCGCTGCCGAACTCCGCGCATACACACCAATTTGAACCGTCGATCCCACATGCGCATAGAGGGTGTCCGTGCGGAACCAGATGTCGATCGCGCTGTCTACGCCAACGGAGAACGACATTTTACTCGAGCATCCCGCTGCGTTGCTGGCCATGACCGTATAATTCTGATTGCCTTTCAAGACAATTTTGGGTTGTAACACGGTGTCAGAACTGAGTCCGTCCGACGGTGACCACTGTACATGCACAGCCTGATCACAAGTGAGCGGCGCTTGCACACTGTCCCCCAAACACCCATGCAGAGCCGTGATACCGCTTATCGTAGGCGGAGGCATCACCTCGACATGGAACATGGTATCGATATCACAATAGCCAACGGCACTGATGTGCACATGAAAATCCACCGAGCTATCAAGAGCTACCGTTTGCACGTTGCTCCGGTCTGTATGATCGAGTAGGACATCCGGCACACCGTCACGCAGCCATTCAATTCGTGCATCCACCGGATGCACGCTCAGCTGCATTTGAGCAGCGCTGCCACGGCAGACTCCTATAGGTGCGGTGATGGATTGAACCGATGCCGAAGGTTTAAGGCCAACGCTAACGGAATCCTCTGCCATGCACTGATTTTTTGTAACGCGAACAACGAACACTCCCGGCGTCTGCATCTGAAAACGGAATTGCTTTGCACTCGTGTCAAAGACGGCAACCGCAGGTTGCAACGTATAAAGAGCAGCGGCATCGTACGCCGAAAGCAGAGATATCGTGCACCACTCGCCCGGGCAGTAGTCCGCCGCCGACTGTACGATGATGCTAAACGATGAGTCCACCACCACGTGCACTGAGTCCACCGTCATGCAGTATTGCGAGCTCTGCGCTTGCACAATGTACGTGGTGTTCTGTAACGGTAAGGCTTGGCCTATGGGACCAAATCCTGAAATCAAGCCCGGTGCCGCCAACCATTGGTAATTGACCAGAGGATCGGGGTTCAACACCTTCAACAGGATTGTCGTACCTCGGCATATCTCGGTATCGGCCATCATGTGGAGCGTAGGCTTGGGATGTACGTCGATATGCACGCGATGGGTATCAAGACATGGGCCGATTGTACTCACGACCGTGTAATCCATCGAGTGATCGATGGTGCACACGGGGTTAGCGCTTTGCGCATTATCTAATCCCGCGGCCGGCTGCCAATCGTACGCATCTGCGCCGCGAGCCCAGAGCTGAAGAGCTTCTCCGGCGCACATCCCTGAGTCCGCAATAACTTTCACACTCTTGGACGTTCGCATGGTTACAAATACACTATCTCGAAACGTGCATCCAAAAGGAGTACGCACATCCAAATAATACCATCGGTTTTGCGTGGCTCGAATGGTGGGTTGTGCAAGAGTTGGATTGTCAATTTCCACTTGCGGTGTCCACGTGTACAGAGCGTCGGTGGTGTCGCTGCCATTAATCGGAGCGAGAATTGCATGTAACACCGTGGGTTCGCCCGGACACATGACCTGCGGCACGGGCATACGGAGTTGAGGAGAAGCTTTAACATCGACGACAATCGACGCGGTATCTGTACAGCGGCCGTTGGTCACAATAACGCGATACGTGGTTTTCTTTTTGGGTCGTACAATCACATCGTTGCTGGTGACAATAGTCATCGACGAATCCGGAATCCAGACGATATTTAATCCACCAAAGGCATGGATCGTTAAGCTGGAACCCGCACAAACACTGGTGTCGCCCGAAACTAAGGCCTTGGTGTTCGTCACAAACACCGTCACCGAATCGTCCGTGGCGCAACCATTCTTATCGATGCCGTGCACATAGTAGGTTGTTGTCGTCGTGGGTTTGACAATTGGGTTTGGAGACGTGGGATTGTCAAAGAGCTTCGCCGGTGTCCACTGATAGCTTTGCACGCCGCTCGCATGAAGCTGTATTTGCGTTTCGTATACGCACATGGCAACGTCTTCTCCGGCATCAACCGGTAGTGGGCCGGTAATCGACAGCACGCGCACGATGTCAACCGTATCCGGCTCGGAATACAACAGCTTGCATCGGAGCGTGTAGGTGCCCGGTTTTTGGTAGGTGTGACGTACAATCGTCACGTTACTATCCACGCTTCCATCACCGAAATCCCAGCGTGCCGTCAAGAATGCACACCCTCCGCTAAAAGAGGCGTGAAGTTCTTTTTTACAGACGTCGATGTCGGTGAGAAATCGTTCGTCCATCAAGGTACTAAAGAGTGCCAAAACAGGCTGATCTTCATTTCCGTTCAACTTGTGGGACTGATAGGCGTCCTGCGTCGTGGGGAAATTTGGCGAATGACTGGTGAGTCCAACCAAAACGCGCAGCAAACATCCCACCGGTATAAGCGTCACTTTCACATTACTGTAGTCGTCAGCCGAACCTCCAAGGTAGGTGCCATACAGCAGAGTGTGAGCACTGGAGTCGAGCACCAGAAGCGTTGCGTCGATGTTACCCTGAGGTTGATTCTGCAACGCATTGATGCTGAGAGCGGTAGTTCCGGTACCGAGAACATAGCCACCGATATAGAGTGTGCCGGTGGACTGCATGGTAACGCTTCTTGGGACAACCTGCTGTCCCAAAATGGTGACCCCACCTTGAAACAACACCGGCATATCGAAGAAGCTAATAAAACCGCCGGAGTTGTGCCCAAGTTGCAACGACGCTGCTATGGGCATGTTTGAACCATAGGCCGTACCGCATATCACCAAGCGGTTGTGCAGGTAGTCATAGGTCATAGCCGTTGCAACATCCACACCACCGGATCCGAAGATGGTGCAGCGAACCGGATGCACATTGTTGTTGACTTCGTCTGCTCGCAGGATAAAAGCATCCTGCGCATCAATGAGCTTGCCGTAACGCAACGGCACGTTTGTGCAGTTTGTATAGCCGCAGATATAAAGGCTGTTTTGGACTAAGAGTATATCGTAGGGAATCACCTCTCCGTCTGCGCCATAATAACTGGCGTAGAGCACGGTGCCGCTGGAGGACATCTTGTTATAAACAAGACAGACCTTTCCACTTGGAAATGTCTGGAATGCATTGGGTGTGATAAAGTAATTAAAGCCGACGCTCTGTGCAACGGTGTACACTTCGTCTTGTGCATTCACAAACGAAATCACGCCCCTGGCAGCTTCCTGCAAACCCTTATCACCAATTTGAATTCGACCTAAAATGCTCGAATACACAAGCTTCGAACCATCGCTGCTAAGCCTGAGAACAAAGCCACAAGGGAAATCACTTTGCAAGTAGCTTTGTCCCACACCACCTACGACCGGAAAGTCAGCCGAAAGAGTGTATCCGCTAACAATCACATCACCATTGGCAGCCAAATGAATACTCCCACCACCGTCGTCGCTTGCTCCACCGATGTAGGTAGACCATATCACTTGTCCCAAACTCGGATCCATCTTGAACACCATCACGTCCTTACGTCCGGCGTTACGCTGACCATATGCTCCGGGTGTCGTTGGAATACTTGTGCACCATCCTGTGCCATAGATGTACCCCTGCGCGTCCGTGCATTCGTCGAGCAAGTACGAATTGTTGTCCGACAAACCGAAATAGGTGCTACGAGATAAGGTCAACGACATCGGCTGTGCACTCTGTGAGCTAGCACCGAGCGATGCCAGAACGAACCAAAGCCAAAAACACCATGGGCGGACCATACTCTTCATCTGCGGGTGTAGATGGGAGAGCGCAACACGGCACAATCTCCTCGCCCTATAGTCTGTGAGCTCAGCGATGCAATCGCGATGTCGGCAGCAAACGTTATATCTGTCCTTCTTCATCCCTCTCTCCAGACTCAATCCGAAGGTGTTCTTTATTATGGCGCTTCGCGCCGATGACGAGCTCCTACGTTGCCGACAGTGTTGACTACCCAACGGACACGTGTGTTGACAGGTGTCCCTAACGAAGACTGACCCTCTGCTCCGAACCGAAATTTCACCCGCGGTCGCTGTGCACGTTTTCACTGACATTACTATTCACTGACAATACAATGTGGAGCCAGTATTACTGAACTCCCCGAATCAGAACGAGAGTAGCACAAGGAATGACGTGCCGGATTTTGGTGCAGGATTCATGCGCTGTATTGATAATAAGACGCCTTTTCAGCGCTTGTTTCATGCATTTGGCCGAAATATACGTGCTCGACCTTTTACAACCGACACACACCGCAAATGGATTGAACCGTTCTGTACCATTGGCGAATCAATCTAAGCATTTGCAAGCTGTTAAGGAGTTAAATCCAAATGACATGAATTAATATTCAACTATCCGGGATTTGCCCTCTCGCTGCTTTATTTTTCTCCGGAAATGACGATACTCCCGAAAGCGCAAGGATCGCGCGAACCGGGATAGGACGTCATTTAGCTCTGCTCAAGACTCTCAGTAGGTACTATGTTCGCTCGCAGCATTGTTTCTCCACGACGACGTCGTCCACGCGTTGCTTCGATCTTCGCAACCAGCCTTCTCCTTGGACTTGTATTCTCAGTATTCTTCGGACTTAGCTCATGCCGCGAAGCGGTTGTGGTTCCGGATGCACCACCGACGGCGTACGATTCGGATAAGTTCGATGCCGACCCATTGGCCACTCTATGGTTCGACTGCGCGGTCTCCTGCGCCGCTCGTAGCAAGGGATTTACAGAGCCCGTGAGTGCACGCACCTACGCCTATCTAAGCATTGCGATGTATGAAGCATTACGACCCGGTATGCCGGTAGGATATCGTTCGTTGAGTTCGCAATTACTCAACTTTAGTGCACTCCCTCAACCGGACACAGCGGGAAAGAGATTCCACTGGACACTGTGCGCCAATGCCGCTGCTGCAGACCTGATGCGTGGCATCTTCGTCAACAGCGGCGCAGCCGTCAAGAATAGCATCGACTCCCTTGAACAACTGTGTTACACCGAACGTTTCGAACGCACCTACGATACAGCAATGAGCGCTCGGTCGGTAGCGTATGGCAAAGCGGTGGCAAAGGCAGTGCTGACGTACGCAGAACAAGACGGTGGCAAGGATGCAGACAAGGATAACTTTGCCGTACCATTCACCTATACGGGAGACTCAACGGCTTGGACTTTAAGTTCGGTATCCAATCCTCTCTTGGCAGCTTGGGGAAAGAACCGAGCCTGCGTATTGACAGACAATGATCTCAGCACTGAGCTTGATCCCGGACCGTACCCTGCATTTTCAACAGAAAAAAATTCAGACTTCTACAAAACGGCCGCTGCGGTTCGCTCAGCAGTGCTCTCTATGAGCGGCGACGAACGTTCACTGGTTGCCTATTGGGGTAATGAGGGGCAAAGTGCACAAACCGTATCGTCGCACCTCGTTAGCATTCTCTCTCAATTGCTCCGAACGAGAGCATGTAGTCTAGGTCAAAGCGTTATTGCGTACACAAAAATTTCCCTCGCGATGAACGATGCTTGTATTGCCGTGTGGCACTATAAATACAAGTACCCGCTACTTCGCCCTGTCCAATACATCGCGACCTACGTGGATAAGAGTTGGCAAAGCGATCCAACCATTGCAAAGATCTACGTTCCGACATCGCCGGAATACGTTTCTACGAGCGCGGCTCTGTGCGCTTCTGCTCTACCCACCTTCGAATCATTTTTCGGAGCGGACTACCTCTTTACCGATCGCTCGCGCATGAAAGTGGTGGAGATGGAGCGTGACTACTATAACTTCGATCAAATTCAAAGCGAGATTCTGCGCACTCAGCAAGAGTGCGGAATACAATATCCCTTCAGCATCTCAGCAGGAACTACCTTAGGCTCCGAAGTCGCTGCACGTGTAGCTCAACGGGTGCAGTTTGCTCCGTAGTACCATCGACAAATAGGGATTAGGAGAGAGATAGTTACTTGAGGCGATCGACCAAATCGTCAAAGGCAAGGTTTGCGTAGAACACGTCCCACACCAAAATATCGGTGTGACCAATTTCGTTCATCGGTGTCCCCGCGCTGAGCTCCTGAGCCTGCTCAATGGAATCCGCTTGGATGAGGGTGAGTCCTCCGGCATGATTTTCAAATCCCCCGCCGCCGCAGCCGAGAAGGTGTCCGCCCGCGTAGAGCGACTTCAACCACTGCATCAATCGAGGAATTCTGGCATCAAATTCCTCCTGCTTAAACAGTGCGTCTTCGTCGTTCGATCGCCAAATGAGGGCATAGATGGTCTTCATTCCTCGTCCTTATCAAAGTGAGTGTGCTGGGTCGATTGTCTGTCAATATGCACAAAAAGACTGTTACAAACTGAAGCACCTGCCAACACCATGGCGTGTATTGTCAGGTCGGGATAAGTTTGTGGCCACGATTGCAACGTCTTGTCATCGCATCGACTTAGTGCTCCGCACTTCATGCACTGTTTTTCCGACGACGCCTGCTTAGGACCGCGTTGTCCCCAACGTTGTTCAGGAGCGTCCCCTTTTGTATTTTTGACGTCAATTTCTTGCATTCGTATGTGTCGATTTGTGGCTTATAGCGGTTCTCCCATTGTAGCGGACGACCTGCTCTACAAACCCAAATACTCCCTTATTACCGCGCAGAGCATCAATGCCGGCGAGATGTCCGTAGCCGTCAACGGCGACGGCTTTGGAGTGGGCTGGTATGCTCCTGCCATCGACAACGACCCTTGCGTCTTCCGCTCCATCAAACCTGCCTGGAGCGATGCCAATCTGCGCAACCTTGCCCGCAAGATTTATTCGCCGCTCATCTTCATGCACATCCGTGCCGCATCGCCGGGTATGACGGTTGAAGAAGTCAACTCGCATCCTTTCATCTGCGGCAAATTGATGTTCATGCACAACGGAATGGTTCTTGGGTTTAAGGACATTCGTCGTCAGCTACTGCGTCAGTTAAAGGACACCGCCTACGATGCCATTCAGGGCTCGACGGATTCGGAGCATATCTTCGGCTTGTTCTTAAATCACATCGAAGATCCGAATGGCGACGTGAGTTGCGACGACATGGTCTACGCCATGAACAAGGCACTCGACGACTTAAGTGAGTTGCTCGTGGAGGCCGACATAAAGCAGCACAGCTATTTGAACTTGTGTGTCACGAACGGAACCAGCATTGTGGCTGTTCGCTACACAACCAATCCCAACGTCCAGCCCGCTTCCCTCTACTATGCCTTTGGCAGTCGCTACAACGCGAGCGTGGATGGATGCGTGATCGATCCGGCCAATGGCAAGCGTCCCACTACCGTCCTCATCGCCTCCGAGCCCATAACTGCTCGGCGCGGCGATTGGATGAAGGTGGAACGTAATTGCATGATGGTGGTGGACGAAACCATGCGCTTCTCCTTCCACAACATCGAACTCCCCATCGAACACTTGATGTTCGAGGATGTGGAATCGAAGGTGCAATAGGCAGATCGGTGGTTGCTAAGAAAAGACAGTGTGCGTACCTGCTCAACTCTTGGTTGAACCGGTGCGTCGTTCAGGAAATTTTTATTACGTGTGCCGCTGTGCGGCGCACGTAATAAAATCAGTCAAAGAGAGAAGTCTTCGAGAGAACTCATCATAATTTTTTTCTCGAGCTCAGACCAGGGATTCGATGAGATGGGTGAACTCACAAACAAGGAAAAACAACGGCGCGGGAATCCGAACATTCCCGAGGGGAACAGTCTACACATGAAACAACGAATGTTTAACGAACGAGGGTAAAGACGTATGCATGCAGAACATACGGCAGACGAGCACGTGCAAAAGCACCCGGGAACACTGGGTCGGCTGATTATGGTGCTCTGTGTTGGTGGCGGATTGTGGCTGGTAACCACAATGCTCCACAATAAAACGATTCCGCTTCCACCATGGGCTGTCATGGCTATTATGGCAGTGACAGGAATTCTCATCGGCGGAAGCAGCACACTGGTTCCGGAAGAACGTGGCGGAAGAGCCGCAACCTATGTGGGATTTGTGATTGTAGCGATTGCAATTCTGCTCATGTTCGACGTCTGGATTTTCCACGCAGCAGGTACCTAAGTGGTATGCTGATGTCGTGACTCTTGTGCTCGTGTACGTGAAGGCTTGGTAGTGTTGGGTTGTTGTGACCCGGGGAACTTGTACTATTGATTTGGACTGACTATGGCTGATCAGCTTTTTCTCATCCCGCTCTTTCCACTCATCGGATTTCTGCTCATAGGCTTGTTCGGCAAGCGCATGGGCTCGGAGAAAGTTGTGGGTATTGTGGGTGCCGGTGCCATTTTCCTTTCCTTCTGCACCTCCGTGGCCGTTCTCATGCGCCTTAGCGGAATGCCCGCAGAGGAACGTCACCTGGTTGATCACGTCTACACCTGGATCCAAGCCGGAAGTTTCAGTGCCGAATTAGCGTATCGGGCTGATCAACTGTCGATTGTATTCAGTTTGATCATCACCGGCGTCGGCTTTTTAATTCATGTGTATTCAATTGGGTACATGCATGGTGACAAGAGCTTTGCGCGCTTCTTCGCTTACCTGAACCTCTTCGTATTCATGATGCTGAATTTGGTGCTTGCCAATAACTTCCTTGTGACCTTCCTTGGTTGGGAAGGTGTAGGCTTGGCATCATACCTGCTTATTGGCTTTTGGTACGATCAAAAATTTGCCGGAACGAACATTGTCTGGACCGGCGATGCGGCAAAGAAAGCGTTCATTGTCAATCGTATTGGCGACTTCGGAATGTTAGTGGCTGTGTTTATGATTTATCTCTATGCAGGCACACTGGATTACGACAAAGTCAGCGCCTTCTTTGCAGCCAACGCTGCCACCATCGGCACCGGAACGATCACCATCATTGCACTCAGTATCTTTTTAGGATGTACCGGAAAGTCAGCGCAGATTCCTCTCGCGGTTTGGTTACCGGATGCTATGGCGGG
>JBDHXF010000045.1:0-31330 GCA_039810585.1 Chlorobiota bacterium
ATTCTAACCATTGCCGCGGAATGCGCACCTTTTGCAAAAATCGGAGGTCTGGCAGACGTTGCCGCTGCCTTGCCACGTGAGTGGCAAGAAATGGGGCACCGAAACCTGATCGTTCTGCCCAAATATGCAGACATCGATATACAACGTCATCAACTCCACCCAACGGAGATTGTTGTGAGTGTACCTATGGGTCACTGGCGTGAATACGCTCGAGTCTGGAAAGCTGTTCTTCCGGACAGCGACGCTGAAGTGTATTTCCTGGAATCGGACGACTACTTTGAGCGCAAGGGAATTTATGGCAATCCTGACGGCTTTGCCGATAACGACCGTCGTTTTTGCTTCCTGAGCAGAGCCGCCTTCGAACTGGCCATCGTGTTGGGATTCGAAACCTCGATCGTCCACGCGCATGACTACCACACTGCCTTGAGCCTGGCCTTCCTGAAAACGCACTACCGCTACCACCCGCTTTTTGCCCATGCTGCCGGCGTGTACACTATTCACAATATGGCATTTCAAGGGCAGAGCGATCCTCGTCGCGTGCTTGACTTCATGGGCTTACCATTTGCCAATTTTCGCGGCTCGTGGTTTGAACACGATGGTGTATTCAACATGATGAAATGCGGCCTGATGTTCGCCGATAAAATCACCACCGTCAGTCCAACCTACGCTGAAGAGATTCGGTGGACGGCAAAGGGTGAAGGCATGCAGGATTACTTGCATATGCGCGCCGCCGATCTCATCGGTGTACTCAATGGCGTTGATTATCATGAGTGGAATCCCGAACACGACACACATCTTAGCACGCACTACAGTCCCTCCTCACTCGATGGAAAAGCTGTCCTCAAAGCAGAGCTCCTTCGCGATGCCATGCCGGCTTCGGAAGCCTCGGTAGACTTACCCTTGATTGGAATGGTGAGCAGACTGACGGCTCAAAAGGGTATTGCTCTTCTGGAAGAAAGTATGGAGTACTTACTCCAGAGTGGCGAATTGCGCTTCCTCATTTTGGGTTCTGGAGATCGTCGATACGAGAACTTTCTGCAACGTATGGGTCGTCGTTATCCCACTCGAGCTCTTATTCGCACCGGATACAACAATGCCATCTCGCATCAGGTCATCGCCGCGGCTGACTTTCTCATGGTCCCTTCTCTCTTCGAACCCTGCGGGCTCACGCAACTCTACGCCCTGAAGTACGGCACTATTCCGATCGTGCGGGCTACCGGGGGGTTGAACGATACGGTGCATGAGTACAATGCGCAAAACGGAACCGGCACCGGATTCCGTTTTGAGAAGTTTCAAGCCACATCCTTCGTACGCGCAGTCCGACGCGCGGTGCATTATTACAAGAACGAACCGCATTGGCACCGCCTCCGCCAGAATGCAATGGCAAGCGAGTTTTCGGCACGTGGAAGCGCAGAAAACTATATTCGAGTGTTTCAGTGGGCGTTGGAGAAACTCCGCGCTTAGTGCAATCCACAACGTCGTCCCACATAGAGTGTATTCCCATGGCTTCACCGTCACTTTCAAGTTGCAGCGTGTTCTGTGTCTTAGTGTCCGTTTCACTCTTGAGTTCGGCATGCGCTCAGCAGTCATCACGTAGTGCACCTACACCTCAGGCTAACACCGTCACCCACGGCCTCACTGCCTCTCCCTCTCTTGTCGATCTTCCTCTTCCGGCTCGGCTCTCATTGTTTGGCGAGGTTCTGCCCCTTGATCGCGCTGATGTGCGAGAGAGCGCCGAACGCGAGTGGTATGCAACGTTGCAGCAGAGTGGTCAGCTCATTCTGGATATCAAGCGAGCTCGTCGTTTCTTTCCCCTGTTCACCAAAGTCTTTGCCTCCATGAAGGTTCCCGACGATGTGAAGTACCTGGCAATCGCCGAGAGCGCCCTGTACATGGTACGCTCACCAAAAGATGCGGTTGGCATCTGGCAATTCATCGAGGGCACAGCAAAGCAATATGGTTTGGAAATAGACCAGTATGTTGACGAACGACGTCACCTCGAAAAGTCAACCATTGCCGCCGCCGAATTTTTAGTGGATGCCCATCAACGATTTGGCTCGTGGTGCATGGCTGCGGCTGCCTACAATATGGGAACCGTTGGCCTGCAACAAGCGGTAACTCAACAAAAACAAGAGTCGTACTTCGATCTCTATCTCAATGAGGAGACCTCACGCTACATCTACCGCATCGCCGTGATAAAAGAGATTGTGGAACATCCGACTCTCTACGGTCTTGACATCCCAGACAGTGCCTGCTATGCGCCGGAACAGACGAAAACAGAACGAGTCTACACAGGCATCGACAATCTTGTTTCGTGGGCCGAATCAAAGGGGATGACATACAAGGAACTCAGACTGCTCAACCCCTGGATCTTGCGATACTCACTGCCAAAATCTAAAAATGGCTTCTGGGATATCACGTTGAGAAACTGAGCGTCGTCCCAATGAAGCGGTCTTCTGGTTGCGGACAAGAACCGAACCATAGAAGTTCTGCACCGATCTTCCAAACGCAGTCTGATGTGTGTCGCACAAAGTCATTGTAATTCGTGCGGGCTTCGCCCACGCACCACAGTACTGCCTCCTTTCGCCATAGCTCGCTTTTGCACACCGATTTTGTACGGGCAAACGACGCACGCTTATCACGACGCAGGCTGCTAGTTGATGTACGACCGATGCCACCATCTCCCTGTGTGAACACATTTCCCTGTCCAAAAACGGTACACCCTAAGTCCGCTCAGCAATCGAATTCTCACAATTGATACTGAGTACGACGTCGCCCATAGTTGGACGACAAAGTAGTCTCGCTAGCCAAAAATGTGGTGAATTCGCCGCAACGTCCAGGTGCTCACTCAAAAACATAAAAAGGGCACTCAACGAGTGCCCTTTTTGGCTTTATTCGAATAAACGACCAAAGGTCGTCGCTTCATGCAGTCTTACTTCTGATACACCGGTGAATCCGGCTTGGTCACGTTACCATAAGCCGAAACTTCAACCGTTGGGAAATCAGGGTTGGAGGTTGTGAACTTGATCAGAGAGTTGAAGTATCCTTCAGCTTGCGGAACAAAGGTACCAACCAACTCCAGCTCTGCGCCGGGCTTGATCTCGGTTTTGCCCTTGAGATTCAATACCAATCCGTTCGACGCTTCGAACTTATCGACTGTCACAGTTTCCGTTGAGTTGTTCTTGATCATGATCTTTTGTGTGCTGGACTTGCCAATGGCAAGATCGTTGAAGGCCATGTAGGGTAACGACAAGGATACCGCACGGACAACTTCAGCTTTCAACCAAATGATGTGAGCGTTGTTCGTAGGGTCATTGCTATACACCGTCACGGTCTTCGTCACTCCACCGGTAACAGTGGCAACGTTCAAGCTGATATCTACGGTACCAAATTCGCCCGGAGGAATTGTATCGCGATCAATTTTGGTAGCTGTACAACCACAACCGGCTTTCACTTCCTTCACGTACAAGGTGGCCTTGCCAATGTTTTGCACTTTGATCTTTGCCTTGAGAGGAGAATCTTTAGGCTTTACTTTGCCCCAATCGTAGGTATCGCCACCAACGATATCCAGCTTTGGCTCAGGCATACCGGAGTTGGTTACGGGTTGAGCAAAGACGTGGCTTGCAATGAACAAGCAAGCAAGTACAAGAGGTAGTTTTTTCATCATAACGATGGAGAGAATGAATTAAACAAAAAAGCTATTACTGTAGAAATCGATACCGATGTCAATATTATACTCGTTTAAGAACCTAATCGACAGACTGCAATATCATCATTCGACCTACAACCCAAATACCAGGGAATACTGAAAATACAAGGACCAAATACTCCAATTCGTGCTTATCGTATAGTTCATCAATGGAACTTGTACGCCAAGCTCGAACGCAGAATACAGGTTGGTTCCCATATCCAAGTCGTAACCAATACTAAGGGTTGGATTAAGGATGAAAGAGCGAACTCCTGCTATATCCTTATTTGATAACAACTTAGATTGACTATTCGTGCCCGGAAACTGATACGTTACCGGACTAACCACCGACTCTGTGACTTCAGATTTCAATCCAAGTCGAATATCACCCAGAATCCCACCTGCTAGCCATCCATGGCGGGCAAAAACAAGACTCTTGGCTTGCACTTGGACACGAGCACTGTGTATGGAAGTTGACAGTAGGTAGCGAGTTTTTAAAATATTTCCATCTGCCAATGTTGCTTCCGGCGAATCTGCGCTAAAATCGGCGTTAAGTGTCCCGTACATGACACTTAAGATGAACGATGTATGGGCGTATTTCCACCATTCTGCCTTGAGTCCGAACGAAAGACAACGCCCTGTACCGTTGTTATACTGTGCGCAAATAAACGCCGGATCAAAAGATCGAACTTGATCGAGGTAGGCAATGTCGGTACTATGTCCCATGGTGGCGACTTGAACGCTGGGTGCCATGTACCAGGTTGGAGCATATTCCGGGCGCCTGATGGAATATTCCCAATCAAAGCCTTGCGCAGCCAAAGGCTGCGTGTATAAAAACACCACAGCCAACAGTGATAGACGGAGGATGTTAATGACTGATGACAAGTTCGCGCGTTTTCGTGTATAAACCAGCTTGCATTTTTACATAGTAGACACCATCAGCCAAGCCTGAAGCGTCGATGTCAGCAGAATAGGCACCTTTTGCATGCATTGTGTGGCAAAGCTCCTCCACAACCTCCCCAATACTATTGAGTAATTGGAGATGCACTTCTGTGGGAAATGCCACCGTGAAGACTACACTGCTGCGTTCATGAGCCGGATTTGGTGAGGCTTCGCTGAGAAGAAAATCACCTAAAGGCGCCTGTAAAATTTTTGACTGCAAGCCACACAGTGAATCGAGCAAGAACACGGTGCTCGGGCTCGCGCTTGGCATGACGCTCGAACATGGATCCAATCCAAAGGCCGGAGCCGAGATGCTGAGATCACATCGATCTGCATAGCCAAGTGAGGTACGGAACACAACTTTTACCAAGGTATCCTTCGATTGAAATACATCCGGCACGCGTGCTTGAAGTACTATGCGATCGGCCAGATGGTCATCAACTGTCACTAAGCCACCGGCCGCAGCCGTTCCGACCGCGTCTGTATGATCGTACTGAAGAAGTGACGAATCGTAGCTCATCGTCAGCTGCACGATTTGCGATAGACTCACGAGTGCCGGATCCACTAAAAGTGGAACGCTGATGGCGTGACCCGGAAAAGCACGGAGCTCAGACGGTAAGGCTAAGGGCATGGTCTGGGCCGCTAGTCCTACTCCATCGGTGCTCAAATTCATGGGTACATCGTCGACTGTTGAACTAATGGAAACTTGCGCACTAAACTGGTCAACAGTGCGCGGTGCAAATTTTACGCTGAAGAGTCCTTCCATTCCTGCCGGTATATCGATAGATTCCGGACTTATCGTAAACGGGCCATCTGCAGGCGTGATCGTTGGTTTGTCAACGTGCAAACTCGTCCCTGTTGTGTTTTGCAAACGAAGGTTGAGGGACCGACCGGCAGGACATTGATCAAACACCACCACCGGCTCAAAATGGAGAGCGGAATTCAGTACACGAAGTTTGGGTGCAGTGGAGCGACCACGAAGCACAAGCACACGCTCCTTTTGCGCCTCTGGCACCGCACTCACGCGAGTGTCGATGTCACTTCGAAACACACACTGCGTTTCGAACGATGCCTCGCGCGTCGGGTGAAATACCAGCCTCATGGAGTCTGTGCTGCCCGCACCGACATGATGATGTTCGCTACTCAACGAATCGAGTATTTCGAAGGGAATGGTGTCGGTAGGGCTCACTGCCACTAGGTGTGCGCGGGCTCTGTAATTACAGTTTCCCTGGTTTTGAAAGTACACTACGATGGTGTCGCTCGCACCGACGGTAAACGATCCCACATCAATGGTATCAGCCACGAGGCTTCCTCGCCGCGAGTGTACTGCCAACGGATGCACGTCTTGCTCTACTCCTACACCCACAAGCATAACGCGCGTCGAATCCAGTGAATCGATATCCTTGCGCAGGGACGACGGATTAATCTGAGTCAGGTAATAACGTATCGAATCTTCGCCTCTATGCGTGGCTGAAAAGCGCACACGTACAGGAATCACATTGGAACCACTGTCTGCAAGCAACGAACGTAAGGGCGTGTCCCGAAATTCCATATCACTTCCTAGCCCACGGATGAGCTCGGAAACGGTATCCAACACTCGCACGCTTCGTTTCACATCGCTGTTTCGAAACAGTAGCGTGTCGGTTTTCTGTCCGCCCACATACACAGAGTCAAACACGTGAACAGCCGGCGTCCACAAGGGGCGCAACGTTTTGTAGAACTGCAGAATGAACGTGCGGTCGCTCACAATACTATCGGCAACACCTGTACGAGGCAAGGCTAGGCGAACGTGCATGCGCACCCGATTCCATCCTTCCGGAGCCTCCTTGAGGAAGGTGGTGGATTTCACCTCAATTGAATCGTAATGCAACGGGTTCGACGGACCGTTAGCTGTCGTGACATGCAGCGGAAATCGAGCCGGATTCTGGAAGTCGGTTCGTGGGTTCGTCGGCGGGATGGTATCAACGACCAGTTCGGAATCACGGACGATTAAGTCTTGTGTTCCGTCGTTGATAAAATGAATCGAACGAAAAATGAGCACACTGTCGTTTCCGGACAGTAAGTATCCAAAGTCGATGGTATCGCGATCAGGTCCGGTACCCGGAATAATTCTTCCTCTTGCCTCATCGCCACGCACGAGCTGTGATAGGCCTGCACAGGCCAAGACAGCGAGCAGTAGTATGCGATGAAGAGTCATGATTTGCAATATAGATCTCTGTCTTGTTCAAAAACAGAAAAACCCGCGCACTGCACAGGTCTTTCAACTCTCAACTATGCTCCGGCATGCTTCAGTGAAAGAAGCTCGATGCCGCGGACTGCAATACGCTAGGTGCCAGACCAATCACAATCACAAAGAAGGTACACACGGCTAAGGTCAAACCTGCGGTGCCGGGAAGTGAGTCGGACACAGTATCTTGCTCCGAATCCTTAAAGTACATGTACACGACGAGGCCAATATAGAAGTACACAGAAATCATCGAGGAAATGACGGCGACAATCGTCAGCCACGTGTAACCGGATTCGATAGCTGCAACAAAGAGGTAATACTTCCCAAAAAAGCCAGCCATCGGTGGGATACCGGCGAGCGAAAACATAAACAAAGCCATCAGTCCTGCCAACATGGGATGACGCTTGCTCAAACCGGCAAAGTCACTCAGCTGCAGATTGCTGTTTTCTTTTTTCTCGAGAATCGACACGATGACAAAGGATCCCAGTTGCATGAAGAGGTAAGCCGTGGCATAAAACACGATGCCTGTCTGACCCTTTGCCGAGTTTGCCACAAAGCCAATCAACAGATAGCCGGCATGAGCCACCGACGAATAAGCCAGCATGCGTTTGACACTCGTTTGAACCACCGCGCTAATATTACCGACAAGCATGGTAGCTGCCGATAACACAGCTAAGATCTGACTTACATGCCAATCGCCCGCCGGAATGACTGCCTGTAGAATCGGGATAAGAGCGCACAATGATGCAGCCTTGCCGGCTGTGCTCATAAACGCCGTCACCACCGTGGGGGCACCCTCATAAACATCCGGAACCCACTGGTGAAAAGGCACAGCTGCTACTTTGAATCCAAGACCAATAATGAGCAGCGCGGTTCCGATTGCTAACAACGAGGGAAAGTGCAACGTGTTCGTGGCTACCGCCATGTGCATGGCAGTGAATTCCAACGACCCGGTTGCGCCGTAACTAAGCGACATCCCGAATACTAAAAAACCGGTGGCAAATGCGCCAAGTAAAAAGTACTTCAAGGCACTTTCCACGGAACGTTCATTAGTGCGGAAGTATCCGGAGAGGATGTAAAAACTCACCGACATAATTTCAATGCCGATGAAGGTAATGAGCAGATTATTTGCATGGGCAATCACCGACATACCGGCCACCGAGAACAACAGCAAGGAGTAGAATTCGTTGTGCTCCACATCCTCCTTCAAAATGTAAGGACGAGCCGCCAGCAAAGTCAGAATTCCACCGGTGCAGAACAGGATATCAAAAAAGTTGGAATACCCACCCGTTCGAATCATTTCGCTAAAAGCAGTGCCGTGTCCCGTGACGCCTAACGCTGCGGCCACCAATGCGCCGAGCAAACTGAAATTGGCAAACATGTACGTGATACGCTCACCTTTTGGCGTAAGGGCATCAACCACGACGCAAATCACAGCCAAAAACGAAAGTAGGCTGAGAGGGGCGGCGTTTATCAGTTCTTGTACCATGAAAATTCCAAACGATTTATCATTGACTGCGATCAAACGCGCAGCCAAAGGCTGCAGGCGTTGAAAAAAAAACTCTCACGAATCAGATGTCAACGGACCATCAGTGCATCCATATCTGTTGTGCTACGGCGTGCAGACCGCTCACCTTCTCCACCACAGCCGCCGTAGAAGCCGCACTCAGATCCATGAAGGTTTTGGGAAACACACCAATCCACACGATGAACACGACGAGCGGAACTAATGTCCACATCTCCTTTGTACTGACATCCGGGAGCGACTGATTTTTCGGATTGTCGTTCGTGCCAAACATCACGCGCTGGAACATCCACAACAAGTACACAGCCGCGAAGATCACGCCGGTTGCGCTGAGCACGGCGTACGACCAGTTGTTGTACACCGACGATTTGAATGCTCCGACCAAGGTCAGAAACTCGCCCACAAAACCATTGAGTCCCGGCAAGCCCACCGACGCAAACATGGCAATCGCGAAAAGCACCGCAAAGCGTGGCATCACCGAGGTGATTCCTCCGAACTCGGCGATGTCGCGTGTGTGCCGGCGTTCATAAATCACACCAACGCACAAGAACAACATGCCGGTCGACAAGCCGTGATTCACCATTTGAATGATCGCGCCTTGCACACCTTCCTGCGTCATTGAGAAAATTCCAAGCACCACGAAGCCCAAGTGGGAAACCGATGAATAGGCCACGAGCTTCTTCACGTCGGTTTGCACCATAGCAACGAGCGCTCCGTAGATTATTCCAATCACCGCCAACGTTCCTATCAGCGGAGCAAAGTAGTGTGATGCTTCGGGAAAGAGATCAAGATTGAAGCGAATAAGACCGTATGTCCCAAGTTTCAGCAGGATACCGGCCAGAATAACAGAGCCGGCGGTTGGCGCTTGAACGTGTGCGTCCGGCAGCCAGGTGTGAAAAGGAAAGAGCGGTACTTTGATACAGAAACTCAAGGCAAAGGCTAAGAACATCCAGTGCGAAATGTTCGATGGAATTCCCGGTGCAATGGTCTGCAGCTTGACAAAACTTGTGGTAAAACCGCCGCCGTGAACCTGAGCGTAATAGCCCAGCCACACAATGGCAACAAGCATGAGCAGCGACCCGACTACGGTGTACAGGAAGAACTTGATGGCTGCATACACGCGATCCTGACCGCCCCAAATACCGATGAGAAAGTACATCGGTATCAAAATCAATTCCCAGAACACATAGAACACAAACGTGTCTAACGCCATAAAGGTACCGGTCATCGCAAACTGCAAGAACAACATCATGGCGTAGTATTCTTTTTCGCGCTTATGAATGGCGTCGAACGACGAGTAGATGGCAATGGGCATGATGAAGGTGGTGAGCAGTACGAGCATCACGCTCATACCGTCAAGACCCAATCGGAAGCCGATGTCAAGACTGGGAATCCAGGGAATGTCCAGGAGAAATTGGAAGCCGGGATGACTGCGATCGAAGACGAAAAAGAGCGGCAACGAGGCAAGAAAACTGACGAGAGAAAATGCAAGCGAAACGTTCCGATGTGCTTTGATTTGATCTCTGGGAATCAACAATAAAGCAAGAGTTCCGACTAAAGGCAAAAACAGTGTGCTGAGTAGCGAGCCAATCCCCATTGTGCGGTGTGTCGTACGTTTAGATTGGGTGCAATATAGCAGGGACAGAAGAATTGAGAAAGGTAGAGAATGCGCTTTTCAGGGGAAAAAAGACGAGTTGAGCAGAGTTTGCCAGGCGCCAGTCTTCCCTTCCGTTACGCACCGCCAGCGAGCATCGACTCCCTGATTCTCAGGTAGCTGTCATAACGGAGTTCGTCAATCAGACCGTCCTCCACCGCCGCTTTTACCGCACATCCGGGCTCATGTGTATGCGTGCAGGGCAAATACTTGCAATTCGGATAGAATGCATCGAAATCGTGAAAGGAATAACTCAGGTCGTCAATGTGAAGATCGGTGATGGCAAATTCTCGTATACCGGGCGTGTCAATTAAACAAGCACCTTCACCCAATCCAAACAGTCTCGCACCGGTCGTCGTGTGCTTGCCCTTGTCGTACTTATGAGAGATCTCGCGCACGTCCTGAAGGTCGATGCCAAAGAGCATGTTAACGATGGAAGATTTTCCCACACCCGACGGTCCGGCCAGCATCGAGGTCTTGCCCTGAAAGATAGAACGCAATTCCTCCAGTCCACGTGTCTTCACACAGCTACACAGAACGACAGGGATATCCATCGCGTCGTAGCACTGCAGATCATCTCGAACGAATGCCTCATCCATCAACTCAATCTTGTTGATCACAATAACAGGTTTCATGTTTCCCTGCTCCGTGGCGATGAGGTAGCGATCGAGAAGGCGACGATTGTAGAACGGCTCAGCGGCCGCGAAGACCAGAACACATTGGTCGATGTTTGAGGCTAAACTCTGGATGAGTTGTCGTTCACCTGCAGTTTTACGCAGTAATCGAGAGTGTCTCTTTTCGATCTCAATCACCGTCCCTTTTCGCACAGCGCCTGCCCCTTGCTCTTCCTCTGCAAAGCGAACCCAGTCGCCAACGCAGATGAGCGTGTCGTCGTCGTTCGTGGTCAACGCCAGACCCCCGATTTGTGCATGAATCACGTCTTGAGCAGGTCCATGAAGCTGCAACAACGCATCCTCCTCCATCAGGAACCAAGTCCGTCCGGCCGATCCCACCACTCGCGCCCTATGCGTGGCCTTGGCACTATGCTCGGCTTGTGCACGCTTGATGGAGGTGCTATGTCGCTCGCGACTAAACTCCTCTTTTTCGTTCTGGTGCCGCGAGTCGTCACTTCTGACGATGGACTTACGGTGTGGTTTTCGTCGAAATTCTTTGTGCATACCATTTTCCCTGAGATCACAAATTACGTCCGGATCTGCAGGTGTCGATGAATTCGTGCGCGCTTCGCGCTTTCATTTCAATCTTCGCTGTACTTTCGCGTCTCTACTCTCTTCACCATGGCTCAGTACCTCAGCATCGCCCTGCCGATTCCTATGCGGCGCCTCTTCACCTACCTGCTTCCCGACGGAATGAACGCGGAGCGTGGGATGCGTGTACTCGTCCCCTTTGGCAAGCGCAGTCTAACCGGCATCGTGGTCGATCCAAACGCCGCTGCTCTTCCTGACGCCAAAGCCATCCATGAAGTGCTCGACGACATCCCTCTGATGAATACCACCATGTTGGAATTCACCCGATGGATGTCCGAATATTATCTGGCGTCCTGGGGAGAAACACTACACGCTGCGGTACCGCAAGGCATGAGTCCGGAATCGGTCATCACCATCAAGTTGCTGCATGTGTTGGACGAACAACAGCTGGCAATCATTGCGCGGAAAGGACCCAAGAGGGCAGCTCTCTTGCGACTCCTCCAAAAACATAAAGGTCCGGTATCGGTTGCCCATCTCCAACAACAACTCCGCAGTGATTCTATTAGCTCGCAATTGGAGGCGCTAGAACACGCGGGATTGATTGAGATTCAACGAACAATAAAGGCTCAGGCTCAAGCCAAAACTCAGCGCGTGGTTCAATTGTCGGAAGAGCTCTTTAGCAATGCCAGCATGCTCCAACAATTGCTCGACACACTGGATCGCAAAGCCCCGCGTCAAGCAGAAGTGCTGGGCAGTGTGTACTTGGCACAACGACAAAGCAAACGCGCCGTGCCTGTTCATGAGGTCTTAGTCAAAACGCAGACGACAGCCTCGGTGATAAAATCGTTGGTGACAAAGAGCTACTTGATCGAAAGTACGGAGGAGGTTCACCGCTCATTTGATCGTACTGACGAGGACGAGCGTCTGCATGACCGTGACGAATCCACGGTGGAACTGACCGACGAACAGAGTCACGCCAGTTCCGTGATTGAGCAAGCCCTCGATAGCGCGAAAGCAAAAACGTTTCTGCTCCACGGGGTAACCGGTAGCGGAAAGACCATTGTGTATATGCACGCAATTCGTCACGCTCGCACACTGGGTAAGTCGGCATTGATTTTGGTTCCGGAGATCTCGCTTACGCCACAGCTTATTGATCGTTTCCGTAGCGTCTTCGGCACCGACATTGCCGTTTTACACAGTCGGATGAGCATCGGTGAACGCTTTGACGAATGGCGTGCGATTCAACGTGGTGATGCGCGAATTGTACTTGGTGTCCGCTCTGCACTGTTTGCCCCCGTACAGAATCTGGGTTTGATCATCGTAGATGAAGAACATGAGGCGTCGTACAAACAGGATTCACCGGCCCCACGCTACAATGCACGCGACAGTGCGGTGATGAGGGGAATCATGGAAGGAGCTATTGTCGTACTGGGTTCTGCAACCCCCTCAATCGAAAGCATGTACAACGCCCGGAGTGCTAAGTATCATTTACTGAGCCTTTCGAAACGTGCGGACAACGCACAGTTACCGGATATTAAGATTGTGGATTTGGTGGATGCTCGCAAGCGCAAGCAAGTTGTCCAATCCTTTAGCCTCGAAATGATTGACGCCATTGTTGATCGACTTGCTAAGAAAGAAGGTGTAATTCTGCTGCAGAATAGGCGTGGCTTTGCCCCACGACTTGAGTGCATGGATTGTGGCCATGTTCCCACCTGCCGCGACTGCAGCGTAAGCCTCACCTACCACAAACATCTGAATCAGCTGCGCTGTCACTACTGCGGCTACACCGAAACGGCAGTGAAAAGCTGTCAGGAATGCGGAAGCGCTGAAATGCTCGAGTTTGGAGCGGGCACGCAACGCATTGAAGAAGAACTGAACGAGATCCTGGAGAAGCGTGGTATCAAAGCGCGCATCCAACGAGTCGATTTGGATTCGACCTCCCGTAAAGGAAGTTTGCGAAAGATTCTCGCTTCCTTCCGCAAAGAGGAGATTGATATTCTGGTGGGTACGAAGATGCTGGCTAAAGGACTGGACTTTGAGCGTGTCACGTTTGTCGGTGTTGTCAATGCCGACTTGCAACTTTACATGTCTGACTTTCGTGCCTCAGAGCGCAACTTTCAATTACTCACCCAAGTAGCCGGTCGCGCCGGGCGCTCGTCCACCAAGCGCGGAGAAGTGTTGATTCAAACGATGCAGCCCAAACATCCGGCCATCGTCGCCACAAAACTGGCACAATACGAACTGTTTTATAGTGATGAGCTTCAACAACGGCTGGACGCCTTCTATCCCCCGTTCTCTCGTTTCGTGGTGATTGAGCTGAGCGGACGAGACGCACAATTGGTTCAACAACATGCCCAACACATTGTCTTTGCTCTTCCTCGAAGCTCGCCAAGCCTTCGCGTCCTTGGTCCCACCAAGCCGGATGTTGATCGCATTCGTGGCAGCTATCGTCGTGTGATTGTGCTAAAGAGCAGCAAAGCCGATGACCCCGGCGGACAGTATATGCGCCAGAGTTTAAGCGCCGCCCTACAACACTATCGAGACCGTCACGCCAGCAGCTTGATCCGCGTGAGCGTTGATGTGGATTCCTATTCGGCCTTATAGCTTTTCGCAAACGACGCAACGGAGATTAAGTACTTTTGCTCAGCACAGATTCCATTCGTGATGACTGGCGGTCACATAACGAGGTTACGTGAAAGTCACTTGGTTAACTATACCTATGATAGAGATGAAACACCTTGCCACGTTATTGCTTTGCACCGGAGTTTTGGCAAGTCTTCAAGCCTGTACAGAAATTGGTTTTCCGTACGAGAAGACGTCAACAACGCCTCCACCTACCACTGCAGCCACCCACAAGAAAGCTTTTGTAGAGTTATTCACAGGAGCCACCTGTCCTCATTGTCCCGATGGTGACCGAGTGCTCGAAGGTCTTCGCAGTACCTACGACACGTCGCTCATTATAATGGAAGTCCACTGCGGCTCATTCGCTGAGCCCGAGCCTCCTAAGTATCCGGCGGATTTTCGCACTGCGGCGGGAGAACAGCTAAAAAGTACGTTTAATGTGAGCAGTTTTCCTACAGGTGTGGTCAATCGCGAGCCTTTTGGTGGAGACCTTCTTCAAGCGCGAACTGCGTTGGCTTCCGATGTTGATAGTGCGCGTAAAGAGCAAGCTACGATTTCACTAAACGTGGTGCCGACCCTTACAAATGGAGGCAACGAACTGAGTATTTCTGTTAGTGTCACTGCGCTCACGAACTTTTCAACAACTAAGCCGCTACAGCTTGCCATCTATATCGTTGAGGATTCAATCATCGCGCCTCAATTAGACAATACGACCTATGTACCAAATTATGTTCATCACGATGTGTTACGAGATGCACCACTGGGAGCCTTTGGAATTTCTCTAAACAACACTCTATCATGGACAACAGACATGACAGCTTCTCAAGGCGCGCAGGTAAATTTAAACACCAAGAATTGGAACCGTGCTCATCTGAAGGTCATTGCCCTGATCACAGATCCACCACCAACCTACAGCGTCCGGCAATCGGCAGAAGCCACAGTGAATGAATAATAGCAACCTGGCGCATTGGCTCTTTCGCAGGTTCATGACTGTAAACAAGATACAGAGCGTGACGGGTTCCATTGCGTCAACCAGCTTCTTCGCTTGTTCACACAAATACCGTATATTAAGTATCGGTCGAATTCCCCGTATCACCTATGGAGAAACGTCGATCGACGCATATCATCACTTACCAATCTTGCGACTATGAAAGTACTTCTTGTCACTGCTTCCCTTTTATTGTTAGGCAGCGTTTTGAACTCGTGCGATGAGATTGGCATGCCGTATGAAAAAAAAGGGACGGTGAAACCGCCTGACACGACGAAGGTCGCAAAGAAAGTCTTCGTCGAGGAGTTTACCGGATGCACCTGCAAGAACTGTCCTGATGGTCATCGTACAATCGATGCACTTCGCCAAGCCTATGGATCGGCCATGATTACCATGGAGATACACTCTGGCGGATTTGCAGAACCAGAACCTCCAAAGTATCCGGCAGATTTTCGAACACCAACAGGTGATTTACTTGCCAGTACCTTTGCCGTAAGTAGCTACCCATCTGGATTAGTGAATCGTGAGTCCTTCGGTGGTGACTTCTTGCAAGCCCGCACTGCTTGGGCTAGCGATGTGGATTCGGCTACCCGCGAAACCGCAAAGATTAAGCTGAGCGTCACCCCGACCTACACAGCCTCCAGCGGCGATCTTGCCATTGATGTGACAGCTACTGCCCTGAGCGCGTTTTCAACAACAAATCCTCTGAACGTGATTGTGTATGTGGTGGAGGACTCGATCGTTGCGCCACAACTTGACGGCTCAACCTATGTTTCCGATTATCTCCATCGCGATGTACTGCGCGATGCTCCGCTTGGCACCTTCGGCACTCCGATCAGTAGTGCCACGTCGTGGGCAAGTGGATTTTCAGCAACGAACACTGTGCACACGAGCCTGAGCGGAAAGACGTGGAATCTCAGTCATCTTAAGGTGATTGCACTCATCGCCGAGCAAACACCGTCCTACATCATCTGGCAAGCGGAAGAGTCAGCCATACAATAACAGGTGAAATATCCTTTAGAGCTTCGCTCGTATCTCGTTTGCATAATCTCTGAATTTCCTGCATATTCGTGGCCGCGTCAATCACGCGGCCATTTTTTTTGCCCCGGAGGGCTCGCATAATGGTATTGCAGCAGTCTTGAAAACTGCCGGGCGCAAGCCTGTGGGGGTTCGAGTCCCTCGCCCTCCGCCCCTTACAAAAAACGCTTCCCTTGGGAAGCGTTTTTTTTTGCCCTACTTCGAATAGCACTACGATTGCGATAAGGCCTGATTGTTGGTAGGTATTGTTTCATGCGCGCTGCAGCGCGCACGTATGATAATCAGTCTAGAGGTCAGCACTGCACACTCTACTCATCCGTCCGCATAGAGCTATGCAGAGGCTTGCTCTTCGCTCGCACTATGATGCAACCAATACCACGAATGAAACGCAGGGTCTTCCTGTGTCCAATATGTTGGTAGCAGCACTTGATTGTCGAGTGTTTTCAAACGACGAGAAAAGATCATCACCGATAGGACAAAACTGAGATCTTCAACGCCCACCTTGTAGGTTTCCGGCACAGGCGGTGGCGGAGGAGGCGGCGGTGGTGGCGGAGCATCGGGATCGGCGTTGGCTGCAGGCTTTGGCGCCTTTGGCGGCGGCGGGACATTGCGCTGCAGTTGAACGGCGTATCCGTTGTGCTGCAAGACTGCCTTGAGAAACTCGGCACGCAGAGGTCCGGCTTCTTTTTCCAGAAGGACACATCGCACACCGTTCAGAGCTTCAATTTGATGTTTACCGCTAATGGTCATAGTATTACAATCCTATACTGATTCCGAACATGGAATCGAAAATGACACTCGCAAAGCCGATGACTAAGATCCCAGCCACACACACTACGAGAGAGGCGCGCATCCAGTTATCCGAGCGAAAGTGCGCCAGCGGTGTATCGCTCTTGACAATAAACATCGCCTTAACTACCAAGAGGTAGTAATACAGCGAGATGGTGGCATTAACCGTGGCAATAATCAAGAGCGTGTACATGCCGTGTTGAGCGATCGACCCAAAGAGGAAGAGCTTTCCAAAGAATCCAGCCGCAGGCGGTATTCCGGCGAGCGAAAAGAGCGAGAGCATCATCGTCAAACTCAGCATCGGATTGCTGCGGTATAAGCCGTTGTAATCATCGATGTGTTCCTTTCCGTATTGATTGGAGATGGCCGAAACCACACCGAAGGCACCAAGATTGGAGAACACGTAAATCAACATGAAGTACATGATGGACGTCATCCCTAGTTGCGATCCGCTCACGGCTCCTAGAAGAAGAAACCCTGCTTGCGCGATTGAGGAAAAGGCAAGAAAGCGTTTGAGGTTTTGCTGACGAATGGCGAAGAGATTACCAATGGTCATTGTCAGAACCGCAATGACCGCCAGGGCGTTGGTCCACACCATTTGTAGCGAGCGAAAGACGGTGAAGAGTACAATGACCAAGATAAAGCTGGCTGCTGCTTTGGAGATGACCGACAAGTAACTGCTGATATTGATGGGTGCGCCTTCATACACATCGGCTGTCCATAAGTGAAAAGGCACGAGTGAGATTTTGAACGCAAGACCCGACAAGAAAAACAAAAACCCAAGAGTAAACATGGTGCTTGGTTGCGCGGCGGCTTGTACATCGGCAAAGTAGAGACTGCCTCCAGGCGTGGCTGCGTACAGGAAGGACAAACCGAACAAGGTTACTCCAGACGACAGCGCAGCTAACAACAACATTTTTATCCCCGCTTCCGATGAGCGCGCCTCGTATTTCTGGAAGGCTGCAAGTGCGGCGATGGGAATGGTGGCAAGCTCAAGACCCAGCGTAAACATCAGGAAGTGACCCGACGAGATCATGAAATCCATCCCAATGAGGGTCGAAAAAATGAGCACCAAATACTCGCTCACTTTGTCCTGATTGTTCTCCTTATGAAGCCAGGTGACGGATTGCAACAGTACGACAAGAGTCCCTACATTGAGAATGGCCTTCATGAGTGCGATGTAGTCGTTCGTTTGGTACATAGCACCAAACAACACACCGGATTGCGTCGGCATAAAACCGACCACCGTTATCACTGCCATAAACAGAATGCCGAGTGTGGAAATACGCTGACGTCGCGCCGGTTCCACCATTAACTCCACACAGAGAATCAAGAAGGCTGCGATGGTGAGCAGCACTTCGTTTCGCATCAGGAACACATCAGACCACATCATAAGGCTACTGGAGTTTTGTCAATACTTGTTGCACACTGCCGCCAATCATATCCGACAACCACAACGGCGCCATCCCCATTCCAATCACGGCGACAAGGAGGGTCAACACCGCAAGTCGCTCTTGCCACTTTGCATCTTTAAGTTGGAGGAAATGCTCGTCGGTCACCGGACCAAGCAGCATCTGTGCCACCGCGCGAAGCACATAGACAGCCGTCGCCACGATGGATGAAACAGCCACAATGGTTGCTACGCGGTGGAAAGGATCGTCATGTTGAAACGCACCGACAAAGATGCTCATTTCGGCAGCGAAACCACTGAGACCCGGAAGTCCGAGCGATGCCATACCGGCAATGACATAAGCAACGGACAAGAAAGGCATCACTTTCATGAGACCTCCCATTTTGTCAACCATGCGGGTGTGGGTGCGACCGTAAATCATCCCAATCAAACCGAAGAACAAGGCTGTCATTAAGCCGTGTGAGACCATCTGCAAGAATGCCCCACTCACCGAGGCCTTGTTGAACATCAACAAACCAAAGAGCACAAGGCCGCAGTGGCTCACCGACGAATAGGCATTAATGTACTTCAGATCTTTCTGCATGATGGCACCCATCGCGCCATAGATTACGCTGACAGCTGTGAGAATGATGAAAATCCACGACAACTCACGTGCAGCATCCGGCAAGAGGTTGATGGCCACTTTGTAACAGCCATAACCTCCCAGCTTCATCAGCACGCCGGCGTGAAGCATGGAGACGGCGGTTGGAGCAGAGGCGTGACCATCGGGTGACCAGGTATGAAAGGGAAACAATGCGCCCAAAACGCCAAAGCCGATAAAGGTCAACGGGAAAAACAAGAGCTGATCCTGCATCGGAATATGCGCCTGCTCAATTTCCTGAAGATTAAACGTAAGGTGTCCGATTTGCGCGCCGGCACTGAATGCAATTCCAAGCAGACCAGCCAAGAGCAAAGCCGAGCCTCCCATGAGCATGAGTGTCAGTTTCATGGCTGAGTATTCTTTTGGACCACTTCCCCAGATTCCAATGAGTAAGTACATGGGAATCACCGCGATCTCGTAAAACAAGAACATCGTGAACAGATCCTGCGAAATAAAGAAGCCGAACACTCCCGTTGCCAGCAAGATGAGTGAGATGAAAAACTCCTTTGCCTGTTCCACCACTTCCCATGACGCGAAGACGCCGGCAAAGACAACGATGCTCGTCAGCATTATCATCGCCACGGCGACCCCATCCACGCCGACGGCATAGCTGATATTGAGACTGGAAAACCAGAGGGTTCGAGATTGAAACTGCAGCTCCGTCGCTCCCGGCATGGCATGAAGCTGCAGGTAGCGAAACAGCAAAATGACCGATTGCACGAGCTGAACGCCCATGCCAACCGCTGCAATACTTCGAACCTGACGTGCGTCGCGAGCCCAGACAAGAGCGATGACGGTGAGAACCGGCACGACAACAAATAATGAGAGTACATCCATAACACAGATCCTGTCCGCAAACAGGCTACTATTCCACAGTATTGAAGGAACCTACCAGTCAACTATCCACCGACCTGTCAAACCATCCACACTCACTCTCAACTCTCGATCGAGAAGCAGATCGCTCCCCGATCACTCGCGGTCTTCCGATTATCGGATCATGCAAAAGGCACTGACTCCTAACGCTATCACCGAAATCACAAGCACAAAGGCGTACCACTGTAACTGACCGGATTGCAGGTTGCGAATGCGGTACGACACTGCGTTCGTCAGCCATGCAATGCCATTCATGGTGCCATCAACGATGTGTCGGTCAAACCATGCCACCGGAGCGGAAATGCCATTGAAGATGATACGCTTGGTGACAAACACATAGATTTCGTCGATGTAGAATTTGCGATAGGCTGCTGTGTACAAAGCTTTCATCCCTTCTGCAATGCGATCCGGCAGAGTGCTGCTGCGACGGTACATAACCGTTGCTGCTACTATTCCTACGACGCCGATCAGCACTGATGCAGAGGCCAGATCCCAATGCATCACCGCTTCAAAGCCCTTGTGATCGCTCGTCACCAACTCGTGGAACGGTAGGAAGCCTACCGTAGCAGAAGCTACCGCTAAGAACATCAGAGGTAGGGTCATCACAAGAGGTGACTCATGCGGTGTGTGGTGTGCATTGTCATGCGAGTGTTCGGAATCCGACCAGAAGATACGGTAGTATAAACGGAACATGTAGAAGGCAGTCAAGCCTGCTACGATATACTCTATCACAAACAAGGGCATGTTATGCTGAAAGGCAGCAACAAGGATTTCATCTTTCGAAAAGAAGCCGGCAAAAGGCGGAATACCCGAGATTGCTAAACAAGCGATCAGGAAGGTCAGGTGCGTAATCGGCAAGAACTTTCGCAAACCGCCCATGTCCTTCATCTCATTGCTGTGCACGGCATGTATGACCGATCCTGCACCCAAGAACAACAAGGCCTTGAACATGGCGTGCGTGAAGAGATGGAACATCGAGGCCATGTAGCCAAGACCGTTTTCTCCTCCGTAGCCACTTACACCAAGTGCAAGCATCATGTAGCCGATTTGCGACATCGTGCTGTAGGCCAGCACACGCTTGATATCGGTTTGTGTGCAGGCAATCACTGCGGCAAAGAGCGAGCTAAAGCCGCCAACCCAGGCCACGATCTGCAAGGCCGAGGGAGCGGCAAGGGCATAAACCGGAAACAAGCGCGCCACCAAATACACACCGGCTACCACCATGGTGGCAGCGTGGATGAGAGCGCTGACGGGAGTCGGACCCTCCATAGCATCCGGCAACCAAATGTGAAGCGGAAACATGGCCGACTTCCCTGCCCCGCCCATAAAGATTAACGTCACTGCGATAGTCGTGAGTGAAGCACCCATGAACATCGCCGAACTCGGTTGCGTGATCAGCGGACCCGCCGGATTGGTGATGGTCTGAAAATCGAAAGTACCAGTTGTAAACGAGAGCAACAGGATACCAAGTAAAAAGCCGAGGTCAGCAAAGCGTGTGACGATAAAGGCTTTCTTGGACGCCGCCACGGCCGAAGGCCGATCGTAATAAAATCCAATCAGCAGATAGGAGGATAGCCCGACGAGCTCCCAGAACATGTACATCTGGAAGAGGTTGGTGGCAACCACAAGACCGAGCATGGAAAAACTGAAGAGCGAGAGGCATGCAAAGAAGCGCGCAAATCCACTCTCGCCCTGCATGTAGCCAATGCTGTAGATGTGCACCATGAGCGAGACTGTCGTGATCACCACGAGCATCATCACAGAGATCGGGTCAAGCATCACACCAAGGTCGATGTGCAGCGTGTCGCCAAAACGAAGCCAGACCATGTTGATGGGACTGATGGCGGCAAAGCCTTCTGCGCCTTGAGTAGATGCAAAGAAGTAGCTCCAGGCTGTCATGATCGAGAGTACAAAGGCAATGGCCATCGAGGCCGTCCCAATAATACCCGACACGATCGCCTTCATGCGACCACCGGCTAGACCTGTGATCAGGAAGGCCAAAAATGGAAGCAGAATAATCCAAACGCTTAATGAGTAATCCATCGTTTTGTCGTATTAGTCATTCAGGTCTCTCACACACCACTGCGAACTCTCACTGCTTCATCTGACTGATGTCTTCCACATTCACCGAACGGAAGTTCTTGTAGATGGCAACAATGATGGCAATGGCAACAGCTGCTTCAGCCGCTGCGATGCCAATGATGAAAAGGGCAAAAAACAAGCCCTGCATTTTGTCCGGATACAGGTAGTAGTTGAAGGCCACAAAATTCAGCGCAACAGCGTTGAGGATGAGCTCGGTGGACATCAGAATAGCAAACAAGTTTTTACGCGTCATAAAGCCATACACGCCGATGAAGAACATCAGAGTGCTAACGATGACTACATGACTTAAGGGAATGTCTGGAAACATAGGTTTAGGACTCTGCGTCCCTCCGTGCAATAATGATAGCCGCAATCATCGCGGCTAAGAGCAACACACTGATTACTTCAAAGGGCAGCATGTAGCCGTTTTGTCCCGTACTCACCAGCGCCGCACCAATGGCTCTCACCGACGAATCCGTCGGCACTGTTCGAGGCAGAAAGGCATTGTACGCGAAGTACGAGGCAAGACAGGTGAGTGTGCCGGCAACTGAGGCCAGAATAGCAAGAGCAGCTTTGGTACGACCAACCTTAGGCTGCAATTCGCCGGATCCGCTGGTGAGCATCACCGCAAAAATGATGAGCACGATAATCCCGCCGGCGTAGAGCGTCAGCTGAGATGCGGCTAAGAAGGTATAGTCCATCAAGAAGTAAATGCCTGCCGTGGCTACCAGCACAAAGAGCAGGTACACGGCGGCGCGCAGGATCATCCGACTGCTCACGGTCAACGCCGAGCCCAGAAGAATGATTGCCGCCATCACGTAAAACAGAACTGGTTTCATATCAATCGGTAGATTTTTCCTCCACGCCTTCCATAATCTTCGATCCTGGTCGATTCAGGATCTTCACGAGTTCGGTGCGTTCGAAGGTGGCGTGCTCGAAGTTTTGTGCCATCACAATGGCATCGGTGGGACAAGCTTTGATACACAGATTACAGAAGGTGCACATCGCAAGATTGTACACGAAGGTGTCGATAATCTTTTGCTTCTTTCCCGCCTCGTTCACAATCTGATTGCTGACAATGCGTATGGTGCCGTTCGGACACGCAATTTCGCATGCCGAGCATCCTGTGCATTTGTGCTCATTATTCTCGTCGTGCAGCAACACCACTTCGCCGCGGAAGCGATCGAACATCTGCAGCGTCTCGCGGTTTTCAGGATACTGTTGGGTGACGATCTCGCTCGGATGGCTGATGTAGTGACCGGTCACCTTCATCCCCTTCAGCAGCGATTTCACGCCTGTCACGACGTCCCGTATGTATTCGCCTACTTCACTCATGATATTGTTTCATCCTTTCCTGATGATGATTCGTGCGGCCTTCGGCCTTCTTCCGCTCAGATCCTAAAAGTGCCAGCCACTCACCACGATGAACGCAGTGAAGACCACATTGAGAATGCTCAGCGGCATGAGATACTTCCATTCCAAGGTCAACAACTGATCGATGCGCAGTCGCGGAAAGGTCCAGCGAAACCACATCATCAAAAACATTATCCCGCCAACTTTGAGGACAAACCACGCCAGCGGCGGGATGAAATCCATGATGCCGTTGAAGGCATCCCACGAGCCCATGTGAAAGGGCATCCACCCGCCAAGAAACACCGTCGCGGCAATAGCCGAGATGATGAACATGTTGATGTACTCTGCCAAAAAGAAGAAGGAGAATTTGATTCCGGAATATTCAGTGTGAAAGCCGGCTGTAAGTTCAGACTCCGCCTCAGCAATGTCGAAGGGTCCGCGATTGGTTTCCGCCGTGCCTGCAATCACGTAGATAATGAAAGCGAAGATCACCGGCAGATGTCCCTTAAAGATCCACCAGCCGTTGGCCTGACTCTGAATGATGGTCGAGAACTGGAGAGTTCCGGACAACATCACGATGGTCAGCAGCGACAAGCCAATGGAGATTTCATAGCTCAGCACTTGCGCTCCGCTTCGAATGGCGCCAATCAGACTGTACTTGTTGGAGCTGGACCAACCGGCAAGCAGAATGCTAACCACGCCGATGGACGAAACGGCGGTGACGTAGAAAATGCCAATGTCAAAATCGAGTGCCTGCAATCCCTTGGCAAAGGGAATGACGGCAATGGCCATGAACGAGGAGATGATGATGATAAAAGGCGCCAGGTTGAAGATGAAACTGTCGGCCTGACGGGTCATCAACGGTTCCTTGAAGAGTAACTTGATGAAGTCGGCAAAGCTCTGCGCCAGACCCCAGGGTCCCACCCGCATCGGGCCAAGGCGTTGTTGGAACAATGCACAGACCTTGCGCTCAACGTACACCATGATCATTCCGGTGAGGGCAAAGAAGGTTAGGAAGCACACAGCGACAATCACCATTTCGGTCACTTGGGTCAGCGTGGGACTCAAGTGTGACGAGAGGTTGTCGTGTATGGCGCGGGTCAACAGTGAAAAATCTTGCACGGTGTTTCTAGTTTATTCTTTCGAGTTTGGTCCGTTGTCTAACGATCAATATCCGGCAGCACTAAGTCGAAGGTGGACATAATAGCCACCAAGTCAGCAATCTTGCATCCCTTTGCGCAGTGGTTCAGCGCCGACAGGTTGGAAAAGCCGGGCGAGCGGAACTTCATGCGGTAGGGACTCTTCTTACCATCGCTGACGATGTACACGCCTAAGTCACCCCGCGCCGTTTCCACACGCTGGTAGAACTCTCCAACCGGAAGCTTGATTACCGCCTTGGTTTTCGCGCAATACTCCCCTTCGGGAATGTTGTCGATGAGTTGTTCGATAATCGACAGCGATTCCCACATTTCGAGGATACGCACGCGATAGCGAGCATAGGTATCGCCTTCTGTCATCACTATCTCTTTGAACTGCACGCGATCATAGGCGTTGTAGGGATGTCGTTTGCGCACATCACAGGCAAAGCCCGAGGCACGCGCCGTCGGTCCGCTCACGCCATAACTGATCACGTCTTCCTTCGTCAACACGCCAATTCCCTTGGTACGCTCAAGGAAGATCACGTTGCCGCTGAGCAGATCATCATACTCAGGGAGTTTCTTCTTGAAGTACTGCACAAACTCTTTGACCTTGCGCTGGAAGTTGGGATGAATATCAAACATCAGGCCGCCGGGCACATTGTAATTCATGGTCAGGCGTGCACCGCAGGTTTCTTCAAAGATGTCGGTGATCATCTCGCGATCGCGGAAGCCGTACAGGAACGAAGTAATGGCACCGAGGTCCATACCCATTACACCCCACCACAATTGGTGCGATGCAAGGCGCGTGAGCTCATCGATGATGGTTCGAATCACCACCACGCGATCGGGAATTTCCAGTTCGAGTGCGTTTTCAACGGCAAGGCAGACGGCTTCGTTGTTGATGTGACAAGACAGGTAGTCCATACGGTCCGTCAAGTGCACAATCTGACGGTACGAATCGCTCTCGCACATCTTTTCGATGGAGCGATGGATGTAGCCAATGTGCGGCTCAACATTCTTGATGATTTCGCCGTCAAGCGTCAGCACCAGGCGCAACACACCGTGTGTGGATGGGTGCTGAGGACCCATGTTGATGAAGTAATCCTGAGTCTTGAGAATAGGATCGCTGTGCTCGATGGGCTCGAGTGGCTCCGGTGTCTCGACTGATTGGCTTGGCTCGATTGCTTCGACCGTCTCGGTAGTCTCGCTTTGCATCATCTCATCCCAATTGTACAATGTTTGCTTCATCTACGTAGTCCTTGCGCATAGGGTGTCCCACCCAATCGTCATCCAACAAGATCCGTCGTAAATCCGGATGATCCACGAAACGAACGCCGAACAAGTCGTACACCTCACGCTCATGAAACTCTGCCGTACGCCAAATCGAGCTGACACTGGGAACGTCAGGATTGACTCTGTCACTCACTTTGCACTTCAGCACCACACAATGGTTCAGCGTGGTGGATTCGAGGTGGTAGACCACCATGAAGTGCGTGGAGAAATCGACACCGCTCAGGCAGAACATATAATCGAATGACGTGCGGGGGTCATGACGCAATGCTTCGGCAACGCGCATCAGGTGTTCCGGCGCGACGATGGCATTGAGGTATTGCTTACCCGTTTCGAAAACGGGATCAGCGCAGTGCTCTTGAATAAAGGCTTGAAGTTCGTCGTTGGACATCATTGCAATACCGGTAAGTGAAAGGTGATGCCGTCGAGGTCAGGACCATCCGGCGCCTTAGTTCCAAGGTGCGCGTGGTCACGTCCGGATTTGATTTTCTCCTGAAGTTTCATCACTCCGTACAGCAGAGCTTCGGGTCTGGGCGGACATCCCGGCACGTACACATCAACAGGAATGATATGATCGGCGCCCTTAACCACCGAGTAGGAATTGTAGAAGAAGGGTCCTCCCGATACCGAGCACGCACCCATGGCAATTACATACTTTGGGTCGGCCATTTGCTCGTAGAGTCGGCGAAGAACCGGTGCCATTTTATTAACGATCGTTCCGGCAATGATAATAAGATCTGCCTGACGCGGAGTGGCACGGGCAACCTCGGTTCCAAAGCGTGACCAGTCATGCCGGCTTGCACCGGTGGCCATCATCTCGATAGCGCAGCACGAGGTACCAAACACTAAGGGCCACAAGGAATTTGATCGTGCCCAGTTCAGCACGCCGTCGAGGCTGGTGACGAAGAAGTTCCCACCGGGAACGGGTTCGTCAATTTTAGGAACATCCTGAAGACTCAGGTCATTTGCCATAATGGCTCTCCTGCGTTCGTAATGGTGTTGCGGCTCTCTCGATCAAAACTGACAAAGCACTAACACGTACTGACAAGCTATCATTCACTGCTTACTTAACACAGTCACATCGACTCAACACGGACAATCGACTCAACACTGTTCGTTCTATCCGACGCGTCTCTTGTCCTGCATTCGTCACTCACAGTCCGATTCACACTATCAACCGTCCGATACACGTCTGTACGCTAGCAGGAATTCACAATCGGACGTTGATCGGGCGGAGCCCGCAAGAATAAGAAGTCACTCGCAGAGTCCGTCGCTTAAACATCCACTCTCTCACTGCCACTTCAGGGCTTTCTTTTTCCAGGCATAGAGCAAGCCTATACCAAGGATGGCCAGAAAGACAAGAATTTCGATGAAGGCCGTCATGCCGGCGTCCTTGAGCACGGTTGCCCAGGGAAAGAGGAAGACAACTTCCACTTCGAAGACTAAAAAGAGAATGGCGAACAGGTAGTATCCGACTTTGAATTGAAAGTGCGAGGAGCCTTGAGTGGGAATGCCGCACTCGTAGGTTTCGGCTTTCAGCGGGTTTCGGGAGTGCGGAGAAAGTAGGTGAGAGACGGCCATGCCTCCTGCCACCATTACAATTCCGCTGATAAAGAAGAGAATCAGTTCTTCGTTTTGCATAGAGTCCCCTAATGATCCATGACTTCGGCACAAATCTCGGAAATTTGCGCGTGTAGTCCATCGTTTTTCAAAGATACTAAATTTAATACTTAATACTCTTCAATTCCTTTTGCCTATCTTTGCACTGCTTCGAAAACAGCGAAACGGCACTACTTTTGTAGTGTTCTGTCACACAGCATCGCGGCACGCTAAGCAGAAGCAGTAAACCAAATGATGAGCATCGTGTCCTAACAGGCACCATTCATTGTGATAACAACGAGTGAGAGGCGTCAGAAGGTCTTTCACCCAACTCGACATTCATATCCCTTACCATTCTTTCTAACCTAATGGAACCTCAAGCAGAACCTCTTGCGTCGGCGAAGAAGTCGATCCCAGTAGTGAAGAGTGAAGCTGTAGTGGTTCGTTTCTCCGGCGACTCGGGAGACGGTATGCAATTAACAGGCATGCAGTTCTCCGATGCCGCAGCATACTTTGGAAACGACCTCTGCACATTCCCGGAATATCCGGCAGAAATCCGCGCCCCTATTGGCACTCTGGCCGGTGTGTCCGGTTTTCAAGTGCAATTCGGAAGCTCTGAAATCAGCACACCCGGTGATAATTATGATGTGCTTGTTGCTATGAACGCGGCTGCGCTCAAGGGCGACATCAAGCGTCTCAAACCGGGCGGGATCATCGTCACCAACTCCGCCGGCTTCGACAAGAAGAATCTCAAGCTTGCTGAGTATGCAGACGGTATCAATCCACTTGAGGACGGCAGTTTATCGGACTACCGCGTGATTAACCTGGACATCACGAAGCTCACCCGCGAAACCCTCAAGGGCAGCGGCCTGAGTACCAAAGAAGTGGAACGGGCCAAGAACATGTTCGTGCTTGGTCTCATCTTCTGGATGTTCGATCGCAACCTGGAATACACCATCAACTTCCTGAACGAGAAGTTTGCCAAGAAGCCGGAGATCGCTGCTGCAAACGTGAAGACATTGCAAGCAGGCTGGAATTACGGCGATACCACGGAATTATTCACGAACCGCTTCGCGGTTGAGGCCGCCAAGCTGGCTCCGGGAACCTATCGCAACATCACCGGCAATCACGCCGTGGCTATTGGTCTCATCGCTGCCGCTGAGCAAGCAGGTCTCGAGTTGTTCCTCGGTTCCTACCCCATTACACCGGCCAGCGATATTCTGCACGAGCTCTCGAAGTACAAATCCAACAACGTGCGCACGTTCCAAGCTGAGGATGAGATTGCCGGCATTTGTTCGGCTATTGGTGCCTCGTACGCCGGTAAGCTGGCTGTTACGACAACTTCGGGTCCTGGTGTATCGCTCAAAGCAGAAGCGATGGGTCTGGCGCTGATGTTGGAAATTCCGTTGGTGATTGTGAATGTGCAACGTGGTGGACCGTCGACTGGTTTGCCGACGAAGACTGAGCAAGCAGACTTGATGCAAGCTCTGTACGGTCGTCACGGCGAAGCTCCGCTACCGGTCATTGCTGCATCATCCCCTGCCGACTGTTTCAACGCCGTCTACGAAGCCTCGAAGCTGGCCATCGAACACATGACCCCGGTCATCTGTTTGTCGGACGGCTACGTTGCTAACGGCTCCGAACCATGGAAATTCCCGTCGGTGGAAGACTTGCCGGAAATCAAGCAACACTTCTTACAGCCGGAAGATCTAAACGGCGAGAAGTACGAACCCTACAAGCGCGATGAGTTTTTAGTACGTCCTTGGGTCAAGCCCGGCACGCCCAAGCTCGAGCACCGCATCGGTGGTTTAGAGAAGAAAGATGTGACCGGCAATGTGTCTTACGACGCCGCCAATCACCAGCACATGGTCCGCACACGTCAGGCCAAGGTGGACCGCATAGCGGATGTGATTCCGGAACAGACAGTGGACAATGGTCGCGTCGGCGCCAAACTCTGTATTCTTGGTTGGGGCTCCACTTATGGAACCATTAAAACCGCCATGTATCAGTTATTAAACGAAGGCTACGATGTGGCTCACGTGCATCTGCGCCATCTCAACCCCTTCCCGAAGAATCTTGGCGAGTTGTTGCATAGCTTTGATCAGGTGGTGATTCCGGAAATCAATAACGGACAACTCATGCACCTCATCCGCAGCAAGTATATGATACCGGCTATCGGATACCATAAGACGATGGGACTGCCCTTTACGACCGACGAAATCAAACAAAAAGTCTACGAACTAATCCGGAAATAAACCATGGAAACAACTGTTCTTCCCCTGCCTCAATTAACGGCAAAGGATTTTGCATCGGATCAGGATGTGAAGTGGTGTCCGGGTTGCGGCGACTACTCCATTCTCAAGCAAGTCCAAACAGTCTTCCCGGATCTCCCGGTCCGCAAGGAAGACTACGTCTTCATCAGCGGTATTGGCTGCTCCTCGCGCTTTAGCTACTACATGGACACCTATGGCATGCACAGCATCCATGGTCGTGCAGCAGCCATCGCATCCGGAGTCAAAGCCTCGAACCCAAACCTATCGGTATGGCTCATCAGCGGTGACGGCGATTCGCTGGCTATCGGCGGCAATCACTTCATCCACCTGATGCGTCGCAACTTCGACATCAATTATCTGATGTTTAATAATCAGATTTATGGATTGACGAAGGGACAGTACTCGCCCACCTCCGAGCATGGCAAGGTGACGAAGTCAACGCCCTACGGAACTGTCGAAGCCCCCTTCATCCCGGTTGAACTCGCCCTCGGAGCCAAGGCTACCTTTGTGGCTCGTGCAATGGACCGCGACGTGCGCCATCAGCAAGCCATGATCCGTCGCGCATACGAACACAAAGGCACCAGCTTCCTTGAGATCTACCAGAATTGTCCGGTGTTTAACGACGGCGCCTTCGAGATCTTCACCGAAAAAGACACCAAGCCGGAATCCACCATCTTCATCGAACATGGTCAGCCACTGGTTTTCGGTGCCAACAAGGACAAAGGCATCGCCCTCGATGGTCTCAAACCCATCGTCGTCGACCTCAACACCAATGGTCACACCGTCAACGATCTCTGGATCCACGACGAGCGCGATAAGACCAAGGCTAACCTCTTAGCCCGCATGCTCGATGACAGCGAGTTCGGCGCCCACTTCCCCCGCGCCTTCGGCGTATTCTACGTAGAAGACCGCGCCTGCTACGAAGACGAAATGACCGCCCAACTAGACGCCATTCGTTCAAAGAAAGGCAAGACCCCTCTGCAACAGATTCTATCGGGTGATAAAACCTGGGAAATCAAATAAGCAGGGTTGATGGTATTGGTATAATGAAGTCTCCCGGGTTTCTCGGGAGACTTTTTTTTCTTGCACGCTTCGCGTGCAGTCATCGCCCAGCGCCTCGTCAGGAAAGCACGAACTCTGCTGCTCTGCGGGAACCTACTTTAGCAGGCTCTCGCAGAGGCGCATTAGCTTAGCAGTCGCCGAGCAGGAGTAATTGATACTCGCTGCCTTCGGAGTGATATTACGCTCAATAGTATTACCAGCCACTAAACACATGGAATTCCACCTCGTCAGCAGAAAACGAGCTCTCGTATTCGAGCACCTCGTCGTACACTCGCGACACGATATCTTCACCATAATACCAGTGATCAAAGTCAAAGAACATGACGCCATTGCTTAACTCCGCAAGTATGGCAGCAGAAAGAGCCGCAATTCTGGGTGCAAAGGTGTCATCGTGGTAATACTTGAACGTCACTTCTAACGAGCAGTCCCTGAGTTGTTCATCAACTACTTTTGAGGCATAAGGTACGGGCTCATTATTCCGTCTAACTAAGGTGTCCCATATTCCTCTCTTGGGTTGTACTGCTTTCGTCGCATCATCGAGATTGAAGTCGTCGACATAAAGCTCAAAACCGCTCAACAGCTCCTTGTCCTTAAGAATAGGAATCGGCGGCTTTGTAAGTCTGACGCGGAATGGAACAAAACCGCTGTCATTTTCCGGATCAAAGCGAAATTCAGGATGTGTAACAACCTCCATATCGAACTCTGAAAGCCGCACGAGAAGATGCGGTACAATATTCTTTGGTATCTCGTTACAGTATGTTTGAAATGTTAGACTCATGTATTTGCCCTTGAACTTTGTTGGAATATCGCCTGCATAGAGCAGTTTGTCTACTCCTTTAAAGTACCTAACTCCATTGCTCTGACCCCCAATAAACTGGACCGATATTCTATTTCTTGTTGTTGAGTTTTTCAAGGCATCCGATGAAGTTG
>JBDHXF010000046.1:0-30526 GCA_039810585.1 Chlorobiota bacterium
ATTACATGGCAGAAGAAAATGCCCAAAAACTGCAAATTCAGCTAGATTTTGCAGAAAACATTTAGGACACTACTGATTTGACAACTACTGATTTTTTCAGTGATGTTTTTCGGCATGTTGCTTGAACTCATGTGTTCGGCAGCCGCGTAAATCGTCACTTTCTGTGCTTCGTTGTCGGCATCAACGTCGAGAAATATACCTCCACCGGCAAGTGAAGACTGGTGGCATCCTACGCAGTTCAGTTGAATAATTGGCTTAATGTCCTTAGCATAGGTGACATTTGAAGTATCGCAGGTTGCGTCGGTGCACGTTGTGTTCTTTGCTCCTTGATTGATCCATGTCAAGATCCGAGTGCGGAATGAATCCGGTACAGCGAGATACGGGAACGGGGGCATTGTCTTGTTAATAATCTGACGGTAAAACGAACTACTATTGGCATTATTCGCGACAATACCGGCCTTTACACCAGAGTAGGTGGTCATTCTATATCCACTCTGATGGCTCGAAACATCATGACATCCGGTCATAGCGCAGTTTGAATTGAAAATCGGCAGGATATCACGCGAGAAGCACAGGGTGTCGGCGGCGATAGCGTCTGAAGATGGTTGTTCGTTGAAGCTCTGGATGGTGAAGAAGAGCGGCAACGCAACGGCAAGAACGAGGAAAAAACGTTTCATGTGGCGGTCGCAGAAGAGAAAAATTAACAGATTGTTCATAAGCAATATAGCAGATGGGCTCAGTTGGTTACAGAGATTCCGACATTTTAATGGTATAACACGAATTTGGTAGCTCTTCGAAGTACGTAGCGATCATGCTCAAAAAGGGACGCGATACGCGGGCATTAAGGGAGTGGAACGTCTCTATCCTGCCTTTGGAAGAGCGAACAAACGTGCAGCTTTTACGATTTTGTAACACCCTTGCTCAGCTCAATCTCGCTGCCGAACATTAGCTAAATTGCATGCACTATGACTACATCACCAGCCGTTGCTGAAGCATCCCGATCTCAGCTTCGGGCAGCAGAGATTCGAGGGATGGTCACCAAGGTAAAGACCCAAGTGGGTGACCGCGTTTTCTTCATTCTGTGTGCCGTTGCGGCAGTTCTCATTGTTCTTGTCATCGCCGGTCTGATTTTCCAATTGGTAGTCAGCTCGCAGGATACCATCCATCGCTTTGGATTTGGTTTCTTGAGTTCCAAGGAATGGGATCCGGTGAACGAGCAATACGGAGCAGCCACCTTTTTATACGGCACCATCGTGTCGTCACTTCTTGGTTTGGCCATGGCATTGCCGCTCAGCTTGGGCATTGCGATCTTCCTCGTGGAAGTGTCGGGACAGACCATGCGGACGGTACTTTCCTTCTTGGTTGAGACTCTGGCCGCCATCCCAAGCATTGTGTATGGTGTATGGGGTGTGTTTGTGATGGTTCCCTTTCTTCAGCAACACGTTACCGGGCCTCTCTCTCGTGCTTTGGGCTCGGCATTCCCTTTGTTTGCCGGACCGGTTGTCGGACCAAACATGTTCGCCGCTTCCTGCATCCTCATTGTAATGATTCTGCCCATTATCACCAGCATCTCGCGCGACGTGATGTTGGCCATTCCCATGTCGCAACGCGAAGCCGCCCTTGCTCTTGGCAGCACCAAGTGGGAAGCCATCATGATTGTGGTGGCCAATGCGCGCTGGGGAATTTTGGGTGCCGTAATCTTGGGCTTAGGTCGCGCCTTGGGTGAAACCATGGCCGTAACTCTTGTCATTGGAAACTCGCCTCAAATCTCAGCCAGTCTCTTTCAGCCGGGATATACCATGGCATCGGTGATTGCTAACGAATTCAACGAAGCCACAACAAGCACCTACGTGTCTGCACTTATCGAAGTGGGTTTGGTGCTTCTCTTAACAACCTTTGTGGTAAACACCTTGGCTCGATTGCTGGTGTGGAGTGTTTCGCGGAAAAAAGTAGCGGGAGGTCGCCAATGAGTCAACGTCGTGTACAATTCAAACAGTCGGTGATTACCAGACGCAACCTCGTGAATCGCTTGATGATCGGTCTCAGCGGTCTATGCGTCGTTCTGGCGCTCATTCCCTTGGCGCTGATCCTCTTCTACACCGTTCGCGAGGGCATCTCGGCTCTTAACCTAGAGTTCTTTACGCGCCTTCCAAAACCTGTCGGAGAAGCCGGCGGTGGAATGGCAAACGCCATTGTTGGCACATTGATAATGATGGGCATGTCGGCCGTCATCGCTGTCCCCATCGGTCTTCTCTGCGGCGTATATCTGGCCGAGTACGGCAACAACACCTTTTCGTCGGTTGTTCGGTTTCTTACGGAAGTAATGAGTGGGTTGCCTTCCATCATCATCGGCATTTTTGCCTATGCATTGGTGGTGAAACCGATGGGACGCTTCTCTGCTTATGCCGGTGCAGTAGCCTTGGCGGTTCTGATGGTACCAACGATTACGAAGACTACAGAAGAACTCCTTAAACTGGTACCGCTTACACTCCGCGAGGCAGGTCTGGCTTTGGGTGCGCCACGATGGATTGTAAACACGCGAATTGTCATTGCTGCTGCAGCAAAGGGTATTATTACAGCTGTGATGCTCGCCATTGCTCGCGCTGCCGGTGAAACCGCGCCCTTACTCTTTACCGCTTTGAACAATCGATTCTGGCATACCTCTCTGGATCAACCCATTGCGTCGCTTCCGGTGCAGATTTATACCTATGCAACCTCGCCGTACGACGACTGGCATGCGCAAGCGTGGGCTGGCGCCACGGTGTTGATTGTGATTGTGTTTGTGCTGAGTGTGGTGGTGAGACTTGTGAGCGGTGGAAAGTTTACGGTGCAACAGTAAGATAGTGCGTCAGTTTTAAACAGCAAGCGCAGTCACACCGTAGAGCTGCGTTGCCGTTTAACCCAACGAATGAAAAATCCCCGAGGAATGTATGGTAGACGAACAGAACGAACAACAAACAGCAACGCCCACCATAGCCAAACCCGAGTTCAGTCAGGAACATCATCATGTGGAACCTGAACAGCAACCGCGTTTGAGCGTGCAAGGCGTGGGCGTGATCTTCAATGGCAACTATGCCATTCGAAATATCAACATCAACTTTCACGACAACCGCGCAACGGCCATTATTGGTCCTTCCGGTTGCGGGAAGTCCACACTGCTGCGCGCCTTAAACCGCATGCACGACATCGTTCCCGGTGCCAAGGTGGTGGGTGAGATAAACCTGGATGGCGAGAATATCATGAAGATGGACCCGGTGCAAGTGCGCCGTCGCATCGGCATGGTGTTTCAAAAGCCGAATCCCTTTCCGACCATGAGTATCTTCGAGAACACGGTGGCCGGACTTCGCTTCAACGGCGTTCGAAAGCGGAGCTTGCTCAAGGAAGTCGCAGAAGACGCGCTGCAAAAAGCAGCGCTGTGGGACGAAGTGAAGGATCGATTGAAGGAGCCGGCGATGTCGCTCTCCGGCGGCCAACAACAACGCTTGTGCATTGCCCGCGCCATGGCCGTCGAACCGGAAATCTTGTTGATGGACGAGCCCACGAGCGCGCTGGATCCCATTGCTACCGCTAAAATCGAAGAACTCATCCACACACTCAAGGCCAGCTATACTATCGTGATCGTGACGCACAACATGCAACAAGCAGCGCGTGTGAGCGACTACACAGCCTTCATGTACATGGGTGAACTTGTGGAATCGGCACGCACTCGGACAATCTTTACGAACCCGACAAAGAAGCAAACCGAAGACTACATCACCGGTCGTTTCGGCTAGGAGTGAATGGCTGAGAATTTCGTGGTGTTATTGACCGGTCGTCAGGAGATTTTGTATTCTTGCGGCCTTCGGCCACACACGGCGAAAGAGTTGATAACCCGCAACGTGATGCACCGAAGGTGCGCACGAATTGAAAATCCGCCTGAACGACCGATGATTAGAAACTGAGTCAGCTTTAGAAACAAACAATCCGGAACACGCAGGAACCAGGTCATGCACAGACATTTTGAAGAAGATTTTGACAAGCTCCGTACACGCCTCATTCGCATGGGCTCCCTTGTGGAAGAGCAAGTGGAATATGCCTTTCGCGCGCTTCTTACCTCGAACGAATCGCTGGCGCAACTGGTGATCGAGCGCGATGATAAGGTGGATAACCTGGATTTGAAGATCGATCGACAAGTGCAGCGACTCTTTGCCCTACAACAGCCTGTGGCGAGTGATCTACGTTTGTTGCTCGCAGCGATCAAGATCAATAATGAGCTGGAGCGCATTGGCGATGCTGCGCTGGTGATTGCACGACTGACCTTTGAGGAAGGCATTCGACATATCGTGGACGAGGTGGGATTCGATCGCATCACCACCAATACTTTCAAGATGGTGAAGGCAAGCTTGGATTCCTTTATCAACAATGATGCGAAACTGGCGCATCATGTGATGTCCACCGATGATAACGTAGACGAGCTCGAAGTGGAGATTAGCGCCGAGATAGTGCGCCAGATGGAGGAAAACCCGGTGCTGATCAAGTGCGGAACACGACTGATCGTGGGACTGCACAACATCGAACGGATAGCAGACCGAGCAACAAATATTTCCGAAAACGTGATTTTCCTTTCCGAAGCAAAGGTAGTCCGTCACCGCCAACTGACCGGTGAAGACGTCTCCGATATGTGGAACGCTTCCAACGAACCGGGTTCCGATACGGTTTAACGCTCCGTCTTTCCAAAACCATACTCACGTTCTACCTTGCACACCCGTAGAGTGTAAGCAGCGTACCATTGCGTGCGACCGCGCTCTCGAGCCACCGTGTGTTCAGCATGCGCGCGCCAAGCGCGGATGGACTCCGTGTCCTGCCAGTAAGAGACGGTAATTCCAAGACCCGAACGGGCGGTGTCCACACCTAAGAAACCGGGCTGCTGAGCGGCCAGTTCCATCATGCGCTCGGCTACGACTTCGTACTCACGTGTATCTTCCGACATCTCGCTGCAGAAAATAACCGCGTAATACGGGGTTGCTCCAACTAAGGGCGTCATTCTCACTCCACATTTGGTTGTGAAAGATTCCATGCCCCGGCCGGACTTTGTGTGTGCCGGAACATGACGAGTAATACAAAATAGCGGTGATCCCACTCTTTTTTAGATAAAAGGCACAATTCCGTTACACAACGGCGGACAATTGGCCGATAATCGGCGCTATGGGGTGCGCAAAATGTCACCCCGCAGAAGTACAGAATGCGCACATCCCCCAACGGACAAGGGGGCCGCAGAAACGCAAAACGGATGCAACAGGACTCAATACATAAGCTTCAGCAGACGCAGCAGCACGGTGGTGATGCGGAACACAACGTCTTGCAACTCACACGTAAACACTTTGGTGAACCCGATCAGTGGACGCCAACGGTTCGACAATACGTTCACGAACTGCAGCGCGCTTTGCGTAAAGGCGGCTTGCGCTTTAGTTCGGGAAGTGCGGAAGTGTGCGATGATATCCTGCCGTCCGAACTTCAGTGTGAAGAGCTTCAAACAATTCGCAATCTTCAGAACCTGGTGGTCAGGCTTCGGCGTGAAGCCGATGGAAGTATCGTCTACACCTTGCGAGAGGGTCGTCTGGCGGGCGCAGACACCACCGCCATGGTGCGAAACAAAACCCTGCAGGAATACCTTGGAGAAGAGACGCTCGCCGTCATCTTACCCTACATCAAGCGAGCATTTGAAGGGGAAACCGTCCACCTGGAAACCGAAATGGGCGGACGAACTTATGTGCGACACTACTCGCCCATCGTCGATGAGCACTCGCACGAGATCCGCGAGGTGGTGGGTTCGCTCACCGATATCAGCACACAGAAGGAAGTAGAGAGTCAGCTTCGCAGCTCAGAGCACCTCTTCCGTATGGTGATTGATAATGTACCGGTTGGTATCCTCAAACAAGAAGTGCATGCCGACGGACGAGTACACAACGAAGTAGTGAACAACGAATTCCAACGGATTTCCGGATACTCGGTGGAAGAGTTGTGGAATATGACGGCAGAGCAACGCAACGACATGACGCATCGCGACGACCGCGAGTATGTGAATAGTCGTTGGGCAGCCTGGATGGCAGAGAACGACGATTCCACGCTTCGCCTTACCTATCGCTTCCAGCATCGCTCCGGAACCTATCGCACCTTCCAAAACTTCATGGTGAAGTTTAGAAGTGAGGAGGGGAATTTGGTGTTTGTGCAGGCAGTGAGCGACATCACCAGTACCGTGGAACGCGAGAAGCAACTGCGTCATCTTGCCTCCTATCTGGAGCAAAGCGTAACGCCCATTCTCGAGGTGAACGACAGCGGCGAGGTGAGTTACATGAACGAAGCCGCCAATCGGGAATTTAAAAAAGTGCTTGAACTCGGCACCAAGCATCCGCTCTTAGCCGGCTTTGAACAGTGGCGTGAAGAGTTGCGTACAACGCCGTCGCAACTGTTGAAGCGTATGATTAGCGTTAACCTCAACTACTACGAGCAACACATTCACTTCATGCCTGAAGCGAAGGTGTATCGGGTGTTCTGTCACAACGTCACGACCATGAAGTTGGCAGAGGAAGAACTGCGCGAGTCACTCGAAAAGGAACGCGCGTTGAGCTTGCTCCGCTCCACCTTCCTTGATACCATCTCGCACGAGTTCCGTACGCCTCTCACCGGAATTAGTATTTCGGCAGAACTCATGCAGCGTTATGACGCGTCGATGGAAGCCAAAGAGCGTGCGCAACATGTGCAAGCAATACGCGATCGCGTACAAGAACTGGTGCAACTCGTTGCGCGCTTTACCACGCAGTCGAATCTGCATACCATGCGCGACAGCTTCCGTCCCCAAGCTCTCAACGTTGTGCCCGTGCTCAAGAAGATTCTCGAAGAAGTACGCTCCGCGGTAGTGGATCGCAAGCAGAAATTGGTGTATGAGCTTCCCGGTGAAAGCATCATGGTATCCGGCGACGAGCGCTTACTGCGTCATGCCGTGCGAAACATCTTGCTCAATGCCGTGCAGTACTCGCCTGAACAGAGTGCCATTCAAATCAGACTTCATCAGTCGGCCGACGATTTGTTTGTGACGATTATCGACGAGGGCATCGGTATACCGGAAAAGGAAATTGATCGCTTGTTTACGCCGTACTTCCGGGGATCGAATGCAAACAAAGTGTCGGGAAGCGGACTCGGTATTTCAATTGCCAAAGAATTCATAGAATTGCACGGCGGCTCGGTGGAGATCAGTAGTCGCATGGGAATCGGTACCACCGTCAACATTCGTCTACCCTTGTATCGAGAGACCGGCGCAGCGGTTCAAGACGACGATACGCCGAAAAAGGATGTTCCATCTGATGCAACGGAAGCATGAAGAAAATTCTCCTCATCGATGACTCCGACTACATTGTCGATGGAACATCAGCTCTGCTGAAGTTTGAAGGATATGACGTCCTCACCGCCAATAACGGTGCCACCGGAATTGAACTCGCACGAGAAGAGCATCCGGATTTGGTGATATGCGATATCTCCATGCCCGCCATGGACGGATTTGAAGTCTTACAAGAACTGCGACGTCACAAGGAAACAGAATCCATGCGTTTCATGTTTCTCACCGCACGCTCAGACAAAACCGATATGCGCACGGGAATGGAATTTGGGGCAGACGACTATCTGCTCAAGCCTTTTACCGTGGAAGAACTGCTCTCTGCCATCGACGCCCAGTGGAAGAAGCGTGACAGCATTCAGCGCGGCATGGAATCGATCAAGATGAACGTCACCTACGCGCTTCCTCACGAATTCCGCACCGCCCTCAATCAAATCATTGGATCTGCCAGCTTCTTGCGCGCACCGCAAGCGTCGGATGAAAAGATCTCAACGACAGAAATAGCGAACGATATTATCACGAGCGCCAAACGTCTGCTCAAGATCACCGAGAACTTCCTCGTTTATGCTCAGCTTGAGTTTATCTCGGCCAATCCGGAAGCTCAAGAGGCTCTTCTTCTTGCCCGCAGCGAAGAAGCGGCAGCCGTGATCTCGGATATCGCACAAACCAAAGCTCAGTCCTACGAACGCTTCCGCGACCTGGATTTGCACTGCGACCAAGAGGGTGTCACCCTTGCCATGTCCAACGAAAACCTCCACAAGATTTTCGATGAACTGCTCGATAACTCCTTCAAGTTCTCTGACGCCGGAACTCGAGTCGAACTCAAAGCAGAACTCACGGACGATACGTTTCATGTCACCTTGAGTGACTGCGGTATGGGCATGACTCCGGCTCAAATTGCCGCCACCGGCGCTTACAACCAATTTGGACGCATGGTGAACGAACAGCAAGGGGTTGGACTCGGCTTCATTGTTGCCCGACGCCTGGTTGAACTTCATGGTGGCGTGTTTGCAATCCATTCCGAAAACAACGTGGGTACTGTGATTAGCATTCAACTTCCCTTAGCTCCTTCCAACATCCCGGTAGTCGATTAAGAACTCTTTACGCGAGCTTTTCCTTCTTTTTTCGTCAATTCACTACGCTAAAGCTTAGCGGCTCGGTGCAGCGCCTTCGCGCCTTCGTCCTTTGGCCATTGCTCAGACTCGCTGCCTGCGTAGATTTGAACGCCTTGCACGATCAAGCATCGCGCAGCAAAGCGGCAGGTTGTGCAGCCAATACTGCCGTGGTTCCCGATACCAACGCAATCCATTACCGAAGACCGTGCTGACGTTTCGTCGTGCGGTACAGGTGCAATTCATTCGTAAATTGACAAAGACCCGCTTTGACGGGAGTCGTGCGTCCTATCATAGGTCCATGCTCATACTCAATGACATAGCGCTGGACGAGCAGATCCTTACACAGCCCTTTGCTTGCGACCTCAAACAATGTAAAGGAGCTTGCTGCACCCTGAGCGGTGGAAGCGGTGCTCCCTTGCGTGAGGAAGAAATCGCACCTATTGAGGCAGCCAAGGATCAAGCTATGGAGTATCTGAGCGAAAGCTCAAGAGCATACATTAAAAGTCATGGCTGGCTGGATGGCAGTTATGGCGACCGAACGGTAGGCTGCATCGACGACAAGCAGTGCGTGTTCGTTTTTTGGGAAGACGACATTGCACGCTGTGCGCTCGAGAGGGCGTACAAGGACGGAAAGACGGCTTTTCGCAAGCCTATTTCCTGTCATCTCTTTCCCATTCGCATTGCGGATTTTGGCGGACCGTACCTCTACTACGATGTGTTCTCGGAATGCAAACCCGCCCTTGCCAATGGAGAAAAACTCGGACTGGCTATCAAGGACATCACCCGCGATGCCCTTGTTCGCGAGTTCGGCGCTGAATGGGTTGAGGCACTCGATGCCCTGGCTCAACAGCAATCACACTAGCCGCGTGAAACGGGCAGCATTCGTTTCGCGAACGGGGATTCAATAGTCCTCTAACCGGACATAGCAGAGTCATTTCAATTCGTGCGCGCCTACGGCGCAGCATGTTGTGGGTGTGCTCTTCTCAACGTCGAAACTTTACAATCGTTTGCTCATATGAAGCTTGGATTACAACTCAATGTGGGTTTGCAACAAACCCTAACCCCTCAACAGATTCAGTACCTGAAGCTTTTGCAGCTTCCGGCACTGCAGATGGAGCACCACATCCGTCAGGAAATTGAGCAGAACCCGATGGTGGAAGAGGTGTCGGACGATGGTGCCTCACTCAGCGAAGAGATCGGCATGAATGCCCCTGCAGCAGTGGGTGACATGGCGGAATCTATGAGTGATATTCCGCAACATCAAAAAGCCTCCGCCACTCCCGCCGATACCGTCACCGATATCTACGAAATGAGTGAGGCTGAGGAAAAAGAAGCCTCAGCACGCGCTGCTCTCAGTACGGAACCCGCCTTGGTGAGCTATGAAGGTCCTGAGCAAGCGGACATGAGTTACGACCAAGATATCCCTGATGATTCCGATGCCTTTGAGTTCTACAAGATGCTCTGGCAGGAAGACGGTGGCGGCCCTAAAAGCAACACTGAGTCCTCACCCAATGACGATGATAACGACTACGAGCCCTTCCAGATTAAGGATGTGAAGTCCTTCGAAGAAGATCTGCTTGAACAACTACACTTCATCGACCTGAGCGAAGAGGAGATGATCCTCGGTGAACAAATCATCGGAAACTTGGAAGACGATGGTTACTTGCGTCGCGAACTGCGCGATGTGATGGACGATGCCAATGCTGCAATCGACGAGACGAATCACGACCGTCGCATGGCGGCCGTTCAACGCAACGCGGCCGACCCGGCGGCAAAGGCAAACGGCAGCACGAACGGCGAATTCGCCGCCTACTCCAATGGCGGTCCAAGCTTACTCAAGCGTATCAGCCTGCTGCAGGCCGAACAAGTATTGCATCAAATTCAGGAACTGGAACCCACAGGCTGCGCCTCGAGAACTGTGCAGGAATGTCTGGTGGCTCAACTCCGAGCCTTACCCAAACTCAACGCCGGACAGAAACTGGCCTTGGAGGTTCTCACTAAGACCTACCAACAGTTCACCATGAAACACTATGCACAAATCGCGCAGGTGCTGGAGGTGACCGAAGAGTATTTACGCGAAGCCATTGAAGTGATTCGTCGTCTCAACCCCAAACCCGGTTATGGTTCATCGTCTCAAGGTATCAATACCATCATTCCGGATTTTGTGGTAGAACCAAGTGAGGATAAGAAGGACTTCCTGATTACACTTAACGACAACACCATGCCCCAATTGCGGGTAAGCAAAGCCTACGAGAAATTGAAGCGCGAAGCGCGCTATAAACAATTCAACAAGGATACCCGCGAGTGGATGCGCAAGAAGCATGAGGATGCCAAGTTTCTCATCAACGCCATCAAGCAGCGCAAGTCGACGATGTTGAAAGTGATGACAACCATTGTGGAGCTGCAAAAGGGTTTCTTTGAGGATGGTCCGGCGGGCTTACGACCGTTGATTTACAAAGACGTTGCCGAAGCGTCCGGGATGGATATCTCCACCGTTTGCCGCGTCGTGAATAACAAGTACGTGCAAACAGAGTTCGGAATTTTCGAACTGCGATTCTTTTTCTCCGAGTCGCTCACCAACGACGAAGGTGACGAGGTATCGACCACCATTATCAAGGAAAAGATCCGCGATATTATTGGAAAAGAGTCGAAGCAGAAGCCATGGAGCGACGACAAACTGGCCAAGGAACTGAAAAAAGAAGGTTACAATGTCGCTCGCCGAACCGTCGCCAAATACCGCGAGCAACTGAAGATTCCCGTTGCACGCTTGCGGAGAGATTTCTAAGTCTGCGCGACGTTGTGGTCTATATCGCCCTGAGCCTAGACGGCTACATTGCAGGCCCGGGAGACGATTTATCTTTTCTCGACTCGGTGCAGGTTGAGGGCGAAGACTATGGCTACAACGCTTTCATGCAGAGTGTCGACACGGTGTTGATGGGTCGCAAAACCTACGACAAAGTGATGAGTTTCGGCATCGAACTCCCTCACGAGTCCAAGGAATGGTTTGTGTTCTCACACTCAAAACACGGAACTGAAGGTGCAGCTCAGTTCGTGAATACAGAGGTTTCTGACTTTGTTCGCCACCTGCGCAATCGCGAGGGTGGAACAATATTCGTTGACGGCGGTGCCACGTTGATTCAGTATCTCATTCGCGCAGATCTCGTGGATCGCTTCGTGCTAAGCTACGTTCCTCTCATGCTCGGAGCCGGCGTGCCACTGTTTGCGGAAAATACGCCCACTCAAGAATACGAGTTGACCGCAGTACGCCACTACGCGTCGTCACTTGTACAGGCTGAATTTCGACGTATTCGCAAAGCCATGCCATTATAAATGGCGTTGCAGCGCTTCCCGTGGCAGGTTGTAACTTTCGGCTGACCGTTCAGGTCATACATTTTGAATACTCGCATTAGCCACCGCGCACCATGAAATCTTTCGTCCTCCTCTTCGCCACTGCCGCACTTCTCTCGTGTGCGAGCACAAAACACACCGATATCGTGTTGTCTGCCAACAATCCGGTGATAAGCATCGATCGAAGCGCTTGCTTCGGAAGTTGTCCGGTGTATTCCATGACCCTTCGCGGTGATGGATATGCCAGCTACATTGGAAAAATGCACGTGGATCGAATTGGCCACTACCGAGCCAAAGTGGATGAGCAAACACTTCAATTCCTTGCCGCAGAACTCAAGCGGATTGACTACTTCGCCATGAAGGACAACTACGATGCTATGGTAACCGATGTGCCAACGATCACTGTTAACTGCACGCTGAACGACAGCACAAAGACTATTGTCGATCGCTTCGGTGCCCCCACAGAGTTGCGCGAATTCGAAAACACTTTGGACTCTGTTGCCAAGACTATCAAGTGGATGAAAGTCGCCGCAGAGTAGTTGAGCCGTGAGTATAGTCGACCGTTACGCTATTTCACATTGCCGCGATATACTTGATCGAAACTCTTCCGATGCAGCTCTGTGTCCGGTAGTGATTTCTAGCATTGAGCCATAACAATGGTGGTACGGCTGGTCTGCAAACCTTATAAAAAATGTTAATCTCCGACTAGGGTCTGCTCTCCTTCCAACCTTTTAGCCTGCACAGCGTATTAGGCCTTAATTCTGTTCTCAAACTCCCCTATTTTCGCTGTTCTCTTGTGTGTCGGTGGCCAAGGCTATGCGTGCCATGGTGCAAGGAACAAGGGGGCTCGCGAGAGTCGTTTGTCACATCCAATCCTCGATTTCACCATGAGCGTTTCAAGAGTTGTTTTATACACGGTGTTTTGTGTTCTGGCAAGCTTTCCACTCGTTGCACAGCAAAACGCGGTCCGTGTATTAATAGATCTGAAACACTGCACGGCTGCGAAGGTACACGTGACAGTTTTTGCTCCTTCGATGAACGACGAACACACGCGTTACATCATACCGAAGTCGGTACCCGGTACGTATTCGCAAGACAACTACGGACGCTTTGTCGACAACGCCATCGCATTTGATGCCGAAGGCAAGAGTCTTACGGTCACTCGCGACTCCGGAGACATCCTTGTAGATGGTAAGCTTGCCCGATTGGAATACTGGGTTGGTGATACGTGGCACGATTCACGGGCGGCTGACGTATTTCAACCAACCGGCTCAAACATTCAGCCGGACACCAACTTCGTGATCAACACGCATGCTTTTGTTGGGTATTTCGATGGCTATGAATTGCTGCCCTATGAAGTACAGGTTGTAAAACCGGAAGGATTTTTCGGCGCGACTTCTCTCGATCGTCTGGAAATCAACGACACGACCGATGTCCTTTCAGCGCGCTCTTATCCGCATTTGGTTGACAATCCAATAATGTACTGCATCCCCGATACGGTGTCGTTCATGGAGGCAAACATGAACGTGATGATAGCCGTATTCTCGGCTAATCACAAAGTCCACGCCGATCAAATCCTGAACGATATCCGTCCTCTGGCCGGTGCTCTCGGTAAATTCTTTGGCGTGCTTCCTGTTCCGCGATACACCTTCATCTTTTATTTCGCCGATATGAGTCAGATGACCAATGCTCACATGATGGCAACCGGGGCATTGGAGCATTCCCAGTCCAGCTTTTATTTCTTAATGGAAGGAAGCCTGGGCTTCGTATCGCAGTCGGTACGAAACACAGCGGGTCACGAGTTCTTACACATCTTGGTGCCGCTGAATTTACACAGCGAAGAAGTACACTCTTTCGACTTCCGGCATCCGAAGATGTCGCAACACCTGTGGCTCTACGAAGGATGTACCGAGTACTTCTCCTTGCTCAGTCGTGTTCAGGATACGCTGCTAACCGAAAGCGAGTTCTTTTCTGATCTGCGTCGCAAAATCACCACAGGGTTGAGTATGCTGCGGGGCAAACCGTTCTCGCTCACAAATTTTAGTCGGAACGTTCTCACACCCGAAAACCAAGAGCTCTATCCCATCATCTATGAAAGTGGTGCGGCTCTGGCGTTTTGTCTCGACGTTAAAATCCGCGAGTTGACCAATAACAGTATGGACTTGCTCGGGATGATCCGAAAGTTGAGTGAAAGCTATGGTCCGGAACGACCATTTAAAGACGACGAGCTTTTCGACGAAATGACCAGAGTAGTGGGACCGGGAATACGACCTTTTATCGACGATTACATCATTGGTACAAAGGTGGTTCCATATGCCGAGTACTTTGAAAAATTGGGGTACAGCTATCGCGATTCTGCTCAAGTGTCTGCCTATCAATTCAATGCCGCTCGCGTGTTTTTTAAGAGAGGCGTCGAGGACGCTGTCGTGTTGTCAACACACAGTGATAACGATTTCAATATTGTAGATGGCGACACGCTGGTCAAGATCAACGACATTCATGTCACCCCCGACAACAAAATGGAAATGCTCGGGATGTACATTTGGTCACCACATAGCGATCAAAGTGTAACGCTGACCATCCATCGAAACGGACAAGAGCTCAGCCTGAGCGCTAAGCCCAGGGAAAAACTTGTCATGAAGCACAACATCCTCGAAGAGTTGGCTTCCCCCTCACCCGCACAGAGCAACATGAAAAAGACATTACTGCGTCGTGGATAGGTGTCCGTCACCTTTTACTCCACCTTCGCACCGTATGCCGCCGCCATTACCTAACTTTGCAGCGCTCCGTTAGAGGTGCCCGAACACACACGTGTTCGCGGCTGAGACTATACTCTTGGAACCTGATCCGGATAATGCCGGCGAAGGAAAACGGTACGCGATCCATCTGCGATCCCACCTGCATCCAACCCACGGGGCTTCTTGTTTCACAATTCAAGATGCCTTATGATATCTTCAACACCATTGTTATTCTCGCACCCTTTCGGGTGCTCATCTCTTCGCGACCTCACACGCGTTTGTACTCGCGTTAGCGTTCGTGCGGTTGGCGTTTGTTGCATGATGCTCATGTGCTGTGCATTGCTGCAAAGCTCCCTTAGCGCGCAGACTGCCAAGCCAGTGACGAGCGACACATTGCGTACGCAAACACAAGAGGTGAGTGTAAGCGCAACGCGCGTACGAAACGAAACGACTCCTGTGAGCTTTTCTCAAGTGTCGCGCGAAGAGCTTCAGTCAAAACAAAACGTGACAGATTTACCGGTACTCTTGAGCGACTTGCCCTCCGTGATATTCTATTCCGACAATGCCAACGGTGTCGGCTACAACTACCTGAGTATGCGCGGCTTCGACCAACGGCGCATTGCGGTGCTGATTAACGGTATTCCGCAGAACGATCCGGAGGATCATAATGTGTACTGGATCGATTTCCCGGATTTGAGTTCCTCGGTGGAAGATATCCAGGTGCAGCGTGGCGCCGGACTTATCAGCTACGGAGCAGCGGCGATTGGAGGGAGTATCAATCTGCGCACCCTGGATATCAGCAAGAGAGCGTTCTCGCGACTCAGTGTTGGGGCGGGAATGCAGGAACACGCCGCAAGCGGACTCAATGCAGCGCCTGATAACATTTCCACGTGGGCGAGCTCGCGTAGTTCATTTGAGGTGTGCACAGGCTTGGACAGTCATCACGATGCCTTTTACGCTCGGCTCTCGCAAATCAGCTCACGCGGTTATCGAGATTACTCGTGGTCAACCTTGCAGAGTTTCTTCGTCAGTGCCGGACGCTTTGAGGACAACTACTCGGTGCAACTGAATGTGTTTGGAGGTCCGATAACGGATGGCTTGGCGTACACCGGAATGCCGAAGAGTTTTATCACAGACCCAAGTCTGCGTCGCTCCAACGACAACTACTGGAGCTACGATTCCACCGGCTCCAATGTCGACTATCGTGCGGCGCGACGTCCGCAAGAAACCGAAGAATTCTCTCAACCTCATGCCGAGCTCTTGGTGAACGCTGATATTTCTGACAACGTCTCCATCTCATCGTCAATCTTTGCCTACACCGGTCTTGGCTACTTCGACTACGATGGTTCATGGGCGGATGCCGCAACGCTACGTCTCACGGCTGCATTTGGCGGCAGCGACTCTATTACCAATCCCGGCAATGCTATGATTCGCGCATGGGTAAAGAACGCACAGGTGGGCTGGATTCCACAGCTTCGCTGGCGTCATGCCGGCGGCGAGCTCTACGTGGGTGGTGAGTTGCGTGTGCACCGCTCAGAACACTGGGCCAACATCAGCTATGCGGAAAACCTACCCGCCGGTTTCGATCCTGACTTTCGGATTTACTCGTATGAAGGCAGACGACAAATCAGCTCTGTGTTCGCGCGCGAGGTGTATGGTGTCACACACGACCTAAATCTCAGCCTGGAGGCGCAAGTCTGTTCGTCGTCCTACGGCATATCAAATGAAAAAGCCGGTAAAGTGTACACGTCATACGAGCAGACCAACGGTAGCACTGTTGGCAACGGAGCCGATCTGTTTACGGTGACTTATCTTTTCGTGAATCCACGCATTGGCCTAAGCTGGAGACTCAACAACGAGAACGAGCTGTACACAAGCATTGCACAAACCCAACGTGAGCCCCGCATGGCCAATCTCTACGCGGCGGAAGAGAGTTTTTATAGCGGTGCAGGGCCGCTGTTTGCCGGTGACACCGTCAATGGCACGCAGCGTTACAATTTCTCGCAACCACTTATCAAGCCGGAAACCATGTTGGACCTCGAGTTGGGATGGCGCATGCGCGAGAAGAATCTTTCACTTGCCGCAACGCTGTTCATGATGGATTTTCACGACGAACTTGTTGCTAATGGCGCGCGAGACTTATTCGGTAATCCAATCACGGGTAATGCTCCCCATAGCCGTCACAGCGGCGTAGAACTCGAGGCGGCTACAACCCTGTGGTCAAGCGGTGGCGATGCGTTCAGCGTTCATGCCAACATGACCTACTGCCACAACCGCATTCTGTCATACACCTACCAATTGCCGGATACTACCATAGATCTAGCCAACAACCCGATTTCCGGATTTCCCGATATCATCGCGAACATTGGTCTTAACCTTCAACTGTCTGATCTAGTGTGTAGCCTGAGTATGAAGACAACATCTAAAATTTACAGCGACAACTTCGGTGATAACGTAGCAGCGTTGCATGCTATCGACCCGGCCAACATCGACTATGTTGATAACGTAGTAGACGGAGCTACGGTCTTCAATGCCTCGTTGGCGTACACGATTCGAAACTTGTGTGGTATGCAATCATTGCGGGTGCATGCGCAGGTCAGCAATCTGTTCAATACACTGTATGCAGCAGGAGCAAACGGCAAAGAATTCTTCCCGGCCGCGGAACGCAATTGGTTTGTAGGAATTGACCTGGAGCCATGAGGGATGAGCTCGTGTGCGAGTGAGCGCGACTTAGCGAACGATAAGAACGGGGATGGACAAGGCGTGGCGTACCGGTGAAATGGTGGCGCCAAAGATGAGGTCCTTGAGGCCGCGGTGACCGTGGCCACCCATTACCAAGGCGTCGGCTTTACATTCTTCCACCAGTCGAACGATCTCGCGTGGCGGACTGCCGTAGCCAAGAAGAGCAACGCAGTCCAAACCCTTATCGCGCAACGCGAGTTCAAGCTTGATAATGTACTCCTCGTCATCGCGAGATTCGGTGTTGAAGGTATCCTTACCGAACACGGAACCCACGGCGCCTTCCACAACGTGGACGAGGACGATTTGAGCTTGATGTGAACGACATAAGCCGATTGCATGTCGCAGCACTCTGGTATCTCCATCGTCGTGAGCCAGTGCCACAGCTATGCGTCGGTACATGGGTCGCTGTTCCGCATTCGTCACCTCACTCACACCGGCAAGCACGGCTTCCCATGAGGACTGAGCACGACTACCCTTTCGTCTCGCAAATGGCTGCAATGTCACCACAAAGAGCAAGGCCGCCATCAACAGCACGACAGGAACAATAATCATGGCAAGCAAGAAAGGGCTGCTTGCAGCGTTGATCCACTCTTCGATGCTAGTATAGGCCAATTGGAAGTTGAGCGCTACAATCACAACCGCAGTGAGCCATGCCAAGGCCGTAATGACACGTGGACTTTGAAGCGAGCCCATCAAACCACGATCTGCGGTAAAGTGAATAAGAGGAATAATGGCGAAGGGAAGTTGCAAGCTTAGGATCACTTGCGACAAGATCAATAACGAATAGGTACCATGGTCACCGGCATACAGCAGCACTGCGACGGCAGGAATAATTGCCAGCAATCGCGTGATGAGACGTCGTAAGAAAGGACGCATCTTGAAATTCAGGAATCCTTCCATCACGATTTGGCCGGCAAGTGTGCCCGTGAGCGTTGAGGATTGTCCGGCTGCTAACAGTGCCAGAGCAAAAGCGATGGCTGCAAAGGAATTGCCGAGCATCGGGCTCAACAGCTCGTGCGCTTGCTGAAGTTCTGTTACCACCAAGTTGTTCTTCCAGAACACAGCGGCAGCCAGAATTAAGATAGCGGCGTTAACAAAGAACGCAGCATTTAACGCAATACCGGTATCAAGGAGGTTGTATCGCGCAGCGCGTGCTTTGCCCTCTTCCGTCGGAGCAAACGAACGCGTTTGAACTAAGGCCGAGTGCAAATACAGATTGTGCGGCATCACGGTGGCGCCAATAATACCAATAGCCACATAGAGAGCGTCGCCCGGAAGACTTGGAACGAAGCCGCTAGCAATTCCTGACCAGGACGGATCTGCAAGTAATAACTCGTAGAGAAAGCATAACCCAACCGTGAAGACCAAACCCAGAATAAAGGCTTCGAACTTGCGTACACCGAGATTTTGAATGGCAAGAAGAAAGATGCTATCGATAGCGGTGATCACGATGCCAATGAGTAGAGGCATGTGGAAGAGCAAATTCAAACCGATGGCGGTGCCCAGAACTTCTGCGAGGTCGCAGGCGGCAATAGCTACTTCGGCAAGGAGCCAGAGAGCAACAGTGACCGGACGGGAGTAGTGATCACGGCAGGACTGTGCAAGATCACGTCCGCTGGCAATACCCAGGCGTGCCGACAGGGTCTGAAGGAGAACCGCCATGAGGTTGGACATCAGCAAGACCCAGATGAGGGCGTAGCCGAAACGAGAACCGCCTTCAATATCTGTCGCCCAATTGCCGGGATCCATATAACCGACACTAATCAAGTAGGCGGGGCCAAAAAAGGCCAACATCCTCTTCCACCACGAGGAACGTGCGTCTACGTCCACACTTCGGTGGACTTCAGGCAGAGACACAGCTGCGGGAACAGAACGGTGCATGGCACATTACCCCTGATGGACACAATCGACGCCAGGAATTGTCGGACGTCGGTCCGATACAAACGTTAAACAGTCGTCACCCGGTGCGACGTACACCCGGCAAATTTACTGTATCCCACCTGTTTACGCATACTTAAGTCATGAGAGCCGGAGACGAGGGAGAATTCTCGTACGTGTGCGCCGTTGGCGCGCACGAATAACAAGTCACTCTATGAGGCAAGGACTCGAAGTAGGACGTTTTCCTACAGCAAACAAGGAGTTGGTAAGACTGTGTCCCACAACACACTCTCAGCGTGAAAAAGACCAACGCTTTGCAGTCGCACTGTCAAGATCGGCGCGATAATTGCCGATACACGAGGATGGATTGGCATAACTGTGTCCGTAGACGTCGGAGCAGAGTGTGCAGCCTATATACAACACACACCACACAAGGAAGTGGTACCATGTTTATTGGAGGAATTATGAGTTTAGTTGGGACTTTCTTTCAACGCTTTGGCGGCCGCAGCGCTCTTCTCTTCGTGCTTCTGCTTGCATTAGGCGCAGATAGTGTGGCTCAAGTCTATAAAGCAACACTACAGCAGCGTCGTCGCGGTGATCAACTCGAAGTGGAAGTGTGGATTAAATCCCTCTCTGCCTCGGCACCGAAGCTTGGCGAGTCTTCGCTTGTGTTGCAGTATAATTCGTTGCAGCTCATGCCTTCGGCAACGCAGGCTCCGGCGACAACAGACACGGTGGCTTTTGATGTGGATGTTGCCAATCCTATCCAAACCATTACCTCACCCTACGATGGAAATAACGGCTATCAGTCGCTCGCCACGCAGAGCTACGGTGTAGGCTACTTCTCACTTGAAGTGAGAAAAGTGTTTGGGTCGATTTCGGGTCTCGTGCCTGACTCCAATGGTCGAGGCACTTTTATTGGAAAGCTTCGCTTCGACATTCTTGCATCCGGACTTACGGATACCTCGCTCAGTCAAATTGCATGGAGTTCCAGTACCGGATTGGGCACCGTGGTCATGTTTGACTTTAGTGACAACAACATCAAGAATAATGTCACTTTTAGCAATCCCGGAAACTTTACAATCGTTGGTATTACGGTGTTGAATCCCAACGGGCCAAGTGAAGTGGTGGACCGTGACAAAACCTATTTATCTGTCCCCACCGGCTATCCCATCTACTTCGAACGTAGTGGACTCGTCGCTGCCGGCGGATACGGCTCCAACTCCGTTGCCTATGCGTTTGATTACTCACTCAACGGCGGCGGATCGTTTGCAGAGTTTGGTCGGGCAGCGGAAGACAGCGTCACGTACCTGAATGAAATTGACACCCTTGCCGTGACAAACACAACGGGTGGTTTGGCTGCTACCAATGGACGCGAGATTGTTCGTACCATATGGACTCGAAACCTCACCTTTGCCGGTCGCTCCGAGGCTGCCCGTGTTCGCATTACCCAATTGGCGACCACCGGCGCGATTGCCGTTCGCACTCGCACTACACGACTCGATGTAAGCGATACAGACTTTGTGCTCGGTCGTTTGTTCTTTGCGCAACTCAACGGAAGCTCACAATACTTCCGAACAGCCGGAAGCTTTTCTAACTCCACACAGCTCACGGTAGCTGCGTGGGTAAATCTGAATGAATACAAAGCAACCGGATCGGAAGTTGGTATTGTATGTACCAGCGGAGGTCCCGTTGCCACCGATGAAGGCGCATGGATGTTGTACTTGAAAGACGGTCGTTATCCGGCCTTCCGTGCTCGTGAAATTTTGGGTCGTGGAATAAACGGCTATATCGCCAACATCGTATCGCCGGAGCCTATCCCGTCGATTGGTGACGCCGCTCCGCTAACCACAGCGCATGGAGATAATTGGATGCACGTAGCTGCCACGGTGGCTAACAACCGCGTGCGTTTGTATGTGAATGGTGAAATGGTGGAGGAAGTGACAAACGACTCTGCCACCAATATCCGTATGCAAACCACCAATCTTCCCTTGTGGATTGGTGTTAATCCTAACGGAACAATCGACTCATCGCGCTATCTGCACGCCGGTATTAAGGGTGTGCAAGTGTGGCGAACTGAACTCACCCAAACCCAGATTCGCAATCGCGTTGCAGGAATTGTCACTCCCGACAGCGTCGGCTCAGTTCCATCGGACGCGACCTTCCTCAACCGCGGTCTTGAATTGTACTGCACAATGGAAGGTGTGCGCGGCGATTTGGCAGACGACGCCAGTTACCAGGCGGGCAACCAATCGTTGCAATACTACCTGAATGGCGTGGTGAACAATCCGCTCGTACGTTTCCGTCCGGATCGTGGTCACATTCGACTGACCGCTCCTACGGGATGCGACGGCGTCAGTAACCTTTCGGCCAAGAATTATACGGTTCGCTGGGTGGGCTACGGTCTTGGTGACATCACCGCCAGCGGCGCTGACTTGGATATTGAATTTAGTATCGACGGCGGCACGTCGTGGACCTATGCCCGCACAAGCGGTGGTATTACCGGCGCGTACGACTTAGGTCCGGGAGCCTCCGGTGCGGTGGACATAGAAGCCGGACAGGCAACGTGGACTCCGTATAACAACGAAGGAACCGTCACCAATGGTGGTGCAGCCCAGAACCTACGCGATGTGTCCGGTAGCTATGCAAAGTCTTGCGTCTTGCGCTTAAAAGGACACTCAGTGAGCGAGAACGAAATCACCTTCTCATCCAATTCGTTCCAAGTGGCTCCTGCTTTTGCAATGGAGAAGTCTGCCGGAACGAAGATTATGATCCCACGTGGTACGGCCATGAATATGGTTGGTCAAATCTCGATGATTGAAGCTTGGATACGTCCTTATCGCTTCCCCACAGCCACGGAAGTCTCTTTCCCCATTGTTTCGAAGTTTGACACCGCAAGTCGCAAACCTCACTATGCGTTGAGTTTGTTACCGACGGGACAATTGGAGTTACGCGTCACCGATACACACGGGGTCACTCGTCGTGCGGTAAGTGACGCCGCGGGCAGCTCTGTGGTTGAACGACCGGTGAGCGTGGCCTTGGATAGTACCTGGACGCACGTTGCTGCATGGATTAACCTCGGTAACGGCGTCGGCGCCTCCGAAGTGCGCTTTTATGTGGACGGTAATGCACAGCGCGTTGACAGCATTGCCACACAGCTCGGCGATTCCATTAGTGTGAACACACTGAATACCTATCCGACCTTTATTGGCTACGAACCCACAAACGGCGACTCCAATGCACGCAGCTTCGTAGGTGAGATTCGAGATCTTCGCTTCTGGAACGGAGCTCCTGCTACAGCTACCACAAGTGGTTCGGAACCAACCGGCTTGACCTCACAAATCCAAGGCGCGCTGTGCGCTCGCGGATCAAGTCTTACCGGCACCTCGGCATTGAATCTGCAAACAGCCTTCGATTTCAACGGCGGCGCTATCAATGCGTCCGGATTCCAAAACTCGATTATTTCCGAAGTGGGCAGTGTTCACGCTATCATTCTCGGTACTCCACTTTGTTATCAGGCTGCTACGCCGTTTATGAAGCTGGTAGAACCGACCTTTAACCAACGCATTCGAAACTCAACCACAGACGTTCATGTGCGCTGGGTGGGCTTTGACTTCAACGGAAGCGCAACCGGCTTCACCGGTGGCGTCAACGGTGGTGCATCGCCATCAGTTGAGTATTCGATCCGTGGTGGTGGTGGTATTGTGGTTCAACCTTACCAATACGTTGGAAGCTTGTTCTGGAATGCCGGTCAAACGAATTCGCTTACTCTGCCGGGTACCTTGAACTTCACCGGATCATCCGCTGGAAATGTGCGCTACGGTTGTCAGCTGGATATGACCCTGCTTGATCCCGATTTGAATAATGACGGTGTCTACACCGACCAAGGAACAATCTCGGCAACGCTTACCAACGCTCGTTTACGCGTGTGGAATACCTACACCATCAATGGTTCGAGCTCAACGATTAACGCGGAAGGTCCGCTGTTTACCATCACTCCTCCAAGTAACCTCACGCTTCGCGTTTTACTCGAAGGTTTACATGAAGGTCTCGACGGAACCGGTGCTGCATGGCACAATATCGGAACCAGCTACGCGGGTGGTGGTTTGCGCATTAAACTCTATGCGGACAACTCAGGAAGCCCCGGAGCTCTCGTTAATACGGCTGAATCGGAGTTCCAATATGACGCCAACGCCTTCACGGCGAGCGCTATCACGAACATTGGAACGAACACGGGCGATGGACCAAAGTTTGCCACCGTGCCCTTTGTGTTTACTGATTTACCGGACGGAAACTATTGGGTGGTGGTAGAGCAGGTGAATCACCTGCCCATCATGTCCAAAACACCGATCACCTTCCAGTACTCGGGAGATGATGTTAATACAACGACAATCGAATCCGGTTGGGATTTCTCAACCTGGAATGGAACCGATGATGATGTTTCATACTCAGCGTATGGTAGCGCCAAGAGTACCACAACGTCACAGCTCTACTCCTCTACAGGATTGGTGTATAATGAAGGTCGCGACGGTATCACCGGTGTCGGTGCCAACTACTTGGCTTCGATGGTTGCCGGCGATTGCGAACGCGACGGTCAGATCAATGCTGCAGACCGTGTCCGCGTCCGCGTCGATGCCGGTACTGCCTTAATTCGCTCTGATGTAACGGGTGATCAAATTGTCAGCGCGATTGACCGCGATATCGTCGACCGCAACTTTGGGAAGATCTCTTCGATCGCCGGGGTGTCCTTCCCGGGAATTACATCCGGTAATGGTGGTGGTGCACAAATGGTTGTACCGCAAACACAAGATCCATTTACTGTGGTGAGCGCCATCGATCCCGCTATGTCCGAGAGCTTTAACCTCGCTGCTCGCGATACGCGCCTGCACCACAGCGCATTGCCGGTCAAGCACCTCAACTCGGTTCAGGGTAGCAAATACACCTATGTGGTGAATGCAAGCCCAACACGCAATCAGAACTTTATTGATGTTCCGGTGACCATTCAAAACACCGGCGCTGCCTTCAATCTTGGTAATGCAACCTTTGCCTTCCAATTCAACCCGAAGAAACTCAAGTTTATTGGCTTGTTGGGAACGGACAAGGTGCCGTACACCAACAATACAACGAAGGGCTATAATGTGATGTACAGTGCACCAAGGGACAACGCCGATCAGGCGTTGCCGGATGTGCGCACCATCGAAGTGGACTATGATGCCTACGCTCGCAAGGGCGGTCTTCCGGTACCAAACACAGCTCAAGCTGTGGGTACGCTGCGCTTTGAACTTCTCGCTCCGTCATCCAGCGTTGGTTTTAGCTGGTATAAGGGCACCTCGGTTCTTGGTGCACAGAGCGAAGGCCTGACGCAATACGGAACATTCAATACCATCAAGGCCTTGATTATGTACACGGCAAGTATTAGCGCACCTACGGTGTCGTCGAAGCTTGCAACGGGACGTAAGACCACGGTTAAATGGACCACCAACGGAGATGCCGATGTGTATCTCGAGTACTCCACCGACAACGGTGTGAGCTGGACACGCAGCAACACAACAGCAGTAAACGTTAAGACCTTAGCCTACAGTTTCGTCACGCCTAATCAAGCTGCTGCCGATTGTTATGTACGCTTAGTCGATGCTGAGACCAATACTGAACTCACCCGTTCGCAAAAGTTCAGTTTGGTCTATATCAACACTTCCATCAGCCGTCCTGCACCGAGCGATCCGATTTACACGGGTGGCACGAGCGACGTCATCCGTTGGCAAAGTGTTGGCCTCAACAACGTACACTTTGAATTCTCGCCAAACGGCAACGATAGCTGGTCAACCGTCACAACCTCGCGTAACGCCACCGATGGATCGACCTCATGGAAGATTCCAATGGTGAACACCAAGAGCGCCGTTGTGCGTTTGATTGACGATGAAAGCGGCGAAGAGATGGATCGTACGGAAGCCTTTAAGGTACTCTCCGGTTCACTCACGCTGCTCAATCCAAATACCGGCGATGTGTTCAAGGGCAACGATCAACTGAGCCTACGCTGGCGTACGGTGAACGATGTCAAGAGCTTCGACCTCCAGATTTCCACCGACGGTGGTTCTACATGGATGGCGAACGCCTCGTCGCTATCGTCTGCCAAGAATATGATGACGTGGACAGTTCCCGCATTAAACTCGACCAATGCGGTTGTAAGAGCTATCTATCCGGGTGAAGATCAGTTGGAGTATAGTCGCTCCGGCATCTTCAGCATCCAAACGCTCGCCGACGTGCAAGACCAGCCGCAGGGTACACAATGGTCAGTCGGTGAAGTATCGCCCAATCCAACGAACCAAATGGCCGAGCTGAGTGTGTTCACGCCGAGCGACAGTCGCCTGAGCGTTCGCATTCACAACGCCATTGGCGAATTGGTGAGTACAGTGTGCGAGAACACGCTGCTGCGATCGGGCCAGAACGTGATCCACTGTCCGTGCGACGCACTGGCACCGGGCACCTACTTCGTGCAAATCACCAACGGAAGCACCACGATGAATCGCAAACTTGTGATCATTCGTTAAGCACTACCAAGAGCCGTCTCCTGACAGGGGTCGGAATCCTCCATAGCCGACCCTTTACAAACACCGTTCCCTGCGTGGAGCGGTGTTTTTTTTTGATGGGTGTTGGCAAGAGAATTTCAATACATGCGCCCTTCGGGCACATGAAGTTGTTGAGATCGTGAGGAGGCACGAAGTGCCTACGAATAAGAAAAACTCAGAACGACTATCCCCGTTGTCGTACCGTGTTCAACCCGCTGAGGCACGACCGAAGAGGCTTTTGGGCTGCACTTTTCATTTTGTTACTCGGTGCATCTGCCCTACTTTTGTAGTCCCAGCGCCGCATTTGAGGCGCTGTTTCTCGCTGGCGGACGTAGCTCAGTTGGTAGAGCCCCGGATTGTGGTTCCGGTTGTCGCGGGTTCAAGCCCCGTCGTTCGCCCATCATAAACACTCCTTCGAAAAGCCGGCTGTAGAGTCGGCTTTTTCGTTGTAGAGAACCGGTTTTCATAATAGGGCGCGATGTTGGTGCTTGGCGATGACTACTTGGAGCGGAGAGCTTCTTGGCGATTTTTTGGCAATCCCTGAACGACAAGATCGTAGGAATGGCGGATGAGCTCACGCACCAGATCGACGCTGAGCTCGCCGTTGAACTGCAGGGTGTTCCAGTGTTTCTTGTTCATGTGGTAGCCGGGAATAATAGACGCGTAACGTTCGCGGAGTTCAATGGCGCGAAGGGGTTCGCACTTGAGGTTCATGGAGGGTGGAAATTGATCGAGCGAGATGAGGGCAAACATTTTGTCGCTCACCTTTAGTACCAGTGTTGAATCGCCAAAGGGCATATCCTCACGCGTGCCGGGTAGACGCAGGCACTCTTGTCGCAGGAACTCAATATCCATTACTGCACCGTGTATTGATAGGACTTGGTGATCAGATTGCCGGCGGCATCTGCTTGCGGAAAGTCTAAACGATAGCTGCCTGAATTATCAAAGGTGATGATGAGGTGGTTGTGCAGAGTATCGTAACCGGCTTGACAGCTGGTGGTCGTCATCCGTCGTTTAATGGTAGCGCTAATGGTGTACCAGGTGAGCTTGAGGTTCGTGTCGACATTCTTGGCGTAACCCACATTATCGTTGAGCCAGCATCCTCTGTCCGGCACCATCAACTTTACTCCAAGATCCAAGCGGTGACTGGCATTTGAATACACGGTATCGGGATAAATGGCCAGCGGTGTATCGTACAAAAAATCGAATTCCGACGATGAGCTGCAGGATGCGAGGCCGATGCAACAGAGCGTCGTGACGAGAATCAATCGGAGTGAGAGACGAGAGGACTTCATCATAGTATTGCAGCGTTATTTACGGAGAATACGGAACTCTGTACGGCGGTTGGCGGCCCGATGTTCATCAGTGTCGTTGGGAAACAGCGGATAGAGCATTCCCATTCCTCGAGGTTTGAGACGCTTTGCGTCAATACCATGAGAAATCAAGGCGTCGACCACAGCTTTGGCGCGAGCTTCAGACAGACGTTGGTTGAATTCTTCGCCACCGATGTTGTCGGTATGACCCTGCACTTCAAGCCATACACGCTCGTAACGCTCTAATTGATCAACCAAGCCTTCAATCATGATTTGTGCTTCCGGCTTGAGCGTTGCTTGGTTGTAATCGAAGGGAATGCGATAGGAGAAATGATTCGTGGTATCGTTGAAGATATTGATAGCACTCTTGTCGTACTGACCGAATGCCGTTGCTGTATCTCCACTCGGTAACGTTAAACGCAGTGCCACGTGGTGTAATCCGGGAAACTCGGGTGGCTTGTAGGTGACGAGGTAGTAGTTGCGTAGGGAGCGATAAATCTCCAGAAAGACGTTGACGAGTTCTTTCTTGGAATAGACTTTGTATGACTTTCCGCCGGTGTTTTGCGCTACATAGTCCAACACCTCATCATGTGAATAGCCGAAGCCAACAGTAAAAATGTGCACGTTCTGCTCCTGGGCGAGCTGAAACACTTCACGAAGCTTGGTACTGGAATAGTTATCATCTCCGTCGCTAAAGGCCACAAGAATGCGGGGCATGGATTGTGGTAAGCTGTCGAACATGTGGATCGACTTCAACAAGCCGTCGTAAAACGCACTATAGAGACCAAAACTCTGATCTCTCACCACATGAAAATCTCGTGTGATACGGGCCGGGTCGTTTTCGAAGGGAACCTTGATTTCGAATTCCTTGTTGAAGCTGGCTATGGCGATGCGGTCTCGATCTTGCTTGAGCTTGATGAAGAGGTCGGTGCCTTCATAAATGGCATCCATGACGCCCTTCATCGATCCACTATAATCGAGCAACAGGTTGATGGCATAGGGAATGGAATCGGCATCGCTGAATTCCTTCACACTGAAGGGGCTGACGGGGACAGTCCGTTTGCCAAGTTTTTCCGTGAGTGGACCCCAGTATTCTTGCGAGGGGTGAGCCGGAGGAGCAAGATGGGTAATGAAGTTACCGGTTGAGTCGAAAACGCGAGCGTATAAGCGGATTTGGTTTGGGTAATCGTTATGCTCAATCTTCCAAATATCGTAATTGAGTTTCTCATCTTTTGCGAGCTGCGAAGCCGGTCTGGTACCGGTGAGGTACATGGTCTTTTTCGGACCTTCTTTTTCGAGATCCATCGAGGCCAGCTCCGAGTCTGCAGACTTTGGTGTTTTGCAGGAATTCAGGCTACCCAGAAGCAACAGTGCAGCAAATGCACCGAAGAATAACTGCTTCATAGAATGAGGGCGAAGGGTTGTCACAATGCGGTAGCGAGATTCAATAGCAAGCAGAATGGTGAAACAATGCAGACGGTACCGACCTGCGTTCATTGCAGACTAACCCAGCACTTTTGGCACTTTAAAAAAGGCCTCGTTACGTTTCGGCGCGTTTTTCAGAGCTTCCTCACGCGTTAGGCACTCGTGCGGTACATCAGGCCGGAACACATTGGCCGTCTCATCCAAATGAATGAGTGGTTCAACTCCATCCAAATCCAACTTCTCGATCTCGCCGATATAGCGCAAAATATCGTTGAATTGCACGGTAAAGGCGTCAATCTCCTGCTCCGTGAAACGAAGTTTGGCCAGTTCTGCAATGCGCTCTACAGTCTCTCGGGACGTTTCTGCCATAATGCCTGAGTACTAGAATGATTTGAACCCGCAATTTAAGGCAGGGCAGGTATATGGCACGCCATGATGCACGCCATTGCGTAGAGCCTCTGCCGACACTCCATCGCCAGGACGGTTCCTCACGCGGCATCTCTCGACAGCAATAGATAGAGCTGTTCATCGGCCAGACTCGTGCAAACCATCGGAAAGCGTGAACCCCAGCAATCGATCGTCGAGTGACAAGAGGCGCCCAATTCATGTGATTTTCGAGGAAGTGGTGGTTATAGAGTTACATACCAGCGATTTAGGCATGGTAGTTGAAGGACGTTACTTGCAGACTGACTGCACTTTGTCGACGTATCTCATTGGAGTCTTACCATGTCAACCACCGGTCTCATCCATTCTTCATTGCTGAATGGTGCCAACAAGAAGCTTACGCAGGAGCTCGCGAGCATCGCGCACTTTTTCAAGTTTCATTGTGATATTGAGTGGCGCATTCTACACGACGGCAGTTTCGATCTCCCGCAGACATGGAATGCATCCGTGGATACCGTGATTCCGTACCCTGAGATTGATGTGTGCACTTCGGTTCCGCTGGGACGTCGCTTTGCAATCAGTGAGGTTCCGGTTGAGGGGGTGACAACCGTTTTGGTAAAGGCCGAAGACCTCGACGTTGACCAAGTAGTCGACCGCATTTTTCGTGAAGCATACACGGAGTTAAGCGGCACGTCGCTTCATCGTGCTCCATCGCAACGTTATTACGATCTGTGTTTTAGCGACAGTATCACACCATGGGAAGAGCTCTTTCATCGCAGAACAGAGTTGCCTCCGATGTTGAATCTGGATGTGGATGACTATGGCTCCTTTCCTTGGGGCCGACGCTTTGAATACGCGTGGTCGCTCGCACAAGTACGGTACGAACCCGGATTAAAGACCCTCGATGTCGGTTCTCTCTACACCTTTGTTCCCAAGTATCTGGCTCAGAAGGAGCTTGATGTTGTGTCGATCGACATCGACCCCAGTTTTGTTGAAGTACAACAGCGGCAAGCGGCAGAACTTGAGCACCCATACAGCGTTCAACTCCAAGACATTCGTCATACAAGTTTTCCCGACAATTCATTCGATCAGATCCTGCTAATCAGTATGATCGAGCACATTCCCGATGATGGCGATATTCTTGCGTTGCGGGAATGTCAGCGCATTTTGAAACCCGGCGGTCTCGTCATTATTACCACACCCTACGATCACGTGTGGATGCATGAGGACACTGGAATTCGTCCGTTTAAGTTCCTCCAGCGCTACTACAACATGCAATCGGTGATTACCCGCTTCATGCAGCCCCCGTTGTTCGAAATGGTCGATCTTGAGTTTATTGGTGGGAAGGAAATTTCCCCTGGCCGCTTCGATTTAAAATTCGACAACCCGACGTCGGCGTTTGCTGTGTGCGTAACGCTTAAAAAGCCGAATTAAACGACATTATGACATCGAGGAGGGACAATTCCATCCCAAATCCTCCATACGTGTCTAATTGACAAGCGTGATTATCGCTGAGCTTGGCTCATTAAAAGACCCTGACTTTTCGTACAGTACGCCGGTAGTTTTTGAAGGGGTCTTCCGGCATTTGAGTGGGTTAAAAAGCGCAAGTCTTAGGGTAGAGGTCTAGCTTTCCGCAATGAAACAGTAT
>JBDHXF010000047.1:0-30492 GCA_039810585.1 Chlorobiota bacterium
CAACTTCATCGGATGCCTTGAAAAACTCAACAACAAGAAATAGAATATCGGTCCAGTTTATTGGGGGTCAGAGCAGCAGGAGAGTGCATATCCTTGAGATACGGTAGTCTTGACTCCTACGTTTTTTGTACCAACGTAATTACTTCCGCAATATCAATCAAATCATGCCCTTGAATCACAATGTAAGGAGACGCTGGAATCGTCATGGTCAGCGTCTCCTTTTTCGTAAGCGCCAACCCCTTGTACATCTCAAGCCCGGTTTTGTACCACATCATCCAGATTTACTTCCGCGACTTTGCAGTGACACGCACAGTGTTCGTCACGCCAAACTGCTGTGCTGCTGAGTAGTCTTTATTCGAACGGATGAGGATAGTGTTGTCGGTACCGACGTAGACTTCGATTCCGGCAGCCAGTCCGCCAGCAGTGCGCTGCAGCGTGCGCTCTGTGTTCTTGCCGAGAGCAGCATACGTTTGCTTGGTAGACTCTGCCAGCGGCTTCCACTTCATCGATCCGCCGGACATCGGTGTGATTGGGAAGTCCGCATTCCACCTACCACCATCGATGAAGTTTTGCTCGAAGGACAAACGAAGGATCTCAGCCGCTTGCTGCATCGCCTGAGCTGGGATATTCTTCAAATCGAGTTCAAGGTCAGCGATCATCTGGCTGACGCTCTTGTCATCAAGCTGCAGCATTATTTGCCTTTCCCTAGTTCTGAGCGAAGAGCGGCGGCTATGTCGTCCGAGTACTTCGAGGTGCCGGGCTCCCACTTCTGGTCGGGAATAGTGCCAAACCTTTCAGCAGGTCAGTGCCCACTAAGGGCTGAGTGTTCGTCTACTTTCAAATTGTAGCGTCCAAGCTCCCGGTCACCGATTTCAAAGGCACGCCCGATAGGATTCGATGCGATGACTCACAGCGTAGAAGGCTTGAGGCAGCTTTTTGCAAGCTATGCATTGCATAGCAGTTGCGCAGTCGTGTGAAGGCACCTTGTGATGGTGATCCCTGTTTTTCGGACAACGTACCACGTCTATTTTACGAGCCAATAGCAGTGTCATAAGGAAACGAAAAATCAGTATAGTAGCGTCCCATGGGCTCGCCTAAAGATCTAGTCGACAAGTGAGCGATACACCGTATGTGAGCTCGCTTAACATTATAGAAACCGTCCGCAGATGAATGCGAATTGGCGGAACGTGTTTTTGGACATTGCGAGTGTGCTGAGTGACCAGGGACTTCCAAATTGTTCAGGCAATCACGAAACCGAACTCTCCGCTTTGTACGAGAAGAGTGGTCAATCGAGTCGGTGCTGCCGACATCACCTACATTCCAATGCCTTTGGGCTTCACGTACTAGTTTGTATCACTGATTTGTTTAGCAGGGACTCGGTTGGTTCAGCCAATTCTTCAAGAATTGAAGCCAGCTGGCGTCTTTAGGTGTACGAGGACTATTTGCGCCGTCATGGACGTCCTGGGATCATCACTACTGATCAAAGCTCTCCATTTACGAGCAACGGAGGGGATGATACTGTGAAAGCCTCGTGAACAAAAAGCTGTATTCACAGCACGAATCGAGCAATCGACAATGTGTCTATAGAACGATACTGGAAGTCGTTCACGTAAGAACGGGTTCAACTGTCTCCGGCATTAACAGGATAGGAGTTGTTTGGTGGCCTTAGCTTACGCATTTGGTCATACAATGTGGAATAACTGCACCGTAGACAGCATTAGCAAACATCAGTTGCAGTTTACCGCCGGAAGAAGTAGTTTAGACATTGTATCCAAGACTGAAAATAAAATACAAAGAAATCCTAAGTTTTTGTCCGAATAATGGGGGAACACTCGGTTTATTCAGAGATACTGATGTAGAATGCTATCATTTGTAATGAATTGATGAACGCATAGAAGCTAATAGCAATAGTAACTTCGTCTTAATATAGGATTATAATGAAATATAGTTGCAGTAATATCTCGTTTCTTGCCACGGTATTCTTACTTGTATTTATTGTAGCGGTATCTGTACACTCCCAGTACCGTTGTGAGCGAATTGGATCCGATTACTCAGGTAGTGTTTTGACTGCAGCCGGAATATTTCTATACGGCAATAATGGTGTAATAATCAAATCTTCCGACAAAGGGCAATCGTGGACCAGGTTTACTATTCCCGGTCCAAATTTGTTAATTACGAATGTCATTTGCAGAGACTCGCTGTTATTCGCATCGAGCGCAAATGGATCGGTATATGAGTCAGATATATTTGCGAAAGCATGGATAAAGTCAAGCCTTTCCACACTAGATAGTATTATCGGGATGTGTATCGATTCCAGAACAAAAGATATTATCATTGTTGGAAAAACATCTTACAATGTTTACGATATGAACGGTTTGAAAACAACAATAAGCCGTAATGGGCCAAGCGCTTATAATAATGTATTTGTGATACATGACGCGATTTATGCTTCCACAACTGATACTCTTTTTCGTTTAAATAGCAATCCGGCATACATTCCTAAGTCTATTGATGTTCACTCTTGGTTATCATGTAAATCTTGCTTAAAGCCAAGTAAAGTATGCAATTACGGAGATAGGTCTGTAGTGTTATGGAACTCTGTTTGGTATTTAGTGAACTCAGATTTGACTGAGATGTTTCCTACTGGTGAAAACTTCAGCGCAGCAATATTCTCAGATAGTACATTGATAACAATGACGGATTCATACGATGCGAATCGTGATCTCGGGAATCTCACATTAGATCAGTATTCTGTTGCATCGAATTTGCTAACAAAGATCAGTTCAAAATTACTAGACGACGAGTACTACATTGGATTTTCAGCAATAAATAATATCGCGAGGTACGATGATTCGACTTTAATTGCATATGGTGCCTATAGCACAGTATATGTGAGTACAGACGCAGGAGCGAGGTGGTATTTGAAATCGTATCGTGAAGAGTCCGTGACTCCTGTTATGTATGATTCGCTGTTTGGAGTTTATAGCGGAAGAATACGTATTACAACCACACGTGATGGAAATATTACATGGTTGCCTCAAAGTATTAAAAGTGACCTCGTTGATCACGGGTGGTTGACTGGAGGGCTGTTGCATATTGTTAATGATTCAGTTATAGTCAACGTATGTGATCATAATCTTTTTGGCGGACGTGCAGACGAGCGTTTTAGCACTGATGGCGGTGTTACGTTTGCATATGACAGTGTGCCTCAACTTCAGTGGGGACCATATGTTTTACATAGCGAAAGTGTGATTAGAAGAGATGATGGGTTTACAATACTGAGAAGTATGAGTGGGATTCAGCAGGACACCTTCAAATATTACTATACAACTGCTGTAAAATACAATGCAAGTGCGCGTGTAGTGGATTACAAACTAGTTGATTCGGTTTCATTTTCGAATATAGTCAAGGGTGATGGAGTGTTGTACACGTTAGCGACGGATTATCATCATTTTACTGGCTATAAATCCCAGAAAATATATAAGTCAATCAATGGCGGAGAGGACTGGAATGAAATTGAAAGAAAAGTAAATCGAATACAGTATTTGCAGGGTATTTCGCTGTATAACAATGTTCTTTTTGTCGCATCATCTGCAGTTGTCAACAACGTTGCTTATAGTTATTTAGATTACTATGATTTAAGCGATGCTGTCATAAGCGGACGATGTTTTGCGGATACAGTTACTTTTAATTACCCAGTGCTGAACTGGAATCATCGGCTGAATGTAGGTGGAAGGAGTGTTATGAGATATTGGGATGCTGGATCCTCATCTTTGGCAGAATGGAAATCAGATTCAACATTAGGAGATTATACATATACGTTATATGATTTATGCGGCGGCGCGATGACAGCATTTCTAGGTATTAAGAATAATGAAGGAAAAGTACGGTACAACTATCCGGTGCTTATTTATAAAGATGACAATGTAACTGAGGTAGTATATAAAAATACGATTGAAAGTGCCATAAGTGTTTATTTGGGAAATGTCAGCCCTAATCCTTGTGTATCGAACTCGCACTGCATTTTATATCATGACGAGAGATCATTAATTGGTAGTGCAAACATTGCTTTGTATGATTACTACGGTCAGCAAGTTACTAAGAGTAGTTATACAGTTAGAGTTACGAATATTGATCCATCAAAAGATAAAATTGACTTGGAATTGAAAAATGTCGCTGCCGGTACATATGTGTTGAAGGCTAGGGTTGCTGGAGAGGACTATATACGAACTTTTATTAAGTATTGAGTATTGGAGCTTGTTCTGATTACTTTTACTAGTATTGATAAGACATGAAGTCGAAACGTAAATGTGCACTATGTGTACAACACGACAGGTTCGTAGTACGAAGGGTTCCACAGTGTAAGGCTGTAGATGTATGAGAGAAAATATTTGGCGTAAATGGAATCATTAAGGTCGATCGTCAGAAATATGCTTGGCAATATCTATGAAGGCCTGCTCCTGAATCACAATGTACGAAGACGCTGGAATCGTCATAGTCGGCGTCTCCTTTTTCGTGAGCGCCAAGCCCTTGTACATCTCAAGCCCGGTTTTGTACCACATCATCCAGAAGTATTTCCTTGACTTTGCAGTGACGCGCGTCGTGTTTGTGAGGCTGAACTACTGAGCTGCTGATAGGCTTTGTTCGAGCGGATCAGGACGGTGTAGTTGGTACCGACGTAGACTTCTATGCCGGCAGCCAGTCCGCCGGCAGTGCACTGCGGCGTGCGCTCAGTGTTCTTACCGAAAGCGCGTAGGTTTACTTAGTGAACTCGGCCAGCGGTTTCCACTTCAGCGATCAGGTAGACATTGGCGTGATGGGGAAGTCCTCATTCCATTTACTACCATCGAAGAAGTTCTGCTCGAAAGAGAAAGACAGGATCTCAGCGGCTTGCTGCATCGCCTGAGCGGAGATATTCTTCAGGTCAAGTTCAAGGGCAGCGATCATTTGGCAGACGCTCTTGTCATCAAGCTGCGGCATTATTTGCCCTTCTTAAGCTCTGAGCGAAGAGCGGCGGCTATGTCGTCCGAGTACTTCGAGGTGCCGGGCTCCCACTTCTGGTCGGGAGTCGTGTCAAACACTTCTGCCGGTCAGTGCCCATTAAGGGCTGAGTGTTCATATACTTTCAAATTGTAACGTCCAAGCTCCCGGTCACCGATTTCAAAGGCACGCCCGATAGGAGTAGACCTCGGTTTTGTTTGTGATGTGTATAACTCAAAAACGCGCTTTCTCATAGAAAACGGGCACGTCTGGAGCTATCTTGTGACAGGTGTGGTTTGGAATACGACCCGTTCCAAACGCATTCTGTCCTAATATCGTACCAGAGAAATAAACCTTGGAAGTGCCGTGCCACGCATCAATTTCTATCTCAAAGACTACAAGCTTCGTAGCGGCGAGCAATCGATTTTTGCTCAGATGACATACCGGGGAGTGGTTGTCCGCGTTCACTCGCAGTTGGCCGTCCCAGCCAAGTACTGGGATAGTAAGAAGCAGTGTGTCAAGACATCACATCCTCAAGGCAAATTGCTGAATGAGGCTCTGAGAATGATTGAGACCATGCTCGGCGAGGTCTTCATAGACTTTGTGACTAAGGGAATACTTGTGCCAGCACGAGAGGAGTTTCTTGCAGAATTCGAGCGCCGCACGCAGCCCAAAGATGACTTGAACAAGATCTTCGAGCAATTCGTAAAGGATAGACGGCCGCACGTGTCGCTACGTGCCGCTCAGATCTACCAGAACGCCTGGAAACACTATGTGGCATACTGCAAGAGGGCATCAACGCCCTTAAGCTTCTCAGCGGTTACGGAAGACTCGTACAATGGATTCGTTGCCTATTTGGCCGAGCTAGGGCAGCTCAACAACACGATCGGCATGCAAACCAAGCAGCTCAAGACATTCTTCGCATGGTGTGAGCGCCATGGCCACCACGTTCCGGGTGCAAAGTTCTGGAAGAAGCCGAAAGAGAATGTGGAAATCATTACTTTAACTGATGAGGAAGTGACCAGAATAGAAGCATTGAAGCTATCCGGAACCAGAGAGAGGGTGCGACTGCAGTTTCTCGTTGAATGTTACAGCGGGCTTCGATGGTCAGACGTCGTAAAAGTAGACGCTCAAAATCTCAATGCTGATGAGATCGTCATCACGACGCGAAGGACGAGAGACCTCGTGCACGTTCCTGTAACCGCGCCCCTAAGAGCCGCACTCAAAGCGCTCCAGGGCGACGAGTCAAGGACAATGTCGCCACAGAAGTTAACGATGCGCTGAAGCACATTGCACAGGAGGCGGGAATTGATGCTCCTGTCGTCAAAGTCAGGCATTCCGGCACAAAACGGGTCGAGGAGAAGCATAAGAAGTGGCAGCTCGTTACGTCGCATACCGGACGGCGTACATTTGTCACACTCACACTTGAACGTGGAGTGAGGCCAGAGTTGATTATGCAGATCACTGGGCATAAGGACTTGCGGACACTAATGCGGTACGTTCACGTTACAAGCGACAAGAGGAAAGAAGAACTAAGAAAGGCATGGGGTTGATTAATTGATCGGAATATCAGATGCTTGATAGCATCTGACGTAAATAGCCTCGTAATACGCGGCGATTTTACAAATAAGAGCGCTATTTCTGTTGAGATAGAAACTCTTTTATGGTTTCGATGATATGTTCGACAGGTTCAACTTGCGTTAAACCTGTATTTTCCTGAAAAATAACCCGAGGTTGGTTCGTCTGTCGACTATATGCAATATCAGAATACGGTATATAGCTCTTAATCACTCCAATAAGTTTCGAGCTCGAGTTGGTTTCTGTGCCACTTATTCCAACCGGCTCAGGACATGAAATCACAGGTCCCCCACTGTTGCCAGGAAAAACGAATGCGTCAATTACAAAATCGTCGCTGCGCCCCTCATATAGATCTCTTATACGCGCGATTACTCCAGATCTCACAAAAACATGCAATCTTTCATTTGATATTAAACCCATAGGAAAACCTAAGACGAAAAGTGGATCTCCCTCCGAGGCACTGCGTCCCTTCAAATCGCTTCTCGTTTCGGTATGTTTATCTGAATGAAAGAAGAATACTTTCATTTCTTGCTCTTTAAGTGCATTGATATTAATCGGAACAACTGCAATGTCTATATTCGGGTTTGGGTGCGGAACCCATTTAGGAACGTCTCCATCTTTGTCGAGATTGATTGGAAAATTTACAGCATTGTCTGATGATACAGGATTAAATCTCAGTACAAAATTGCTAGCATGTTCCAACACATGTCTATTAGTGATTAAAAAAACACGAAACTGAGACTTCTCTGTACTATCACTTTCAATCTTTTGGCCGTATAAAAAACCGGTTCCAATCCAACTTATTGTTTCATCATTTTGGACTCCAATGGCTGTCACGGAATCAATATACGACGGTGGAATAAGAGACATAGAAAGTGTTTAAAAGAGTTAGCAAAATATTAAAAAGTATTTACTTGTTAAATGACCATAATGAATGTACCTAAATATTTATGGATTGTTCAATTTAAATCGCAATGTGTCTATCATATCATGTCCTGCCCAAGTTAGCTTAATAGAGGCTGTGTTGTAAAGTCTCACACTCGTGTGATTTCTATTCTCAACGGCTATGCAGCCAATATGCTCTAACATGTCAAAATGATACTTGATAAGTTCTGGAGTCGAGTTTACAGTATACATATTTACACCTTGCTCTATGGCCACCAGTACTTCTAACGCTAAACCGAAGTCGCGATTCATATAATTCTCACCGTAGTAATTTGAAAAATACTAAAACGTAAATAGGGTTATAACAAACGAGCTATTATCCTTAACTGTAATGTATAGTGTTTACCCCACATCACTGCTGTCCAAAACGTTTAGCTGCCGACTGAAAACCCCTCGATTCTGTTGATTCTGGACAGGATTTTTGCTGATTCCGAAACGGAGCCCCCTATGCTTTCAGCCATGCTGTCCAAATTAAAAGCCTAATTCAAGCTGCTTGTCCGACGGCTCTATTGGCGGAGATTCGAAAGGATTGTCTAGCCAGTGCTGTAAATCCCGATATGTAAACATATTTGGCCGTAGCAGAGCAATCAGGTTGGACAATGACCAGTTGAACATCGATTTGAACTTCAAGTACTTTAGCAGCAGGATCGCACAAAGTGCTGTCCAAATCTGTATGTGAACCGCGTTGACCGACTCTCCAACGAAGGCTTTGATTCGCAAGTGCTGTTTGATGGTTTTGAAGAAGATCTCAATCTGCCAGCGTTCCTTGTAAATCTCCGCTATTGTCGTCGAACCAAGTACAGTGTTGTTGGTCAGAAGAACGATCTCCTTCTGATTGACCTCGTCCCAAACCACGACACGGCGCAGCACTGGCATAGGTTCCTTTGTCGCAGAGTGACCAGTTAGCTCAATGTTCTCGTCGCACAGAATCTTTGAGTGCTGCGGCGGCGCATAGGTATCAGTCACTTTGTACAGCGTGCCGTCCTTCATGCGAGTGACAAAGGTTATCTCTTTTTTGCTCCATTGCCTGAACAGCTCGTAGTCATTGTAACCGCGGTCAAAGACTATTATTGAGCCTTTGGGCAGCAAATCGCTGGCAGCAATGTCTCGTGCGGCATGGATGTCTGACTTTCGTCCTTCGCTGATCGTGGCAAACATCGGCAGGCAACCGTCGTCGTCGAGCAGCATGTGTACCTTAACCGCTCCTTTGGTTGTACGATACTTTGCCCATGGAAACAGCTTCACGCAAAGGTCGATAATCGTAGAGTCGAGGATATAGAGCTTGCTTTTGAAGCGGAAGCGTCGCTTACCCTTCCAAGCGCCGGCACACAGTCCGTGTAATGAGGTGAAGAGATCAAAGAACATTGCTGCTGGCTTGTGCTCGTTAGCGTATGCCAAAGTTGAACGTTTTGGAGGTTTCTTCAATCCGAGGTGGTTTATCTTCCCACTAATGGTTGCCAGACCTCCACAAATCTCTCGTAGCGACGTAGCCTGCATCAGATGACAATACAGCATACAAACGCATTGGTCCCATGCACTAAACCCTTTTGCATGTTTGTCACCTTTATGCTTGCGCACAATGCTGTCAAAACCAGCTACATGCAACAAGCCTATGATTTGACCGAACAGATTTGTAGATTTGCCCATGTCTTGGTCTCCTTTTAATGTCGTTGATGATCGCAAACGCAACTTAACATTAACTGGAGACTTTTTTTATTTGGTGATTAACCCAAAACCAGCTGACTCAGACTAACAAACGTCTTGGACAGGTATGACCCCACATATAGAAAAAACGAAAGCAAAATAGGCTAGTTGGATTGTAACCATTTTGACGCCATTTCGTCGTTTGCCCTATCAACTAACTTTCTCATTGTAATGGCATCGTATAACCACCATATTCCAATCCCTCCAAATGTTACAAGAAATAGTATTCCAATTGCAGGACCGTTAAGATAAAATCTATGTAGGGAAAATAGTAACAACATATACGCAATACTAGTCTTCTTGCCGCTAATAGCTATGTATTTACCAAGTTCATTCTTTTTCTCATCGCTAAGTTCAGACAATCGTGTGCGGTAAGCTTCCTCGGCCTCCCGTTTCATATCCTCGGAACTAAGACGATCTTGACGCGCTTGTGATCTCTTAATCTCCGCATTCTGTGCTTTTTCAACCATAAGCGCACGTTTTTGAGCAGCCGCCGCTTGACGAGCACTATTGCGAGCATTAACAGAGTCTAGATCGTTGCCTGGCGTAAATTGCTTGCCACACTTTAGGCATGTTAGGACAATCTGCTTGGCAGTGTAAGAGTTCCCAAACGGAGTTTTTCCGCGTCTACCTGACCGGATGTTTTCAGATCCGCAATTCGGACAAAAAATACCTTTCATGGTGCCATATCTCGTGAAACTAAGTATTGTTGAAAATTACTCTTCACTACAATGCAGTTTCGGATGAAAAGCTGGCTACTTATAAGGGCGGTCAAAGAGATTGCGGGACAACGACAGTTGTCCGCGCACATGCTACTATTGTGTATATGTCTTAGTGCTCCTCGTATTTAGGCGTCGCGCTCTGCGTGCGGCAGTGTACCGCCTTCTCTCAATTTGTCGAGGTACATCTCATGACTCAAACGGCAATCGACAAGGGAGGTAAAATCGGATTTAGACAATCGCAATTGCTTTGACTGGAAACGCCGGTCAAACTGACCCACTTTAGCCGCGCCAAACTGACCTGTTAAATTCCTGCCAGCCAACTCATACTTTTCCTGCCAGAGTGGTTATCAAAAATAGTTAGTTAGTGCTTTCAGTCTGCGCAGTTTTTGACTGCTTGCGTAGCGATTCTCCGCGCAGTTCCAGCCTATGTGACTCGTAAATGATTCGGTCGAGGATGGCGTCTGCTACCGTTTTGTCGCCAATCACTTCGTGCCATTTTGCCACGGGTATCTGCGAGGTGATGATCGTGGACTTTTTCCCATGCCGATCTTCGATAATATCCACCAATGCTGCTCTGTTTTGGGCATCGAAGGGTTGCAAGCCGAAGTCGTCAAGTATGAGTACGTGCTGTTTTTCGATCTTGACTAGCTCTTTTACGTACGTGCCATCAGCCTTTGCCATTTTCAGCTTGCCAAACAATCGTCCGGTGCTGTAGTAATTGACCCTGTAACCAAGTGAACATGCCTGGTGCCCAAGAGCCGAAGCGATGTAGCTCTTGCCCACACCGGTACTGCCTGTGATGAGGATGTTCTCGTGCTTATCAATGAACTCGCAGGAGCAAAGCCGCATGATCATGTTCTTGTCAATGTTACGCTCGGTATCGAAGCTCATGCTCTCGATCGATGCTTTGTAGCGGAAGCGGGCATTCTTTACGGAGCGTTCGAAGCTTCTATTCTGACGGTCGTCCCACTCAGAGTCAACCAGCGCTGCTGCCATCTCATCAGGCGTGAGATCTTCACGCCTGACGGATTCAACACTAGTTTTAAACATGCGGAACATCCCGTAGAGCTTCATCTTTTTCATTTTCTCTAGGGTTGCTGCACTCATTATTCACCTCCATGGTTAGTTTGTTGAAGACTATGTGTTACGGGAGTTCTCGGTTCTGGTTCAACTGGTGTAGGCTCAAGCGGCACCGTATCGTCTGGCTCGTCATTGCCCGGCGGTAAGTCTTGTGACTCAGATCCATTTGTTTGGTCGTAGTACTTCTGTCCACGTATGTTCTCATGATCAGGTGCGGCGCTGTTTGGTGGCTGTTGGTCTTCGGAAACGGTGTCTAGACCTTTTTCGAGGATGCTGCAAATAGCGCCGTAACTGTACGTGCCGAAGTCGAGTGCGCGGCGGCAAGCGCCAATCAGGCGGGCGTTGCCATACCTTTTTGCGAAGTTCAGTATGCCGATACAGCTGCGGAAGGCTTGCTCGGGATACTGGCGAAGATCAAACAGACGCTTGATGTACAGGTGAACATCCATGTCTATTTCCAATGCTTTTTCCAAGAACATCTCTGGCGACCACTGGCTGACGAACTTGTGAGTGGAGGCTAAGTGTTGTGGGTCGGTTGTATAGCCGTAGGCTTTACGCGAGCGGGAGTGTGTGGCAACGCATTGAAGCTGATGATAGATATCTACTCTTGAGTGAGAGTACATGATCTTCACCTTATAACCGATCAATGTGTAGGGAACACTATAGTAGTGCTTATCGCAGGTGAGAGCAACGTGACCATTCTTCATGACCGTTGCGCGTAACTCAGTTCGAAGCTCATAGTCGATGCGTGGCAAACGACTCAACTCGCTGCTTTCTATTTCTTCAAACTGTTTGCGGCGGCTGTATCCACGCCCTTTCATTGGAGCAGAGTTTAGCTCCTCGAGCGCATCCCACACTGATTGATTGAGTGTTTCTAGTGAGTTGAACACGTGATTGCGAAGCACTGCAAAGATGCGTGTGTAGACGATCTTTACAGCCCCTTCAACCAGCGCCTTATCCTTTGGACGATAGGCACGTGCCGGCAGAACGGTCATACCATAGTGGTGAGCAAAGTCGGCAAAGCTGCGATTGATCTGAGGTTCGAACTTGCTCGTTTTATCTACCGCAGCACGCAGGTTGTCCGGTACAATTGCCTCTGGCGAGCCACCGTAGTAATGAAGTGCATTCCTGCATGCGGCAATGAAGTCCTCTTTCTTCTGACTGCTGACAGCCTCCACATAAATCAATTGGCTAGCGCCAAGAATCGAAACGAAGACTTCGACCGCTGTGATCTCGCCAGACACTGGGTTTGTAAAGTGAAGCTTCTCACCAGTGAAGTCCACGTACATTTTGTCCCCAGCCTTGTGTTCAATGTGCATGCTGGGCTTTGTCCGTCCTTGCCACGCTTGGAAGTACCGTTTAAACTGCGAGATCATGTAGCCGTCCGGATACCTCTTGCGGTACTCACGCCAGAGCAAGTCCAACGTGACACCTGCTTTCTTTAGTTCTGCCTCCATCCACGGGAACAAGGGTTCGAGTGCTCGAAGACGATGATTGACCTTCTGATCGGGCACCTGCATAAACAGGTCATCGAGTTGTTTGTCGCTCATCTCGCACAGCTCTTGGATGCCAAGTTTGCTCTGCTTATACCGTTCGAGGTATTTTCGGAGGGTAGTGCGGGAGATCCCCGTCATACCCATAATGTAACGCATGCTTCTTCCGCGAGAATGCATGCGTAATACTTGTCGTATACTGCTCATACAGATTGTTACGTTAGCCATAGTGCTAAGCGCTTAAAGTGAAACAAGCGCTTAGTTACGAATGGTTCCGGCAATGTATGAGTGTGCTGAAGCGAAGGGGGTCAGTTTGAATGGATACGCTGCGTCAGAATGATCGGCGCCAGTGCGTCAGTCATTTGGACAGAGTGGATCACATTGGCACGGCGAGGTGGGTCATTTTCGAGCGGCGTTTCCATTAACGCACAAACAAACAAGGCAAAACAAATGACAACGCAAGAGATTCTCGAAAACAGCAGCCTAACGAAAACCGCCAAGATGATCGAGCTTTTTCGCCTCGGTCACACCAGAGTTCAGGTTTCAAACCTCTTAGGAGTTCGCTACGGTTTTGTTCAAAATGTCTGGGCACGCTACTACCGGACAACGGCAACATTGGCAAGCGACTGCCAGCCGGCTGCAGGCTGGAGCTTCAACAAGAAATTCGGAGTCGAAATTGAAGCCTTCGGACTCGACAAAACACGCTTGGCAAATGCCTTGAACGCTGCCGGAGTGAACACGACGGTTGAAGGATACAACCACACAACGAGGAGCCACTGGAAAATCGTAACTGACGGCTCGATCAACGGCGCTCAAGGCTTCGAACTGGTTTCGCCACCGCTCGAGGGCCAAGCAGGAATTGACGAGCTGAACAAAGCCTGCCAAGTTTTAAAGCAGCTCGGCGCCAAGATCAACAAGAGCTGCGGACTCCACATTCACTTCGACGCAGCGGGCTTCACGCTCACCGACTGGAAGCGCATCTACACGAACTACGCAAGCCTTGAGCACGAGATTGACAGCATCGTCGCACCTTCGCGCAGAGGATCGGTCAACCACTACTGCCGCAGCATGCGCGCGACGAACTTCCGCACGAAGATCGAGAACGCTGCGAGCCTTGAGCAGATCGAAACAGCAATCACCGGCCGCAACCGCTACTTCAAACTGAACACGCAAAGCTTCTGGCGCCACCGCACGGTTGAATTCCGCCAGCACAACGGAACGATCGAAGGCAAGAAGATCACAAACTGGATCCAAATACTGGCGCAGCTTCTCGATGCACCGGCAGTAACGACCGCCAACTGGACGGAATTCACATCGATCCTGCAGCACGAGCAAAAGACCTACGCCGAAGGACGCAGAGCATATTTTCAAAGAGCAGCCTCCCGCTAAGGGGGCTGCTTTTCAACCAACAAAGGAGAAGACTATGACAGCAACAATAGGTCGTGCTAAATTGCACGTCATGATTCAGACCTACCACCTCAAAGGAGGAGGCACACTTGAAGCCTCCAGCCCGGCCGAGATCATCGACAAACTTCGCGCGATGAGCTACAACCCTGAGACGTCGCGAGAGGAGTTCATGACGAAGACTGCGGACGCGTGTCAAGTTCAAACCGGTGCCGTGATCAGCACCTGGGATGACGAGTCGTTTGTTGAGGATCTCTTGTCTAACGGATTTATTTCCATCCAAGAGCAACGACATTAAACACACTGCAAAAAGCCTGATTGATCATCGTGTCCTTTGAAATGGACTACGCGTACAATTCAGTAGCAACTCAACAATAGCACTTCCAAAATGTCCTAATACAGTGCCGGAGTTTTTGCGAAAACTGCCTAAGTAGTTAATATAAAAGAACTTGCAAATATATCCAGCACGCCCGATAGGATTCGAACCTATGACCCACAGCTTAGAAGGCTGTTGCTCTATCCAACTGAGCTACGGGCGCGTATGTAGTCGCTACAAAAATAGAAAAAATTGATAGCCTGAATGGCTTGGCTGAGAGTTGGTGTCCGTGTTCCAGCGCACTGCGTAGCTGTAGGAGTTCGCTGCGATGCAAAACAAGACACGGTACAAGCTGATACTGTACACGACGAGTGACGGGGTTGATGCTACACGAAGCATCTCGTGCGACTGCGTATCTTCGTCGCGACGGTGTGTAGGAGCAAGTCCATCATCTGCCACGGATGATTGATACAGCGGCGATAGTCGTTCGTAGTCCGCACACCTCGACGCATCGTTCCACACACAGGGTATAGGCTCGCCACGGCATGAGATCTCGAACACGTCGTATCATTACGATTCTGGTTGCAGTGTTGCTGATAGCAACGCTGGCACGAAATATTATTCGCATGTCGCATGGTTTGAGCGGCAGCGTGCAAACGCCGGGGGTGGTGAAACAGGGGAGCGGACAGTACGTGGGGGAGGTGAATCAGGGGAATGCTCAGATTCACTGTGCCTTAGGTATTCCGCAGGAACAGGATAACGCTGAGCACTTCATTATCCGGCGGCCTCAGTACATCACGAGCTACAACAACCGCACGCACAACCCCGATTGGGTGAGTTACAATCTCAGCAATTGGTGGTATGGCGAGGCACCGAGACACAAGGGTGAGTTCCTTCCGGATCCGGATTTGCCCTCGCCGTACCTGCGGGTGTTGCACCGTGATTACACCGGCAGTGGCTATGATCGTGGGCATATGTGCCGCAGCGAAGAGCGCACGCGTAACGACGCCGATAACCTGTGCACCTTCTACACCACGAACTTGGTACCACAAACCCATGAGTTAAATGCCGGACCCTGGCTAGCGCTGGAGAACTACTGTGAGCGCTTGTGCAAGCGTGATGACAAGGAACTGTACGTGATGGATGGACCTCTCTATGAACAAGATCTGGGTAGCATTGGCAGAGGAGTGCAGGTTCCGTCGTCTTGTTACAAAATCGTTGTCGTGCTTGATAAAGGACAAGGTCTTGCCAACGTTCAAGCAACCACGCCCATCATTGCGGTGATCATGCCAAACACGAGAGACATTGCCGCCGATCCTTGGGAACGCTATCTGTGTACGGTGCACGATGTGGAACAGCGCAGCGGAATTCGTTTCTTGACCGCGCTCAGCAGCGATGTGCATGACAAACTTGCGGCGTCACACTACAGCGAATCCGCTTCAACGGCTGGTCGCTAGATGCTGAGCTTGTGCACGAAACCTGGCTCGACTCCGGCAGAGTAAGCGCGAAGCCGCGCACGAATAAGAAAGACTCTTGATCGAATTGTTGTTTTGTACACCTGGAGACTACGTACCATGTGCTTTCACTACTCCATATCGCGCAACATTGCCGACATTCGGGATCATTATGAGCGACTGTTCGGCTGGGATGATATGGAAGTGGACGACACGGAGTTCGATAAAATCTTCCACGCCAATGCCTTCAGCTTTCCCCTGATGCCGCTGGTGACGCAAGAGGAGCCGAGGCGGCTACAGTTCATGCGTTGGGGACTGATTCCGGCGTGGCAAAAAAACAGAGACGACGCGCTGTCGTTCCGCATGAATACCCTCAACGCACGCAGCGAAACGGTGTTTGAAAAAGTGTCCTTCCGTGCCTCCATCATGCGCAAACGCTGCCTGGTAGCCACCGACGGCTTCTTCGAATCGTTGCACCTGGGAAAGAAAAGTTATCCATTTTTTATACGGCTGCGCTCGCGCGACATCTTCTCCTTTGGCGGCATCCATGAGGAATGGGTGGACAAATCCAGCGGCGAAATTTTCCGCACCTTCAGCATCTGTACTCACGAAGCAGGCCCGCTCGTGGGCGCCATCCATAACACCAAACACCGTCAACCCCTGATGCTCCATGGCTCCGACGAAGGGTCGTGGCTCGACAACACACACTCCAAAGAACAGGTCCAACAGCTCTTCCATAGCCTGCCCGATGCCGAGCTGGAAGCCTTCCCCGTGTCCAAACTCCTGCACTCCCGTGGCGTAGATACAAACGTCCCTCAGGTTCAAGACCCCACCCAATACCCCGAATTGAGCGATTTTTCGATAGAATAAGCCGCCCGAAAAAATATTTATTCTACAATTTGTATAATCATTCTACATTTCGTAGAATTGTACCGCGCTGATTGACCACCGCATATCCTCTTCATCGCCACGATGAAGAAGATTCGTCTCCCGCTCAGGGAACTCCGGTCAGTCTACCGCAAACAGAAACAGCAAACAGTAGACAGCAAACAGTAGACAGCAAACAGTAGACAGCAACAACAACAGACGGCAGCAAAGCAACACTGACGAACAGCAGGAGGAACGATGAAAAAAGCAAAGAAGGCGGCTGTGAGAAAAATGGCAGACAAGCTTGGCGAGTCTATGCAACGATCGGAGTCGGGCGTAGCGGAAGCCATGGAGCAGGCCAGTATATCTCGGCAGATTGGGGCACGGCACAAGCAAGCGCGCACCGAAGTGCTGAAGATGACAGTGACGGATTACTGCAAGCGTTTTGCGGTGGCATCGGCTAGTGTCTATGCCTGGGAGAACGGCACACGCAGTATTCCTGTTGAAGTGATGCGAGAGCTGGAGACGAGGTATCGTATTTCCACAAGCTGGCTCTGTAACGGAACGGAACCCATGCTCTTGGCATCAACTGAGCTTGGGCAGGCTGAAGACATCTCACAGGCCTTGCGGCAGATGTTGGGCAATAGTGCTGCCATCACCTTGGAACAACTGCAGTCCTTAAACGACTATGTGCAGCGAGCGGGCAAGAACCTCTCATCGCTCAGTCGTGAAGTATTTAGCATCGACCACAACAAAGCACGCACCACACGCTTTCCACTCATGACCAGCAGTGTCAGCGCCGGTTCACCGGTCTCCACCAGTGATGATACCGTGAGTGTGGACATTGTGGAATTTCTTGTCAACAATCCCGAGCACACCTTCTTTGTGAACGTGGTGGGGGATTCCATGAAGGACATCGGCATCTACGATTCCGATACCCTGATTATCGACCGCTCCATCGTGCCCAAGTCGGGCGAGATTATTGTGGCCAGAGTCTTCAACGAACTCACCGTCAAGCGCTTTGTGCGTAACGGCAAGCGCGTGATTCTGGCAGCGGAAAACAAAGCACATAAGAATATCGAAGTCACCGAGGATATGGACTTCTCCATCATCGGAGTGGTCACTACCTCGATCAAGAAGTTCCGTCCGCACTAAGCTTTGCCCACTCCACGGGCAAGCAGGAGTGGTGTCACACACGCGGACACACGTGGACACAACGGCACTACCGAAGCAGCGCACGAGCACAATGCCGACCGTCAGATGATTTTTTATACACGCATGCTTCGCATGCGCTGTCAAGCAGAGCCTGAGGCCTCAGACTCACGAGTCATCATCTGTCAGCCCTGCTTCATAGCGGCAGGCTCGTGCAGCGCTCAGCATAGCATACAGCAGCAGGTCACGGCATAGCACAACATACATCATCAACAAGCCTGAGCTTAAGGCAATCCTCACTCTCGAAAAAGTGAGGACAGACCTCGCTCGCTCTGCTTGCTCGGAAGGCTGCGCTCTGAAGGACAGACAGATTTGAGAAACAGTTTGACAGACTGTTCGAAGAGACAGATCGAATTGACAATTCGTGAAAATGGTTTGGAACCCCACACTTCGGCTGCCCTCTGCGCCGGGAATCCCCCCGTCACGGTCAGAGGGCAGGCGTACAGTGTAGGCAAAACAGACAGTAGGAACAGGCAGACGAGACAGGCAGACGACACAGGTAGACGACACAGGCAAGCGACTGGCATCGCGACACAGACAGGACGAGGCATTGAACGGATATGGCACGGCATCTTCACATCGCATGTTTTCACATACCGGACTTTCCGGCCGTGGCATTGGCTCGGGCGGAGCGTATTGACGGCGATGTGATCGTGGTGCAGAAGCACAGTGTGATTTCGCTCACAGCCGGAGCTCGTGCTCGTGGTGTGGAGCTGGGAGACAGTGGTCAGCGCGCCGAACGTCTGGCGCCCTCGGCGCAGATTCTGCTTCGCAAATACGTGGTGGAACTCAGCGTGTGGGAAGAGGTGCTGCAGGCTTTGTACACCATCACGCCGCACATCATGGAGCTGCGCATGGGAACGGCGGTGTTGTATGCGATGGATGCGCAAAAGCTGCGACTCTTCGCCGCGCAGTATCAGGCCTGTGTTGGAGTGGCCTCGGCTCGGCTCAGCGCACAGCTTGCCGCCTATAGCTGCGAAGTGGGATCGCTGCACTTTGTGGACGACAGTGATGTGCAGGACTTCCTGCGCAACTGTCCGGTTGAGCTCCTTCGGTTTTTTCAGATTGAAGAAGACATTCTTGAAAAGCTGCAGCTCTTTGGACTGCAGTCACTCTCAGCACTGGCAGCCATTACCCGCAGGCAACTGGTGGCTCAGTTTGGCAAAGCCGGAGAACGTATCGCTACCGTGGTGCAAGACTTGATGCGCGACCGCCGCGCCCCCTTGCCCTTCTTTCAACCGCCGCCGCTGCTGCACGCTCATCGCAGCTTCGAGTTGGCTGTACGAGAACCACGAGAGCTTCAGGCTGCCTTACGCGATATGGTGACAGAGTGTCAGCAGGAGCTGCTCAGCGTCAGCGCCCGTCAATGCTGCTGGATCGGCTTGCGTTTCGTCAATGCCAAAGCCGTACAGCGCTATGCCCGACGCATTCTCAAGCAGGCAACATCCGGCATCGATGCCATCCGCACGGCGGCAGAAATTCTGCTGCGCACGATGATGAATGGAGAAGAGTGCAGTGAACTGCGCTTTGAGCTTGGAGGCCTGACCCAGGCTCAGGCCCTGCAACTCAGCTTTGTGCACGAACGCGTGGAACCTGCCGTGATTGCCCGCAAAGTGGAACAACGCTACCCGCATAGCATGTTCAAAGCGGAAGTACGCAATGCCATGGCCTATCTGGCGGAAGATCGCTTCACGCTCTTGCCTTACGCCAAGGAGGATGACCGATGAAGCTCAAGCGTGAACTGCTGGAGGTGCAATGCAGCAATGGCCAGCCGCAGATCATTCGTCGTCGAGGTCGGCAGCACACCGTCCAATGTGTCCTCGATCGCTGGATGTACCGCTCGCGCTGGTGGGCCAGAGAAGAGCAGCGACACTACTGGAAAGTTCAATGCGCGGATCTCTGCCTGGAACTCTTTGAACATAACGGTCGATGGTATAGCTCCGGTCTCTGGGATTAAGAGATGTACCGTCCCTACACCGTCTGAAGTGCACAGCGAGGGACAGGCTATGAGCTCACAGAAGAGGTAGACAACAGATCAGTTCAAACAAGTGTTCAACCAATACTATTGGGAGGCAACAACAGCTACATGACAACACAACAATCGCATGAGCCGGTTGAGCATTATACGCTCAATGACGCACACTGAGCTCATTACTCTCAATGAACTCAGTACTCTCACTGAGCTCATTACTCTCAATGAACTCAGTACTCTCACTGAGCTCATTACTCTCAATGAACTCAGTACGCTCACTGAGCCGCGTCGCTGATAACACGGAAGGCTCTTCGAAACGGTAGTACCGGGCTGTTGCCAAAAGAAGCAATAGCATACCAAGAGGAAGGCTGACGATCCAATGGGCTGCACAATGCAGCGGCGAGTACTTACGGAATGACACTGCAGCATGCAAGTGGAATGAAGAAGTAGAGTTGAACACAATATCAAACACCGACAAACAATAACACATACAACAAAAAAACAGGAAGGAAAGAGCCATGAGCACGAAGCATCAAAAGGGTATTGAAAGTGAAAACTGCGTATTTCTCACCATGAATTTCCGCAAGTGGATGCCCCAAATTTTGGGTGAGCGCTACTATCATTTGGCAGCGGAGACGATTAACCACTGCTGTCGCAAGTTTCAGTGCGACGTTCTCGGATATGTGTTTCTACCGGAATCCATTCAGTTGATTGTGTATTTCAATACCGAGCCGCAGAGCTCCGCCTTTGTGCGAGAGTTCAAGAAGATCACCACCTTCAAAGTGAAGATGCTGATGAATCAGGGTCGCAGCAGTGTGGTGTTCCGTCAGATGAAGGCAGCAGCTCCCGGACATGATCTCAAAGTCTGGAAATCCCGCTACGACTCCATGGTGATCGAACAGGAAATGGTTCTGGAAACCAAACTGAACTACATCCATACCCATCCGGTGAAGGAATCCCTGGCTTCCGATGCCTACAACTACTACTGGTCAAGCGCACGCTGGTATTTGAACCAAAACTCACTTAGTCCTATCCAAATTCGTCACATGGCATCGGTCGTTTAAGACCGAAGAATGTCATGATGTCAGAATAAGACACAGATCAGCGCTCAGATCAGCGCTCAGATCGGCACACAGAACCGCACTCAGATGAGCGCGCAGATCCGGATGGATCCGCTCACGGATCGGCACATGGATCGCACATGGATCCGCTCTTGGATCGCGCATGGATCAGCACAATATTCACGCACAGAGCAGTCGCATGAGCGGTCTGCCACAGGCTCATGTTTTGTCATCTCCACACCCGCTCATGGTTCTCCTTTCTGCAGGGCGGATCGTCGCCTGCTGCTCTTGTGCAGCAGGCGGCAGCAGTGGGACAGTCGGTACTGGCGCTGACGGATGTGCATGGCGTCTACGGCATGGTGCAAGCGCAGCGCGAGGCTGTGCGAGCAGGCGTCAAAATTATCAGTGGCGCGGAGCTACGTCTGCGCCACGAGCCGCAGGTTATGCATCCAAAGGCCAAGCAACAGAGCTATGATGCACCCATCGTTCTTTTGGCAAAGAATAACCGGGGCTATGCCCAACTCAATGCCATTCTTACGGCCGCTCATTTGTCGTCCCGCGAGGAGCCAAGTCTAAAGCTCTCAGAATTACAGGCATTTGAACGCTCCGAGCTGATTTGTCTGAGCGGAGGATACAGCAGCACCGTACGCGAGCTTGTTCGCAAACGTCAGCTCAGAGAAGCAGCCCAATGGCTGCGCGAGTTGCAGGACTTGTTTGGCGAGGCGCTCTATGCCGAGCTGAGTCATCACCTGCGTCCCGGCGAAAGCGCGGATCTGCAGCGCATACAGCAGCTAGCATCAGACCTTGGCATTGCGCTTGTCGCCACTGGTGATGTGCACTACGCGCTGCCTGCGGATTATAAAGTCTATGATGTGATGACCTGTATTAGGCAGGGTATTACGGTGTTCGACTACCACGAGGATCGTGCCGTGAACGCCGAAGCATGGCTCAAGAGCGAGGCTGAGTTACGCACGCTTATTCCATACGACGATGCCTTTCGCAATGCCGCAGAGATTGGTCGGATGTGTTCAGTGGAACTCCTGGCGGGATATATCACCCCGCCGGCCGCAAAACTTGAAGGGACGCGCACGCCACCGGAAGTCCTGAGAGACTTGTGTGAACGGGCACTGCCCGTACGCTACAACGGTGCGCGGACAGAGAAAGCCATTGCCTTGTTGAACAAAGAACTCGATGTAATTGCCGGCCTGGAACTCAGCGATTATTTCCTGGTTGTGAAAGAAGTGGTCGACGAAGCCAAGCGCAGGGGTATTCGCTGTTCGGGACGAGGCTCGGCAGCAAATTCGATTGTGGCCTATTTGCTGGGAATTACGGGTGTGGATCCGGTACGACATCGTCTATTGTTCGAACGTTTCTTACATGGAGGACGAAAGGGAACGCCCGATATCGACGTGGACTTCGATTCGGAACGACGCGAGGAGGTGATTGCCTGGATGGAAGAACGTTTCGGCATGGAACAAACGGCAATGACCGCCACCCTGATGTGCTATCGCCTGCGCTCTGCGTTGCGCGATGTGTGCAAGGCACTGGGATATCCCTTGGTTGTTGTCGATCAGATTGGAAAGTCGGTGCCCTCATCATCGGCGCGATCGATACGCAAGTATGTGGACGACATCTCGGATGTGGTTCCCGTGGATACTCCCTTATTTCAAGTGGCTCTCAGCATGGTGGAGCGCTTGGATGAATGTCCGCGCCATCTGGGCTTGCACAGTGGCGGCATGCTCCTCTCTCGCACACCACTCCTACACTTCAGCGCCATTCAGCGATCTGCCAACGGTGTAAAAGAGGTGCAGTTTGATAAGAACGACGTTGAGGCTATGGGTCTTGTCAAGCTCGATGTGCTTGGCTTGCGCATGTTAGCTACGGTATCGGAAGCAGTGGAACTGCTTCGTACAACGATGCAGGTGGAAGTCGATATCGACGAGCTGAGTTTGGACGATCCCGAAGTCTATGCTCTGATGTGCAGCAGTCGGACGATTGGATTGTTTCAAATAGAATCCCAAGGACAACAACATGTGCTGGCTATTCATCAACCAAACTGCTTTGACGATTTGATAGCGGAGGTGGCCCTGTTCCGTCCCGGTCCACTGCAAAGTGGCATGGTGAATCCGTACATCAGACGGCGGCGCGGACAAGAGCCGGTGGACTACCTGCATCCGGATCTGGAAGATATTCTGCGCGATACCTATGGCGTGATACTCTTTCAAGAGCAGGTGCTTGAAATTGCTCATCGCTTTGCAGGGATGAGTCTTGCACAGGCGGACGACTTTCGTGCGCTCATGTCGAAGTTTCGTGACTCCACCGAAATGGAGCTCATGCGTGGTCGTTTTGTGGGTGGTGCCATGAAACGAGGAGTGGATGAAGTGTCGGCAAACAAGGTCTTCGATACCGTGTCCTACTTCGTGGGCTACGGCTTTTGTCGCTCCCACGCCGCTGCCTTCGCAAAGATTGTCTACCAATCTGCATGGCTGAAACTCAACTATCCGGCAGCCTATATGGCTGCCGTCATGCAACACCGTCCCGGCTTCTATTCGCTCATGACCCTGGTGGAAGAGACCAAGCGCTTTGGCGTGGAAGTGTTGCTTCCGGATATCAACTGCTCGGGAATTCGCTACGGACTGGAGCCAAGGCCGGCGGAGAACAACACAAATGTGAACGCCAGCGGCAAGGCCATACGCTACGCCATTCGCAAACCACTCTGTGCCATTGATGGTGTGTCGGAAGAGGTAGCCAGAATGATTGTGATGGAACGGCTGAGAGGACCATTTATATCTGTTGAGGACTTTGTCAAGCGCGTGCACTGCGCCCGCGATGTAATAGAGACCATTGCACGCAGCGGAGCCATGGATGCTCTCACGCGAGACTCTCGCACTGCATTGTGGGAGGCAGGGGTGGCATTGAATCGACGAGATCTTGTGGGAAGCGAAGCAGAGCTCTTTGATGTGCCATTAGTGCATGAGCTCGATGTGCCCGCGCTTAGTCCATTACTCACAACAGAGCGTTTGGCATGGGATTATGCCACACACCATTCCGCACGGGTGCATCCGATGACGCTCTACCGACGCATGCTGAATGATTTGGAAGTTCGGACGATTGAGACTTGTTTTCGACTGCCCGGACATCGCGACCTGAAGAAAGCGCATACCATCATGGTTGGCGGTATTGCCATTCTGCGGCAGCAGCCCGGAACTGCCAAGGGAGTGATGTTCCTCACACTGGAAGACGAGACCGGGTATATTCAAACCATTGTGTTGCCACAGGTCAAGGAGAAGTTTCGCAAAGTGCTTCGTGCACCTGCACTCATTGTGAAGGGAAAACTGGAGGGAGAGAATGGATGGCGCGGATTGCTAGTGCAGGATGTCTGGGTTCTGCAAAATGTGCAGGGTGGATACTCCGGATTCCCCTCGCAAACCGGCGGACAAGACGTGCATGTTATTGACGTGCCGGATGAGAATAGTCTTCCACAGTCTCCTGAATTCAAAACTGCACGTCCCTTACGACGCTAAGAGAGCTGCCATTGACCACATATTTTCATCTGCCTCCGCAGTTTTACGGATGCACTGAAACGACAGACACTCTGTATATTGTTCGAGCTGCCTAGTGTACCTAGCTGATGGAATTCACAACTCACTTCAACGTGAAACCTTCAGCTTTACACCACAGCAGTCAGAATTTTTCGTCTCATTCTCAGCCACAACGGTGGTATCAACATGAACAGTCCGCGTCTATTCCTCATTCTGCTGTGTGCTTCCGCACTCATCCTCCATGCCTGTGCTTCAACAAAAGAAGAGGCGAAAAAAGAGGAAAGCGGGGCATCGGCAGGCCTTGCTGCTAAAACCGAGGAAGCAAAACCTGCGGCGGCACCGGATGCTTATGATGCAGACAAGCCAGACAGTAATGGGGTTGTGAAAGCACGATACTATGGTCAAGGACTGGATGTACTCCTGGGACGCTCTGTTCGCTGGTGTGTGGAAAATGGATGGCAAATCCTGAATGACGGCGCCGGTGCCAACGGCACCGTCGTAGCAAAAGGCAGCTTGAAGAACATACAACGCGTACTCGGCACACCGGAAACCGGCCAGCATGCTGAATACCCATGCTCAGATTGTGGACATAATGATAAAGGACAAATCTACGCCGACGAAGGTCACATGGTCATTAAAGTAAAAACCATAGGGATTGGTCGCACTTTAGTCACGGTAACATTCAATCCCATCCCTCCCCCAGGCGCAATCGGTGGCAGCTGCCGCACGACCGGGAAATTCGAAACCATGATGCTGGATTATTTATTGCGTGAGTAGGTGAAAGCAGCGAATGAATTTCTGACCAGTGCACCTCACCAATCAGTGTAAACATTGTTCAATCTGTTCATCAATCTTCGCGTTGATGATAAATTTTTGTTAAAAAGCAGCAGTCATCAGGTATGTGATTTAAATTCAGCCTGAGAAGGCACAAGCATGCCGCAATTCACACGCGCGTCATAACACATTCACAATACGATACGTAGTTTAATCGTGTCAAAGCAGAACGAGGAAAAAATAAGCAGGGAAGCGAAGTGTCTGAACGAAGACCCAAAGCCTGTCAGTACGAGATAAGACCTGAAACAAAATAAATCTATCGTTTTCAAAGCTGTCATAGATGTGCGTACGGTTACTCTAACTCAGCCAATGCACGACGCTCTTAGTTACTGAGCCTACAGTCAATGTACCCTGTCAGATAGCAATAGAGTTTGAGGTTAGTGCATACCGGACTCGGAACTGCGCATGATCATTGGAGCACGTTTAAGAATATTGTGTCAAGATTCAGGGAAGGATTCGACATGAATGCATCGTCTCGAGTACTGATGATCGGTCTTCTCATGGCCGTCATCTCGACATCAGGAACAGCACAATTTGCTGAACCTGTGTATGGAATCCATCCAAGTGAGCAGCGATTTCTGCGATACAACTATTATACAAATGTCTTAGACAGCGTGAAAGTCTCGCTCAAGATCGGTGAGTTTGCTGTTCGAGAGGGGAATAGTCGCAACTTTCTCTTTCTGGAGCATCTCGCGCCTGGAATGGTCGTTGACGGCGACAGCACTCAAGGTCGTGATGAACTCTTGGCAAGCTATGGTGGTACGACTGGTTTTCAGGTTCCGAAGGACGGTTGTACGCTGCAATGGTGGCGCATGTTTGAGTGTAACGTCCTAACTAAGCATAACGGTATCGATTGCGATAGTGCAGTAGGCTATGATGCTCGACGTGGGTGGAAGGTCGGTACGAATAAAATGCAAGATCAAAGTGAGTTTCGGGTAGAGCTGTGCAGCGACGAGAACGTGGTGATTGCAGTAATCGACTCGTTTGGAGTGCACCGTAATCCCGAGAGCGAGTATGCCGGTTTATTTGGCGGTGCCGTTGATGGGTCTCAACGTTCGTTTATCGTGCCCAAATCACTCGCCGGAACAATGTTGCATTGTCGAATAGTGCCCTATCGCTATGGTAGTACTCCTTTCGGAATGGAGATGGTGCAATTCGGCGAAGCAAATTCAACGAACCTTTCAGCCTCAGAGCAGATCAAAAATGGGGTCTTCGTTTGGGTTGACTCAGTGAGAAGTTTGGAGTTGGAACAAGAGTACAAGCGTGCACTATTTGCATACACCGATAGCTGTATTCAAAAGACCGGTCACATGCCTGCAAACGAACCCACAGGCTTGAGCATGAGAATCTCAGACGAATACTTAGCGAGATACTACACCAACATCAAAAGGCACGGAACGATTACAGCGATGGACCCAAAATATCCAAGTGCATGGGAGGTTTCAGGCTCATTCATGAATGACAGTATAAATCGTTCGGCGGAATATCACTTGCCTTCGGTCCAGTTTGCCCGGGATTTCAATGCACACCTAACAAAGGGCGACAGCACAGAGATCGTCATACTCAACGGTGAGGAGGATTCAAATCTCGTACACATTTCGTTGCGGTCAAGAACAGACCTAACTAAAATTTATGCTCATTGTGACGTTAGTCTTCACCATGGCGCAAATAGAGCCACACTCGATATCCACGATGTTGATAACGGACAATACCTTGCGCTCGTGCAAGACAAAAAACACGGGGTGACGATTTCTCGAATGGTGTCAATAGAGAAATAAACTCACACCTGTCATTGCACGTTCTCTACGAGTAACTTTTTCAGAATCACAATCTGTCCCAAATGGTAATGCGTATGCTCAATCGTACCCTGAATGTTTCTATAGTACGATCCGTACTTTGCGTCAACAAAATCTTGCGACAACAATACGTCATCTAGTGCGGCAATAAGCTCGGCAAGAGCTACGGTATCGTCGAAGAGCTGTTGTTTAAAATCTTGCCATTCTGCTTCTGATTGAAATTCGGGACATTGAAAGCTGAAGGCATCGTTGGCGTCTAAGGCCCGTCCTTCTAAGACCCGCCGCGCAGCGGCTATGTAATAATGACAATGATAGCAGAGTTCCGCGATCGTGTGCACCGATTCCTTCGCTGTTATTCGACCTTGCGCTATAGCAAGGGGGATTGGTGAAATGACGGCGCGTAATGACACCGATGTCCAATTACCACCATCGCAGAGTTGGCGCAGATGTTCTGCAAGTTGTGTGTTCAGGTTCATTCGATCAAATACTCCGATGTACTCTCTCAATTTAGTGTTGTCGTTTGAGCTGTGAACTCAATGCGCCCTTTGCTAAAAAAAAATATAATCTCGCCGGTTCGGGTTTTCCTTTGCGATGTGAAATGCCACTCTCGTACATTTGCCGCGCAGCAAACGTCGGTCCTTCCTATACATTCCAACACACACCCCATGAACCTTCGCCCAGGCTCCTTCGCGCAGCTATGCCTCGTTGCCACTTCATTCCTGATGTTTAATTCGTACGGCCTGGCGGCCGGACTCTCTGCCCGATTCTCTGCCTTAAAGCAGCAGATTGACAGCGTGACGCGAGGGCAGAAGTGTCAGGTGGCGGTGAGTTTGCGCTTGGAGAAAAGTGGTCAGACCCTGACGATAAGAGGACAAGACAAGTGTCCCATGATGAGTGTTGTTAAGGTTCCCATCGCTCTGCTCATTCTCAAGAAAGTGGACGAGGGGAGGTGGAAGTTGAACGACAGTATTATGGTCGACACCGACAAGTGGATGAAACACGCGTGGAGTCCACTCGGCGATCGCCTTGGCTTCGCCACCTGTCATATTCGCATCGATACCCTGCTTTGGGCGATGATAGCAGAGAGTGACAACAACGCCTGCGACTTCCTCTTTGAACTCTGCGGCGGACCCAAATCTGTAGAGAAATACATGCACAGCCTTGGCTTTAAGGACATGCAAATCAGTGTGAGCGAGCGTGGCTTTGTCAGTCCTAAAAATCAATACGAGAACTGGGTCCACGCACAGTGTTATGTGGACTTACTGCAAGAATTTAAGAAGGGAAGACTACTCAGTGCCGCGAGCACCAAGGAACTTATGCGGATGATGACGGAGTCCGTAAATCCCTCCGACCGTATCAAAGCAGGTGTACCCGCCGGCACGGTTGTGGCGCACAAAACCGGTACAGGTGATTTGTATAAGGGCAAAATTGCCGGCGTTAATGATGTAGCAATCATCACACTTCCGGATGGATCAGCTCTTTATTTAACCGTGTTTATCCACGACGCCGACACTACACAAAAGCAGTGCTCAGCACTCATTGCTACGATATCACGCTTAGTTTGGGCGGCGGCAATCCAAGAGTGATCGTTGGATCATAACAGGTGTGTGAACAAAACCGACAAGATCAAGCGATACACGGTAGATGTTAAAAAAGAGCCTCTTCTAGACAATTCGCACCCAATGACCCACCCCTTCCACGAATGTCGGCTCGTCAATTCCGTCTTGAGTGTCCAAACTAGTCCGCACTGTAACTTGCAGCGATAGTGTGACTTGGAGACTCCATGCCGCGCGTATGTCGCGGAAGTGTTGGATCAATCCGCAGCGGATTTGGTGGGGCAGAAGGGGCGGATTGTACATATTAAGCAACAACGTGCAGAAACACGTCTCAAATTGTAAATGTCTTAAAATAGTTATGAAAGTAGTTAGTAAACTGCTGCACGTATCAATGCTGAACGTATATTTTGTTTTATCATTGTTAATGGTAGGACTTTCAGAGAGTGCGCATTGCTACGATAATCCCAAAGCTAATCGAGGTCAGTGGGACGAGATCGATTCAATTCCTTCACGCGCATCGGGTCGCGTTTTTACAAGCTGTAACGATACCCTAATATTGCAGTATGTTGACAATGACCCTGACAGCAATAAATCTACTTTGCGAACTTTCTCATACGACCTTAAAAGTCGTACAAAACAGGACTATTCGACAGCAGTATCAACGTTTTATGAAGTTCCATTCCAAGGAGCTAACCACGCTGAATATGCAATAGTAAAAGCAGGCAAACAATACGCTGTTTCTCGTGTTACGTACAACCCAATTCATGAAGATTTGTATCCGCTCCGACAAGATCTTTCCAATTACTTAAGCGAGCCAGGAGTATCATTTCAGCTTTTTAGTAATCCAATTAAGTCTAGTAATCTGTACATAATAACATTCGAAATATTTGGAGGCACGGTATATCAAAGCCTTGTGAGATCTGAAGATAGTGGCAAGTCATGGGACTTCATCTCGATACCGTCGTCTCTTGGATTTAATAATGGAATAATGTTTGATAAAATAACATTTAATTATACCAACCCAAATATGGTAGCAATGCGGTTGTCTGACTACTCAAGTACTAACGATACTACGATATTCACAACCGATAATTTTGCTTCAGTAACTACAATGTCGCCATGTTCTCCTGAATCTACTCAACTTGGAATAGGTCCAACATTATGGGGACTACAAAGCGAATGTGACCTGTTGCAATTTTACTCAATTGACTTTAAATATGCGACGGTAGTCGATGGCGACTCCCATTATGTACCATGGTTAGACTCTATGTTTTTGGATTCATATTCCTTGTTAAAACAACAGGGCGTGAAATTTAATATTGATGTTGAACACATCATTGTAAATACTAAAAATAGAAATAATGTAATTTGTGGAGTAGAAATTATACATCCCAAGAATATAAATCCTTACCTTACTTATTTCGTCACAGAAGACGGAGGCAAAACATGGAACTGTATTATTAACAATTACAATTTAGATAAAGCGCTACAAATTAGCATCGATGAGAGCACAAATACTATCTTTTGTGCTTATCCCGACAACGATTCTCTTTCCCATACAAGCTTTCATTTGCTTGCTTATAGACAGGATACTCTTGATGTTGTCCAAAATCAGCGAACTCCCGAGATCCTTAATATATATTATTCAAATTTCAAACTTAATATTATTCCAATCGACGAATCGCCCAATCTCATCGATGTTAAAACTGTCAGTATGTATGATGAGCTTGGTCGCGAAGTAGTGGTGTTCGCCGTTCCTCCTCAACAACCATTTTGTGGATTCGGTCTACCTTGTGAACTTCCGGACGGCATGTATCTGGTTATGGTAGATACTAATAGTACGTGTATAATGAAAAAAATGATGATTTCATCATATTAACGGAGAAGACATAGGAAAAGCCAGTAGTGTCCTAAACATTTGCCCTCAAAATTGCTGAAACCGTTGGTACCACTGGCCTCCAGGGCAGCAAAAGTGC